>NZ_CP139304.1:790000-1390000 GCF_034092415.1 Prochlorococcus sp. MIT 1341 | reverse complement strand
GTGGAAAGACCTTATCCTTATGAAAGAATCAAGTAATTAGACTATATAGTTAATCTATATTATATATGTGCCGAATAAAGTAATGAGGTCTTGCTCTTGCAGCAACATATACCCTTCCAATATAATCACCTAAAACGCCTATTCCTATGAGTTGGATCCCTCCAAGAAATAAAACAGCGACTATCAATGAAGCGTATCCTGGTACATCAATTCCCTGAACAATTGTACGTAGAATCACTAATAATGCATAAATCAAACTAACAAATGAGACTGTAATCCCTAGAAAAGTCCAAATCTTTAAAGGTAATACTGAAAACGAAAAAATTCCATCTAATGCATAACTAAATAATTTTATAGGGCTCCACGAAGAAACACCTCCAGAACGTATAACTCTTTTATAGCTAATCTCAAAGCTCCGATATCCAGTCCAAGGAACTAACCCTTTTGAAAATCGCCCAAACTCCCTCATTGTCGTAAGAGCTTCAACAACAGGAGCACTAAGTAGTCGATAGTCTCCAGCACCTTCAATCAGTTGAACAGAATCTACAAGTCGATTAAAAATCTTATAAAACCAGGCAGCACTAGTTATCTTAAAAAGCGACTCTTGATCACGATCATCCCTTACCGCAGTAACGATTTCTGCTCCAGAGCGCCATGCTATTACCATCTCATCAATTAACTCTGGAGGATGCTGTAAATCAGAATCGATCAAAACAACTGCTTCAGAGAAATCTTTCGCAAAATCAAGTCCAGCAAGCATTGCTGCCTCTTTCCCAAAATTTCGAGTCAATTCAATCAGAACAACCTTTTTAACATTTTTTTGGTCTCCAGATTTTTTCTGCCACTGTCTAACCCTCTCCAATGTCGAATCAGTAGAGCCATCATCAACTAAAACCAATCCAGCAACATCAGGACGTAAAAGCACCCTTTCAATAAATTGACATATAACGGCTTCTTCATTCCAACAAGCCGCCACAACCCATACTTCGTTTATTTTTTCAGTCTCAGAGGAAGAGGTATCGATCATATTCTTTAAAGGAACCAATTCAGTTGTTGAAATGCAATCATCTTTTTGGCTGAGAAAAGCTATAGAGCTAACTATCAAACATAATTGATCCCCAAAGACATAGGCTCGAAAGAACGCCTGTTAATCAATCAAGAAGTTATGACGCAATTCGAGAAGCTCACAAAACCCTCAAAAGGACAAGCTATTAGATTCCTGAACGGACAGCCACAAGTACCTGACAACCCAATTATCCCGTTTATTCGGGGAGATGGTACAGGTGTTGACATTTGGCCTGCCGCCCAAAGAGTGCTCGATGCAGCCATAGAAAGAGCATATGGCAAAAAACGAAATGTCGAATGGTTCAAAGTTTATGCAGGAGATGAGGCTTGTGATCTATATGGGACCTATCAATACCTTCCAGAAGACACCCTAAAAGCTATTCAAACCTACGGTGTCGCAATTAAGGGCCCACTTACAACACCTGTAGGAGGAGGGATTCGATCATTAAATGTTGCTCTTCGACAAATTTTTGACCTGTATTCCTGTGTCCGCCCTTGTCGCTATTACAAAGGCACTCCCAGTCCTCATAAAAGACCAGAGGACCTTGATTTAATTGTGTATAGAGAAAATACGGAAGACATTTATATGGGAATCGAATGGGAAAGTGATGATCCCATCGGGATCAAGCTCAAAGAACATCTAAATAAAGTTGTCATTCCAGCAAACGGCAAACTAGGAAATCGACAAATTCCTGCAGATGCAGGCATAGGAATAAAGCCTGTAAGTAAGAGTGGCAGCCAACGACATATTCGCAAAGCGATTCAACATGCTCTAAAACTGAATGAAAAAAAACGCCACGTCACCCTTGTTCATAAAGGCAATATCATGAAATTTACTGAAGGGTCTTTTCGTGACTGGGGATATGAATTAGCAACTACTGAATTCAGAGAAGTTTGTGTTACAGAGCGAGAAAGCTGGATTCTTGAAAATGATTTTTCCAGCCCCCATCTTGGAATCGAAGGAAATGCAAAACTGATTGAACCTGGCTATGAATCATTAACGCCAGAGAAACAAAAGACAATTTGCGAAGAAATAAAAGAAGTTTTAAATGCAATAGGCAAAAGTCATGGGCATGGAAAATGGCGTGAAATGGTTTTAGTCGACGACAGAATTGCTGACAGCATCTTCCAACAAATCCAAACCAGACCACAGGAATACTCAATCCTTGCAACGTTAAATCTCAATGGTGACTACATATCTGATGCTGCTGCTGCTGTTGTAGGAGGTCTAGGCATGGCTCCTGGGGCAAACATTGGCGATAAGGCAGCGATCTTTGAAGCAACTCATGGAACCGCTCCAAAACATGCAGGTCTAAACCGAATCAACCCAGGTTCGGTGATTTTGAGCGGGGTAATGATGCTTGAGTTTCTTGGGTGGCAAGAAGCAGCAGATCTAATTACAAAAGGGTTAAGCAAATCAATCTCAGATAAAAAAGTTACATATGACCTTGCTCGCCTAATGGATCCACCTGTTGAAGCAATTAGTTGTAGTGGATTTGGAGAAGCTGTGATTGAAAGGTTTTAGATAAAAAACTGCTCAACAGATCGAGCCTCTATTCGATAACCAAAAAAACACTCCCTAGAGAGGCTTGAGAACAGTATTAAAGGAATGAAACACAGAAAAAAGTAACAATCAGGAATGCATCTTAAAGATCTCAGATAAAATTTTAATTTATCTAAACCTAATACATACAAATAAATCATGGACGGAAAGAGAGAATCATCAAGTGCCACAAATAAATACTTCGATTCAGACGTACTAGACCCTTGCATACATTGTGGCTTCTGCCTTCCAACATGTGCAAGTTACAGAGTCTTGGGCACTGAAATGGATTCACCTAGAGGAAGAATACATACTGTTAAAGCTATTGAAAATGGAGAAGTTCAACTAGATGCAACCATTGCACATCATTTCGACACATGTTTAGGCTGTTTTGCTTGTGTAAGTGCATGCCCATCAGGAGTACATTATGACGAGTTAATAGAATCAATAAGACCAAAATTGAACGAAGTAGGAATGCGAGATCCTTGTCAAAATCTATTTAGAAAATTACTTCTACAAGTTCTGCCATATCCGAAACGTTTACGAACTATTCTATTTGCTTTGAGAAATTATTCAGGCAGTAGTTTTCAAAAAATGCTTCGTGAATTTGGTCTTATAAAGCTTTTTGGCAAACAACTTGAGGCGATGGAAGCTTTAATGCCTCCTCTAATTGAGGCAAGCTTTGCAGACAGTTTCCCAGAAATTAATCCATCAAAAGGACCTTATAGAGGCAGAGTGGGCCTTGTTCTAGGTTGCGTTCAACGCTGCTTTGATCCGGAGGTTAACCAAGCAACGCTTGCAGTCTTACAAGCCAATGGTTTTGAAGTTGTCATTCCTAGACAACAAGGCTGCTGTGGAGCTGTTGCCCACCATCAAGGCCTCATGAAGGAGACTATCGAGCTAGGTAAAACACTTGTAGAAAATTTTGGAAAACCAGATAATCAATCAGAGTCAGACCCTTTACCAGCCATAGATGCTGTTTTAATCGCAGCTTCCGGATGTGGACATACCATGAAAGCCTATGGGAAACTTCTCGGTGTAGAGAATACTTTCAAAGTCCCTGTATTTGATATACATGAATTTCTAACTAAAAAAGGACTGCAAAAAAGTTTTCTTGAAAGTCTTCAACCTCTGGGAGATTCAATCGATATCAGCGAACCATATGAAGTTGCATATCATGATCCATGTCATATGATTCATGGTCAAAAAATCTCTCAGCAACCAAGGAAATTATTAGAAGCGATCCCTAATCTTTTAATCCGTGAAGTTGAAGAAATAGGGGTTTGCTGTGGGAGTGCAGGAATCTACAACCTGGTACAGCCTAATGAAGCTAATGAACTTGGTAAAATAAAAGTAAAAGACCTTAAAAAGACAGGTGCAAGTATAATATCAAGCGCAAATATAGGATGCACACTACAAATTCGTCGTCATTTGAATAATAGTTTAAAAGTGGTACATCCCATGCAATTACTTGCCAAATCAGCAGGACTCTATAATTCGCCAAGCATGAATTAATGTCTCTCTATTCCCCAGGTTCCCTGGGAATGTCAAAATAGGTAAATCCGATACACTGCCTTTACTAGAAGCCATAACAATTGAAAGTCCAGGCAAGATCTGACCACTCAAATGAACTAATTTTAAATCCAACCCCTCTTTCAACAATACATTTGTAGTAACACCACCTTTACTAATCAAATAGCCCAACTTAGGAGCTATAGAGCCTGCAACTCTAGCCATCATTCTTGCCAGGAAATATCCAAAATCTAATCTTTGTTTGACTTCAGAAAAATATATCTCTCCACGAGTAGTATACAATACAGGTGTCTTGCCTTCTGTCAGAAGTTCTTGAATTCTTGTTGTAAAATATAACTCTAAATCCTTCACAAGTAATTCTTTCTTTTCGGTCTTAAATATAGTGGCAAGCTTAGCAACAGGCAATTCAATCCCTATGCATTGATTACATTCAAGAAGTGTTTCTAGCTGTAAGTCAGTCAAATTCACATGCGAACCAACAAGAACCATTCCTGGCAACGAATTGCCAAATGAATCATGGCGTCGAAGAGAAGAGATTTCATTTTCCGGCAAAATGCTTGGAACTAATTCCGAAAGGGAGTTGATAAAGCTAGCTGCAGATCGAAATAAAAATTGTTTTTTGCCTATCAAACTTCTAACTACTTCTGCCAAAGCACAAAGTTGTTCTGATCTAAGGGCATCTACAACCACATGTTCATTATCAGTAAAAGAGTCCAAAAGTCTTTTTAAATCTTGCTTTCCCTTGGAACTATTAACAGCAGAATCAAGCTGAGTAAGAGTTATCTTCTTGACAGTTGAAGAAACTATTGAGCCTTGACTTTTTTCTTGCAACCAATTTGCGAGGTCACTAGTGCTATATCCGAACAGTTGATCTGAAGCAAATTCAGTCATATGAACAGGAACGCCATCAAGGAAATGAACGCCATTAATTGTTGTACGACCTCCCTCAAAAAAAGCTGGCACATGTAGCGTTGCATCAAAGGGTCCAAACTCCTGAGCAATCACTTTTGGCTCAAGAACCCAATGACCTCGCAAAGTAGAATCACCTCTGCTAATTAACAAAACCTCGCTTTGAGATAAGTTTTCTGCTCTAATTGCCTCCTTCAAAGCAAAACAAATATCTTTAATACGCTTTGAGGCTTCTTCTGCAAGCAAAGCCCGTGAATTAGCTAATACAAACATTAATGGTGTATTTTTTCGCAATCCCTCTCTAAGAACGTTCAACTCCCAAGAAAGCAACAAAGGGCATCCATAAACCGTCTGAGATCCAGTCGGATCATCGTCAATCACAACAATCTTCATAACACCAAGTGCCTTGAATCAAGAATCACAAAAAAATGCCATGGCAATGGCACCTACATCATCACAGGAGCTAGCTGAACTTGTTGCAGAGCTCCATAAAGAAAACAAGCCCTGGCATCCTTGTGGAATGAATACTCGAATGAATTGGGGGCCTCCCATCAATGGAGATTCACAAGCAATCAGCTCTCGAGGAATACATCAAATTATCCATCATGCAATAGATGATCTAACAATTACGGTTGAAGCAGGCCTATCGCTAACTGAGCTGCAAAAAACACTCTCTGAAAAAGGTCAATGGCTTGCAGTTGACTGGCCATGGGGTAGTTCTCCCATATTGAAACCCAAAAGCACTGGCACTATTGGTGGATTAATTGCTAGGGGCCTTTCAGGAAGTTTGCGGCAAAAACATTTAGGAGTGCGCGATCAATTGATTGGGATAGGGCTAATACGTAGTGATGGATTAGAGGCACATGCTGGTGGCCAAGTAGTCAAAAACGTTGCTGGATATGACTTAATGAGATTACTTTGTGGAAGTTGGGGAAGCTTGGCATTCATTACACAATTAACTTTAAGAACTGAACCAATCAAATCCGCTCATAGCTATTTAACTATTAATGGCAAATTGCAAAACATCGAATCCTTCCGTTCTGAGCTACTTAATTCAAGTTTCACACCTGAATATATTGACTGGAAAAAAGAAACTATCAAGATATGGCATTTGCAATTAGGCTTAGCAAGTGTTACCAATAAAGCGTTAGAAGATCAAATAGAAGGTATACAAAGACTAGCAAATAAGCACGAACTAAAAACTCAACATCAAGAATGGGATGGGCCTCCCAATCTAGATAATACAAGCGAAAACCTTTCAACTAGAAAAATTAACTTTCTTTTACGTATAAATATGCCCCCATCGATGATCATAGAACTCATAAACAGTGAAGAACTGAATTCTCTAAGTTGTTGGGAATGGCGTTTCGGAGCAGGAACAGGTCTGGGTGAAGGTTGGGAAGTTAATTCGCAAACATCCAATTACTTAAAGTCAACAAATGATATAAGTAGACTCAGGAATAAAATAACAAAGTTAGGCGGTCAAGTTGTCATTTTAATTCAACCATTTAACACGATTAATAGAATAAGCGCTTGGAGCAATTCACCATCGGCAGCTTTGATTAAAGCTATTAAAAAACAATTTGATCCGAAGAATCAAATTGCAATAGGTAGACTGCCTGGAGTAAGTAGTTAATCAACATTCAAGAAAGCTACATCTCATTTCTTGCTTACAGCCAGGCTTAATAAATTGAAGGCGGTCGCCAGTGTTTAATGAATTCCTTGGACTAGTCCAAGGTTCTATACAAACCATACTTCTTGGAGGATCTGTCCATATAACACCTAGGTCCATTGGCTTTTCAAAAAGAACTTTTATCTTTTTATTCGCCAAAAAGTCAACCAGAGTAACTGTCTCTAGTGGACTAGAAAGAAAATCGATTCCCTTTTCTAAATAAGAAAGTTCAAGTTCTGTATCACTTTCGATCATAGTTAAATGATTCATACACTTAGAGCACAAACCTTCGATTTTTATTTCTTTCAAGTCCATTACCTTAAAATAAGGGTGTAAACCAAAAGAAAAAGGCATCATATCTTCACTTCTATTAAAAATTGTGATCTTAAAGTCAATAGAACTCTGCATTAGGAATATCTCCATCTCAATTAAGAAATGGTACGGGAAAAGAGATAATGTCTTTTTATTTTCAGTCAAGCTAAGCAGAACACCTTTTTGATCTTTCGTAGGAGTCAGCTCCCATTTACAATCCCTCGCAAATCCATGCTGTGGTATTGAAAAAGATTGATCCAGTAATTGCACAGATCCATCGACAAGACTTCCACAAATAGGAAAAAGAATAGGAATCCCACCGCGAACACTTTTAGATTTTTGTAAAAACCTATTTCCATCAAAATAAATGACATCACGACCATTGCAAAACCACTGAGTAATTAAACCGCCACGTTCAGGCACTATTCTTAATCGGTTACCAGTATCCTCTTGTGATATTTCCCAATGTTCGTAAGGTAAATCTTTCTTCAAAAAAATCATAATTTGGTTCTGAAAGTAAAAAAATTATTCGAATTACTTTATTTCTGATAAAGCCAAAGAAGCATTTCTTCATTAACTCTGTCGGGCACTTCATCATGTGGGCAATGTCCTGCATTTATAAGGACTTCTTTAAATTCTAAAGAGGCCTTTTGTGCAAACAAACGAAATTTATCTTGTTTAGATTTAGCATTCCTCAACCATGGATCATTATCACCCCAAAGCAATAAAAGAGGAGCTTTCAAATCATTAAACAATGCATCCAAGGGCTTTCCCTGTAAACCCCTTGCTTGAAAAACCTTTCGAAAGACTTGAAATGCTCCAGGATCGAGAGAGGGCCTATGGATTGATTCAACAAGATCATCATCAACATTGGTTGAATCAATGTAAACCTGCTGAAGAGTTCTCCTAATCGCCGCAGGTCTACGTAAGTTCTCAAAAATCAGACGTTGTATTAATGGATAAATTAACCAATTCACCAAAATATCTCTAGACAAACCTTTCAGAATCATTCGGCGAATTCTCGAATTCAGGTCCTTCGGCTTAGGCGCAAACTTTTCATCACTGAAATAACCTGCAGCATTAAGCAAAACAACACCAGCGGATTGTGTATCAAGTGCAGCCCCTGCTGCAAGTGCTGCATATCCGCCTAGAGAGTTCCCGACAATTACAGTTGGTCTTCCAATCCGTTCTTTTACATAAGCAACAACCTGATCCTTCCAAAGATCTCCTCCATAATTCAATTCAGAAGGCTTAGCGCTCCTACCAAAACCGAGTAAATCAATTGCATGGACCTCATGGGTTCTTGCTAAGAATGGAATGTTATGCCGCCAATGGTCTGTGGATGCTCCAAAACCATGTACTAGCAAGACTGCTGGGTTAACTTTATAAGGTCTATCTAAAGTGAGATTTTCAGAGGTATTACTAACTGAAAAGACGTCAAAACCTAAATAACTCCAAGGGGAATTTGGACTGGCAACTAAAGAAGACATTCAAAAATGAGCTAACTGTGAAAAGGGTGAAAAAACTATGGACCAAAGTCCCGGAAGACCACAGTAAATCCACTCAGAGATATGGACTTTAGACAAGACCAACAGGATTTGCGGCTACATCGTCAGGAATGGAATTACCTCCTCCAGGGGTTTTATCCTTTAAAACAACTCTTAGTAAGACTGGTGCCAGAAAAGTGGTACCTATAACCATTAATAAAACTGCTGCCTCAAGAGAAGGTGTTAATAAGCCAGCACTAGTCCCAAGTCCAAGAAAAATCAAACCAACCTCTCCTCTGGGCATCATTCCTAGTCCAACAACCAGCCGATCTGTAGGTTTATCAATAATGAAAGACCAACCTGCAGCAATTTTGCCCACAATCGCAACAATCAACATAAATCCAGCCACCACAAGTGCTGAACGACTAGTTGGATCAAGAGGATTGATCACAGACAGATCCATTCCAGCTCCGACTAACACAAAAAAGATTGTTGCGAAAAGAGAAACCAGTGGAAGCACCGACTGTTGAATCGCATGGTTGTTCTTTGAGCTACTCAAAATCAAACCAGCAGCGAAGGCTCCTAATGCTGCCTCCAATCCGATAGCCGTCGCGACAAAACAACTCAGTACAAGAATGACAAAAGAGGCAACAACCACTGCCCCTGGAGCTTTCAACCTCTCAAGTAACCAATCAAAGCCAGGTGCAGCAGTTCTACTGAGAGCGATTGCTCCAATCACAAATAAAGTGGCTGCACCTACCAGCTTGAGAATAGGCGCAATCTCCAAGGCTCCGCCAGTCGCCAAGGCCACAACTACTGCAAGAATAACTATTCCCAAAATGTCATCAAGGACTGCTGCACCAATAACTATCTGCCCTTCACGAGTTTTGAGAAAACCAAGTTCACCAAAAACACTAGCTGTAATTCCAATGCTCGTAGCAGTCATCGAAGCCCCAGCAAACACTGCCGGAATCAAATCAACCTGAAAAATAAACATCAACCCAAAAGTTCCCAAAGCAAACGGGAGAATCACTCCAGCCATTGCAACTGTGAATGCCTGAACACCAACTGCAACAAGCTCTTCGAGCTCACTTTCTAAGCCCGTAAGGAATAACAATGCATATAAACCAAGAGTTGCTACAGCCTGAAGTGATGGGAAAGTTTCAAAATAAAGATCTGGTACTGCTTCAGGTGGCACAGATGCCAATGAACTTATCAAATTTACAAACCCTTCATTCAATTGTGCATTAGTAGTAGGTGGCATAAGTAAATGCAATCCAGAAGCACCTATAACAACCCCTGCCAACAATTCACCAACAATCGTAGGCAAGCTGAGCCTTACTAAGACCTCTGCAAAGGTTCTTGCGGCTACAAAAATAAGTAAGAAATTAATCACCCCAATCAGTGTTTCAGCGACCTCTACATCATGGGTGCTTAGTACTGAAAGGAATGGAGGAAAACACATGAGGTCTGTTCTTGAAATTCTCAGTTAAGAAACATACGTGACCGAGTGACTTGAAAATGGTAGTCAGTTGATATTCCGATAATCATCAACATCTAATCAAGTGTTGATCTGATGTCACTTGCCAACTGATTACGAAAGTAGAGCTAGCGTCTTTTGAAAATTACCGATTGATCTAATAGAAAGCATTCTCTAAATCACACCACCCTTCAAGTGAATCAACCCTGCGAAAACTTCTAAGCATTTCATGAGCAATTCCGAGCCATTAGACCTGCGTCTTCCAACCCCAGGCTGCTACGCAGACCCAGAGAGAGCAGGAATCGATGCAAATGCCGTCTTTGATGGCATGACAGAACACCTTTTTTTTACCTTAGGAAAGCTTGCCCCAACAGCAAGTCTTCATGATCTATACATGGCTTTGAGTTATGCCATAAGAGATCGTCTGATGACGCGCTATTTGGCAACTCTTGAAGCAATTAGAGCAAGACCTCAAAAAAGCGTTGCTTATTTATCTGCAGAATTTTTAATTGGTCCACAACTAAATAACAACCTTTTGAATCTTGGTATTCAAAAAGAAGCAGAGCAGGCACTCAACCGTTTTGGTATTGAATCACTTAATCATATTTTAGAGGTAGAGGAAGAACCTGGCCTGGGCAATGGTGGCCTTGGACGTCTAGCAGCTTGCTATATGGAATCTCTTGCGAGTCTTCAAGTGCCTGCGATCGGATACGGAATCCGTTACGAATTTGGAATCTTTAATCAACTAATACGGAATGGCTGGCAAGTGGAAGTAACTGATAAATGGCTCAAAGGAGGATGGCCATGGGAGCTCCCCCAACCAGATGAATCATGTTTAGTGGGCTTTGGAGGACATACTGAAAATTACATTGACGAGAAAGGAAAATATCGTTCTCGCTGGGTAGCCGCTGAACATGCAATTGGGGTTCCACACGATGTGCCAATGCTTGGATATAAAGTCAACACTTGTAATCGGCTAAGGCTATGGAGGGCCGATGCAACAGAAAGCTTTGATTTTTATGCCTTCAATATTGGAGACTATTACGGAGCAGTTGAAGAAAAAGTTGGATCCGAAACACTTTCTAAAGTCTTATATCCAAATGATGGAACAGATGAAGGACGAAGACTTCGATTAAAACAACAACATTTCTTTGTGAGCTGCTCTTTGCAGGACATGTTGAGGAGCATGGACAAAAGATCTCTTCCACTAGAAGATTTTCCAAAGCATTGGACCGTTCAACTTAATGACACGCACCCAGCAATTGCAGTTGCAGAACTAATGCGTCTTCTTATCGATATTCATCACTTTGAGTGGGACAAAGCTTGGGACATAACAACAAAATCAGTCGCTTATACCAACCACACTCTTCTACCAGAAGCATTAGAAAAATGGGATTTAAATCTCTTCAAAAGTCTTTTACCTCGTCATCTAGAAATAATTTATGAAATCAACCGAAGATTTCTACAACAAGTCAGGCTAAGATATCCAGGAAATGATTTAATCCTTAGAAAATTATCAATTATTGATGAAGATAATTGCAAAGCAATTAGAATGGCAAACTTAGCAACAATTGGAGCTCAAAAAGTAAATGGTGTAGCAGCTCTACATTCTGATTTAATTAAAAGACAGTTATTTCCTGAATTCGCAAAGTTATGGCCCAATAAATTTACAAATGTCACTAATGGTGTTACTCCCCGTAGATGGGTTGCTTTAGCAAATCCAGCTCTTTCTGAATTACTTGATAAACAATTAGGGGAAGAATGGATTACTAACATGGAACTGCTTAAAAAGCTTGAAGAAAAAGTGAATGACACAAATTTTTTAACTGATTTTAGAGCAACTAAACTTCTAGGTAAAAGACAGCTAGCAGGTTATATTCATAGGCAAACAGGAGTCTTAGTAGACCCAGCAAGCATGTTTGATGTACAAGTAAAACGAATACATCAGTACAAGCGGCAACACTTAAATGCTCTACAAATAATTGCTCAATATCTTAGAATTAAAAATGGTATTTCAACAGCTATAGCTCCTCGAACCATAATTTTTGGCGGCAAAGCCGCACCTGGTTATTATATGGCTAAGTTAATAATCAGACTAATCAATGGCATCGCTGATATTATTAATTCAGACCCAGATATGGATGGCCTATTAAGAGTTATCTTCCTTCCAGATTACAATGTAAAGCTTGGCGAGAAAGTATATCCAGCTACGGACTTATCTGAACAAATTTCAACCGCAGGAAAGGAAGCTTCAGGGACTGGAAATATGAAATTTGCAATGAATGGTGCCCTTACTATTGGCACACTAGATGGCGCAAATATTGAGATCCGTGAGCTTGTTGGCAAAGAGAACTTCTTTCTATTTGGAAAAACAGAATCTGAGATCATGCAACTTCGCAGTAGTGGTTATAACCCAAGCGAATATATCAAAGCTTTACCAGAACTCGCTGAAGCAATTCGTCTAATTGAAATTGGCCACTTTAGTAATGGTGATGGAGATCTATTTCGTCCAATTCTCAATAACTTAAAAGGAGAAGACCCATTTTTTGTAATGGCTGATTTTGCAGATTATTTAAGGGCTCAAGACAATGTCAGTCAGGCGTGGAACAACCCAGAACAATGGAACAGAATGGCATTACTAAATACTGCTAGATCGGGTTTTTTCTCATCAGATCGATCGATTCGTGAATACTGCGAAAAGATTTGGAAAGTAGAGCCTCTTCCAGTAGAAATTACCTGTGATGTACGTTGACTGAAAAGAGTTTTAAAAAATAGAAAAATCAACCTCTATCTGGCAAGTCAGGAGTCTGATGCAAAAGCCTATTCAATCGCAATCGATCAACATTCAATGGGTCTGGAGCTAACTCACCCGCTAATTCCCGAAACTTTCCTTCAACCTCTTCAGGAACTTTTACATCAAAAACTCTCTCCATAAGTGCTTCCACTGAATAGAGGTGAGCATTAATATTTTCAAGATCAGCAATAGCTTGCTGCAAGACATCTACATCCTGCGTATTTGAGTCGTCAGAAGAGGGATCATTCCCAGATTCACTACTTTCGAGTGAATGATGTTTCTGGAGATCTTCAAGCACTCTTCCTGCAAGAGTTCTGAAGGACTGCAAAGCAGCCCAATTGAGTTCTTGTTGCTGCCGCAAGGTTGGGAACTCTCGAATTAATCGATCATGCTCCCGATAAAACTTTTGACAGTCAGGGCATTGGCAGGGCTCTTGAGGCACCGAAGTCCCTATAGCTCTTCACTATCATGACATCTACTATGCCGCCATCGAGGAATCATCAAAAGAATCGCCCTCTGATGGATCACCTTCAATGGAATCAGGCAAAGGGATCTCAATGGTAGTAACAACTTGAATCACATCTCTAAGTCGCATTGAATCTGCAAACCAACCCATGGCTTGCTCAGTGTCCCCCCTGCGTTCAGCATCGCTGGCCTGATCCTCATGAGCCTCAGCCAAAAGGGCAAGCCAACAAAGACACCTTGCCTGGACCACTGAAAGATCCAAGTCTGAAGGTTGAGCATTTGCAATGTTCTCACTTTCTTGTTGAACAAGAAGACGTAGCCGTAAATCGTGAAGCTGTGTCATGGAGACTGATTCACTAATCCAACGCTAGCGGCAGTGTAGAAATTGACCACTCCCCCAGATGTAGTACCGACCACTCAAACGAATTAAATCATCCATTACGGGGCTGGCGGGACTCGAACCCACGACCTACGGTTTAGGAAACCGTCGCTCTATCCAGCTGAGCTACAGCCCCATTGAAAGAAAGTTTCTTCAGAGGGCATTATGGACCTTGAAAGCAGGAGAGGTGATCACGATCGAATGTTGCTGTTTTTTAACAGCAAGGATCGATTGAGGAAAGTCCGGGCTCCCCGATGGCCAAGCTTGCTGGGTAACGCCCAGTGCGGGTGACCGTGAGGATAGTGCCACAGAAACACACCGCCGATGACCATTTCCATGGAACAGGCAAGGGTGCAAAGGTGCGGTAAGAGCGCACCAGCAGCATCGAGAGGTGCTGGCTAGGTAAACCCCGGCTAGGAGCAAGGCCTAGGAACGAAGAATCGCCATCTACCTCGTTCCACAGTATGAGCCGCTAGAGGCTACTGGAAACAGTAGTCCCAGATAGATGATCACCCGCTCCTTTGTGGGGCGAACAGAACCCGGCTTACTACCTGCTTTCTCCCTATTCAACTCAAAAAAAGCCAAAGATACATAATTAGAAACACTCTGCTAATGGGAACTATTAATAAAAAATCTCATGAAAGACTCAAGCTCAAGAAGAATGACGATTCAACGTGTAACCGCATTAAGAGAGTTTTTGCGTCGACTAAAAATTGACCATTTTTCTAGCAACTCTCCTTCAAGAAAAAAAACAGAATCCCTTGATTTAATAGACGAAGCACTCACCCATACCTCTGCCAACCAACCAAAGAATCATGAAAAATTAGAATTTCTTGGCGACGCTGTGTTGAGACTTGTGGCTTCAGAGTTCATTGAACGTCACTTTCCAAAAATGAATGTAGGCGAAAGATCCGCACTAAGGGCCCAACTAGTTAGTGACAGATGGCTCGCGGAAGTGGGCGAACAAATCAAAATTGAAGAAGTACTAATTATTGGGAAAAAAGCAGCAGGTGATAGTTTTGGGAAATCAACACTGCAAGCAGAAGCGACAGAAGCCTTGATTGGAGCTATATATCAATATTGGGAAGATCTAGAACCTATCCATACATGGTTGACCCCATATTGGATCAAGGAAAGCGAATCTATACTAGCTAATCCCGAAAATTATAACTGCAAATCAGCCCTACAGGAATGGTGTCAATCGAAAAGAAAATCGGTTCCGGTTTATAGAAGTGAAGAAAAGAATCTTGATCATGGAAATCCAAAAAGATTCTTTTCCAGAGTATATCTAAATGAAGAGTCATTAGGCTTTGGCTGGGGTAGATCTAAGCGTGGATCTGAGCAAGAAGCAGCTCGTCAAGCCCTGGAGAAACTAAAAAGAAATAACACAAAAAATGATAAAGATTAATTTAAATAAAAAACATAATCATATGGAATCAATGAGAAAGTCGTCCAGGCAAGAGAGAACTAGGACAACTCTAAATCCTCTAGAGGAATAGTAACTAACTTGTCCCAATTACCGCCCTCAAAAAGAACTGCGGCTCTTCCAGAACTAATTCTTTGCACAAAACCAGTGTAACCCTTATAGATAGAAGATAAATCTTTCACAATCACAGTTGAACCAGGCAGAATTGGAACTTCCTTTTTTGGCATGGAATCTACTCAAAACATCATTCAAGACATTATCGTGTGAACCTAGTGAAAATGTCTCAAACTGAAAACTGGCTGACAATTGGCAAGATTGTTGCTGCCCAAGGCTTGCAAGGTCAAATTCGAGTCAATCCTAGTACTGACTTTCCAGAACGCTTTACAAAAGCAGGAAAGCGCTGGATATCAACAATGAAAGGATCCCCACCAAAGGTAATCGAATTAATTTCTGGAAGACTTATCCCAGGTAAATCCCTTTATGTGGTGAAGCTCGCAGGAATCAACAATCGAGATCAAGCTGAAGGCTTAATTGGTAAAAGCCTCTTAGTGCCTACTGGTAATCGTCCTAAACTTGCACCAAATGAGTTTCATTTTCTAGATTTAATTGGTCTTAAAGTCTGCCTCAACAAACATGAAGCCTCCATAGGCGAAGTTAAAGGCCTTGAAAGTGCGGGGAATGACCTCTTAGAAGTCGAGCTTTTAAATGGGAAAAAAGTATTAATCCCCTTTGTTAAAGAAATAGTTCCAGAAGTGAACCTTAAAGAAGGCTGGCTAAAACTCACTCCACCGAAGGGTTTATTAGATCTATAAAGAGATCGACAAAATGAAGTTTTTTGCGCGATTCTTAAGAGACTAATCCCTTAAAGAGTGGAAATCAGACCCCTAATCCCTGTAATCCTCTGCGGTGGAACAGGTACACGTCTTTGGCCTCTTTCCAGAGCAAGTTATCCAAAGCAATATTGGGCTCTTGGAGGAGTTGAAGGTGAAACGCTTTTACAACAAACGCAAAAAAGGCTTCAGGGCCTAAAAGGGCTCACTGATCCAATATTGATTTGCCATGAAGATCATCGCTTCATCGTTGCAGAACAAATGCGCCAAATCAGCGTTTCTCCAAAAACCATTCTCTTGGAGCCCATTGGACGTAATACAGCCCCTGCTATAGCCGTTGCTGCCCTTCAAGCAACCGAAAGAGGCAATGATCCTCTTCTTCTAGTGTTATCAGCAGATCATTTAATTCAAAACTGCGAAGAATTTCGTCAAACAATCCAAGTCGGTCGTAAACCTGCAGAAGAAGGACGCCTAGTTACATTCGGGATAGTCCCAACATGCCCTGAAACTGGCTACGGATATATAGAAGCTGGAAAAGCCCCTAATGGACATGAGCGCATCGACATGCCTATTGAGAACTTTTTCGAAAAGCCTAATAAAGAAAAAGCACAAGAATTTCTTTCTGATAACAGATTTACGTGGAATAGCGGAATCTTCCTCTTTAAAGCCAGTGCAATTCTCAGTGAACTAGAGCGACTAGCGCCAGAAATTGTTAGTTCTTGTAGAGCTGCACTTGAAAACGAAATGCCAGATATGGAATTTCTTCGACTTGAAAGAGAAGCTTTCGCAAATTGTCCAAATGTTCCAATTGATGTTGCTGTTATGGAAAAAACTCAACTAGGAAGTGTTATTCCACTAAATGCAGGATGGAGTGATGTTGGAAGCTGGAATGCATTATGGGAAACAGCAAAAAAAGACTCCAATGGTAATAGTTCCTTAGGTCGAGTTATTTCTGAAAACATACAAAATTGCTATATCAGAAGTGAGCATCGACTTATTGTTGGTCTTGGTCTGAAAGACCTTATAATTGTAGAGACTGATGATGCTATTTTAATTGCTGATAGAAGTCAATCACAGCATGTCAAAAATATCGTAAAACAACTAGAGGAAGACGGCAGCCCAGAGGGAAAAGCTCATCGCAAAATATATCGTCCATGGGGCTATTACACCAGCGTTGTAGAAGATACTCGATGGCAAGTTAAAAGAATTGTAGTTAAGCCTGGTGAAAGTCTTTCACTGCAAATGCATCATCATCGAGCAGAACACTGGATAGTAGTAAAAGGAACTGCAATGATTGAACGTGATGGCGAACAACAATTATTAGGAGAAAATGAAAGTACTTATATACCGCTAGGGTGTAAGCATAGATTAACAAATCCAGGAAAAATGCCTATGGAATTAATCGAAATACAAAGTGGTGCCTACCTAGGTGAGGATGATATCGTTAGATTCGAAGATAGGTATAAAAGGATAAACCAAGTGCGTCTAAGTTGACTTATTCAACAGTAACGCTTTTAGCCAAATTCCTCGGTTGGTCTACATCAAGTCCTCTATGAGCTGCAATGTGGTAACTAAGTAATTGCATTGGAATAATAGAAAATAATGGGCTTACCCATTCACTAACCTTAGGTAAAGCTAATAACTCGTCAAAAATCTCTGTATCAGGACCTTCTGGTGCAATGCCAATTAACTGTGCATCTCTCGCCTTTGCTTCTTGAGCATTACTTAGAACCTTATCAAAGACAACACCGGGCATCGCAATTGATATTACTGGGACATAAGGATCAAGCAAAGCGATTGGACCATGCTTCATCTCTCCAGCTGGATAACCCTCTGCATGGATATAGCTAATTTCCTTCAATTTCAAAGCTCCTTCAAGAGCAATAGGGTAGTTTATTCCTCTTCCTAAGAAAATTACATCTTTTGTCTCAGCAAAACGAGGAGCAATAGCTTCTGATAACTTGTCATGTTTTTGGATTAACCCCCTCAATTGATCTGGAACAGATCTCAGTTCATTTATAAGTTCTAATATTTCATCATCAGTACGGCTTTTTCTGCGAGCAGCAAACATTAATGCAAGACCATAAAAAGAAAGCAATTGACCAAGGAATGTTTTAGTGGCAGCTACGCCAACTTCAATACCAGCTCCAATATCAAGAACATTCGATACTTGCCTTGCCAATGAACTTTCAGGTCTATTTGTTACTCCTAACTGACGCGAAGCAAAAGCCTTATCCCCATGTGCATCCCTTCTATCAGCTTCCATCAGAAGAGCTGCAAGGGTATCAGCTGTCTCACCAGACTGAGTGACCCCAATTGTCAACGTATTTGGCTCTAAAGGGGGAGGAGCATATCTAAATTCACTCGCGTAAAACACAGAAGTTGGTATCCCTGAAAATTGCTCTAATAAATGAGCACCGACCAATGCTGCATGGCGACTAGTCCCACAAGCTAAAATTTGAACACGATCTATACCTTCATAAAAAGCCTCGTCAAAGGGCAAAGCAACAGGGTTTCGTGGAGAAAGTCCTTCAGGAAGGTTTCTTGTAACCCATAATTCGGCTATTTCAGGTTGCTCGTGAATTTCCTTCAACATGAAGTGACGAAAATGTCGCCTATCAGCAACATGCTCATAACCTCTCAACAAAGTCGGGCTTCGCTGTTTTCTATTCCCCTCAGAATCGTATAACTCAATTCCTAAAGGAGTTAACAAAGCAATTTCACCATCCTCCATTGGAAGAATTGTTCGAGTAAACCCCGCAAGAGCTGGGGTATCACTTGCACAAAGGAATTCCCCTTCCCCTAAACCAATAAGTAAAGGAGCTTGCCTTCTTGCAACAATTAAAGCTTCAGGAGCTTTTGACCAAACAACTGCAAGAGCATATGCACCGGTCAATTGCATAGAAGCCCTCTGAACTGCAGCTAATAAGCTTGCTCCACTTGCAATTCGGCCTTCCATTTGCAAACGGTCCAATTCCCTTGCAATAAGATGAGGAATTACTTCAGTGTCCGTTTCAGAAGTAAATGTAACTCCTTCAGCTTCAAGATCTTTTCTCAAAGTTCGATGATTTTCGATAATGCCGTTTTGTACTACTGCAATATTCCCTGAAGTATCTCTATGCGGATGAGCATTCCTCTCCTCAGGTTTGCCATGTGTAGCCCATCTTGTGTGGCCAATGCCTAAATGACCTGCAGAACCCTTTTGCTCAACAAGAGCAGTAAGATTAACTAACTTCCCCTCTGCTCGTTGACAGGTAAGAATTCCATCCGTCCCCTTTGAGGAAGATGTAACAGTTGCAAGACCAGCGGAATCGTATCCACGGTATTCCAACTGTTTTAGTCCCTCCAGAAGCAAAGGTGCCGCTTCCCTTGAACCAATAACAGCAACAATTCCGCACATAACAAAAAGCCCGGCAGCGCCGGGCTGAGCTTATGGGGTAAACCGAAAAAAAGAACCCCCCTTTATCCAAAGAATTGGAAAATCAATACGCTAAACCCATACTTCGGGTTGTTTCATCTCCCAAATAAACCCTAATACTTATGAAGTCTGTGGGGCACGCAGTTTCACAACGCTTACAACCAACACAATCTTCTGTTCTTGGAGAGGCTGCAATTTGACCAGCCTTACAGCCGTCCCATGGAACCATCTCCAAAACATCAAGAGGGCAAGCTCTAACGCACTGTGTACAACCAATGCAGGTGTCGTAAATCTTGACTGAATGAGACATGATTCCTTTCCGGATCATATGCGGATGTATCAACGCTAACCCTCAAATGTCCCTCTGGGACAATTTCACAGCTCTGCCGTCACTGTTGTTAACTACAGACCATGAGCTCGTAGGATGCGGAGTCCTATCTTCACGGATATGTCCCAGGAAGAGATTCTCGAAAAAGTACGTTCCATCGTTGCTGAGCAACTCAGCGTAGAAGCTGGCGAAATCAAGCCTGCGTCTAACTTTCAAAACGACCTAGGTGCCGACTCCCTCGACACTGTTGAACTTGTAATGGCTCTTGAGGAGGCATTTGATATAGAAATCCCTGACGAGGCTGCCGAAGGTATCGCCACTGTCGGGGATGCTGTCAAGTACATCGAAGACAAGCAATCCTAAGGAGCACAATGGTGGAGGGTCTCCATCGCGTTGTGGTCACAGGCCTCGGTGCGATAACGCCGATCGGGAATAGCGTCAAGGCCTATCTAGATGGCCTTACTTCAGGTCGCAATGGCGTAACAGCAATCACCTTATTTGATGCTGCTGCCCATGCATGTCGTTTTGCTGCAGAGGTCAAGGACTTTGATCCAACAACCTTTATTGAGCCAAAAGAATCGAAAAGATGGGATCGATTCTCAAAATTTGGCGTAATTGCTGCAAAACAAGCTATCCAAGATTCAGGGTTAACTATTAGTGACAAAAATGCTCCACGTATTGGAGTCATTATTGGATCTGGCGTGGGTGGCTTATTAACGATGGAAAGTCAAGCCCATGTCCTCGCCGAAAAAGGTCCTGGTCGAGTAAGCCCTTTCACCGTGCCCATGATGATCCCAAACATGGCCACGGGTCTTGCCGCAATAGCATTGGGAGCGAAAGGTCCTAGTTCTGCAGTTGCTACTGCATGTGCTGCTGGTTCCAATGCTATTGGCGATGCTTTTCGATTGCTTCAACTTGGAAAAGCAGATGCAATGATTTGTGGTGGTGCCGAAGCAAGCATTACCCCTCTTGGGGTAGCAGGTTTTGCTAGTGCCAAAGCCTTATCTTTCCGAAATGACGATCCTTGCTCGGCTAGCAGACCTTTTGATGCTGAACGAGATGGTTTCGTGATTGGAGAAGGAGCAGGTATTTTGGTCCTCGAAACCCTTGAAAATGCACAATCAAGAGGAGCAACAATTCATGCAGAAATTGTTGGCTATGGGACCACTTGCGATGCTCATCACATCACATCCCCAACACCTGGTGGAATCGGTGGTGCTGAAGCAATGCGTTTAGCCCTTCAAGACGGAAAACTCAACCACCAAGAGGTTGATTACATCAACGCTCATGGAACGAGTACTCCTGCCAATGACAGCAATGAAAGTGCCGCTATCAAAAAAGTCTTCGGTGATAAAGCCAAACAACTTCCAGTTAGTTCAACAAAATCTATGACTGGCCATCTTCTTGGTGGGTCTGGTGGGATTGAAGCAGTGGCATGTGTGCTTGCGCTAAAGCACCAAGTAATCCCACCAACAATCAATTACTCCAATCCTGATCCCGACTGTGATCTGGACTACGTGCCTAATACTGCAAGAGAAAGCAGCCTAAAAGTAGTGCTGTCGAACTCATTTGGGTTCGGAGGCCACAACGTCTGCCTTGCATTCCGAAGGATGTCCTAAGCGGGCTTCAACCGCCGCCATCCCTCTCCATAAACCTCATCTATCTACGCATTCCCCCATTAAAACCATGGTCGCAGCGCCCGCTTCCCTTGACACACTCTGCGTTAACAGCATCAGGATGCTCGCAGTAGATGCTGTAAACAAGTCCAATAGCGGCCATCCAGGCCTTCCTATGGGCTGCGCTCCAATGGGTTATGCCCTCTGGGATAAATTTCTTAGCCACAATCCCAAAAATCCTAATTGGTTTAATCGCGATCGCTTTGTCCTATCCGCTGGTCATGGCTGCATGCTGCTATATGCACTGCTTCACCTAACTGGCTATGAATCAGTCTCAATAGAAGACATAAAGCAATTCAGACAATGGGGGTCTCGCACACCAGGCCACCCAGAAACATTTGAAACAGCCGGAGTAGAAGTTACAGCGGGTCCACTAGGCGCTGGCATATCTAATGCTGTGGGCTTAGCCATTGCAGAGGCACATCTCGCTGCAAAATTCAACAAAGTTGACTCAACAATTGTTGATCATTTCACATACGTAGTAATGGGAGATGGATGCAATCAAGAAGGTGTATCGGCTGAAGCATGCTCATTAGCTGGTCATCTTAAATTAGGAAAATTAATAGCGCTTTATGATGACAACCAAATAACTATTGATGGACGTACAGATGTATCATTTACGGAAGATGTTTTAAAGCGTTATGAAGCCTATGGCTGGCATGTTCAACATGTAAAGGATGGAAATAGTGACATCAATTCGATTGCAAAAGCTATTTCAGAAGCAAAATCAGTCATCGATAAACCTTCGATCATAAAAATAAGTACAACTATTGGATATGGTTCGCCTAATAAAAGTGATACTGCAGGTGTACATGGTGCTCCCCTCGGAGAGGAGGAAGCAGCCCTTACAAGAAAACAACTGGATTGGAATTTTCCACCATTTGAGATTCCTCAGGAAGTCTATGATCAATTCAGGCAAGCAATTCAAAAAGGTGAATTAGCTGAGTCTAAATGGAATGAGTCCCTAGCTAATTACCGTCAGAAATATCCTCAGGAAGCAAAAGAATTTGAAAGAATGCTACGTGGAGAACTACCAAAAGACTGGGATAAAAATCTTCCAACCTATACCGAAAATGACAAAGGGCTTGCAACCCGTAAACACTCGCAAATATGCCTTGGAGAATTAGGGCCAAATCTACCCGAATTAATCGGCGGATCAGCAGATCTTACTCATTCAAATTACACTGACATTAAAGGTGAGACAGGATCTTTTCAAGCAGAAACTCCGAACAAACGTTATTTACACTTTGGGGTAAGAGAACATGCAATGGCAGCAATTCTCAATGGAATTGCATATCACAAAAGTGGGCTAATTCCTTATGGGGGAACATTCCTTGTCTTTGCTGACTACATGAGAGGTTCTATGCGCCTTTCAGCTCTCAGCGAATTAGGTGTTATCTATGTACTAACTCATGACTCAATAGGAGTGGGGGAAGATGGTCCAACTCATCAACCAATAGAAACAATTCCATCGCTCAGAGCAATTCCAAACATGCTCGTTTTCCGACCTGGTGATGGCAACGAAACAAGTGGGGCGTACAAAGTAGCCATCAAGAATCGAAACCGTCCTAGCTCTCTTTGTTTAAGCAGACAAGGTATGGCAAATCAAGTGAATTCTTCTATAGACAAAGTTGCACTAGGTGGATATGTACTAGTTGATTGTGAAAGCAAGCCTGATCTAATTTTAATAGGAACAGGAAGCGAGCTTGATCTATGTGTTCAAGCAAGCAAACAACTATCTTCTGAAGGGCACAATGTAAGGGTTGTTTCAATGCCTTGTGTTGAACTTTTTGAAGAGCAATCTACAGAATACAAAGAGGCAGTATTGCCAAATTCAATAAGAAAAAGACTGGTTGTTGAAGCTGCAGAATCATTCGGCTGGCATAAATATATTGGCCTTGATGGTGACAGTATTACGATGGGGAGCTTTGGTGCATCTGCTCCAGGTGGAACTTGTATGGAAAAATTTGGATTCACTGTAGAAAATGTAATTACCAAAGCCAAAGCTCTTCTTGGTTAATTAATTAATGATTAATTATCAGAATTATTCTGATTCAGCATACCTAGCCAACGTCTACTTAGAATTGGCTAGGTATGCTTTTTCTTATCGAAGCAAATTGAAAAACACAAATCAAACCTAAACATGCACAGTCAAAAACAAGATAAAATTATGGCAAACAAAAATACCTATCATAGAAATCTTGTAACTGGAGGAGCAGGATTTCTAGGTTCACATCTAATAGATAAGCTAATGCATCAAGGCGAAGAGGTTATCTGTTTAGACAACTATTTTACTGGTATAAAAGCTAATGTCTCGCAATGGATTGGACATCCGCGTTTCGAATTAATCCGTCATGATGTAACCGAACCAATTCGTCTGGAAGTTGACAGAATTTGGCATTTAGCCTGTCCAGCATCTCCTATCCATTACCAATTCAATCCAATTAAAACTGCCAAAACAAGTTTTCTTGGAACATACAATATGCTTGGCCTAGCAAGAAGGGTTGGAGCGAGGCTTTTATTTGCCAGCACAAGCGAAGTATATGGTAATCCTGAGATACATCCTCAACCAGAAACCTATAAAGGGTCAGTCAATACTCTAGGAACAAGAAGTTGTTATGACGAAGGGAAAAGAATCGCTGAGACTCTTTGCTTTGACTACAAAAGAATGCACAATACAGAAATAAGGTTGATCAGAATCTTTAATACATATGGACCAAGAATGCTCCCCAAGGATGGACGAGTTATCAGTAATTTTGTAACCCAAGCCTTGAGAAATGAGCCAATTACTATCTATGGAGATGGAAATCAGACAAGATCATTCTGTTATGTAGATGATCTTATTGAAGGTATGGTTCTACTTATGAATGGTCAATATGAAGGTCCTGTCAATATGGGTAACCCTGAAGAATTTACAATTAGAGAATTAGCTGAATTAATACGTTCAAAAGTTAACCCACAACTACGCCTTATAATGAAGCCCCTACCAAGCGATGACCCACTGAAAAGACAGCCTATTATCGAATTAGCGAAAAAAGAGCTGGAGTGGGAGCCTAAGATCAATCTTAATGAAGGTTTAAATAAAACTATAAAGTGGTTCAAAGAACACTTGATTGACTAAAAGTCAAAAGTAGCTTAAGTAAATAAGTGCCAGTATTCAAGCTGCTAATCTCCGATATCAAAAATTCAATCTATCCAAAACAGTTTATCTCTCGGTACTCATCTTAAGGGAAACCGAATCTAAGTCGCAATCAGCCTTAAGAACTTTCTCTAACTCATCAATATCATCATCGGAGATCTTGGTCTGCATAGGACAATGCTTTGGTCCACACATCGAACAAAATTCAGCCTCTTTATAAATATCAGCAGGTAAAGTCTCATCATGGTATTCCCGTGCCCGCTCAGGATCTAGAGATAAATCAAACTGCTTATTCCAATCAAAAGCATAACGAGCTCGACTTAATTGATCATCACGATTGCGTGCACCTGCCCTATGTCGTGCAACGTCTGCCGCATGAGCAGCAATTTTATAAGCAATCAACCCCTCTCTTACATCGTCAGGATTAGGAAGACCTAGATGTTCTTTTGGAGTGACATAGCACAACATTGCTGTGCCATACCACCCTGCCATCGCCGCCCCAATAGCACTAGTAATGTGGTCATAACCGGGAGCAATATCTGTAACTAAAGGTCCAAGTACATAAAAAGGAGCTTCATCACACTCCTCCATTTGCTTACGAACGTTGAACTCAATTTGATCCATTGGAACATGTCCAGGACCTTCGACCATGACCTGCACATCATGCTTCCAGGCAACTTTTGTCAATTCACCTAAGGTTTTCAACTCTGCCATTTGAGCTTCATCTGAAGCATCATGAAGACAGCCTGGACGAAGTGAATCTCCCAAGGAAAAAGAACAGTCATATTGCTTGAAGATCTCACAAATATCCTCAAACCTTGTAAACAGAGGATTTTGTTTATGGTGATAAAGCATCCATTGCGCAAGGATTCCTCCACCCCTACTAACTATTCCAGTAAGACGGCCTTTAGTTTTTGGAAGATGTTCAATAAGTAATCCTGCATGAATAGTCTGATAATCAACTCCCTGCTTGCAATGTTTTTCAATGATATGAAGGAAATCATCTTCAGATAATTTCTCAATCGAGCCATGCACACTTTCTAATGCTTGATAGACAGGAACAGTGCCTATAGGAACAGGTGAAGCCTTGATAATGGCCTCTCTAACCTCGTCAAGATTCACTCCCCCCGTTGATAAATCCATAACAGTATCAGCTCCATACTTCACAGCAAGTTGAAGTTTTTTGAGCTCCTCCTTCACATCACTCGCATTTGGAGATGCACCAATATTTGCATTGACCTTGCAGCTAGAAGCAATCCCAATTGCCATAGGCTCAAGATTTATATGATTGATGTTGGCAGGAATAATCATCCTGCCTCTAGCCACCTCTTCCCTAACTAGAGATTCTGGCAATTGCTCTCGTTGCGCCACATAAGACATCTCTTCTGTGACCATTCCTTGTCTTGCGAAATGCAATTGAGAAACATTGGCTTTACCTTTCCGTGCAGAAATCCAGGATGCTCGCATGTCTTTAAGGCGCTTGAAAAAATGAAAGGGCTAATTCTTTACAAAGATCACGCCCTTTCACTTCCCTTCGCCGGCGTAACCCAGATCAGGTTCAGAGGGTGTGATCTCAGCCAGAGAGGCAATGCTTCTCTTAGCACCCCTAGTGTGTTTAAAAGCTAGCGACTTTTTGAACCCCAAGCAGCAATTATGTATTTGAATTTTTTTATCGGATCTTCAAAAAATATCAACATTGATTGCAATGACTTTCCATACGACACAAATGAAAAACTACATATGGAGGGGGGATTGAACTCATAGACCCTTTCCATCAACATCTCTTAATGCCAACAAGATTTTTGAACGTCGAAGCTTTCTACTAGCTGCACTACTAACAATCAACCCAGTTCCTACCAAAAACGCAGGCAATGATTGCAGTCGATTGGTCTCATGCCTCTGAGTTAAGCCAAAAATAGAAATCAAAATGAGCAGAGGTGCTGCAAGTGAGAGCCAAATGTTACTCAGGAGTTTGAAAGATCGCGACAAAGTAATTTAACGTTAATTTATTTTCATCCAAGCTAACAAAGTAGCCATTATTACTCGAATGCCAAAAAATAAACTGCTTTCCTCTGGACAAAAATTACCATTATGTAAAGGAGCACATCCAGTCTTTCCTGCGACTCCTAAACGAAACATCGTGCCAGGAACAGTCACTAAAAGCTCTGCAAAATCCTCTGCACCAAGCGAAGGCCTATCTAGCTGCAACACCTTTTCTTGCCCTAATACCTCAATAGCAGCCTTTTCTAAAATAGATGTAAGTTCCGGGTCGTTATAAACAGGTGGAGCAATTCTTCGATACCTAACAACAGCTGTAGCTCCAAAAGTAGAACAAATGCCCTGAACAATTTCTTCAATCCATATAGGCAAACTTTCCGTTAATGAAGAATCTAAACAACGAACTGTCCCAAGTAAACGAACACGATCTGCAATCACATTAAAAGCTTTCCCTCCTTCAATTCGACCAAAACTAATCACAATTGGATTCAAAGCATCCAAACGTCTACTAATGGCCTCTTGGAGACCTGCTACAACTCTTGCTGCAATCCATATCGCATCAATTGACTCATGAGGTCTTGCTCCATGCCCTCCTTCTCCGAAAACTTCAATTTCCAATTCACCAGCTTCAGCTGTCAAAAGACCACCTTTCACACCAATCGTACCGACGGGTAAAGATGGGCAAACGTGAACCCCAAAAAGAGCCTCTAGATTATTAATCGCTCCATCTTCTTTCATCCATCTCGCGCCCTGAGCTAATTCTTCTGCTGGTTGAAATAACAAACGGACCCGTGCAGATAACGAAGCTTCTTGGGCAAGAAGTCTGCCAATGCCAATGCCTATACAAGTATGTAAATCATGACCACAAGCATGCATTAATCCGATTCGTTTAGAGGAATATGGCAAACCTGTTCTTTCTTCAACAGGCAATGCATCCATATCCACTCGAACGCCAACTAATGGTCCTGTATCAGGTCCAAACTCAGCCAGGACACCTGTTCGACCAACAGCCTCTCGAACTTCCCAACCATGACTTCTAAGATCACCAGCAACTAATGCGGCAGTTTGATGCTCCTCACCACTTAACTCAGGATGCGCATGCAAATGTCTCCGGATTTCTAGTAATTCAGACTGAATTTTCTCAAGCTCTGTAGCAAAAGAGGACGAAGAAAAATTACTCATGGTTTCTCTAAAGCTAGAAAAGCCATCAAATCCTCGGTAGGTCGAGGTGGCCAACGACGAATCTTCAATAGCCAATCACGTTGCCTATAGCGATTGTCAAGGCCTGAAGCAGCCGCCCAATTGCTTTCCGCTTCACCATAAAACCCTTTTCGCCATAACAAAGCACTTAGAGCAGCACGGGCATCTGCCATCATCGGATACCTTCTAATGAGATTTCTTAGCTCAACTTCTGCATCATCAAATTGCTCCAACTGATAATCAGACAAAGCCTTACTAGAACGAGCCAAAGCGAAGCCAGGTCTGGCAAAAGCAGCCTGACTAAATAATGCCTTCGCTTGGTCCCAATCACCCTTGAAGCCAGAAACATTTGCGAGATTATAAAGAGCAGAAGCATTATCAGGCTCTCTTTCGAGTATCCATTTGTAATCGATAATTGCCGAGTCCCAATCTTTAAGAGCCTCTTCCGCAATCCCACGATTTAGATGCGGATCTATTTCAAAAGGGCTCAACTTCAAAGCATTTGTCTGATCAAGAATCGCGCCATTTGGATCACCAAGCACCAAACGAACATTTCCACGATTACTCAAAGCAGCAGAATCATTCGGTGTCATTTCCAGAACCTCATTCCAAAGAATCAGTGCTTTAGGGAAATCACCATCATTAGTAGTTTGAAGAGCTGTTTCAAACTTTTGTTTTACTCCTAGAGAAGACGAAGCCTGTAAGGGTTGGACCATGCCAACAAATAAATACAAACATAAAAACAGGTTTAAAACTAAACCTTGAAAACTTTGACTAAATAAATAAATCATTTTCCATCTGGCCAACCAAGATGACTCCTCCCTTCATTTGTAACTACTCTGCCTCTATTGGTGCGCTTTAAAAAGCCTAATTGAAGAAGGAATGGTTCTACAACAGATTCAAGTGTATTTGGATCGTCACCAAGAGCAGCGGCAATTGTCTCAAGACCCACTGGACCACCATCAAAAGATTCAAGAATTAATTTCATCAAACGACGATCATTCGAATCAAGACCTTTTCTATCAACACTATGAAGAGACAAAGCCTCATCTACTAATCGTTCATCAATGAAGGATTCTCGACCTTTTACCGATGCAACATCTCGAACTCTTCGCAAAAGTCGATTGGCAATTCTTGGGGTACCTCTACAACGCAAAGCTATCTCCTTAGAGGCATTATTAGTTAAAGGTAAGTTCATTAATCCGGCTGTTCGCTCAACGATTAAGTGAAGTTCATTCAATTGATAAAAATTTAACCTTTGAATCAATCCAAAACGATCTCTCAAAGGAGAGCTAAGCAAGCCGGCCTTCGTGGTTGCACCCACAAGTGTAAATGGAGCCAACTGAAGCATTCGTGTACGTGCAGTTGTCCCCCTCCCAACATTTATATCAAGCCTTCGATCTTCCATAGCGGGATACAAAAGTTCTTCGGCAACTTTGGAAAGACGATGAATCTCATCAATAAACAACATTTCTCTTGGTTGCATATTTACTAACAGTCCAACGATGTCACGGGGTCTCTCAAGCGAGGGTGCACTAGTGATACGACACCTAACTCCCAACTCTTCTGCCAGAACTAGTGCCATTGTTGTCTTCCCTAAGCCAGGGGGGCCATACAACAAAACATGATCTAAAGCATCTCCTCTCCCTAACGCAGCTTTAACCGCGATTTCCAAAACCTGCTTCAACTCTGATTGTCCAATGTAATCCTGTAAAGATCGAGGCCTAAGACCATCCTCTATTGATGTCAGCTGATCTTCTTGCGACAATGCAGCATCCATCACCCTAGGCCTGGACCTGGAAGATTTTGAAGACGGGCTGCCGTCACCAGAAGAGACAATCGCCATGTTGCAAGGGTACTTAAAACTGAATGCATTCGGAGCATTCTCTAAATCTCATGAGTAAAAAAAAAGGTAAAAAAGCAAATGCTAAAGAACGATTAAAGGCCCAACGACTTTTGGCCGATAATCGCCTCGCCAGACATCAGTATGAAATCCTTGAAACCCTTGAAACTGGAATCGAGCTATTGGGAACAGAAGTTAAGTCAATTAGAGCTGGCCAGGCAAATCTTAGAGATGGTTTCTGTCTAATTCGTAAAGGCGAATTACACCTGCACAATGTTCACATATCACCAAATAGTCACTCGGGTAGTTATTTTAATCATGAACCATTACGAATACGAAAATTACTTGCTCACCGTAGAGAAATTAAAAAATTAAAAAATCAAATTGAAAAAAAAGGGTTAACATTAATTCCATTAAATCTTCACTTAAAAGGCTCATGGATCAAAGTTTCATTAGGTATTGCTAAAGGTCGAAAACTTCATGATAAAAGACAGGCCGAAAAGAATAAGGAAGCTAAGGTTGAGACAAGAAATGCTCTTGCAAGATATTAACCACATTCACATTGAAAAACATCTCTCCTTGCAATGGTTTTTTGAAAAAGTCTATTAATTTCCACGGTCACGGGTGAACAAAAAAATGAGCCAGAACGAACAACGTGAAAAAATTCGAGTAATCAGAGAAAACATGATCACTCAAATCGAAGATCTTTACAAATCAACCTTTGAAAACCTAACTGAACAAGGCATTGAGGATAAATACCTGGCCAAGATCACTCAGCTGCTTTTGAACTCGAAGGAAGCAGCTGTTACTTTCTTAAAACAAGAAGTCGAAAATCCTATAATCACAAAAGCTGCCAACCCACATTGAAGGTGTGCTGACTGAAATCATAATCGGAGAAATCTAATTCCTGCCAATCATGCAGCATCCATGATTTATAAAGTCAAGAAGAAAACTCAGCTTTTTGGAGCTGGTGGTTCAAGACTCACATTCTCTGGGGGAGGTGTTGGATCAGGATCAGCTATCAGCATATGCTGCAGCACAATTTCTGGTCTTTCACTATCGCGCCATCGGATGCGATAAGCCGGCATCTTGGTACCTCTGCTGGTGGTCTGTTCAACAGGTTCAATAACCCAGCCTCGCCGCGAACGGCCCTGGGGATTGCGCTTGACCACCGCATCGGTGTGCTTGAAGCGGAAACCTACGCGCTCACCACTCATCTCTTAAGGACATTGCCACTACATCAATTATCCACTTTGATGGTTCCATCTGTGTGAATTATGTCCTTGAGTCCGGTCGAAGTAGAGGAAATGCAATCACATCCCTAATAGATGGGCTATCAGTGAGCAACATCACCAAGCGATCAATCCCAATCCCCAAGCCTCCTGTCGGAGGCATACCAACCTCAAGTGCTTGAAGAAAATCTTCATCAACACCATGAGCTTCCAAATCACCAGCTTGCCGTCGAAGTTGCTGGACCTCAAAGCGCTCCCGTTGATCAATTGGGTCTATCAATTCGCTAAATGCATTTGCAGTTTCCCTTCCAGCAATAAATAGCTCAAAACGTTCAACAAGCCCGTGCTTGTTGCGATGAGGTCTAGCCAAGGGAGAAATCTCAATGGGGTAATCAAGAACAAATGTTGGCTGAATCAAATTAGGTTCAACTGCTTCTTCAAACGCAACATTTAATAAACGTCCAACTGTGTCAGCAGCTTCTGGAACGTTTAGGCCGATCGATTGCATTGCCGCCGCCGCAGAATCTCTTTGATCACTAAATGTATTGAAATCAATCCCCGTAGCCTCTTGAACCAGCTCATGCATCGTGGCCCTTCTCCAAGGGGATGACAAATCAATCACATTTCCCTGATAGGAAATTTTTGTTGACCCACAAACATCTAAAGCAACTGAAGAAATCAACTCTTCGGTAAGTTTCATCATGTCGATGTAGTCAGCAAAAGCCTGATAAATCTCTACAGATGTGAATTCAGGATTGTGTCTTGTGCTAACTCCTTCATTACGAAAGATTCTACCTAGTTCATAAACACGCTCAAAACCACCCACAACTAACCTTTTAAGATGCAACTCCGTAGCAATTCGAAGATAAAGAGGGAGATCAAGCGTATTGTGATGAGTTACAAAAGGTCTGGCCTCCGCACCTCCCGCCTCTGACTGCAAAACAGGTGTCTCAATCTCTAAAAATTCTCGTTTATCTAACCATCGGCGAATAGATCTCACCGTAAGTGCACGCCTTCTAAAAGTTTCACGAGATTGAGGAGAAACAACTAAGTCCAAATATCTTTGCCGGTAGCGCTTCTCGACATCGGACAAACCATGCCATTTATCAGGCAGAGGCTGTAATGATTTACTGAGCATTTCCCATTTCCTTACCTTGATAGAGAGTTCACCTCTATCAGTTCTTCTTAAAGTTCCATACACACCTATCCAATCTCCTACATCTACAAGGGTTGTTAGCTCTTTAAAAGCATTTAATTTCTCCCCTTTAGAACTCACGGATTCAAGGATTGCCTTCTCCAAAAAAAGCTGTATTTGCCCTGTCTCATCAGCAAGTGTAAAAAAAGCCAGTTTCCCCAAAACTCGCCTAGCCATAACCCGACCGGCTATAGCAACCTCTAAATCAAGCTCTTGGCCTTTACCAAGGTCAATATGATCTTCTTGTAATTGAGAAGCAGAATGCGTTTTTTTAAAACGCATTGCATATGGACCCTTTCCTAAATCCCTAAGGGTTTGAGACTTTTCAAGACGGGTCTCACGAAGATCAGACAAGGCCTTCAAAGCACACGGGCGTAATATTGCCGGTTAATTGGACAAATAAAAGCCATTGACCAATGGGTTTATCAACTGGCTATAACCGCAGGGAATTCACCCATTCTTTGAGAAGCGTAACCAATACCTCGTACCGTAAGAATTAATTCTGGATTTCTTGGGTCTGGCTCAAGCTTTCCTCTCAGTCTTGCAACGTAAACATCAACAACTCTGAGATCAGCAGCACGACGTGGAGGATAGCCCCACAACTGTTCAAGAATCTCTGCTCTTGGCACTACTCGTCCTGGCTCTCTAAACAAAAGCTCTAACAAACTAAATTCGGTATAGGTCAATCCAATACGTTCTCCAGCTCTACTTACCTGCCTTCGATTCGTATCAACTACTAAATCACCCACTCTGAGAACTCCTTGACCTACTGGAAGTTCTCGGGGCTCTGCAATTGAAGTCCCAGGACCTACCCTGCGGAGAATAGTTGCAATCCTTGCTTCTAATTCTTTAGGGCTAAATGGTTTTGAAAGGTAATCATCAGCTCCTAAATCTAAACCTGCAACTTTTTCTGAGATTGCCTCTAAGGCTGTTAAAAAAATAATCGGAACACATGACTCTGCTCGAAGTCTTCTGCAAACTGCGAAGCCATCTAATTTTGGAAGCATCACATCTAGCACAACTAAATCAGGTGACTCCCGATGAAATACTTCTAGTGCCTGTTCACCATCCTCAGCGGACAAAACCTTGTAACCGGCTAACTGAAGGCGAGTTACTAGAACACGTAATACAGCTGGTTCGTCATCAACCACCAAAAGAGTGGCCTTTGGGTTCACTGGGCCCTTCTGATCAGCTGAGCTATTAATGCTTTCTAAATGGGATGAACCGCCCCCACGCATCAGCAATTCCTCATAAAGAAAATCAACTATATACTTTCGACAAAATCAAAAGGCGCTAAAAAGATCAAAAAGAAGCCTTTTTCCAAATTTTTTAAGGTTTTACACTTACGTATTTATACTTAATTTTTCAACTAATTTCTCATGAGACTTGTTAGGTCTGCATTCCCCTTAATCTTTAGCCTCATCCTTGATTAGCTGAATCTCGAAACAGTTCTTGAAATCTTTCAAAGAATCATACTCAATATCCTTCGAAAACAAGAACAGCAAAAAATCTTTTTTAGAAGTTCAAAAAATATGAATATTCTAAGCATCCGAATTAAAGCTTTTTCTCAACTTCCTTCGTCTTAACAACACCAAAAACCCAGAACTTATCAATGGTGCAGACAAACCTGTTAGAACAGATTGAATGATTAAGGTTTGCCATGCCCAACTAATAATTATATTACTCGGATGATCATGATGGAAAAGTACAATCTGTACCAATAAACTAAGACTAGAAAAAACTGATCCCAACCAAGCCAGAAGACCCAAATTTAATGTCCCCTCAATCACTGATCCATATCTTCCTAACCAACCCCACCAGAAACCAAGTGCCATTAATACAGGCATAAGGGTTGCTCCACCAACACTAAGTGCATCTAATAACAAACCAAGAAAAAACCCAGCCATGACAGCGGCAAACATGCCTTCTTCAAGAGACCATGGCAATAACCACAACACAGCCCAACAAGGTCCCACTCCTGCAACACTTAACCACTTAGGAGCCAAGAGAGTTAAAAAAGGGACTGTCAACAATGACAGCCACCAAGAAGTCTTATAAAAAGTCTTGAGCATCAGCGCGTCCTGACTTGAACCCAATCAATAGCTTCAGGAGGGGCAATCAATTGAACATTTGCTATCGGAGAAGGTAACGCACCAGCATCAATAGATTGAATGACTCCTACAGGCAGATTAGGAGGCATCAAAGTACTGATTGGTGAAGTACTCACAAGATCTCCTGGCGCAACCTTTGGTTCAGTATTTAAGAAAACCAATTGAGGTCGATTAGTTCCATTACCGATCAACATCCCATGTTGCTGATTTCTAGACACCCAAACTGCAACTTTGCTAGCAGGAGAAGTTAATAAAAGGATTCGAGAGGTTACTGGCGTAACACTACTAACTCTCCCAACTAGTCCACCTGGACCAATGACTACATCATCCTTAGCTATTCCATTCAATAGTCCCTTACCAATTTCTAATTGTTGCCACCACCCTCCATATCTACGAGAAATAACTGCTGCAGAAATCAGTCCTTTAGCTTTAGTCTTACTATCCAAAGAAAGCAATAACTTAAGGCGATCATTTTCCTGCTGAAGCAAATTTAATTTCGCTTTTTGTTCTACCTTTAAGGCGCCTTCAATCCATTCCCTTTGAGCCTGACCAGGCCAAAATGGTTTTGTAAATAATGCATAGAAATCAGAAAAAACAGCACCCTTGGTAAATCGAACTGCAACAAGAGCTGTAGTTAAAAATAACCAAGGAGCTAAACGACGTAACAAACGCCAACGCTGAGAAGCTCGCCACAACTGAGCTCTCATCTAAATCAGTTCTTAACAGCAGACCTAGCAAATTCAGGAGTATCAAGAACCCGCCTAAGCCTCTTGAAGTCCTCCAAGACTTGGCCACATCCATTTACGACACAAAGCAAAGGGTCTTCTGCTACATGGGTAAAGATCCCGGTTTCATGGCTAACTAAATCACTTATCCCCCTTACTAAAGCTCCACCACCAGCCAACATGATGCCTCTATCAACAATGTCAGCAGCAAGCTCAGGAGGGGTGCGTTCAAGAGTTCTTTTTACTGCATCAACAATTTTGTTTAGTGGCTCAGCCATAGCCTCACGTAAATCACCAGCTTGAAGATTTACCGAGCGTGGTAAGCCAGAAAGCATATGCAGACCCCTCACATCCATTGATTGCAAATCAAACTCATTGTCAGGAAAAGCTGATCCAATACGAATTTTAATTTCCTCAGCCGTGCGCTCTCCAACAACAAGATTATGAACTTTCTTTAGATACGTTCCTATCGAATCATTGATCTCATCTCCAGCCACGCGAACCGACTCACTTAAAACTGTTCCTCCCAAACTCATTACAGCAACTTCAGTAGTCCCCCCACCAATATCAACAATCATCGTGCCTATAGGTTCAGTAACAGGCAACTTTGCGCCAATGGCTGCTGCAACAGGTTCATCGATTAAATGAACCTCTCGAGCACCTGCCATACCAGCTTCTCTTACAGCCCGTCGTTCAACACCTGTGACTCCACTAGGTATGCCAACTACTAAACGGGGAGCAATAATTCCTCTACCTTCATTGCATTTCTGAATAAAGCTTTTAAGCATCTGTTCAGCTGCATCGAAATCAGCAATAACACCATCACGCAAAGGTCTAACAGCGCGAATATTGCCTGGTGTCCTACCAAGCATCAACTTGGCATCATCACCAACAGCCAACGGAACCCCTTCCTCTAAATCCATTGCAACAACAGAGGGCTCCTGAAGGACAATTCCTTTCCCTGATACGTAAATCAGAGTATTCGCTGTCCCCAGGTCAATACCAATATCCCTGGATAGCTTGAAGCGTCTAAAAAACACGAGTGAAAGAGCCAATCCGGCGAATCATAGGGGCAGTTGGAATTAAACCCAATGAAGTAAAGCTTTAATAGATAAAACTCCTATAGTTATTTGACTGTAAATTCCCCCATTATTAATAAAATCACCATTACCTTTTTGAGAAATGAGTGTTAATTCCGTCACATTAGTCGGTCGGGCAGGCAGAGACCCTGACGTTAGGTACTTCGAATCAGGTAGCGTTGTCGCGAACCTAACCTTGGCTGTTAATCGAAGAAGTCGCGACGAAGAACCAGACTGGTTCAACCTAGAAATTTGGGGAAAACAAGCACAAGTTGCAGCTGACTACGTTAAAAAAGGTTCACTAATTGGTGTTGTTGGCAGCTTTAAATTGGATCGCTGGAATGACAAAAATAATGGTGAAGAAAGAAGTAAGCCTGTAGTTCGTGTTGAACGCCTAGAACTAATGGGTTCGAAAAGGGACCAAGAGGGAAGTGGCTACAGTAATTCTCCGAATCAAGACGAAGTGCCTTTTTAATAAGGCAAAAAAATAATCAATGATTATTATTTCTTCTATTCCAAGCTCGAAAGATCAACCAACAAAAGGAAATTATTAATAAAGTTGCAAGCAAAGTCTTTATAATCTTAGAAACAGGCTCAATCCAAGTTTCAACAGAACTATAACTCTCACCTAACGCAAATCCTGCGAGGGTAAGAAGTAATGTCCAAATAAAACTCCCTGCCGTTGTCCAAAGTAAAAATGGGCTCAATGGCATTAGTTCTATTCCTGCAGGCACAGAAATTAATGTTCTAATACCTGGAACTAATCTTCCCCAAAAAACTAATAAAGAACCATATCGACTAAACCAGCTTCTACTCCTTGACAACTCATCAGGACTAATGCCAATCCAACGACCATTTCGCCTTAACCATGCTTCTAAGCGTTCTTCATTTGCAAATCGGCCAATGTAATACCAGGGAAAAGCTCCGAGCAAAGTACCTAATAAACCAGCAAGAACAACAGGGAAAAGCTGCAATTGACCTTGATGAACATAAAATCCACCTAGTGGCATTATCAATTCAGAGGGAATTGGCGGGAATAAGTTTTCAAGAAACATTGCCAAAAAAATTGCCAAATATCCCATCCATTGATTGGCTGCAACAGCTTGTCCAATTAATTGAGGTAATTGCGAAATAAAATCAGAGAAATCCATGCCTTAATTCCTATCAAGTTGTCAATATCTATAGTGATCTGGCTTATAAGGACCTTCAACGGGAACACTTATATATTTGGCTTGAGTTTCTGTTAACTCAGTTAACCTTGCTCCAATCCTATCAAGATGTAATCGAGCAACCATTTCATCAAGATGCTTTGGCAATACATAAACTCGATTTTCATATTTATCTTTTTTAGTAAACAACTCTATTTGGGCTAAAACCTGATTCGTAAATGAATTGCTCATTACAAAACTTGGATGACCTGTTGCACAACCTAAATTTACCAATCTACCTTCAGCAAGAAGGATAATTTTATTTCCACTCGGCAAAGTTATATGATCTACTTGAGGCTTTATTGATTCCCACTCATAATTCTTCAATGAAGCTACATCAATCTCATTATCAAAATGACCAATATTACAAACAATAGCTTCATCCTTCATGCGAATCAAATGCTCATGTCGTATTACTTGAAAATTTCCAGTTGCAGTAACAAAAATATCTACATCTTGAACTACTTCTTCCAATCTTACAACCCGATAACCCTCCATTGAAGCCTGAAGAGCACATATTGGATCAATTTCAGCAATCATGACAGTTGCACCCAATCCTCTCAAGGATTGAGCTGAACCTTTCCCTACATCTCCGTAGCCCAATACAAGAGCAATTTTGCCTGCAACCATTACATCAGTAGCTCGTTTAATTCCATCTACTAAGGACTCTCTACACCCATAAAGATTATCAAACTTACTTTTAGTAACTGAATCATTAACGTTAATCGCTGGGAAAACTAACTCACCTCGTTTATGCATCTGATAGAGGCGTGCCACACCCGTTGTGGTTTCTTCGGTTACACCTTGAATAGTCCTTTTAATTCGTGAATAAAAAGATGAATCTTCCTTTAATTTGCTTCGAATAGAAGCAAATAATGCGACCTCTTCATCATTATTCGGGTTATCCAATACAGCAGGTTCTGATTCTGCCTTCGATCCAAGCATTACCAACCCAGTTGCATCACCTCCATCATCCAAAATCATGTTGGGTGAGCCTCCATCACCCCATTCAAGAATATGGTGTGTATATTTCCAATACTCCTCTAAAGTCTCACCTTTGACAGCAAAAACGGGGACTCCTGTAGCAGCAATAGCCGCAGCAGCATGATCTTGTGTAGAAAAAATATTGCACGAAGCCCAACGAACCTCCGCACCTAACGAGACAAGAGTTTCAATTAAAACTCCTGTCTGAATGGTCATATGCAAACTTCCAGCAATACGCGCTCCTTTAAGAGGCTGTTCATCCCCATACTTCGACCTAAGGGCCATTAAACCAGGCATCTCAGTTTGAGCTATTGCAAGCTCCTTCCGTCCAAAGTCGGCTAATTCCATGTCCGCGACAACGAAATTAGGGGTTTGCTGAATTAGGGAATTTGAGACTTTCGCTGCCACCATGGTTAGAGCTCTTGAGAGGAAAATGTGAAAGAGAAACACGACGAAAGCTCAAAGGCTTCCGAATCACCTAAGAGCCAATCTACTGATAAAGGTTTAATCCTCAAAGATTTAGCCAGTACAAAAAAACTTGGAGAATCTCTTGTTTCAGAACTCGACAATGTTGGAATTCTCCTCCTTAAAGGACCTCTTGGGGCTGGAAAAACCTCTCTTGTTCAAGGTCTTGCCTTGGGATTAGGAATATATGAACCCATTACAAGCCCGACATTTGCCCTTTCACAACATTACCAAGGAGAAACCTTTGCGTTAATACATTTAGACCTATATCGAATCGAAAATATTGATTCAGCCAATCAATTGTTCCTGCAAGAGGAAGAAGAGGCCAAAGCAAAAAGAGCAATCATAGTAGTAGAATGGCCCGAAAGATTAAGCCTAAACTTAGTTGAAGCATTAGTCATAGAAATACAATACGAACCAAATGGTGGTCGTAGAGCATATTTAAAAAGACCTCAAATAAAATTCAAAAATTTCTCTACTTCAGCCTGAGTGGGTTGAGGGTCAATTGCTCCAGATCCAGAACATGTAATCGCACCACATGCGGCTGCAAAACGAACAACTTCATGGAAGTCAATAGTTTTATTTTCAGAATAAGAGTCTAAAGCTAATTTATGAAGAAATCCTGCCATAAAAGCATCACCTGCTCCCGTAGTATCTTGAACAACTTTTGGTACTATTGTTGCTGTTTGACCAGAGTTACCACCCAAAAACCAATTAATAGGTCTGGCACCATCTGTAATAACCACATCAGGTTTTTTTGATAAGGATAATGATATCTTTTTAGGGTCATCATTTTCAAAAAACCATAGCGCCTCCTCTCTAGCAAGTTTTAGCAAAGATGCGCACTCAAAAAGATATGTAATCTCTTTTATAGAAAGCAAATTTGGTCCTGTAGTTGGATCCATATTGGGATTCCAGAAAGTTGGCCGCCAATTCACATCAAATACAATATTAATCCCTTGTTTAATAGCCATATCAACAATCCAATGTAAAGCCTCTCGAGATATTGGACTCGCCAAAGGAATAGATCCTATTAACAACCAGGAAACCTTTTTAGACAGTATCTGGAATGTCTCTTTTAATTGATTTATATCAAGTGCTTGATCAGCAAAACCATCACCCTGATCTCCTTCAAACCCATTAAAAGTCCTCTCTCCACAGTTGCTTCTACGTACTAATACAATCCGGCAAGGTCTCTTGAAATCAGTCTGTAATCCAATTATATTAACACCTCTAATTTTCATTAGATTCCTAAATTTATCTGATATAACATCACTACCTAAACGGCCTATAAAAGCAACATTGGTCCCTAATTTTGCAAGACCACATGCAACATTGGCTGGTGCACCACCAAAACAATCAATAACAGGTTTATCTATTAATGGATCTCCACCTAAGGGTCCTAAGCGATCCACTAATGCCTCACCAAGGCAGGCAACAACTGGCAAAGTTCTAGTCACTGACAAATAAACTTTAATATAAGGGATAAATTAAAGCTAATAAAAAAATTATATGGATTTTATATAATTCATTAACGCATCAATAATCTTTGTATTAGCAGCTGGAAATGGATACTTATTAAGAGATTTAGGCTCAACCCATCGAACTTGTTGACTGGCTAGTGGCTTTGGTTCTCCACTAACATATTCGCAAATATGAACCACAAATCGCAATCTTTTATGGCTATAAGCATGAGCAAAAGAAATTAATTCTTCGCCAACTTCAACGGTAATCGCAAGTTCCTCAATGATTTCTCGCGAAACTGTTGATTTAATCGGTTCGCCTTGTTCTTGCTTTCCTCCCGGGAATTCCCACATCCCTCCCAACAATCCATCATTCTTTCTCTGATCAATAAGGACTTCCCCCCTCTGATTAAAAATCACTCCTACGCCTATCACTTGAATGGACAACCTTCTTGATTCCATTTTCACTGGGAAACTACTTTGCTGGCCAATAGAGTACGCAAAACACCTTTCAACAAGAGGACATAAAGAACATTTTGGATTACGTGACGTGCAAACTAAAGCTCCAAGATCCATTAGAGCTTGATTGAAATCCCGTGGTCGTTCCTTATCCAACAACAAAAAACTCAATCGCCAAAGCCTCGAATCAACTGATTTTGAAGGGGGTTCTTTACATCCAGTTAATCTCGTCAAAAGACGTCGAACATTCCCGTCAAGTATGGGGAAAGGCAAATTAAACGCACTAGAAAGAATGCTTCCAGCAGTTGTACGACCTATACCCGGCAAAAGCATCCAACCTTGCAAAGTGCGAGGCCAAGCATCACCTTTTAAATTCATTGATGCTCTATGAATACTATGAGCTCTCCTGTAGTAGCCGAGTCCCTGCCAAATAAGAAGGACCTCTTCTAAAGGCGCTTCAGCAAGCAAAGAAACATTAGGAAAAGCATCCATCCATCTCTTCCAGAAAGGCAACATCACACCAACTTGGGTCTGCTGAAGCATGATTTCAGCAATCCAAATTCGATATGGATCTAGTTCACAAGTAGTTTGTTCGTGAGAAGGCTTCAAATCGAATTGATCCGAAGCCTTTTTCCAAGGCAAATCATGACGGCCATAAACAGCCCACCAATCCAGAACTCTTTCACGAACATATTTGAATGAAATAATAGTATCCATCAATAATTAATCTTTAATTTCCAAGTCATTAAATTTTCTCCTTAGGAACTAATAGCAATTAACAGCAAAAATACCGTATAATTCAGCAAGATTAAACATATTAATGGCTGCAAAGAAAGACAAACATCAACGGCTCAAGTTTTCCTCTTCAATCTTCTTTCACTAAAAATACCTTTAAACAATGTCGGAAAAAACTTTTCCAAACTCAAATCATTTAAAACATGGTATATGGGAATGGAAAGGTCACAATATTGCCTGGACAAGCAAGGGTTCAAAAAGCAATGAACTACCGGCTGTTTTGTTAATACACGGCTTTGGAGCATCCAAAGAGCATTGGCGTCACAATCAAAATTTTATAGCAAACAAAACAAACTGCTTTGCTATTGATCTCATTGGTTTTGGTAATAGCAGTAAACCAAAAGCAAGACTAAAAGAGGAACCGACAGAGGAAAAAGATTTCTGTTATTGCTTTGACTCCTGGGGAGAACAGGTGGCTAACTTTTGCCAACAAATTATTAAAGATAGAGTTATTCTAGTGGGAAACTCCATAGGTGGTGTAGTTGCACTCACTGCTGCACAACATCTAACCAAGACATGTGCAGAAATCATTCTTATAGATTGTGCACAAAGAACTATGGATGACAAACGCCTTAGTGAGCAGAAATATTGGATGCGAATAGTCAGACCATTCCTAAAAACGATCGTCCGCCAAAGATGGCTCAGCAATAGCTTATTTAGAAATGCAGCCAATCGCACTGTAATTCAAAAAGTACTTAGACAGGCATACCCAAGTGGGTGCAATGTTGATGAGGAACTGATTGATCTTCTGCACAGACCTAGTCAAAAAATGGGAGCAGCTGAATCATTTAGAGGTTTTATTAATCTCTTTGATGACCATTTAGCTCCAGACCTTCTAGCAAAAACTGATACACCAGTTCACCTAATTTGGGGAGAGGCTGATCCTTGGGAACCGATAGCATTAGCAAAAAAATGGAACTCTTCTATCCCATGTATTCATTCACTTGACATTATCCAGGGCGCAGGACATTGCCCTCATGATGAAAAACCTGAGCTAGTCAACCCTTTACTATTAAAAATTATTCAAGCAGCAATATAAGCGTCATAAGACTTACTTTTTTGTCTTAATAGTCTTAGCCCATCTCGCTCTAAATTCCGTATTCGATCACGACTCATTCCCAAATCTCTCCCGATACCAGTAAGGGTCATGGGATCATCTCCATCAATCCCATATCTCTTTCGCAATACAAGACCTTGTATTTCTGGTAACTGATCAATTAATGCATGTAAATCTCCTTTCATGCAATCAGCTTCGACTTTTTCACTAGGTAGGCTTTCTTCTCCTGGAAGTAAGTCAAGCAGGATCGTGTCATCACCCTCTCCTACTTTCTTTTCCAAACTCATTGGTTGACTAGCTCTATACATCAATTCCTTGACTTCTTCTTCTTTTAGCTCAACAAATTTCGCCAATTCCGATATAGAAGGAGTCCTTGCAAGCTTTTGACTTAATTCTCTTTGACCTTTTTTCAGTTTGTTCAACATTTCAGTGACGTGAATAGGCAAACGAATAGTTCGGCTTTTCTCAGCCAATGCCCTTGTTATTCCTTGTCGAATCCACCAGTAGGCGTATGTCGAGAATTTATAGCCTCGAGTAGGGTCAAACTTTTCTACCCCTCGCACTAATCCGAGAGTACCTTCTTGGATTAGGTCCAAAAGCTCCATATTCCGTTTCGTATATTTCTTTGCAACGCTGACAACCAAACGCAAGTTTGCAGCGACCATACGCTCTTTAGCGCGTCGCCCAGATTTAAGTTTTTTCTTTAGCTGGGTAATGGAAATCCCTGCTGCTTTAGATAATTCGTCAAAACTGGGCTTCTCACCATTGGTTAGTTCTAATTCGGTGCCCAACTGCTCAAGAGACATCAGCTCCTGGACTTGTCTTCCTAAAGTAATTTCTTGATCATTCGTCAACAAAGGAACACGACCTATATCACGTAAATATGAGCTGACCAGGTCTAGATCTCCTCCAGGCTGACGAGTGGACTTCACCACAGCCTTAACGGAATCTTTAGTCAACAGTGCAGAGGCCACGAATCAATTTATTGCGTTATGTAAAGCGTACTACTAAGAAGTGTAAAGATAAAGATTTAGGGGATTGTTTAGGTATTAATACTCATCAACTTACTGGGTTCATGTGCCTGAGCAACCATGCTGCAGTACGCAAATAGATTAAAACCCCTGCAACATCAGTCGCTGTAGTGATAAATGGTGCAGACATCAGGGCAGGATCCAGCCCCATGCGATCAAAAAAAAGTGGCAAAGCGGCTCCTGCAGTGGCAGCAAGAGTAGTTATTGCCATAAGGCTTATCCCCACCGCAGCCCCCACCAAAGGACTCTCCCCTCGCCACCAAGCAAAAGGCACAACAACTAAAAGCATTAATAATCCAAGAAGTGCACCGGCTATCGCCTCTCGAGCAACTGCCTTTAAAGGCCCTAAAGCTTGAATCCTTTGTGTACTAAGACCTCTAATTACAACGGTGGAACTCTGAGCGCCAACATTGCCCCCAGTTCCAATCAAAAGGGGAATAAATGCTGCTAACAAAACAACCTGCTTCAACACAAGATCATTCATTGCAATTACTTGAGTTGTAAAACCATTTGCCACCACAAGTACCACTAACCAAACCACCCGCCTTCTAGCAACCATGAATAAATTACTTTGAAAATAATCATCTTCATCACCAGCTTGAACTGCACCAGCGGCATACAAATCTCTAGTTGCTTCCTGCTCAATCACATCAATAACATCGTCAACAGTCACAATTCCTACAAGTCTTTGTTCTCTATCAACTACTGGAAGCGCAAGAAAGTCATATCGCTGGATCGCTCTTGCAACCTCTTCCTGATCTGTGTCCGTAGCAACGCTTACCACCTCTCTAGTCATCACATCGCCAATGCGTGATTCGGGATCTGCAGTAACTAAATCCCGTAATGACAGGATTCCAGTCAAATGTCTTTTCCCATCAGTCACATAAAGGCTATAAACCGTCTCTGTATCTGGCGCCCTTTTACGAACAATGGTTAGAGCTTGAGCTGCACTGTGAAATTCCTTTAAATCAATAAATTCTGGGGTCATCAGCCTTCCGGCAGTCTCTGACTCATAGCCCAGCAATTGTGCTGTAACTCTCCTCTCAGAAGGACTTAATTCAGCAAGTAGTCTTCGGACAACTTTTGCTGGCAACTCATCAAACAATTGAACCCTGTCATCTGGTGACATCTCCTCAACCAATTCAAGAACCTCACTTGAACGAAGTCTGTCAAGCAAACTCTGTTGAACTCCTGGATCCAAATACTCATATACCTCGATGGCCTCATCCTTACTTAATAACCGGAATGCAAAAGCCTGCAAAACCAAAGGTAAAAAGCCAATAGCTTCTGCAATATCAACTGGCTGAACAGGCTGCAGCAAAGTTTTTGCTCCGTCATAATTGCCATTGGAAAGCAAAGCTTTCAAATCTGCGGCAACTACTTCTGCAAGCTGAGGATCATTGACTACTGATGCAACATGACCTGGCGGCCCAATTTCCTGTTTCATAGGCACACCATGGAGGCTTGATTAAGTGTATGGCTTAACCTTGACGAAATTAGTTTTTTTGTGAGTAAACCATGGACATAAACGTAAGCGACGTTCTGGTTACAACACCAGATGGAAAAAAGAAAGCACTAGGTGACTACAAAGAACGGGTTCTTTTAATCGTAAACGTGGCAAGCCGGTGCGGGTTCACCAAACAATATGAAGGGCTCCAATCACTGCAAGACGAATATGGAAAACAAGGACTAACGGTTCTTGGCTTTCCTTGCAATGACTTCGGAGGACAGGAGCCTGGGGAGCTTGAGGAAATCAAAACATTCTGCAAAACAACCTATAACGCAACCTTCGAACTCTTTGCAAAGGTGCACGCAAAAGGCAACACGACGGAACCATATACAACACTTACAAAAACAGAGCCCAAAGGAGATGTCGCATGGAATTTTGAAAAATTTCTCATAAACAAACAAGGCAAAGTAATTGGAAGGTTTAAGAGTGATATTGAACCTAATAGTAGCGAGCTCAAATCAGCGATCGAACAAGCTTTAACCAACTAATTTTTTGCCAAGATAAAATCCTAGAAATGCAAAGATCAATGCTAAACTTGTGTGACTAATTATTACCCAAAACAATCCCAAGAAATTATTTTTTATAGCAAGAAACAGTAAATCACCCATCAAAGTACTAAATGTTGTCATAGAACCACAAAAACCAATTCCCATCATTATGTAATACTTCTTTGAGAGTTTAGCTCCAAAAAAAAATCCTAAAAGAGCCGCCCCAATAACATTCACTAACAAATCATTGTTCAAGTGCCACCTGATCAAAGCTCCAGGAATAGCTCCTAAGGAAAGCAAAGCATAAGTATTTAACTTATTACTTGTGAACAATTTTCTTTACCAAGCTTTTCCAATGCTATATCCAATTACTATTGCAACGAACCCTCCGATTAAAGAGAACAAAAAAATTAGAATGGCGTCTTTATATCGATCATCAAATATGCTTTGCAGAATATCCAAAATAAAAGAAGAAAATGTGCTCAGACTCCCTAGAAAGCCTACTCCAAAAAACAAAATCAAAGAGTTCAAACTTGCTTGAGAAAAAACCAATGGCTCTATAGAAATAAATAGCCCCAATGCAAAAGAGGCAAGAATATTTACTGTCAAGGTACCAAGAAAAGTTAGTTCATAGATTGATTGAAAATATCTAACAAAATTGAATCTTGCCAATGTACCAAAACAAGCACCTATCGAAACAAAGAAAAATTGAGAAAGAACTATATTATCCTCAAGCATCTATATCTAACCAGCCATTTCTTACGGAATTAATATTAAAATTATGTTCGTATAAAACATGAACATAAGTCCACACTTGGCCATCTGATTCTTGCCAATATTTCAAGATTGTCAAAGGTGTTCCAGATGGAACTGACCTCAGAACAGGTGCTTTTTTTAAAGGGCTAGCTCTCAATGCAGTATCTCTTGTAGTTAAAAAAGGATCAGAAGATTTGCGAGAACGAATCTGTGGTATCAAAAATTGCGCACCTCCAGCAGGTAAAGAAATAGGGGCAAGCAGTGAAATCCCTAGTAACCAACCCCATCGTATAAAAATACCCATTTAAACTATTTCTAAATATCGAGAGATGCCAAATCTAATTCAGCACTATGGGTTTCTATAAATTCGCGACGAGGAGCAACTTTATCGCCCATCAGAATAGTGAAAATTCTATCTGCCTCTAGTGCATCTTCTATCTCTACTCGTTTCATCATTCTTGTGGATGGATCCATTGTCGTCTCCCATAACTGCTTTGGCATCATTTCACCTAGTCCCTTAAATCGTTGAATTGTGTAATTGGCCTTTTCACCAAATCCAGAAAGAGTCTTCTGCAACTCTGACTCGTTATAGCAATAATTATGATTCTTACCTCGCTCAACCTTATATAGTGGTGGGCATGCGATGTATATATATCCACCCTCAACTAACTCTTTCTGATAACGATAGAAAAATGTAAGCAACAATGTTCTAATATGAGCACCATCCACATCAGCATCAGTCATAATCACTACTCGATGATAACGTAAATTATTAAGATCAAATTCCTCTCCTTTAATACCTAAGCCCAATGCAGTTATCAGAGATTGAATCTCTGTATTTTTATAGATTTTTGCATCATCTGTTTTTTCAATATTAAGAATTTTCCCTCTCAATGGAAGAATTGCTTGAAAACGTCTATCTCTGCCTTGTTTTGCAGATCCACCCGCCGAATCTCCTTCAACAATATATATCTCAGATTCCGAAGGGTCTCTAGAACTACAATCAGCCAATTTCCCAGGCAAAGTAGAGCTTTCCAAAACACTTTTTCTACGGACAAGTTCACGTGCTCTACGAGCAGCTTCAGCAGCATTAAAAGCTTGTATTGCCTTTTCAAGAATAAGGTCAATAACAGAAGGATTAAATTCCAAATATTGACTAAGAGATTCTCCAACTAAATTATCAACAATTCCACGAACTTCGGTATTACCAAGTTTAGTTTTTGTTTGCCCTTCAAATTCTGGCTCAGGGACCTTAACAGACAACACTGCTGTTAAACCCTCCCTAATATTTTCACCAGCCAAATTAGAATCACCGTCTTTACGTTTACCTCGCTTTCGTGCAAAAGCATTAAGAGTTCTTGTAAGAACCGTTTTCAAGCCTTCTATATGAGTCCCACCATCAACTGTTCTAATGTTATTTGCAAAACCTAAAATGCTATCCGAATATGCATCAACACACCATTGCAGAGCTGCCTCAACTTGTACACCATCTTTCTGTGAATCTACATAAATAATATCTGAATGAAGGGCATCTTTCTCTGTATTCATATATTTGACGTATTCTTTAATTCCACCTTCATAAAAATAAATCTCTTCATGAGGGTTACCTTCCGAATCAAGAGAAGAAGAACGCTCATCTCTAAAAACAATCTTTACTCCTCCATTTAAATAAGCAAGCTCCCTCAATCTTGTGGATAAAATTGCATATTCGAAAACAATTCCGCCAGTAAAAATATCTATATCAGGTTTAAAATAAACCGTAGTTCCAGTAGAGGCATTTTCTTCTTTTGGTTGTTTCTCAGATTTCAAAATTCCTATAGGAACACCTCTTTCAAATCGTTGAGTATGAACTTCGTTCTGTCGACGAACCTTAACTTCAACCCATTCACTTAGTGCATTAACTACTGATACTCCTACTCCATGCAACCCACCAGAAACCTTGTAACCACCGCTTCCAAACTTGCCTCCAGCATGGAGAACTGTAAGAACTGTTTCTAAAGCGCTTTTTCCAGTTCGGGGATGGATATCAGTTGGAATTCCCCGCCCATTATCACGAATACAAGCTGAGCCATCCTTACAAAGGACAACAACAATCTCATCGCAATGGCCTGCCAATGCCTCATCAACTGAATTATCAACTACCTCATAAACAAGATGATGCAATCCTCTTGGGCCTGTAGAGCCGATATACATGCCAGGACGTTTTCGTACTGGCTCGAGACCTTCCAGAACCTGGATTTGTTCGGCGCCATAGGCCGCCTGCACCTTGGAATCTTCGCTCATTCGTAGAATTCTCAGCCAAAGAGGGGTGTTCCAAGAGGCCTCATATAGAGAACCCTCAAACTGGCATATTTAATCTAACACTGGCTCACTAGGGATGCTCGAGCAGAGCTTTTCTGACAAGGAAAAAGCCTAGCTTTGAACACAATGAAAAATTCTACGGAAACGCAAAAAGCAAAAGATTCATTAGTAATTGTCCTGCTAGGACCAACTGCTAGCGGTAAAACGAAATTAGCTCTAGAGATAGCAAAAGTCCTTGATTTAAGCATCATTAACATTGATTCTCGGCAGCTATATAAAGGGATGAACATAGGGACTGCAAAGCCCACCAAGGATCAACAAACCCAAGTAGAGCACCATCTGCTTGATTTAAGACTCCCCAATCAGCCAATAACGGTGCAAGAATTTCGCCTTGAAGCAGAAAAGAAAATTGAGCAATCTTTTCAAGACAGAGGCATTGCCTTTTTAGTTGGCGGCAGTGGTCTTTATCTAAAAGCTATTACAGCAGGGCTTAATCCCCCGGCTATAGGCCCTCAGAAATCATTGAGAAAACAATTACAAGACCTGGGACAAAATGAGTGCTATCAAATTCTTTCCAGTTCAGATCCAAAAGCAGCAGCCCGCATCTCATCAGCGGATGCAATGCGCACAGAACGTGCTCTTGAAGTCCTTTATGGAACCGGCAAAGAAATCAGTTCTCAACAAAGCGCTTCGCCTCCTCCTTGGCAAATTATTGAACTAGGGCTTGACCCAATTGACCTAGCAGATCGCATCGCCAAAAGAACTTCAACAATGTATTCAGAAGGACTTCTAGAAGAAACCGATGAATTAACGCAACGCTACGGACCAGAACTACCTATGCTAAAAACTATTGGTTATGAAGAAGCCTTAAAAGTTCTGAACAATGAACTGAATACCCAAGAAGCCATAGCCATCACAACAACTCGTACCCAGAAATTTGCTAAACGCCAAAGAACATGGTTTAAAAAACAACATGAACCACACTGGTTAAAAAATGAGAATGCCCTAATTAAAGCTCTTACATTAATCCCTGAGATTTAGGTTAATTCTTGAAAATCAACTACCGTTAATTCTGTAATCGGCTCTGACCCCCTCAACCCACTGAATGCCTCCTCGTCCTCGTTTTGATCGTCGCGCTCCCGTTCGGGAGCTCCCAAACATTAATGACCGTATCAAGTATCCAAAACTTCGAGTGGTCGATGCTGATGGAACCCAACTTGGAATTATTAATAGGGAAGAAGCCCTAGAAGTAGCCAAAGAAAGGGAATTAGACCTAGTACTAGTTAGCGAAAAAGCTGATCCACCCGTATGCAGAATTATGGATTACGGGAAATTCAAGTTTGAACAAGAAAAAAAAGCAAAAGAAGCCAAAAAAAAATCCCATCAAACCGAAGTTAAGGAAGTCAAAATGCGCTACAAGATCGATCAGCATGACTATCAGGTACGAATTGGGCATGCAGTGAGATTTCTTAAGGCAGGAGACAAGGTCAAATGTACGGTGATATTTCGAGGCAGGGAAATTCAACATACGGCCCTAGCAGAAACGCTTTTAAGAAGAATGGCTAAAGACTTAGAAGAACAGGCAGAAATACAACAAGCCCCAAAAAGAGAAGGTAGGAACATGATTATGTTCCTTACTCCACGGAAAACACCGCTTATCAAAAAAGACAAAGAAGATGACAAGCAGCCTCGAGTAATAAGAAGCATCTCAACTACCTCTACCTCCCCTCGAGGGTCTCAAATAAAAAATCGTTGAAGCAAAGAAATTCTCAAGGTCCCAGCAAATATATGAATGCCTTGCTATTAGAAAAAATTACGTATATCAGTAGCTAATGCTTTAGAGCCTCTTAACAAGTAAGTAAATTTCGTTTGCACATCAAGAAATACAAACGGGGCAAAATTAATTTGGTTTTGAGATATGCAAAACCTAAAAAAAGACCAAAAGCGCAAATACGTAACAATGCTGTTACGAATTAGATACTTTTATGCGTCTCACTTTGCTGCTTCATCAGTTCTTGGGCCTAGTGTTTTAGGTAAATTGAGGCCTTCAGGACGAAAGAGTTAAAACAACAAAATCAAAATCCAATTGTCACATTGCTCGTGCCTCCTTAGGGTGGCCGCATTACAACCTGTCCCACTGGCGTGCGCTTCCACATCCAGCAAGAAAGCGATATTCCTGCTTCCACTCAGTTATATAACCAAATTTGTTTCGCGATTGCAGCGAGACACTATCCGCCTGGGCATCGACTTCCCAGCACAAGACAATTGGCAATGCAAACCGGGCTTCATAGAAACACCATAAGCAAGGTATATCGACAACTGGAAACAGATGGTGTCGTTGAAGCAATGGCTGGGTCAGGAATCTATGTTCGCGATCAACAAAAACCAAGAGAAGCGAAAAGTCCTCCACACATCAGGAATAAAGCAATTACTGATATAGATCAAGAAGTTCGAAAATGTGTTGATGGATTACTCAATGCAGGATGCACGCTTCAACAAACAAGGGATTTACTAACCAGAGAAATTGACTGGCGCTTGCGTTGTGGTGCCAGGGTGCTGATCAGTACCCCGAGGGAAGATATTGGAGCATCAATGCTTATTGCAGAAGAACTTGAACCCCATCTAAACGTGCCTGTTGAAGTGGTTCCAATGGAAGAACTAGAAAGCGTTCTGGAAAGCTCAACCAATGGAACCGTAGTAACTAGTAGATATTTTTTACAACCCATTGAAAGTCTTGCAAAAGCACACCGCTTGCGAGCAGTTGCAGTGGATCTAAATGACTTCCGCCAAGAACTAAATATGTTAAAAGAGCTCCGCCCAGGAAGCTGCGTGGGCCTTGTTAGCATTAGTCCAGGGATTCTGAGAGCTGCTGAAGTAATCCTTCACAGCATGCGAGGAAACGAAATCCTTCTAATGACAGCTTCCCCGGACATTGGTAGCAGACTATTAGCTCTTCTTAGAGCATCTAGCCATGTCCTTTGCGATAAACCAAGTCTTTCATTAGTAGAGCAAAGTTTGCGTCAAAATAGATCCCAATTAATGAGAATGCCCCAAATTCACTGTGCAGAAAGCTATTTAAGTAAAGACACAATTGATTTATTACTAAAGGAAATTGGACTTCAGTCATCTTGAAATTATTAAAAAATAGATGCTCAGGGACATAAAAACCGATCTAGCAATTGTTAGAGAACGCGATCCGGCCGCAAGAGGTCTTTTCGAGATCTTACTTTGCTACCCAGGAGTACATGCACTGGCAATGCATAGGCTGAGTCATCGAATCTGGTATACAAGATTTCCACTCCTACCCATGAAACTAATAGCTCGAATTCTGAGTCAAGTAAGTCGAAACCTAACAGGGGTAGAAATACATCCCGGAGCAATAATTGGAAATGGAGTATTTATCGATCATGGAATGGGTGTTGTAATTGGTGAAACTGCAGAAATCGGCAATCGATGTTTGCTCTATCAAGGAGTGACCCTAGGTGGAACTGGAAAAGAACATGGGAAAAGACATCCAACTCTCGAAGAGAATGTTGTAATTGGTGCAGGAGCAAAAGTATTAGGAGCAATTCGTGTTGGTGCAAATACAAGAATTGGTGCAGGTTCTGTTGTAGTTCGTGACGTAGAGGCAGATAGCACAGTAGTTGGCATACCAGGACGAGTAGTGCATCAGAGTGGCGTAAAAATCAATCCACTTGCTCACTCAGCATTACCAGATGCTGAGGCAAATGTAATACGTAACCTTATGGAAAGAATTGACGAGCTAGAAAATCAGATCGCAGCACTAGAAAGGTTCTTACAAGAAACCAGCTCTGACAATCTGCCAGAAAAAGTGCTTACCAATAAAGCACAAAGTCTTAAAGACAGAGAAATTATTGAATTTCTCGGAGAATAAGTAAATCAATCAAAAATCATGCCGTTGTAGATTCCTGGGGCGGTGCAGGTTGGAACATAAACATCGAATAAATTACATTCCTCCGCATGTTCATCATCATCTCTAAGAACATATCATATCCCTCATTCTTGTACTCAATTAAAGGATCTTTTTGCCCATATCCTCTTAACCCAACTGACTCTCTTAAAGCATCCATAGCTTGCAAATGTTCACGCCATAAAGTATCAATTTGTTGAAGGATAAAAAATCTTTCGGCTTCCCTCATAAAGCCAGGTCTTTCCTGCTCTATTTGAGATTCCTTAATATCATATGCATTACGTAATTGTTCTCGTAAAAATAGCTTGAGTTCCTCCACCCCTAAACCTCGTATTTGGTCTGGCGTTAAGTCACTTAATAAATAAACAAACTCTTGCATTTTGGCGACTAATCGTTCAAGGTCCCACTCTTCAGGGGGAAGATCAGGGTTTACGTAAGCTTCGACGATATCATCAACTGTCCTTTCTCCATAACCAATAACCTGGGTTTTTAGTCCGATACCTTCAAGAACTCTTCTCCGCTCAGAGTAAACAGCTCTCCGCTGATTATTCATGACTTCATCATATTCAAAAACTTGTTTTCGGATGTCATAGTAATAGGTCTCTACCTTCTTCTGAGCACCTTCTAATGAACGAGTAAGCATCCCGGACTCGATTGGCATATCTTCTTCAACACGAAAAGCATTCATTAATCCCGCAACTCGATCACCTCCAAAAATTCGCAAAAGATTATCTCCGAGAGATAAAAAGAAGCGTGTACTTCCAGGATCGCCTTGTCTACCAGAACGACCCCTTAGTTGATTATCTACCCTACGAGATTCATGCCTTTCAGTGCCAATTACATGTAAACCCCCTGCTTGTCTAACCGCAGATTCTTCCTGTTGAACAACAACATCGTACTCAGCCTTAACCTTGGCAATTGCACTTCTTAGGTCAGCAATTTTCTGGTCATCAGTAGGAGCCTTTTCAGCAGCCGTCGATATACGATCCTCTAACTCTATCAAGCTCAAAGACCTGTCACCCCAAGTCTTTACTAAGTCACTTGCCAAGTCACCAAGTAACTTGTCAATTTCTTCAGTTAATTGACAGGGGTATAAGCTATCTATTGCTTTTGATGTATTAGTAGAAGTCAATTTTGATTCAGTTAAGGGCTTCTCCTTCTCTCCAAAACCCGATACATTTGAACCACGATTTTGAATGGGTACAGGAGGCCTATGGCCATCTTCAGGTTTAACGAGTCTAGGCATTAAAACCTCTCTCAATTTAAGTCTAGCCATATAATCACTATTACCTCCTAAAATAATATCTGTACCTCTTCCAGCCATATTGGTTGCAATAGTAACTGCTCCAGATCGACCTGCTTGAGCAACAATTTCAGCCTCACGCTCAACATTTTCTGGCTTAGCATTAAGTAAGTTATGAGGAATATTTTGCTCAGACAAAAGAGTGCTTAAAAGCTCGCTTTTCTCAACACTTGTTGTTCCAACTAAGACCGGACGTAGCTTTTTATGTATATGAACAGTTTCCTGAGCCACAGCCCTCCATTTTGCAGCCTCTGTTTTATAAACTTGATCAACCAAATCCTCTCTAGAAGTAGGCCTATTTGTAGGAATAACAGTAGTTTCGAGTTTATAGGTCTTCTCAAATTCTACTTCCTCAGTCTTTGCTGTACCCGTCATCCCAGCCAATCGTGGATATAGCAAAAAGAAATTCTGGTAAGTTATTGATGCAAGAGTCTGTGTTTCAGGTTGAACAGGTAAATTCTCTTTAGCCTCAATAGCCTGATGCTGGCCATCACTCCAACGTCTACCTGGCATAACACGTCCAGTAAATTCATCAACAATTACTGCATCACCATCACGAACAATATAATTAACATCTTTAACAAACAGTTCTTTTGCTTTTAAAGCATTTGTTATGTAGTGTGCCCAGGGATCTGCAGGGTCATATAAGTCACCAACATTCAAAAGCTTCTCTGCCTTTGCAAAGCCTTGATCAGTGAGGGTACAACTGCGCTGTTTTTCATCAACTTCATAGTCACCATCTGGGTCGATTCCATCTTTTCCAATTTCAGGAGAACGTTCTAATTGAGAAACTAATTCTGCAGCTTTTTCATATTTTTCTTGTGGCCTCTCAACCTGACCTGAGATAATTAGAGGTGTTCGTGCCTCATCTATCAGAATTGAATCTACTTCATCAATTACACAATAATGAAAATCTCTTTGAACAACCTCTGTACTATCTGTAGCCATATTATCGCGTAGATAATCAAAACCAAGTTCGGAATTAGTTGCATAAGTAATATCACACAAATAATTTTTACGCCTTTCTGAAGGGCTCATATCTTGCTGAATAAGCCCAACAGTTAATCCAAGAAACCTGTGTACTTGACCCATCCACTCTGCATCGCGGCGGGCTAAATAATCATTCACCGTAACTACATGCACACCCCTACCTGTTAAAGCATTTAAATAGCAGGGAAGTGTTGCAACAAGCGTTTTCCCCTCACCAGTCTTCATCTCTCCAATCTGCCCTTCATGAAGAACCATTCCACCAATTAACTGCACGTCAAAATGACGCATGCCTAAAACACGTTTACTTGCTTCCCTGACAACTGCAAAAGCATCAGGCAAAAGCTCATCCAGTCGAGCACGCTGCACTTGAAGATTTTCTGCCTCCTCTAACCTCTTTCGAAAATCAGCGGTTTTTGCACATAAATCTTGATCTGATAACGAGGAAATTTCCTCTTCTAAAAGGTTGATATCAGTGACAATGGGCTGATAACGCCGCAACTTGCGGTTATTCGGATCACCAAGAAGATGCTTGAGCATATTGTTATGGCTGCTAAAGCTTTTAGCGCAGCCTACTTAGACGAGGTCAACAACAAAAGAGCTCTTTTTAGCAGTGACGGAATAAACAACTGTAAAAAGAGCAAATCTATCTCCTGAAACACTAACAAGTATCAGTGTTTTGGAGACTGGACCAATCTCTAATTCACAATATTAAGCCTATTGCTTTATCAACAAAAGCTCATCTGTTCTGTAAGAACCTTTAGAAAAAAAGCCCAATAACCATTGATCAAACCAAAAATCATTTAGAAGACGTCAAACAAACACCCAAATAAGTGGCCGGCCATCGAGGAATGTCCCTGCCATAAATGGGTATTTTTTATTAATGATGAAGGCGAGCCAGACACTAAACAACCTGGTGCGTCTAATGAAGGCACTACCGGCTAAGCGTAAGCGTGCTCTCGTAGGCTTGATCCCAGTAGCCTTTATCGCAGGCCTTGCAGACGTACTTGTTATAGCAGCCGTTTCTAGACTATTTACCGTATTTGTCGGGTCTCCAAATCGTCCATCTTTACCATTTACAGACCTTATTCCAGCCGACCCACGCATCAAAGCCTTAGGACTTGTCATTGCATTCATAGGATTGAGTTGGTTCTCTTCATTCACAAAGCTTTTACTAAGATCTTGGCAATTTCGTTTGAAATCAGGTATTTGGCGAGACCTCTCAGAAATGGCCCAAAGGAAAATACTAGGTCAGAGGTATGAATATTTTCTAGGAAAAGATAATAGCGAGTTGTCGGCAACTATATTAGTAAATATAGAACGAGTATCGGAAAGGTTAATACTACCCTTATTGCAATTAATAAGCGGTTTATTTCTAATAAGTTTTCTTTTTACAGCAATCATATTTGTCGAGAAACTCGTAGCCTTTGTGTTAATAGGATGTTTAATCCTCAGCTATGTGGCTATAACTCTAAGTATTACTCCTTTTATACGTTTTTCATCGAGACAACGCGTAACTCTTCTCAAGCAGACAAATAACGTATTGAATGATTCTCTAAGAACCATTCTTGATGTGCAATTAACAGGTTCAGAAGAATTCTTTCAGAAAAGATATGCATCTGCTTGGCGTTCTAGTATTCCTTTTATTTGGAAAGGTGAAGCATTACCAGAAATGCCAAGAGCTCTCTTAGAGCCTCTTGGGATAACCCTAATCTTTAGCATTGGAATGCTCCCAATATTGAGCAATTCTGATCCATCTAACTTATTAAAGATAATACCTTTTCTAGCTACTATTGCCGTTTCCTCTTTAAAGCTAACACCTCCGCTTCAGGATTGTTTTCGAGCTTTCACATCGATTCGATCAGCAATGGCTGACCTTGAAGAGACACTTAAACTGATTGAATTAAAAACCAACAGGCTTACTTTAGGGTCACTAGGTGTACCTTCTCCAAGAGGAATAGCACCTAAATACAATATAAAGTTAAACCATATTGATTATAAATACCCATCCAGAGATCAACTAGTTCTCAAAGACATAAATATAACAATCCCTGTTGGAGGAAGAGTAGCCTTTGTTGGTGCAACCGGTAGCGGCAAAACTACTGCTGCCAATCAACTTCTTTGCTTACTTCGACCAACCAAAGGTTCATTACAACTAGATGGGATTGATGTTTCTGAAGCAGATATACCTGCTTGGCAGGCAAATTGTGCTTATGTTCCTCAATCTATAACCCTGCTGAATAGCAATGTTCTAGAGAATATTGCCTATGGAAAAGACCCAAGCAAGGTGGACAAAGATCAAATCTGGGATGCTTTGCAAGCTGCTCAATTAGCAGATTTAGTCTCCGAACTACCGTTAGGGCTATTTACGCATATAGGTGAAAATGGTATTCGGCTATCAGGGGGACAAAGACAAAGGCTTGCATTAGCAAGAGCCTTTTATCGCAATTCAAAATTATTAGTCTTGGATGAAGCAACAAGTGCATTAGATAATAAAACTGAGGCTGAAGTAATGGATGCCATAGAAGTTATTGGACGCAGATGTACTTTAGTCATTATTGCTCATCGCCTTTCTACTGTTATTAGATCTGACTTTATATATGAATTCGAGGAAGGAAGAATAAAGGATTCCGGTCGATTTGAAGAACTACGCAAAACCTCAACAAGCTTCAAAAATCTCACATACTTAGAGCAAACAGAATCTAAATCATGAATTAGTTCTAATGATTTTGGCATAAAGTTTACAACCCATAAGGGTTACTTTTCTATCAACTAATTTATATGTCCCATTCGTTGTCCATCGTAACCAGACTTATTTACCACATCATTACACCAACTAAGATTATTACAATACCACTCTACTGTATTTTTGAGTCCTTCTTCTAAGCTATGCCTTGGTCTCCAATCTAATTCTTCCTGTATTTTTTTTGAATCAATTGAATATCGAAAATCATGGCCTGGTCTATCTTGAACAAAACTAATCAAACTACTATGAGGAGCAGAATTAGGTATTTTTGCATCGAGGAGTGAACAAATTGAATAAACGATTTGCTTATTTGTACATTCACCATTACCCCCCACACAATAACTTTTACCTATCTCACCTTTGATTGCTGATAACAATAGCGCGTCGACGTGATCCTCAACATAAAGCCAATCTCTGGTATTCATACCATCTCCATAAAGGGGAATTTGTTTTCCCTTTAAAGCCTTAAGTATGACCAATGGGATTAGCTTCTCTGGGAATTGCCAAGGGCCATAATTATTTGAGCAATTTGTTACAACCACGGGTAAACCATAAGTAAGATTCCAAGCTCTAACGAGGTGATCGCTAGCCGCCTTAGTAGCTGCATAAGGAGAGCTGGGGTTATATGGTGTATCTTCAGAAAAATATCCTGTATTACCTAAAGATCCAAAAACCTCATCCGTACTTATGTGAATAAGCCGAAAAGAGCCCTTTCTTTTAGGAGGTAAAGACTCCCAAAATTTACGAATAGCTTGTAAAAGATTAAAGGTGCCTATTACATTGCTATCTAGAAAGGTTTTTGGTCCATCAATTGATCGATCAACATGACTCTCAGCCGCAAGATGAAAAACTATATCTGGATTAGCATAAATAATCGCTTCATCAATCGAGCCTGCATCAGATAAATCTACATTGATCAATTCATGACGTTGTGATGATTCACCAACCTGCTGAATACTTTTCAAATTACTAGCATAACCACACTTATCTAAATTAAACACTTTTACATTGCTTCCTGTTAATAACCGCCTTATCAAGCAACCTCCTATAAAGCCAGCTCCACCCGTTACAAGAATTCGCTGCCTATCAGAAAGAAGCTCATTGATTTGAAATATTTCTGGAGAATAAATAGTCATGGATAGCGATTAACGGACTAAAAGAAAACACATGAATCAAAAGTTAATCATCGAGGATTACTAACTAATTTTATAAGGTCTCAAAAAGAAAATTAACAGAACCTTTCATAGCAGCAATGGATTATGACATTGCAATATTTGGCTGTGGTTTTTCAAGAAGATCAAGCAAATAATCCCCATAACCACTCTTCCGCAAAGGATGTGCCAATTCAGCTAAATCCTCAGCTGTAATCCATCCTAATCGCCACGCCACTTCTTCTGGACAACCAACTTTTAACGCCTGTCTGTGTTCCAAAGTGCGTATATAAGCTGCTGCCTCCTGCAAAGAATCGCAAGTGCCAGTATCAAGCCAGGCCATGCCGCGACCCATTAATTCAACATGCAACAAACCATCTTGTAAATACTGAAGATTCAAATCGGTTATTTCTAATTCTCCTCTAGAAGAAGGTTGAACAGATTTGGCGCGTTCAACAACAGTATGATCGTAAAAGTATAATCCTGTAACTGCATAAGTACTTTTAGGATTTTTTGGTTTCTCCTCAATATTTAAGACTTGACCATCTTGAGAAAACTCAACAACACCATATCTTTCTGGGTCACTCACTGGATAGGCAAATAATGTCGCACCTACGTCTTTAGAACGACTGGCAATCAACTGAGGGACTAAATCATTACCATGAAAGATATTATCGCCGAGTATTAATGTGACTGGAGAATTATTGAGAAATTTCTCACCAATCAAAAATGCTTGTGCCAAACCATCTGGACTCATTTGCAGCTGATAATTAATCTCCATACCCAAGTCACTGCCATCACCTAGCAAATTTTGAAAACTCGCTAGATCCTGAGGAGTTGTAATGACAAGAACTTCTCGAATACCTGTAAGCATTAAGGTTGTTAATGGATAAAACACCATAGGCTTGTCATAGACAGGTAACAGCTGCTTACAAACTGCCTTGGTAATCGGATATAGCCTGGTGCCATAACCGCCAGCAAGAATGATCCCCTTACGCTTCATGTACAGCTGTTACTGCCTTCATGCTGACATAGAGACCATTCACAATGCCTTCTATAAAACTGATTAAACATGGAAGAGGAGCTATAGGCCTCCGATGGTTAGGCCTAGGACCAGGCTTGAAACCTATAAGAGGGTTAAAAAAATTAAAAATTCTTTTTGATGACCATGCTTTTTGGGCTGAGAATCGTGACTTAATCAGCATCAAAAGACTACTTGCAGGCAGCCAAGTAGTAATCAGTGTGTGGGAGAAAAATAGAATTGTTGGGTTTGGCCGCGCTACAACTGATGGCGTCTACCGAGCTGTGCTATGGGACGTCATAGTTCCGCAGGACCTCCAAGGCAAAGGATTAGGTAAAAAAATAGTAGATGCGCTTTTGAAGTCCAATTCACTTAAAAACGTTGAAAGGATATATCTAATGACAAGTAATTGTTCTAAATTTTACAACCAATTTGGTTTCGAAAAAGTTAATCAACAAAGTCTGCTTTTAAAAAAGAGACCTAAACAAAGAACTCTGTGAGAATAAAGTAGATATCTATTTACAAAACATTATCCTTAGGGAAGGTGCCATTGATTTATAATATCTATGTATTAAAATCGAATCACTTAGCTTTTAATAAGCTAAAGTATGAATCGGCCACAATAAACTATAGTAAATCGCTGAGTTATTTAGCCCTCAGGCATAATTGCTTGCCTTATTAATTACAAATGATTTCTCAATTACATGAACAATCAAAACATTTCAATTAGCGTAACAGTACCACTTTATAAAAATGATAGAAGAACACTTCTCTGCATAGCCAGTGCCATAACTCAGGGATCTATTGTCTCTGAAATAATTCTTTCAGATGATGGCTCTAATCAAGAGTTAGGAGAACTTGCTCAAAAATTAGACCCTAGAGTTCGTTATTTTCAGAACAAACCTTCTTTAGGAATGTATAAAAACTATGTCAATCTTTATAAGCTGGTTAATAATCGATATTTTCTTTGGCTGGGAGATGATGATTATATCTCTCCAGCTCTTAATAAATCTGTATTAAATTCAATAGATAACCACCCAGATTGTGTTGCATGGCATGGTATACCTAATTATCATTCAACCAATGTAGGCACTTTATTATCTGGTAAAATTCTGACACAAAATATAACTAAAGATCCCTACAAAAGAGTTCTTGATATTTTTGCTCAGGGTAAATATGGAGTGTCTTTTTATGCTGTAACCGATAAGAATCAAGTCAGCATAAGGCCTCTTGAAAAATTACTTGATTGGCCATATGAGCAATATAGTTTTGATTATGTTTGGATGGTTCATCTTGCTATCCAAGGGCCTTTATACCAATCTCCAGAACTTCTATATTTCTACGATCAATCACATTGGGGGGGGGGAGGCAAAGAAATAGAGAGCAAAACGATGGATGAAAAGATGAGGAAATTTTATCGCAACATCAATACAACAATGAATCCATTAAATGTGCCACTTATATATTTTTGTGGTGTATTGATATCAATGTATTGTTATCTAGATAATAATCTTGATAATTATAAAAATAATTTTGCAAACAAAAAGGACTTAGCAAAATCATGGCGGAAAATATTTGCAATGCTATTTACAAAATATCTATATGCAAGACTTTCTAAAACTCATGCTTCTATCATTTTATCAATGACATTATATGAATCATTAATTTTCTGCTCTAAAACATTAGATGCTAACTATAGTAGCTCCAACACAGCCTATTCCTTTGTTAAAAATACACTAGATGAAGCATCAAAATATGAAATAGTTGAAGAACTTTTAAACAAAAAAAGCCTCTCATACTTATCTATAAACTGGAGATATTTCCCAGATGGACCTTTGAAGTTTCGTTCTATTCAAAACTTAATTAAAACAACCCTCACAGGAAAATCAAATTTCGCAATCTGGTCTAAATAATAATTTAGGGGGCATCATTGGTGTTTTTAACTTAATAAATTTATGCAAAAGCCTTCTTCATTTAACAAATAGGTGGCTTTAGAAATTATTCCTAAACTCTCAGGCGAGAAAAATTATGGTTTCAGTCCCTCTAAAGTTATTGTCTCAAATTCAAGAAATCCAGGAGGCATTCTTGCTTCATTCTCCAGAAGGCTTAAATTAACATCCGAGCTTTCAGAAATAGATAATGTCTTTTTGGGAATATCAACAAAGCCAGCTATCGATAAATTTAATTCAAGTGTTTCTATGTCATATATAAATTGATGTCCCCAGTCACGAACATAATTGTTAACTACAAAAGCAGGGCTAAAAACTTTTGGATATTTATTACAACACCAATTCTCAATCGACCATTCAATATAACTTTTATGGGTTTCAGTTTTTGGATTGAATAAGGTGATTATTTTTCTAATATCAGGGGTTGAGATTCTAATTTTACCGCCTGGTTTAAGTATTCTAAAGCACTCTTTCAACATCTTAGTTGCATCATTATAGGATATATGTTCTATCATGTGCTCACTAAATATATAATCAAACTCATTATCTTTAAAAGGGAATTTCTTAGTTGCGTCTAATCTCATAATATCTTTACCGCCATAATAATCAGTATTTAGCCAACCTTTAATTAGGCTTCTACCACATCCAATATGTAACTTACGAATTTTATTGTTTTTGATATACTCATTATATAACCATTTATCTCTGATAAAGTTTATGGAGCGAGCATAATTAAACAGCCTAATTGCGATATTTGTAAGTTTGTTAAACAAGTTTGAAAGCCCTTTATCGTTTACCCCATCGATTGTATGGCCAAAATCTAACAACATCAATTACTTAAATTTATGTTTCCAAACCAGTGAGATGGAGAGATTTCTTCAGGAGCAGTGCGAATTGAATTTATGGAGCTGCTAGTGGAGAAATCCAACCGCATAAAACTTTTGGTATGGATTTTGATCAAATAGCAAGCGAATACCCATAACAGAGCCTTTCATTGGAAAGGTACCAAACCTCTAGGAAGACTTCCAAACTTTTCTAGTGGCATTTCAAGTGCCGCCCTGGCATTTCTGAAAATTTAAAAATCCCTGTTTAAACAGGGATTCACTCTAAGCGGATGAAGAGATTCGAACTCTCGACCCTCTCCTTGGCAAGGAGATGCTCTACCACTGAGCTACATCCGCACTCGAACTAGGAAGTTACATTCTCAATCTAAACAAGCATGCACCACTAATGGGTAACTGGTCAATTAAAACAATCATCTTGCAAGCTTGGACGATTCTATTTCCCCCATCAGCGAACCCATTTCGAGAGCCTGCAGCGCAAAATTCCACCCGCAATTATTCTTAATGCCAGCTCTCTCAAGAGCTTGTTGCATATTGTCTGTTGTGAGTACACCAAAAATAATTGGTATTCCTGTCTCTCGTGAAACAGAAGCAATCCCCTTGCTTGACTCAGCTACTACAACATCAAAATGAGGCGTATCACCTCTAATTACAGCCCCAAGAGTAATGATGACCTGATAACTACCTTTTCGTGCCAACTGTTGAGCCACAAGTGGTAATTCAAAGGAACCTGGGACCCAAGCAATATCAAGCTGAGAACTATTTTCTGAAGTATCAATACCATGCCTTTCTAAACAGTCCAAACAACCAGTAAGAAGCTTGCTAGTGACTAAGTCATTAAATCGAGCAACTACTACGGCTATGCGTAAAGTTGAGATTTCAGTAAAACGTCCTTCAATTGTAGCCATTTTAAAGAGCAGCAACTGCCATAATTATCTAACTACACTAGAAGATAGGGGATTGAACCCAATCCCCAGAAAATACAAAACAACTAGTATTGTCAAAAACTTTCAATCGCTCATCAGAGAAAGAGCCTAAAAAGAAACCCCGACCAACTGATGTGCGACATACTCAGAAATCAAACCATTGACGAGCAAAATATGGAACCAAATTCCACAACCATTCTCGATCAATCGAATATTCCTGGATCGACTGCCATAACTTTCTGTATCTGAGGCAAACAGCAGTGGTACTGCCACGACAAGAATCAGAGACGCAAATAAAAGCGCGTTTGCAGCGATAAAACTAATAGTGTTCATTGGAGATGAAGCAGCTGAGCCAATGCTCTAACCAAGATATTCTCCCATGGTGGATAAGAATCCAGGAAAAACGTAGCAATGATGTCGCGAGGCTTCACATCCAAAGGAACGAATCTCCCTTACGATGCCCATCTTTAAAGGGGTAGGGATAGATGGCTGGCGATGATAAAGCCCTGCAAGGCAGCCTATTTGGGGATTCTCCTGAAGAATCATTCGTTACGGAAGACCTCCAAAAACCCAATTTGAACGATATTTCTGATCTTGCAGAAAAAGATCTTGTTTTAGATGCTGAACAAAGACCAAGGACAAGGAAGGACCCCATCTCAACAGACAAAAAAACCCTTTTAAAAAACCCTATCCAAGACAATCTCGAGCCTTCATGGTCTCACCACACTTTGGTTGAAGTCGAGCTCTTAACACCGGTCCTTAAGCATTACGTAGAACTGAAAAAAGCTAATCCAGAAAGAATATTGCTCTATAGGTTAGGAGACTTCTTTGAATGCTTTTTCGAAGATGCAATCCTTCTTTCACAACTGCTTGAACTAACTCTCACAGGAAAAGACGGAGGCAAATCTATTGGAAGAGTTCCCATGGCAGGCATTCCTCACCATGCCGCTGAAAGATATTGCTCTGAATTGATACGAAAAGGTAAAAGTATTGCTCTCTGCGACCAGTTAGAAAGGACACCTTCTAAAGGAAATTTATTAAAAAGAGGCATTACAAGAGTTCTAACACCAGGTACCATTCTGGAAGAAGAGCTATTAACTGCAAGTCGCAACAATTGGTTGGCAGCAGTGATAGTTGAAGAAAAGCCACAAACTAAAACATTTGTATGGGGATTCGCCTGTGCTGACGTGAGCACGGGCGAGTTCTTAGTAACTCAACAGGAATCAGAATCAGAACTTTTTCAATCTTTAGCACAGATAGAAGCTGCTGAAATTCTCGTATCAGAACACACAAAAGGAGCGAATCATTCCTGGTGTCCGCGGGATATACATGTCACAAAAATTGGAAATACTCCTTTTACTTACCCTGAAGCAGAAAAAAGATTAAAAGAGACATATAACCTTTCGAATCTAGATTTTCTTGGTCTACAAGAGGTTCCTCTTGCATTTAGAGCCGCGGGAGGATTACTAAGTTACCTAAATACAACTAAGCCTATTAATGGTGAATTAAAAGTAAGCAAAGAGTCCGTACCAAATCTTGATCTACCAAAGATAACCTTCAAAAATGAGTCATTAAAGTTAGATGCCCAAACCAGACGAAATCTTGAAATAACATCAACACAAAGGAAGGGCCAATTTTTTGGTTCTTTACTTTGGGCTATTGATCAAACGCTCACAGCAATGGGAGCAAGATGTCTCCGACGATGGTTGGAAAATCCACTGATTAATATCGAGAAAATTAAGGCGCGACAGGCAATTATTAGTTGGTTAGTCAAACAAAAACACGCTCGTAAATCGCTTCGTAAAATTCTTAAGCCTATGGGTGATCTTGAACGATTAGCAGGTCGCTCTAGTGCAGGTCAAAGTAGTCCTAGAGACCTAATTGCTATTGCTGATGGCATTGAAAGATTGCCATATCTTTCAAGAGAATTGCCATCGAAAGATGCAATTGGGCCTAATTTCATCAAAGACTTAGCAAAAGTTAATCCTAAATTAATAGAAGTTGCATCTATAATTCGAGAAAGTATTATCGAAAATCCACCATTAAGCCTAAGCGATGGAGGTATTATTTATGATGGCGTAGATAAAATTTTAGATGGATTAAGAAACCAAATTGATGACCAAGAAAAATGGCTAAATAGTCAAGAAAATATAGAAAGAAAGAATAGCAATATAGCGAACCTTAGACTTCAATATCACAGGACATTTGGTTATTTTTTAGCAGTAAGTAAAGCCAAAGCTAAAGCAGTTCCTGAACATTGGATTAGAAGGCAAACACTTGCCAATGAGGAACGCTTTGTAACACCAGTATTAAAGTCGAGAGAAGAAAAGATTTTTCAACTTAAAGCACGTTGCACACAACGTGAGTATGACGTCTTTTGTCAGGTAAGAGAAAAAGTCAGCAAATATACAAGCGAAATTCGCAATGCGGCTAGAGCTGTAGCTGGATTAGATGCAATTGTTAGTTTGGCAGAAGTGGCAGCTACGAATGGATACTGCCAGCCAGAAATTTTAGAGCCTTTAAAAACAGAGAACAAACGCATCTTGCATCTTGAAGATTCTAGACATCCAGTTGTAGAGCAATTATTAGTCAATGAATCTTTTATTCCAAATGATCTACGGCTTGGTGAAGGAACAGAACTAATAATACTTACAGGCCCAAATGCGAGTGGGAAAAGCTGTTATCTTAGACAAATAGGGTTAATACAATTGTTGGCACAAATAGGAAGTTGGATACCTGCAAAGAAAGCACGCATTAGCATTGCTGACCAAATATTTACTAGGGTAGGGGCTGTTGATGATCTTGCTGCAGGGCAATCAACTTTCATTGTTGAAATGGCTGAAACAGCCTATATCCTTCATCACGCAACTGATAGATCACTAGTTTTGCTAGACGAAATAGGAAGAGGAACTGCCACTTATGATGGTTTATCAATAGCTTGGGCTGTAAGTCAATTCCTAGCGGAAATTCTTTGTTCTAAAACAATTTTTGCTACCCACTATCACGAGCTAAATCATTTAGCAAAGCAAATCAAAAATGTAGAGAACTTCCAAGTTCTTGTTGAAGAAACTGGTAACGATCTTCTATTCCTTCATCGTGTTGTTCCTGGAGGAGCCAACAAAAGCTATGGCATTGAAGCAGCACGCTTAGCAGGGGTACCCAAAAAAGTTTTAAATCATGCAAAAAAAATCTTACATCAACTCGAAAATGGTGAAGGAGTGAAGACAATTACAGCAAAACAAATCTCCATTAAAAATTCACTTACGAGTGCAGCATAAATTAATTCATCTTTAAATATGCTGCTCTAAGCAAAGCATTTAGTGTTGCTGCAGCTAACCCTGCACCCCCCCGGCTCCCCGTCAGTCGAATATTCGCCAAGTCAGTAGCAGCCAATCTTGTTTTGCTCTGTGAAACCCCTATAAACCCAACAGGCATTCCTATTACTAAACTTGGTTTTGCAAAGCCTTTTTCAACTAAATCAAGTAATGCATTTAACGCAGTAGGTGCACTTCCTATTAAAACAATAGGAGCAGGCCCAAAGTCCGACTTCTTTGTAAGTTCTTGCCAGGCTATTGTCATACCTCTAGCAGATCTTGTGACGGCTTCGTTATCTAAATCAGTTGCCCAGTTGAGAGAACAATAAACTGAGGTACCTAAAGTACGTCTCGCCATAGCCTCTACGCCTGCATGAGCCATTCCCGTGTCCACAAGAATCGATGCCCCTGCTAATAAAGCATTTACACCAATCTCACATGAAGACGCACTAAAGCGAAGCGAATCCATAAGAGCAAAGTCACCACTGCTATGGATTAACCGCTCAAGTACTTCTTGTTGCAATGGATCCAAACCTGTTGAGTCCAGCCTCTCTCGAATGAACTGAACACTCTTTATAAAAATTGGATGATCTGGACTCTTCACTGAAATCAGGTTTTACAGTTATGAGCTTAAGCAAGTTGAAATCACTACGTCCAATCCACTGATTTAATGCCTATTCACCTCATCTGGGGAGACGACTCCGCAGGGAAAGAAAACTACATAAACACACTAATCAAAACAACTGTTGACCCCTCCTGGATCAGCATCAACTTAAGTCGATTAGAAGGTACAAATCCTGAACAAGCCATCCAAGCGCTGGAAGAAGCTCGAACTCCACCTTTAGGTAGTGGTTGCAAAATTATTTGGCTCAACAACAGTCCTTTTTGCAATGGCTGCACCAATGAACTTGCGATCCTTTTTGAAGAAACATTGAAACTGATCTCAGTTCAAAATCATTTACTTCTTAGTAATCACAAAAAACCTGATGGAAGGCTAAAACCGACTAAAGCACTACAAAAATTAATCAAGTCAAAATGTTGTATCGAAAAGAGTTTTGTCCTTCCTGCTGCATGGGATAAGCAAGGGCAACAAGAACTGATCAAACGGATTTCGAAAGAGCTTGGCCTTCAAATGGAATCTGATGTAATAGAAGAACTCATTGATGCAATAGGCAATGACAGTGTTCGCATCTACTCTGAGCTCCAAAAGCTTTCTCTCAATGCGGAAACAACAAGGAACTCAGTAATAACAACAAAAATGGTTCGGTCTCTGATTGAAGGTATTTCTACAAATGCAATTGAAATTGCCAATTCATTGCTTATAAACAAACCAATAGAAACTATTGCGCTACTAGATGCATTACTGGAAAAGGGAGAACCACCCTTAAAAATTGTGGCCACACTCATTGGCCAGGTTAGAGGTTGGCTATGGGTCAGCCTTTTAGAAAAAGCAGGAGAAAAGGATGTAGGCTTTATAGCAAAAGCTTCGGGAATTAATAATCCAAAACGTATTTATGTGATTCGAAAACAACTAAATGGCCAACCACCTGAGCTATTTTTAACTTTGCTAAGTCGCTTGCTATCAATTGAAGCTGCTATCAAAATGGGAATTGAGCCTAAAGATGCTTTTAGAGATGGTCTTTTAAGCACAATTTAATTTATCTTCTTTGCAAACTCAAAGAATCAATCCACCTACTCTGACAGCCTAAATGGCATTACTAATTCAAAAATTTGGCGGCACTTCTGTTGGGAACGTAGAACGAATTCAAGCTGTCGCAAAACGAATAGCAACTAGCAAAGAGTATGGCAATGATCTAGTTATCGTTGTTTCAGCCATGGGGGGTACAACTGATGAGCTCACTGAATTAGCAAAAACAATTAGTAAAAATCCGCCTCAAAGAGAAATGGATATGCTCCTCTCCACAGGAGAGCAGGTTTCCATAGCATTACTTTCGATAGCACTACACAAACTGGGTATATCAGCCGTTTCAATGACAGGAGCCCAAGTTGGCATTGTGACTGAATCCGCGCATGGAAGAGCCAGAATTTTAGAAGTTAAAACTGAAAGACTACACAACCTTTTAGAAGATGGGAAAGTTGTTGTCGTGGCAGGCTTTCAAGGAACAACATTAAGTAGTAGAGGAACTGCTGAAATTACCACCCTTGGTAGAGGAGGGTCAGACACGACTGCAGTAGCCCTAGCGGCAGCCTTGAAAGCAGACGCATGTGAAATCTACACAGATGTTCCTGGAGTCCTGACCACTGATCCCCGTCTAGTTCCAGAGGCACGACTAATGACAGAAGTGAGTTGTGATGAAATGCTTGAACTTGCAAGTCTTGGAGCTGCAGTTCTGCACCCTCGAGCTGTTGAAATTGCAAGAAACTATGGAGTCACATTATTTGTGCGTTCAAGCTGGAGCGAAAACCCTGGAACCAAACTCACGAGCAAATCCATTCGAGAAATTGGTCTAGCGGGCCTGGAATTAGGGCGCCCGGTTGATGGAGTAGAACTTCTAGAAAATCAAGCCGTAATCGCACTTTCGGACCTCCCAGACAAACCAGGAATTGCAGCCAAGCTTTTTGAAGAACTGTCGACTGGTGGAGTGAATGTAGATCTCATAATTCAATCAACACATGCTGGCAATAGCAATGACATAACATTCACAGTTGCTGAAGAGAACCTCGAAAAAACAAAAATACTTTGCACAAAAATACTTGCGAGAATTGGAGGAAATCTTTGTACCGAAAAGGGAATGTCAAAACTCAGTATTAATGGCGCAGGAATTATGGGCAGACCTGGTATTGCAGCAAGTTTCTTCGATAAAATCTCTCGAGAGGGTATCAATCTACGGCTAATTGCTACAAGTGAAGTCAAAGTTAGCTGTGTTATCGATAAGAAGTTAGGAAATAAAGCTATCCGTGCAGTCGCATCAACGTTTGATCTATCAGAAAATCAAATCCAATTAAATCCAATAAATATACCTATGAACTCCCCAGAGGTCCGAGGAGTTGCGTTAGATACAAACCAATCTCAACTAAGTGTGCTTCATGTACCAGACAAACCTGGTACAGCAGCGGCACTTTGTGCGGCAATGGCCGAATCTGGTATCAGTCTAGATGCAATCGTTCAATCAGAAAGACAACATAAAGATGGCAGTAGAGATATTAGCTTCATCCTAAAAACGGAAAATAGACAACATGCAGATCAAGCCCTTGTGCCTCTACTTGCCCAATGGCCTGGCTCACATCTGGAAGAAGGCCCTGGGATTGCACGTGTCAGTGCAGTTGGAGCGGGAATGCCAACAATTCCCGGAACTGCAGGTCGCATGTTTCGGGCTCTTGCAAACGCAGAAATCAACATTGCAATGATTGCAACAAGCGAAATCAGAACTAGTTGCGTAGTGTCAGCAGATAATGGAGTAAAAGCCATTAGAGCAATTCATAAAGACTTTAACCTTGGAGAAGAAAATCTCAGTAAATCCTAAAGAATTTTATTTGCGACCTAATTGCCAAACATTTTGAGCCGTAACTTGCGAATTCTGTCACGCAACTTAGCCGCTTCTTCAAAATCTAATTCTTTAGCAGCTAATTTCATTCTTAGCTCTAGCTTATCGATTAAGTCTGGGAGTGTCTCAAGCGCAATTGCAGCATCGTCATGTTCGACTATTACTTGATTTGCAACGTCTACTATTTCTAATAAATCATTACCAGTGCAGTCCTTCTGGACTCGTCTTGATAATTCTAAAAAAGACAAAATAGAATTATTGGCTTTCTTCCCAGCAGGTTTAGGGATAATGCTATGTTCTTTATTATAATCTTGTTGAATAGCACGTCTTCGATCAGTCTCAGAAATAGCCTTCACCATAGATTTCGTGAGATTATCTGCATACATAATTGCCATACCGTTAATATGTCTTGCGGCTCTTCCAATTGTCTGAATTAAAGATCTTTGAGCCCTAAGAAAGCCCTCTTTATCTGCATCAAGTATAACAACCAGAGAAACCTCTGGTAAATCCAACCCTTCTCTCAACAAATTTACACCAACAAGAACATCATATTCACCTAAACGCAAATCTTGAATTATCTCTATGCGTTCTATCGAGTGAATTTCAGAATGTAGATATCGAACTCTTACATGATGTTCAGACAGATAATCTGTCAAATCTTCAGCCATTCTTTTAGTTAAAGTAGTTATCAAAACCCTTTCATTTTTTTTAGAGCGTGAATTAATTTCTATTAGAAGATCATCGACCTGACCTTTAGTAGGCCTAACCTCAATTAAGGGATCAAGAACACCTGTTGGCCTGATAACTTGCTCAATAACTTCGGCATCACTTATGGCAAGTTCCCAATCTCCAGGTGTTGCACTAATAAAAATTGTTTGTCTAGCCTTTTCCCAAAACTCCTCACTCTTTAAAGGCCGATTATCAGCCGCACTAGGCAATCTAAACCCATGCTCTATCAGCACATTTTTCCTTGCTTGGTCCCCATTATACATGGCTTGTAATTGAGAACATGTTACATGACTTTCATCTACAACTAGCAACCAATCACTAGGGAAATAATCAATTAAACATTCCGGAGGTGATCCTTCAGCTCTTCCAGAGAGATGACGCGCATAATTCTCTACGCCATTACAATATCCAACTTCATTCAACATTTCAAGATCATATTTAGTTCGCTGTTCTAAACGTTGTGCTTCCAGTAATTTTCCTTCAGAATGCAGAAAATCTAACCTCTCATTTAGTTCTTTTCGAATTAATTGGATAGCCTCCTCCAATCGATCTTTAGGAGTTACAAAATGTTTTGCAGGGTAAATACTAATATGATCTAAACTATTAAGGATTTCGCCAGTAGTAGGATCAACATATCTAATTGCCTCTACTTCATCACCAAATAATTCTATCCTAACTAATCTATCTTCATAAGCAGGTCCAATTTCTAAAACATCGCCCTTAACTCGAAAACGACCACGAGTAATATCATAATCATTCCGTGTGTATTGGTTATTTACCAAATCTCGTAAAGACACTCTAAGGTCAAGTGTTGAACCTACATCAAATTGCACGGCAGCATTCAAATATTCTGCTGGCATACCTAATCCATATATACAACTTATAGATGCAACAACAATTACATCTCGGCGCTCAAATAATGAACGAGTTGCAGAATGCCTTAGCATATCTATCTCTTCATTAACAGAAGCTGTTTTTGCTATATAAGTATCACTAACCGGGACATAAGCCTCAGGCTGATAATAATCATAATAAGAAATAAAGTATTCAACTGCATTTTGCGGAAAAAACTCACGCAACTCATTACATAATTGAGCAGCAAGCGTCTTATTATGAGCCAACACAAGTGTTGGGCGTCCTGTTTGCTCAATCACATTCGCTATCGTAAATGTCTTCCCAGTTCCAGTGGCACCTAATAGTGTCTGAAATGGCTTGCCTTTATTTACACCATCAACAAGACACGTAATCGCTTTAGGTTGATCACCTTTTGGAGTATAGGGAGAATCAAGATGATAATTAGACATATGAATATTTTAATCTATTAAAAAAGAAAAAGTAACCCTCATGTTGACTTAGAAATAACTGTTGTTAGAAGGCTGACAATGAAAATTAGAGCAAATTAATTACTACAAAATAAAATATTCAAGAGATTATCTAAATTATGTGCTGATATTTAATCTTGAACTCATACTGTTATAAGAGATTGATCAATCAAAGCTGTTCTCAAGCTTCGAACAGCTGCAACCATAGCCAATTGGTTATCCAATCTATTAATCAATGACCCTACACCCACTCCACTTGCTCCTGATGCAATCGCCATAGGTGCTGTAACTGCAGTGATTCCTGATGCAGTCATGACTGGAATAAAACATTCCTCAGAACGTAAAGCATCAACAATCGCATTCGTGGCCGCCAAAGTAGGCACTGCCTTTTCCACGAGTCCTTGCAGGCCTGTGCTAAATGGCCTAGACGAGGTCCCACCTTCAGTTTGAATCAAATCTACTCCTGCAGTAACTAAGTCGAGCGCTAATTGGCCTTGCTGATCTAAAGGTAAAACATGTGGAACAGTCACAGACAGGAATACCTCTGGCAAAAGTTCTCTTGTTTTAAAAGCCAAAGAAAGCACATCTTTCGCAGTAAAAATTCGTCCTTCTGGGTAAAAGGTGTCGAAGTTACCAATTTCAACCATTGCTGCACCAGCAGCTACTGCGTTTGGGAAAAGATCTGGCTCTACAGAACTTACGCAAACAGGTAATTTTGAAGTCTTGATTGCAAGCCGAACTAAATCTGGATCACATGCAATATCAACCAAATCAGCACCGCCCTGAGAAGCGGCCCAGGAGATCATTTCAACAGAAGCTGAATTGAAGTTACTAAGCCCTGAAATCACTTTGAAAAGACTACGCTTCTGAAGACGTGCCCTAAGAGAAACTGGCAAACGATAAAGACGAGACATCAAAAAACCACGGAATACAGAAATTCTGCCACTCAACAAGGCAGATATCTTAAGACTGTCATCAGGTGGGTAAATCTCGAAACCCATGCAGCCAACCTCCACCAATTGCCAATCATGGAGTTCTTTTCATGAGCGGCTTCATCAAAAATTACTAGCCACTCCTGATTTACTACCTAAAGGAGCAGCTCTTTTGTTAGCCATCTCTGGCGGACAAGACTCAATGGCAATGCTTGGGCTTTTAAGTGATTTAAGGCGAATACATAATTGGCAATTATTTATATGGCATGGAGATCATGCGTGGCATGATTATTCTGCCGAGATTGCAAGTGGATTAGAGAATTGGTGCAAGGAAAAGTACTGTAAATTCTTTTGTGATCGTGACAATTTAAATCAAGCTAAAAATGAATCCTCTGCACGAAATTGGCGTTATCATCAGCTTGCCTCGACCATACAAAAACTCTCCAAAATAAATATAAAATGTTCACATGTAATCACAGCTCATACAGGAAGTGATCAAACAGAAACACTTTTATTAAATTTATCACGAGGAACAGACCTTTCTGGAATGTGCTCATTAAGAGAAACGCGGCCATTAGATAAAAAAATGTATGGAAATGATGTGACTTTAGTAAGACCAATGTTTGAATTTAGTCGTCAGGAAACCCAAGAGATTTGCGCCAAATTGAATCTTCCTATTTGGCTAGACCCCTCAAATGAATCTAAAGAATACAAAAGAAACCGAATCCGCCATGAAGTTATTCCTGTCCTTGAAGAAATTTTTCCGGGATGCAGTCTACGTATAGCCTCATTAACTAATCGATTAAAAAACTATAAAGAAGACCAGAATGAATTAACTTTTTTAGCTCTTCAATCAGGACTCAAACCAGAAGGAATAGCTCGGAACATTTTCTTTGATATTTCAGAAACTTCAAGGGCAAAAATATTATCTTTATGGCTACAAAGAAATAATGTGCCATCTCAAACTTCTAAAAAACTTATGAATCTATCAAGACGCATCGGTGCTCAACAAGCACCAGGTTCAGTTAACCTAACTAATGGATGGGTAGTCAAATGGAATAAAGAAATAGTTTCATTGATCAGGAACAATCAACAAAGTGCAATGAATTACTAAAAGATTGTTTCTCGGATCTTATGCCACGGCAGAGCTACGGCGACGTGTTCGACCAGTAGAAACCTCACCGTTCTGATCCTTATTGACCGATTCAGAGTTAGCTACCCCTTTTTCAGAAGGTGCAGAATCTCCAGTAGCCATCTTTACAGGATTTGCAGTCTGACCTGAGCGAGAATTTCGTGAGATCTTGGAAACTGATCTTGGGTCTTTTTCTTGATCAAAACGACTCTTATATGCAGCTGTACCTCCTGGTGCTGGCTGTACCAACGTAAGAATCAAAGGTTCGATCTGTAACTCACGTCGTATTCGACGTGCCAACCCAACTTCAACTTCTCTCTGAACCCCCATCCAATCAACTTCTGGGGCCGAAGACCCTCCAGTATGGCGTGCAAGTTGCTTCCAACGATTTTCTAGGACCCAGGCTATTTCCTTTTCAGTCCAAAAAGACATCTTCCTTGCATCAACAGTAGTAACCACACCTCTGAGATTTACCCGGGGTGGCGCAACCATCATCCCATCAGTACTTATTGCAGCAAGTACTGTAATAACACCATCTTCAGCCAATTGTTGTCGTTCTTTTAAAACTCTTGCATCAACAATGCCATTTCTAGAAGCATCTAATAATTCAATTCCTGCCTTCACAGAATCTCCTTTTGCAATAGATTCTGATGTCAGTTCAACAACATCTCCATTGTCAAGAATAAGGATATTTTCTGCAGGAACACCCATTGACGTCGCGCTCTTACTATGGCAAACAAGCATCCTATGTTCACCATGCACAGGCACAAAGAATTTAGGTTTTGTTAGTGCCAACATCAACTTCTGATCTTCCTGGAATCCATGCCCAGAAACATGAATTCCCTCACCTTTCCCATATACAACTTTCGCACCCAACATCATTAATCTATCAATTGTATTAACAACAGATATTGTATTGCCAGGAATAGGACTTGCTGAAAAAATAATCGTATCGGTAGTCTTTACTTGAACATGTTGATGATCACCCCTAGATATACGACTAAGAGCTGCTAAAGGTTCTCCCTGACTACCTGTCATAAGTAAGAGTGTTTCTCGATCTGGCAGATCACGAATTTGTTTAATCGGAACAAATAAATCATCAGGTGCACGCATATAACCAAGCTCTCTAGCCTTAGCAATTACATTGATCATTGAACGACCTAATAAGCCAACTTTTCTCCCATTCTTAATTGCTAGCTCTAAAATCATTGAAACTCGATGAATTGAACTAGCGAAAGTAGTTACTATAACCCTACCTTCTGACTCGGATATATGCCTATCTAAAGAAGGAAATACAGATCTCTCTGGAGGGCAAAAACCTGGAACTTCTGCATTAGTTGAATCACTAAATAAACACAAGACTCCCTTGTCACCATAATGTGCGAGGCGTGAAAGATCAAAATGTTCTCCATCAACTGGTGTATGATCAAACTTAAAATCGCCTGTAAATATAATTGTTCCTACAGGCGTAGTAATCGCTAAAGAAAAACTATCAGCCATTGAATGGGTATTTCGTATAAATTCTACTGAAAAATTTTGGCCAACCTTGACTACATCTCTTGGACCTACAGTTTGAATTGTGGAACGATCACTAACACCGGCTTCCTCCATTTTCCCCTGAAGCATAGACATTGCTAGACGAGGTCCATAGATGATCGGAATATTGAAATGTTTTAAGTGATGTGGAATTCCACCAATATGATCTTCATGGCCATGTGTCACTATCATCCCACGAATTCGTCTTTGATTTTCACGTAAGTAACTTGTATCTGGCATTACAACATTCACACCATGCATACCATCAGAAGGAAATGCAAGTCCTGCATCTACTAACATCAAATCATCCCCGTACTCGAAGACACATGTGTTCTTACCTATTTCATGAAGACCCCCTAAAGGAATGACACGTAAGCAGGGATCTTTTGCCCTAGAGGATGTGTTTATTCGAGAGCTTGTTTGATTGGAAGAGCTAGACATTTTGAAATTCGTATAAGGAACTAATGGTTGTTACAAAAATCGCAAAGAGCGAAAACCATCAAATTGATTCGTACCTTCGTCAAGAATGACGAAGCGAAGCAAGGATTTGAGAAAGTGAATTTCTCATTGTTTGATTTAAAGGAATTAAAGGGCTACGGGGTGGACCTACAGGCCAACCATTTAAATCCAATGCGGCTTTGACTGGGATTGGATTAGTTGTTGCAAACAAAGCCTTAAAGAGAGGCTGAAGCTGCTCGTGATAGCCAAGAGCTAAAGCTACTTGACCACTTAAATAAGCATCAATCATCGCCTTCAGACGCCTCCCGACAATATGGCTAGCCACACTGACTACCCCAACAGCACCTACTGAAAGCATTGGCAAAAGCAAAGCATCATCACCGCTATAAACAGCGAGCTTTGAACCACAGTTAGACCTAAGCTGTGTCACCTCGTCTGTCGAACCACTAGCAGCTTTAAAACTGACAACATTTTGACATTCCATTAACTTTGCAACTGTACTTGGTTCAAGGGCACATCCTGTTCTACCTGGAATGTTGTAGAGCATTAAAGGTAAATCCGCAGCAGCCTCTGCAACCTTACGAAAATGATGCTCGAGTCCATCCTGAGGAGGTTTGTTGTAATAGGGCACAACCACCAAAGCGCCATCTGCCCCAGCTGCTGCGGCTGCAGCAGTGGCCTCAACGGCTTCGGCAGTACTATTGCTTCCTGTGCCAGCAAGTACCTTTACACCTGATCCAACTGCTTGTCTGACTGCATCCAATAGTTGATGTTGTTCCTTCCAACTTAGTGTTGGGGATTCTCCTGTAGTTCCACATACCACTATTCCATCAGACCCTTCATCAACTAAATGCCTAGCAAGTCTTCCCGCCAACGCTAAATCAACATTACCCATTTCATCAAACGGGGTGACCATTGCTGTAAGCAAACGACCAAATGGGGTTGGAGATAGTTCAGCTAAAAAACTCATTCTGACCTCAATAAAAGTTCAGCAATTTGAATGGCATTTAATGCAGCACCTTTACGTATTTGATCTCCACATAACCAGAACTCTAAGGCATTAGCATTAGTAATGTCTTGTCGTATTCGACCCACTGCAACAAGATCTTTTCCTGCGACATCAGATGGCATAGGAAAACGATTCGATTGAATATCTTCAATCAATTGCACCCCCTTAGCGTTTGACAGAACCTTACGAGCCTCAGTAACACAAAATGGCTGCTCAAACTCTACATTTACTGACTCAGAATGGGCTCTTAAAACAGGCACCCGAACACAAGTAGCAGAAAGACCCAGGGAAGGTAAATTCATAATCTTTCTGGTTTCATTCAACATCTTCATTTCCTCCTCACAATAAATATTCTCTTGAAGAGAAGAATTATGCAGAAACAAATTAAAAGCAAGTGAATATGGAAGAACCTCACTTTTAGGATCTTTGCCTTCTAAGACTTCTTTTGTTAGTTCTTTCAACTCTTCCATGGCTCTAGCACCAGCACCACTAGCAGATTGATAAGTAGAAACAATTACTCTGCGAATTTTTCTATGCCTAGCCAATGGGGCTAATGCAAGTGTGAGCAAAATTGTTGTGCAATTTGGATTAGCAATAACCCCCTGATGTGTTTCTACAGAAGCTGGATTAACTTCTGGAACAACTAATGGAACGTCGGAATCCAGCCTAAATGCACTGGAATTATCAATCATTACAGCGCCGGCTAATTTGATGGATTCCTGCCACCTTCTAGAGATAGAACCGCCTGCAGATGCAAACACCAGATCTACCCCTTCAAAAGACGCATCCCCTACCTCTTGAACCGTAAGCCTAGATCCGTTCCAACTCTGAGTATTCCCAGCTGTCCGCGCAGAAGCCAATAAGCGAAGTTCCTTTACAGGGAAAGATCGATCAGCCAAAAGCTGAAGCAACTCTTGGCCAACTGCGCCAGTTGAACCAAGGACTGCAACTGTAAGAGGACGATCAGGGAAAAATGTTGTAGAAGTCAAACTTAAAGCAAAGGTATCGACGTTGAATGGGTTGATCTAATCAATGATCAATCTGTCAAAGGACTACAGCCTTTAAAGCTTGAGCAAGGAGACGTTAAAACCACAATAACTTGGCAGTGAGTGCCCCTTGCTTTCTTAAGGTGGTAATTATCTGGTTTAAGTCCAACGATGAGTGCAGTCAAATTGAAGGTAAACACCTCGGAACTTCCCAAAAGCCGACTCGCAATAGAGGTCGAAATTCCTGGGTCGCGAAGCCAGGAAAGCTATGACGAAGCCATCTCAAATTTAAGTCGATCGGTAAAGCTGCCAGGCTTTCGAAAAGGAAAAGTACCAAAAGCTGTTCTGCTTCAACAAATCGGAATAATTCGAATTAAAGCAACTGCTATTGAAAAACTCATAGAAAAAATTTGGAGAGAAACCCTAGATCAAGAGTCAATTAATGCACTTTGTGAGCCACAAATTAAAGATGGCTTTGAAAGTCTCTTAGAAGAGTTCAAGCCTGGAGAAACTCTAAAAGTCACTTTTGAAACTGATATCTCACCTAATCCAAAATTAAAAGCCACCAAAGGTCTTACAGCCGAAGTAGAAACTGTGAACTATGACCCATCAAAAGTCGATGAACTCATAGAACAATCTCGAAAACAACTTGCTACCCTAATACCTGTTGAGAAAAGACCAGCAGAAAAAGGAGATGTAGCCGTTGTTAGTTTCAAAGGAACCTACAAAGATAATGGTAGTGAGATAAAAGGTGGCAGCTCAGAATCAATGGATATAGATCTTGAAAAAGGGCAAATGATTCCAGGTTTCATTGAAGGAATTATAGGAATGTCATTAAATGAACAAAAAATGATCGAATGTGATTTTCCCAAAGACTATGTTGAAAAAGATGCACAGGGAAGAAAAGCTATTTTCGATTTAACTTTAAAAGATTTAAAGCAAAGAGAACTTCCTCCCCTAGATGATTCATTTGCCAAACAGGCAAGTGACAAAAAAACATTTGCAGAATTAAAAGATGACCTGGAAGAAAGACTAAAAAAAGATACCGAGCTTAAAAATGAAGGCAATCGTCATGATGCGTTACTAAAAGAACTTGTTAGCCAATTAGAAGTAGACCTTCCTGAAACTCTTATCCAGCAAGAAATTAGGAATTTAATTGAACAAACAGCTAGTAATTTCGCAGAGCAGGGAATGGATGTTAAATCCTTATTTACTGAGAAGCTTGTCAAATCATTAATGGAATCTTCGAGAGGCGAAGCAGAAGAAAACTTACGCAAGAGTCTTGCACTTAAAGCTCTTGCAGAAACAGAAGAGATCACAGTTGAAGATAAAAGTATAGAAGAAAAAATGCAGGAGGTAAAAAAACAATTATCAGATGAGAAGCAAATAAATGATGAAAGACTAAAAGAAGCAATTAGAGAAGATCTTTTACGTGAAAAACTTCTTGGCTGGCTAGAAGAAAATAATACAATCAAAGAAATGAAACCTTCAGATGCTGATCAGAAATTACAGCCTGCTTCTAAAGCAAAGAGTAAAAGCACTGCTGTCAGCAAATCACAAGTCAATAAAACCAAGAACACAAAATCCACCCCTAAAACACCCAAATCATGAGTTATCCAAATAGATTGTTTTGATGATGCAGCATAAATTGCACGTGATAGAAGCCAGCAGTGGCCATCCAATTAAAAATCTCTGGACAGGGAACTACCCCGTCTCTTCTCCAACTGGCATCTTGCCCACGGTTGTAGAGCAATCAGGACGGGGAGAAAGGGCATTCGATATCTACTCGCGATTACTGCGTGAAAGGATCATTTTCCTTGGTACAGAAGTAAATGATCAAATAGCAGATGCATTGGTCGCTCAAATGTTGTTTCTTGAAGCAGAAGATCCAGAGAAAGACATCCAGATTTATATCAATTCTCCTGGCGGATCAGTGACCGCAGGACTGGCTATTTACGACACGATGCAGCAAGTAACACCCGATGTCGTAACCATTTGCTATGGACTTGCTGCAAGCATGGGAGCTTTTCTGTTGTCAGGAGGTTCAAAAGGAAAAAGACTTGCTCTTCCAAATGCACGAATAATGATTCATCAACCGCTTGGTGGAGCACAAGGTCAAGCCGTTGATATTGAGATTCAAGCCAAAGAAATTCTTTTCCTCAAAGACACTCTCAATAGCTTGCTTGCAGAACACACAAGTCAGCCTCTCAACAAAATTGCTGAAGACACAGAGCGTGACCACTTCCTTTCGCCGGAAGAAGCGGTTGAATATGGCCTGATCGACCGAGTAGTCCAACCTTAAAACAACAGCTAAATCATTACGGAAAGCTGACTAATTCCAATTTCCGAACGATCCTGTAATCCAGGTTGGCAATACTTGTGTCAGATCCTGCGACAGTAAACCCCAAGACCCCCACGGCCGATGGCTAAGTTTGACGCCCATCTCAAGTGCTCCTTTTGCGGCAAGTCCCAGGAACAAGTGCGAAAGCTTATTGCCGGCCCTGGTGTTTACATCTGTGATGAATGCATCGATCTCTGCAATGAGATTTTGGATGAAGAGCTCTTAGACACGCAAAGCAATCAGAGACAAAATCCTGATCCCAACAAAAGCACCTCTAACCCTGCAAGAAATAGTGGCAAACCGGCCCCAACACTTGCATCAATACCAAAACCACTAGAAATAAAAAAATTCTTAGATCAACAGGTGATGGGACAAGAGGACGCAAAAAAAGTTTTATCTGTTGCTGTTTATAACCACTACAAACGTCTTGCTTGGCAAGGAGATGGCAAAGCAGAGGCAGACCAAACAGCCACCAAATTACATAAGTCAAACATCCTTCTGATTGGTCCGACTGGATGTGGAAAGACTCTTTTAGCTCAAACCCTTGCAGAATTATTAGATGTACCTTTTGCTATAGCCGATGCGACAACACTGACTGAAGCAGGCTATGTAGGGGAAGACGTAGAAAACATTCTGCTGCGGCTTTTACAAAAAGCAGATATGGATGTGGATCAAGCTCAACGAGGAATTATCTATATAGATGAAATTGACAAAATCGCCCGTAAAAGTGAAAACCCTTCCATCACAAGGGATGTCTCGGGAGAAGGAGTTCAACAAGCACTATTAAAAATGCTAGAAGGAACAGTCGCCAATGTTCCTCCACAAGGTGGACGCAAGCATCCCTATCACGATGCTATCCAAATAGATACCAGTCAAATACTTTTTATTTGTGGTGGTGCATTTGTAGGGCTGGAAGACGTTGTTCAACGACGGCTAGGTAAGAATTCAATAGGTTTTATGCCAAGTGAGGGGCGAGGGCGCATAAATCGTGAGCTACAAGCCGCACAAGTGCTCCGTGAACTGGAACCAGATGACTTAGTCAAATATGGGTTGATCCCAGAGTTCATTGGTCGTATGCCTGTAAGCGCCGTATTAAAGCCTCTTGATGAAGAAGCCCTTAAGTCGATTCTTACTGAACCACGGGATGCACTCGTCAAACAATTCCGAACACTGCTCAGCATGGACAATGTCCAATTGGACTTCGAGCCAAAAGCAGTGACAGCTATCGCCCAGGAAGCTCATCGCCGGAAGACTGGGGCAAGAGCACTTAGAGGAATTGTCGAAGAAATCATGCTTGACCTAATGTATGACTTACCTTCCCAACAAGAAATAAAAGACTTTGTTGTGACTAAATCTATGGTTGAAGAACATATTGGGGGCAAAATCCTGCCAATGCCTGAGAAGAAAAATAGAAACCAAAAAGAATCTGCCTAACTCCAATGGCAGCTGCGGACCATTTACAGGTACCAAGGCAACATGGCTTATTCCTCCATCACGGGATTGATCTTGGAGATGGCACAGTTGCGCATTACTTAGAAGGAAAAGAAATTCTTAAAAGCCCAATAGAAGACTTTCGCAGTGGAGGATCTATCAAAGTCATAGTTCATAATCACGCATCAACAAGAACAACAACCCTAAAAAGAGCAAAAAGTCGTATTGGGGAACAACGCTATAACCTCCTTTTCAACAACTGCGAACATTTCGCAAACTGGTGCAAAACTGGTAAGCACAGATGCACCCAAATGGAGAACCTATTACAAAGAGGCAACCTAGGCGATATGCCTATCAGCCAAGTTTTACCTGCAGCATTACTAAATTATCTAAGGCTGCTTTTAAAAGAAGGGATTAGCAACGAGAAAACACGAAAGAAAGCTTTAAATTCACTCAAAAACCTTAGACAAATGCGTTTGGAATTATATAAAGCACTTGAATCAACACTTGAAAAAGTTGAAAGCTGGATACAAAACAACCCAACAGCAATCAGAACAGAAGCGACAAGTAAAGCAACCCATTTTCTTTTACTAAGAGGCCAAAATCTTGAAGACCAAATAACAACTTTAGACGAACTAGAAACGAGGATCTATTGTCTACTAGAAGCACCCAATTATTCAAAAAAAGACAAAACGACAAAAATGAACGCATGAGCCAGATTTACCAACCTTTACATCACAAATATCGGCCTACAACCTTCGATGCTTTAGTGGGCCAAGAAGCAATTGCTACCACTCTGAAACAAGCTCTCAAAACTGGTCGAATAGCACCAGCATATTTATTTAGTGGACCACGTGGCACTGGAAAAACATCTAGTGCACGAATATTGGCACGATCATTAAATTGTCTAAAAAGCAATGCCCCTACCACCGAGCCTTGTGAAAAATGTGAGGTTTGCAAAAGCATTGCTAATGGAGCTGCACTGGATGTAATCGAAATCGATGCTGCATCAAATACTGGTGTTGAAAATATTCGTGAACTCATTGAAAGATCTAGCTTCGCTCCAATACAAGCAAGATGGAAGGTTTATGTAATCGATGAATGTCACATGCTCTCCACTGCAGCTTTCAATGCATTACTAAAAACACTTGAAGAACCACCTTCGAAAGTCGTTTTTATTCTTGCAACTACAGATCCACAAAGAGTATTGCCAACAATTATAAGTAGATGTCAAAGATTTGATTTTCGTCGCATCCCTTTAGAGGCACTCAAAACTCATCTGAAAATGATTGCTTCAAAAGAATCAATTCCTATTGAAAACGTAGCGCTACATCTAATCGCACAAAAAGCCCAAGGAGGCTTAAGGGATGCCGAAAGCATGCTCGACCAAGTTAGTCTACTTAAAGGCCCTATCAAAAGTGAAACAATCTGGGAATTATTAGGAGGAGTACCAGAAAATGAACTTCTCAATATGGCAAAAGGACTTGGAGAAAGCAATCCACTATCTATCTTAGAAACAACACGGCAACTACTTGAAAGAGGAAGGGAACCACTCGCAATACTTCAAGGTTTAGTAAGTATCCTAAGGGACCTAGTTCTAATTAAAGTTGCTCCTGAAAGATCAGATCTAACCAATATTTCACCTCCTCTACATAAAGAACTTAAAGATCTAGCACAAACAATTAAAATTGAGATGTTGCTTTCTTGGCAAGCACAATTAAAAGGAACGGAATACCAACTTCGAACTAGCCTTCAACCAAGATTATGGTTAGAAGTTTTACTGCTCGGCCTGATTTCAGACCAGAAAAGAGAACACTCACAAACCACTTTGGGACCTAACAAACAATCAGATATCAAAAAAGGAGGCTCACAAAAAGCAATAGAAGGTGTTTCTCAACAACAACAACAACAACAACAACAACAACAACTTATTGAGAACAACAATCAATCTTCAAAAGACAGAGAACCCGAATTAGAACTTAAAGAATTATGGCAGCAAATCCTTGGAGGCTTAGAACTACCGTCTACACGCATGCTTCTTTCTCAACAAGCAAAGCTTGTAAAACTTGACTCAGATAGTGCAATAATTCAAGTAGCAGAAAATTGGATCGGAATGGTCCAAAGCCGCACAAGTCTTTTAGAAGCAGCAATTAGCAAAGCAATTGGTAGCCATAGAGATTTAATAATAAAAAATCAAGACAACACTCCTATAGAAAATACTTCAAAAGTAGTTATCAATAAAGCAAATCTAGAGAAAGATATAGTGAAATCAACTGATGAACCAAAGGATAAAAAGATAGCTGATTCTAATCCTCATAATACCAATCTAAACCAAACCAATACTTCAGCAAAAGAAGAAACATTGAAAAAGACAAATAATGAAGATAGTAAGAGCAAAGTAGATCTAAAGGCACAGAAATTAGCAGATTTTTTTAATGGCAAAGTACTCGATATTGATATCTAGATAAAATCAATAACTACAATGCTTCCACACCTAAATGATTGGTCTTTGCCCAAAACAATCTCTTAGGAAAAATAGCCATACGTATCGTAACCCAAGGGATTACTATGAACCAATGTGCCAAATATAAAATTGCAAATAAAACTGTCAAAGGGCTCGCAACAGGCAATTGAGGTCCCTCACTTACTTTTCTACAACCACGCCAAAATGCAAGCCCTGAAACACTTAAAGCCACTATAGATAATGGAAAATATGCAGGTATAGTTCGAGTTGCAATTGCTGTCATCAAATCAAACATCGTCACAACGGGTAGTGCATATTGGAGCAAAAAGAAACAACTAAGGTCATACCTCTGCGCAAGAGTCAATTTATTAGAAATCAAAATTGACCAATAATCAAAAAATCGCTGCAGGCCCCCCTCTGCCCAGCGTTGCCTTTGCCTCCAAAGAGCTGGAAGTGTTTGAACAGCCTCCTCTTTTACTGGTGGATTCCAAAGCATCCCTACTAAAGATCCAGTTACTAAAAACCTAAAACTCAGATCTAAATCATCAGTAACAGTATCTTCATTAAAGCCACCACACTTCTCCAAAGCTTGTCTAAGGAGTAATTGACCATTACCTCGTAATTCAACAACACCGCCACTCGTCAGACGACCTTGTTGAATTACAGCATCCATAGCCATTTCCATAGCCTGCATGCGAGTCAAAGGATTTTTTTCGGAATTAATTACTGCCTTTCTCAATTGAATTGCAGACCAGTTACCTTGCTCCGCAAAAGATACAACACGCTTCAACAAATCATCTTGCAATTGAGCATCAGCATCCAAAATTAATAACCACTTTCCATTAACTTCCCTAAGGGCCTGATTAAGAGCTCCTGATTTTCCACCCCCAGCTCCAAATTTACGATGAATAACATTCAACTTAGGAAATTGATTCACTAACTGATCTAAAAGAACTGGTGTCTTGTCTTTACTTCCATCATCCACAATCCAAATTGATAAATTTTCCTTTGGATAACTAATCAAATTCAAACGTTTCACCAAGCTCTTAATAACGGCTTCTTCATCTCTTGCGGCAACAACAATATCGACCATAGGCCACTCCTTTGGGTCAGACAATGAAAGATCGATCTTATCTGGATTTTGCGAGCCTTTCTTTCTCTCCTGCAAGACCGCTCGCAATCCATAACCACCTAAGAACACTGCCAAGGTAATTGCTGGCAACAAACTTCTGCCCGTTTCTACCCAATGAGGAGCAGCACCTGCCCATCCACAGGCAATCAAAAAAAGGGCTGTCTTGCCTCGTCGATAATCATCAATGACAGCAAACGCAGTCATGAATAATCCAAAATTTGAATAAACTCTAGGGCGGATTGTGGTTTACAGGCCAAAATCCATAAGTTGCTCCTGGATAATAATGTCTAAAAATTTGCTCAATCGACCAAGCTCTCCGCGCTAAATCCATGGCTCCTGCCTGAGAAAGTCCCACTCCGTGACCAAATCCACCACCAGAAAAAGTCCAAACTCCTTTATCAATCTTTTCAATCACAAAGAGAGTACTAGGAAGTTGAGGTAAATAACGTCTTATTTCATCCAGCCTCAAAATCAACGGGTTTCGATTCGACTTGAAAACAAGCTCTAAAGCTAAAACACGTCCGCTCTTACCTCTTTCAAGAACATTAATATCCTGTGGAAAATAAATCCCAGATAAAACCTTAACCAAAGATTCACTTAATTGATTAGTGTTTATTTTCCTTTCCCAGCGGAAACGAGGGTGATCTGCCCCAAAAGAACCCGTTCGAAACTTTAAAAATTTCTTTATAGAACTCTTTTTTTTGAAAGGTAAAGAAAATCTTGTTGACGAAGAGGAAGAACTATCCAATTTAGCTTTCAGATAAGGCAATGGTTTCATTGACCATGCCTCTTCCGCAGAAGCCATAACGCCCCCATTACTTGCATGATAAAAAGCATTAATAGGTTTGCCCTGCCAACTAAGAACCATACCTTTGCTGGCATCAATTGCCTTTCGTACTTGAGTAGTTGCTTTCGCCGAATCCCTATAAACCTGACACTGTGTATTGCTACATAAATGAAATCCATCAATCACAAAACGATGACTATTAGCCAATGCCCAAGTCCGCGCCAAAACTGCTTGTGCCGTAAGTGCAGCAAAAGGAGCACCTGAACCAATTTCATGCGGTACAACACCTTCTAGATAATTCTGCATAGGCACCTTCTCAATCAATGTCCAACTGCCATAAGCATCTCTTTGAAGTCGAAAAGGTCCTTTATATACAACCCCTTTCCAAATCATTCCTTTGGGGGCATCTATTTCTATAGGTCCTAAAAGAAGCTGCTGCTTATTATTACTAACTAATCTTGGTAAAAGTGCTTTTTCAATTAACCCCTTTTCTGTAATTGCCTTTATTCCTCGAGGGGACTTACCTGAAGCAGAAAACCAAACTTGCCAATCTTTTGGTCGAGCAACCTCAGCCTTAAGGCCAAATTTTCTAACCAACAAAGCAACACGCTCTGCTGATTCAAAGCTTGCATAAGGTCCTACTACTTGCCTTTGCCATTTAATAGGTTTCGCCAAAGGCACTTTTTCCCAGCGCAGTTGAATTTCCGAAGCTCTATGAACAAATCCATTAGCATCCTTCAGTATTAAAGACTCACCAAACAATTTTAATTGCAGAGAGGAACTTACATCATTACCAGTTTGTCTAGCACCCAAATAATGCTCCAAAGCAACCCAAAGAGATGAATCAGCATTTTTGGCTAAAGGTGGCGCTGAGACAGCCCAATGAGTAGGCAATTCATCCGGGATATTTGAAGCAAGGTAAAAGTTTTTACAGCCACCAAGAAGTCCAGTAATTAAAAGGAAGAAATACTTAATCTTGACTTTGATCTCAATATTCAAAACAAAACAACCTTTACTAAAGGTTCAGCGAATCAATAAAACAATGATGCGATGGTTTGGCTAAGAGCAGGTCGGGGTCGTAGTGTTATGTATTGTGCTTAGTGCGAGACATGCCAAAGCTAAAGACCCGCAAAGCTGCCGCAAAGCGGTTCAAAGCTACTGGTACCGGTAAATTCATGCGCCGTAGAGCATTTAGAAATCATCTACTAGACCACAAAAGCCCAAAGCTAAAACGTCATCTTGCAACAAAAGCAGTGGTAGATGAAAAAGATGCAGACAATGTTAGTTTGATGCTCCCTTACGCCTAACCGAAAACGTCTCGTTTCACTTTGCAGCGATCTTTCACTAACTAATTGAAGTCCTATGGCCCGCGTTAAGAGAGGCAATGTTGCCCGTAAGCGCCGTAACAAAATCCTAAAGCTTGCCCGTGGCTTTCGTGGAAGCAACGGAAGGCTGTTCCGGACTGCAAACCAACGGGTCATGAAGGCCCTATGCAATGCCTATAGAGATCGAAGGCGTCGTAAACGTGATTTCAGACGACTATGGATTTCACGAATTAATGCTGCCGCACGAATAAATGGTGTTAATTACAGCCGTCTAGTTGGCGGGCTCAAAAAAGCTGATATTCGTCTAAACAGAAAAATGCTTGCACAAATTGCACTTGTAGATCCTAATAGCTTTAAAGAAGTAGTTAACTCAATCAAATAATAAATGAAATCTAAGAATTCTTAAAAGTAAATTATAAGGAATAAATATAATGTTTGAATTTCTTATATTTTTGTCTTCGAGTGACAAAAAAATTCTCGACAATTTATATAAAGCAGGCTTTTCTATAGAAGAGAACTCAATCCCTTGTCTGCTAGGAGAAAGATATTTTGGTTTTATCAAGAAATCACAAAAAACTATTGTGATCTGCACAAGGAATGCAATGAAAATGGGAGGGCATTCCATCCCAAGGTCTAATGATGACTGGGATCCAACTAAAATTTACATCAGAAAAGCGTTAAGGCATGAGGCAACTCATGCAGCTCAAGTCTGCAACAACGGCAAACTTTTAAATATGGTTAAAAAGGAAAGAATGAAACTACATCCTTTCAAAAAAGAAGCTCTTGAAGCTTCAACCAAACTATCTGGAAATAGAGAAGAAGAATATGAAGCCTATTGGATGGAGGATAGGCCTAAGATGGTTTTAAAAGCTTTAAAAAAGTATTGCTTATAAAAGATTGTTATTCTCAAATATAAGTGCCTTCACGATGACTAAAAGATAGCTCTGGGGCAAGGCCTAACCTTAGCAAGCGCAATTCAAGTTCTTGGTCGCTTATCTGTTGGCGTATTCGCTGAACCCTAGGGGTCAGCACTGGATGCAGAGAGGCTTTCAACTGTCTTACAACTTCCGCCATAGAACTATCAATAGCGTCGTATAGGATAATTGTAATTATAACACACTAAATATGGAGTTAAGGCTTTTCGCTCTAAAATGAAATTTTCGGCTTCAAGAGATCAGCTAGAAACATTGCCATAAAATCAAATCTGATCTAGCAAGATGTGAGGAAAACTTGTAAAGCCTGACTCTTTGGATATACCGTTGTGCAACTTTAGATTTGCGAACAATATGCAAATGGGATGCCAACCGTCCGTGCCAACTTAATCAAACAAGAAGCCCCTCACACAACAACAATCGCCAAACCTTGTCATGAAAATGCTCGTTCCAGAAACCTACCTAATAGGCCTGATAGGACTACTCCTAGTTATTTCTGTCTTAGTAGGTCGTCAGGTCCTAAAAGTGAGAAATGAAGAGATAAAAATGATTAACCTTGAAAAAGAAGGTGCGGGATCGTCAAAAGAAGCTTCCAAATTATATGAACTTGCTTCAGTTCAGCTCCAAAAACGTTTATACCCACAAGCTGCTTCAACCCTCAGAAAAGCTTTAAAACAACTTGCAAAAGAAGAACCAGCAGAAGCAAAAGCACTAATAGAAAATGCTCTCGGTTTTTCCCTAGCAGCTCAAGACGACTTTTCCACAGCGGTAAAGCACTATCGTTCTGCCTTACAATCAAAACCTGATTATCCAGTGGCCTTAAATAATCTTGCCTTTGCCCAAGAACGTCTTAAACAAATATCAGAAGCCAAACAACTCTATCAACAGGTATTAAGAATAGACCCAAAAAATAAAACAGCGATGAAGCAAATTAAACGACTTGAAAAAGCACAGGAAGATGACATATCAAAACCTGTAAATCAACAAGGATTCTAAATTAAATATGCAAACTTATTAGATTATCTCCAAATGAAAATGCTTTCTGCAAGAACAACTAACCATTTCTCGTCAAGTTTCTTATTCTTATGAATATACAATCATCTGAAAATGATCCCCTTAAGATTGGAAATAAATTATTTAAAAGCAGACTTCTAACTGGAACAGGAAAATATTCAGATATAAAGCTCATGCAGCAATCTCTAACTAGCTCTAATTGCGAAGTAGTAACAGTCGCTGTTCGACGTATCAAGAACTTAGAAAAAAATCATGAAGGTTTACTTGAAGCAATAGATTGGTCAAAACTATGGATGCTTCCTAATACAGCTGGCTGTCGCACAGCCAATGAAGCAATCCGGATTGCAAGGCTTGGACGAGAACTTGCAAAAGTCGCTGGGCAAGAAAATAATAACTTTGTCAAGTTAGAGGTTATTGACGATTCCAAATACTTACTGCCTGACCCTCTGGGTACACTCCAAGCTGCGGAACAACTAATAAAAGAAAATTTTACGGTTTTACCATACATTAATTCTGATCCAATCCTTGCTAAACGATTAGAAGAATTAGGATGTGCGACAGTAATGCCATTAGGTTCACCGATTGGCTCTGGACAAGGCCTGAAAAACGCTGCCAACATTGCTTTAATTATTGAAAATGCAAAAATACCTGTAATTGTTGATGCCGGGATAGGGGTCCCAAGTGAAGCTGCTCAAGCACTAGAGATGGGTGCTGATGCTGTATTAGTCAATAGCGCCATTGCCCTAGCTAAAAAACCTGTTCTCATGGCTAAAGCAATGGCAGCAGGTGTCCAAGCAGGAAGAGAAGCTTTCCTCTCTGGAAGGTTGCCCCAAAAAGCTCAAGCAATCGCCTCCTCTCCCACACAGGGAATTTCTTTACAGAGTGAATAAGCAAAGCTTTTAATAAAGGAAGATGACGGAAGCGAGAACTTAAGCCTTCCATTCCATATTGTCCGCCAAGCTACACCAAAAAAATGACGGTTATCAAAGAAGAAGGTGGACGTTATAACGCCTTTGCAAAAGAACCAAAAATTGAAGTAGTAAATACAAGCTCTAGTCTAGGCAATGGGTTTAGGCTTATATTTGTAGCTGGCGCGGCTCTCCTAATAGGTTTAATCGCTTACACAGTTAGGATCAGCTGAAAACCTAGGTATTAACTTGCCTGAGGGGAGCTTATTAGTCATTTCTCTAGGAGTTTTGGGTGAAAGTAATTGTTCTTGGTGGTGATGGCTTCTGTGGGTGGCCTTGTTCGGTCAACCTCGCAGATCAAGGTCATGAGGTTTTGATCGTAGATAACCTCAGTCGACGCAAAATTGACATTGACTTGGAGGTTGCATCCCTCACCCCTATTTCAAGCATGAATGATCGCTTGAAAGCTTGGGAAGAGGTGGGAGGGAAACCAATGAAATTTATCCATATGGATATCGCCCATGAATATCAACGACTCTTAGACCTGATCCTTGCAGAAAAGCCAAAAGCAATTGTTCATTTTGCTGAACAACGTGCAGCTCCTTACTCGATGAAAACAAGCGCTACAAAGCGTTATACAGTTGACAATAATGTCAATGGAACTCATAACCTTCTCGCGGCAATTGTTGAAAGTTGCCTAGATATTCATGTGGTTCACCTTGGGACAATGGGAGTTTATGGCTATGGATCACATCGTGGAGCAACGATTCCTGAAGGATATTTAAAAGTAGAAGTACCTCAACCAGATGGAAGTCGTTTCGAAGAAGAAATTCTTCATCCAGCAAGTCCTGGAAGTGTTTATCACATGACTAAAACTCTTGATCAACTACTTTTCTTGTACTACAACAAAAACGATCTAGTACGTATAACTGACCTTCATCAAGGAATTGTATGGGGTACAAATACTGATGCGACTAATAAAGACCTAAGACTCTCAAATCGATTTGATTACGATGGTGACTATGGAACTGTTCTTAATCGTTTCCTCATGCAGGCTGCAATTGGATACCCCTTAACTGTTCATGGAACTGGTGGTCAAACAAGAGCCTTCATACATATTCGAGACTCAGTAAGGTGTGTTCAACTGGCTTTAGAAAATCCACCAAAGAAAGGTGAACGAGTCAAAATTTTCAACCAAATGACAGAAAGCCATCAAGTAGGAGAACTTGCCCAAAAAGTTGCTGCCTTAACAGGGGCCAAAGTCAATTATTTACCTAACCCTCGCAATGAAGCTGTTGAAAACGATCTCATCGTAGATAACAAATGCTTTATAGAACTAGGACTAAAGCCAACAACACTAGATGATGGTCTGTTAGAAGAAGTGGTAGATGTGGCTCGTAGATGGTCTGACCGCTGCGACCGCAAACGAATTCCATGTATATCGGCATGGACAACCACACAAGCACAAGCCATCAAAAAGGGTTCCTAAGCATCCCTATCTAATTCCATTAACCCAGTGAAGATTGCTTTTTTCACCGAAACTTTCCTCCCCAAGGTGGATGGAATTGTTACTCGTCTAACCAAAACAATTCAAAACCTTATTGAATTAAACGATGAGGTCCTTTTGTTCTGTCCCGAAGGTGGACCTGAGCATTACATGGGAGCGAAGGTTATTGGTGTACCGGCAATGCCCTTACCGCTATATCCAGAACTCAAACTTGCCTTACCTAGGCCTGCTGTGTCAGAAGCATTAGACGAATTCCAACCGGATTTGGTGCACGTTGTCAATCCTGCTGTTCTAGGCCTTGGAGGCATCTGGCTTGCAAAAACCAATGGAATTCCACTGGTAGCCAGTTACCACACTCATCTACCTAAATACCTTGAGCATTACGGAATGGGGATGCTTGAACCTTTGCTTTGGGAAATGCTAAAAGCAGCACACAACCAAGCACAACTAAATCTGTGCACATCCACTGCAATGGTTAAAGAATTGCATGAAAAAGGAATACAACACACAGCTCTATGGCAACGAGGGGTTGACACAGAAACATTTAGACCTGAGTTACGCAAAGAATCTATGCGTAAAAAACTGTTGGGAAAATATGATGATCAAGGTTCTCTACTCATATACGTAGGACGACTTTCTGCAGAAAAACAAATTGAAAGAATCAAACCTGTTTTGGAAGCACTTCCTGAATCGAGACTTGCTCTAGTAGGGGATGGGCCATACCGACAACAACTAGAAAAAATCTTTGAAAATACTGCTACAACTTTCGTTGGATATTTAAGCGGCGAAGAACTTGCCAGTGCTTATGCATGCGGTGATGCATTCCTCTTCCCGTCTAGTACAGAAACCCTAGGATTAGTACTCTTAGAAGCCATGGCAGCAGGCTGCCCAGTCGTAGGAGCAAATAAAGGTGGCATACCAGACATCATTACGGATGGTGTAAACGGATGTCTTTACGATCCAGATGGAATGGATGGTGGCTCAAAAAGTTTGATTAATGCCACCCAGAGACTTCTTTCAAACGATCTTGATCGACAAACAATGCGTAATGCCGCTCGTCAAGAAGCAGAGCGATGGGGTTGGAAAGGGGCGACAAAACAACTACAAAGTTATTACAAACAAATTATTGAGACACCTTCTATAACTATTGCTGCTTAGCTTTCTGCTAAAGATGCTGACCCTACATTTTCCTTACGAATTCTCTCCCAAACCTTCAGGACTTTTCTTGCAATAGGCAATGCATGTACCGAACCTCCGCCAGGAGTATTTTGTGCAAAAGCAACAACTACAATCTCTGGTGATTGGTAAGGAGCAAAACACACAAACCATGCATGATCATGCCCTCCAGAACTATCCTCAGCAGTGCCAGTCTTGCCAGCGACAATTGGAAAATCAGCCATATACATTGCTGCACCAGTACCTGACTGAACAACTTTTCTAAGTCCTCGTCTAATTGTGTTCAAAGTAGATGGTCTAATATCTACTTTGCTGCGGTATTTATCAGACATCCAATCTTTTCCTCCATCTACTAGATGTGGAGTAATCAAATAACCGCCGTTTGCAAAAACTGCATAAGCTCTTGCTAATTGAAGGGGCGTTACCTGAACCACTGCTTGACCTATAGCTGCGCTTGCCATGTCTTCAGGCATCCATGGTGTCATCCCTGGATTAGCCCATCCTCTACCGTCTTTGGCCCAGTCCTCATGCCCCACTAAACCGGGACTTTCTTCATAACTCAATTCAATACCTGTCAAAACATTAAAACCAAGTTTTCTCGCCGCTTGATAATGCTCTTTAGAACCGACTCCAACTCCAACTTGATAGAAAAAAGTATTGCTTGAAAAACTTAAAGCATCTTCATATCCAATATTGCCAAAACCAATGCCATTGTGATCAGGAAAACAATGGCTTCCGTAAGTTATACAACTAGTAGTTTCCAGAAGAACATCTGGAGGAAATTTCTTACTTTCCATTCCTGCCATTGCAGTAACAACCTTCCATGTACTACCAGGGTCATATGCATTTAAAGCTCTGCTAAATAAAGGTTTTGTAGAGGAAAAAAATAATCGGTCATACTCCTTTTGAGTGGTAAAAAACTTGGAAAAAAAATTTGGATCAAAAGACGGCCTACTAACCATGGCTCTAACAGCTCCATCTCTAGGATCAAGAACAACAATTGCCCCTGCAGATTTAGCAGAAAGTGCTTGTTCCGCAGCCCTTTGTAAATCCAAATCAAGTGTAAGAACTAAATCTTTTCCAGCTACTGCTTCTTTTTCTCCTAAATTTCTTTGTACCACTCCCATTGCATCTACTTCAAGCATCTGACCACCCCATTCGCCACGTAAATGACTCTCAAATGCGGCTTCCAAACCCTTTCTTCCAATACGATCTCGAATTCTGTATCCCTTTGATGATAAGAACTTATATTCATCTTGAGTAATTAATTGTGTATAACCTAAAGCATGTGCAGCTAAAAACTTATTGGGGTAATAACGAAGGACATCAACATCAACCTGTGCTCCTTTAAAATTACTTTCATTCTCTCGAAAACTAAGAACCTGTTTAGGCTTTAAATTCACTGCTAAAGTCATCCTATAAGAACTACTAGGAGTAAAATTATTAAATCGCTTATCCAGTTTATTTTTAGGCAGATCTAAAAGACTAGACAACCGATCTCGAAGTGCAGGCCAATCCTTCTTTTCAATTAATCTTGGCTGAAGATAAAGATTGTAAATTAATTTATTAGTCGCCAAAATCCTACCCCTTCGATCCAAAAGGCGTCCACGTATAGGAGAACGAGCTACTAATCGAATACGATTTTGCTTAGAAAGATCTCTATACCTCGAGCCTTCTAAAACCTGCAACCAAAAAAGACGCCCAACTATGACCGCAAAAAAAATAAATATGCAAGAAACAAATACTGCAGGTTGAAAGCCAGTCCCAGCCAAGCGGCGACTACTCTTAATCACGAAGGGACGTTGAGCCATAACTTTTCCCTTCTCTAAGAATTTATAGACGATTCAAAAGTATTATCTGCTAAGTGATTTTCAAGTTCTTCAAGCCTAGATTCAATACGACTCAGCAATTTCACCAACTCCTCCTCATCTGCAATCCCATTAGATGTGGCAATTGAATCTTCAACCCCTACATTTACGGACATTACTGGGTTACCAAGACCTGGACTAACACTATCGAGCTTCTCACGTAAGTCTTTAGCTGCACTCTCTCCCTCTTTTTTCAAATCATCTAAAGGAGCCTTGGATTCATTAATAACCTCCAAAACCCTCTTAACCCCTCCCTGACGAACCCTTTCAAACATCGCCAAACCTACTGGAAGAACATCTTGCATAAATGCAAGTCGTATCCGATCAATTTTTTCATCAGCCATGCATACTTAAAAAACTAACGAACTACAGTCTGCTCGGAAGGAGAGAAAAATGTTGGACAAGAAAAATTAGACACCCCAATGGACCATCCTGTAAAGCCCGAAAGTACTACTAAGGCAATCATGGGTCCTATTGCATGATGGGTGGCATCTAAAGCAAACCACTCCTTCCAAGAACGCCAAAACCTTTCTCTTTGCAAACGCTTTCTATCCTTTAGTTCAGCGTGAAAACGTCTTCTAAAAGCTTTCTCTACCCAACGCTCAAAAGCACGCTTTTTAGTCACGGCCATTTTGCGTTCCACCTCTAAAAGTTGACCTGCTGTGAGTTCAGGATGAAATGTGCCTATCAACTCAAGACTTTTTAAAAACATCTCAACTGCTGCATCCTTGAGAGCAATTTGTTCTTGATCCAAAAGAGACCAGTCAATCTCAGGGTAAAAACGTGCTCTATTCAAATTAATTTGATCTTCACCTAACTGTCCAGGCTCCCTAAGCCACCGATCAGTATTGCTATCAAAGCGACGCCAATAAAGAAAAGGGTTGATGAACACTGTCTTCCCTGCAATCCAAATACTGTCTTGCTGCAAACGTCGTTGAAGCTGGGGATCAGCTTGAGGTGCGGCAGTCAAAATGCTCATAGCCAGTGCACCAAGATATCTATTTCAAGAGCAAGGCACCAGTACCTGGCAATTCTTAGTATGAATCTCTAAACGTAAATCAAAAGTCGTGAAATAAACAACAATTTCGAAATCAAAGCTAGTAAAAGCGATAATTAAATAAAAGGAAGGAAATTCAACATGGAATCAGGAATTCAAATTGATCAATTAAAATGCCCAAAATGTCAGTCTGGTTTAATCTACCAACTAAAAAGTAGGTCAAAGATACAATGCATTAGTTGCCTTAAAGTTTTTCAACAATCTAAAAACTTCTATGATTTTATACATGAGAGTAGCTTGAATGAAAAATCATTAAAAGAAATCAGATTTTGGGAAGATCTTATTACAAAAGAAAAGAATAAAAGTCATAATAATATAACCAATATGAACCTTAGGCTAAAAGGTTATTTAGAAAATATTTCTGGTTCAGTACTAGAAATTGGATTTGGTGCAGGGGCTGATCTTAAGTTATTTAGTCAGAATATTAACATCAAAAAACTAATAGGAGTCGATTTAATCTCTAACGGAAGTTCAATTGCTGAAAGCTTTAAAAATCGAAATGATGTTTTGATTATTAGAGCAGACACTGAATCTCTCCCTTTAAAAGAGAGGCAATTTGACTATGTTTACTCATACGGTGTAATACATCACACGAAAAATCCTCTTAAATCACTAAAAGAATGTAGAAGAGTAATGACAAATAAAGGAAAATTACTTATATACGTTTATAGCTCCCATGAGGGGAATATATTGAAAAGAATTGGAATTCTTGTGGAAAAGTTTTTGATAGATATCCTTAGGCCATTTCCACAATGGGTTCAAATAAGTTGTTGTGGCTTAATTACTCCATGTGCTTGGATTCTTTTTTCTATACCCTCCAAACTAATTAGATCTTTAGGTTTCAAGGAAATAGCAAACCAATTTCCATTTCATTGGGCTGGTAATAAACCTTATACAATACTCCCAGATATAAAAGATAGATTGCTGTCACTTGCTAATCACAGATACACAAAGAAATCATTAAATTCATTACTCAGTCATGCAGAGCTGAAAAGTGAATTCATGTTTGAGGATCACACTGGAATATATTGTGTTATTCAAAAAATTAGGCCGTATTAACATTGATCTGCAACCCATCTCATTGCATCAGATCTTCCTACCCCAAGAACTTCCCTCCAATCTCTACATGCACCTTCTATATCTCCTGATAATTCCTTAGCAATTCCCCTATTTTTATAAGCACCTACATATCTAGTATCTATAAGTAAAACCTTATTCAGATCTTGGATAGCTGCCTTATAATTTCGTTTACGTTTATAAATTAACGATCTAAAGTAGTAAGAATGTACAAAATCTGGACGTAAGCGAATTACTTGATTATAATCCTTAAGAGCTGCTTCATAATCTCCCAATTCGTCATTCAATGTGGCGCGATTATAAAAAGCTGAATAATCATTATAATTAATATAAATGACCCGACTGTAATCATCTAAAGCACCTTTATAATCACCAATAATTCTTTTTACTGTGCCACGATTATTATAAGTATCAGCACTGTTAGGATTAAACTCTAAAGCCTTTGTATAATCTTTAAGGGCTCCCTGATGATCACCTTTGCTACTTCTCTCAACACCACTATTATAATAGAATCGATAACTATCTAAATTAGACTCCGACATAGCAAAAATAGTTAATTGGGAGGATATTAAAAGAATTGAATTTAAATACTGAAAACAACTAGGCTTAAATAAAAAAGAGAAATAAAAAGAAAGGTATTTTCTATAATGAAAGAGCAAATAGTGTTGCGCTCTCAATCGTTTATCATGCAAAGATAATATGTTTGGCATATATCTATTACTCCCACTCAATTGTAAGTTCGATATTTTGATCCTTTATTATTGCAGGAATCTGGGGATTTGTCTAGTATTCTCACTCAATAGTAAGTTCAATATTTTAATCCTTCATAATGAATGGGATCACTAAGGAGTTGAAATCATAGTATCACAACTATTTTAGCGTGTGATGAGTGTGTGTTTAAAAAATAATGCGACATACTTTTGGAAATGTTCAGTATTGATAATAGAATTCTAATAATTATTAGTAAATTTTGATGTCAATCAATATCAAGGAAAGTAAATTATCTGGACAAAGTCACTACCGTCCAGAGATTGATGGTTTGAGAGCATTTGCAGTAGTCACTGTCATTATCAATCACTTCAACAAAGAAATACTACCAAATGGATACCTTGGGGTTGATATCTTTTTTGTTATATCAGGATTTGTTATAACATCATCTCTTTATCAAAGACGAAGTAAAGACTTCAAGGATTTTATCAGTGGATTTTATCAAAGAAGGATCAAACGCTTAGTGCCAGCACTATCAGTTTTTGTCCTGATCACAAGTATTGCGATCTGTTTATTCAATCCAACACCTGGAATATCTTTGATAACAGGTCTGACATCATTATTTGGATTATCTAATCTATATCTCCTCAAAAATGCAACAGATTACTTTGCCCAGTCAACAGAATTTAATGTATTCGCACACACTTGGTCTCTTGGTGTTGAAGAGCAGTTCTACATGTTGTTTCCTTTTCTGATTTGGTTTTCTGGTTTTGGAAGACAAACTAAAAATGGTGCTCGCAATTTATTTCTGACAGTTGTAACACTAACGATTATATCTTTTATTGGATTTCTTTATTTATATCCAACAAGCCAATCAGCAGCATATTTCCTAATGCCGACAAGGTTCTGGGAAATGGCAGTCGGGTGTCTGATTTTTATTGGCTTGCAGAGGCGAGCATTTATTGAAAAGTTTGTTGAGAAGGTGCCACCGCTTTTAGTGCTGTTTTTGATTGTGGGAGTGATGTATCTACCGATTTCATTTGCAACAGAAGCAACAATTACAGTGGTTGCTTTGTCATCAGTCCTCATCGCCTCTTTGAAGGAGCAAACGGGAGCATACAAATTTTTCACAAGTCCTAAAGTTGTTTATATAGGTCTCATTTCTTATTCACTTTACCTATGGCACTGGGGTGTTCTTTCAATCAGTCGTTGGACTATTGGAATTCATTGGTGGTCAGTGCCAATTCAGGTCGCTCTAATGCTTGGTATGGCAATTGCCTCCTATCGATGGATCGAAACACCACTTCGTAAGGGCAACTGGTTTGGGAAACGATGGAAGACTCTTGTAGTTGGAGGAGGAGTGATAGTCACACTTTCAGCTGGTCTTATTGCACTTGGGAGACCACTCAAGGGAAAATTATTCTTAGGAGAAATGTATAAATACCCAATTGAGAAAACCATCAACAAGCATGAGTCTCTTATAAGTACACTATCAAATAAAAATTTCTCTATTGCTGGAAACAGTCACTCCGACCATATAATTCCTCTATTAGAAAATTTATTTGATGAGAAAGTTTTTCACCTCAAAAAAAGTTTTCCTTGCGAAACCTTAGAGATCAACCAAGAATCTTTGAGTTTTGATAAAATTCAATGCTCGTTTTATAAAGATATAGATCTTCTTCTAGAGACTTTAGTCAAAGGGGACTTTCTGATTATTTCATCTAGGCATAGAGGTATTTTTCAGAATGGTTGGTATACCAATCGTCTAACTTACATGCCTAATAAGCTAAACAAAGAGAACTGGGATAACTACCAAATGCAATTCTGGGATCAAGTTGAACAAATAGCAAAATTAGCAAAAGAAAAATCAATCAATGTTATTTTTATAATGCCTTTGCCTGAATTCAAAACTTATACAGATGCTAACTTTTGTACTAAACAGTGGTTCAATAATCTAGGTTATAGTAGTGATCAATGTATTCCTAATACAAATAAGCAGACTTTAATTGACAGGCTTAGTTCATATTCTTACAAAAGAGTACTTATTATTTCTGAGAAATATAAGAACTTTGTTGCAGTAGATTTCCTTGCCGAATTCTGCATGGATGAGATTTGTAATCCTATTCATAAAGAATCCAAAAATTATCTTTACTTAGATCCCAATCACCTAGACCCAACAAGATACTTGGAATTGTACAATTCAATTCTGAGGCAGTTGCATTTGAAATTTAAAGACTCTAATTTGTTGAATGGCTGACTAAAATACTAGATTAGTCTATATAAACATATGAGATTCGATGGGAAGATATAAAAAGGAAGATACTATAAACCTACAAAACTTTGAAACCTCCCTTGAGATGGCGATCAAAGAAGAAATTGCCCCAGTACAAAAAATGAAGAAGGGATTTTTATTCCCCAACTTTTATATCTGGTAAAAAGAGTCTTATTTTTCTAGATTTTGTTCTAGAAAATAGGTCTTTTTGTTTGTTAGTTGCAACAAAGAAAGCATATTGACTAGTACCTAAACTTCTCATCTCCTTTATAGAAACTTGACTACCTGTCTTATTGAATAATTTCTTAGTTCGTAACCTAAAAATAATATTTATATGACTTGTTCAACCTGGATTTGGATATGCCTATATTGTCATACCTATCTTTAGTAATACTTTTACTAACACCTTCTTTTTTACCAACCATTTCAGAACGAAAATTAGAACGTTTATTTAATAGACATTGATCAATCACTTTTTGAAGTGCTTTAGTTTTTGCTGGTGACAATTCAGCAGTACAAAGAGATAACCTTTTCCCATAATCTTTATTTCGAACGAGGATACCTACGTACCAAGTTTTTTTTCACTAACTGGTTGATTAATTTTGCTATCTAATCTTTTGAAATATAAGCATTTGGTGAATACTTATCAACAGCAATATCTAATTCAACGTACCCAACAAAAGTACGCCCATTATTCCCTCAGAAACCCATAATTCTTCTCTTTCTAAATGTTTAAAAATATCGAAAAGACTAATCCAAGATTTCTCTGTGGAGACGGTGACAAGATGTCACGGTGAAGTTGCGGTGAAGTAATCTCTCAGAGCCCTTGCAATTATGTCGCCTAATTTTACGTTGAACTCCCGATGAAGTGACCTTTTAGTGAGTAATTGGGTTCTCTATATGTTACTTATTCCCACTCAATTGTACCAGGTGGTTTACTAGTAATGTCTAAGACAACTCTATTTACACCTTGAACCTCATTGACGATGCGATTAGAAATCAATTCAAGAATCTCATCAGGCAATCGAGACCAATCTGCAGTCATTCCATCCTCACTAGATACACATCTAAGTACAATCGGCCATGCATAAGTTCTTTGATCTCCCATAACTCCTACTGAACGTACTGGTAAAAGAACTGCAAAAGCCTGCCATATATCATGATATAAACCTGCTTTTTGTATTTCATCACGAACTATAAAATCAGCATCTCGTAAACAATCTAGCTTTTCATGAGTAACTTCTCCAAGTATACGAATGGCCAATCCAGGGCCGGGAAAAGGATGCCTTCTAACTATTTCTTCTGGTAACCCAAGTGACCTTCCGACCTTACGCACTTCATCCTTAAATAAACGCCTTAAAGGTTCGACCAATTTAAATTGTAAATCTTTGGGAAGTCCACCAACATTATGATGACTTTTGATTTTCACTGCCACACGCTCTCCCGTCTTAGAGTCTATATTTGTTCCTGCACTTTCTATGACATCAGGATAAAGAGTGCCTTGAGCTAAATAATCAAAAGGCCCAAGACGAAGACTTTCCTCTTCAAAAACCCTAATAAATTCTGTTCCAATAATTTTCCGTTTTTCTTCTGGGTCAACTATACCCTCTAGTTTTCCAATAAAACGCTCTCTAGCATTAATATATTCAACATTAATATGAAATTCTTGTTTAAAGAATTCCATTAAAAACTCAGGCTCTCCTTTTCGCATAAAGCCCTGATCAATAAACATGCAGGTCAGCTTTTCTCCAATTGCTTTATTTAATAAGAATGCAAGCGTTGAGGAGTCGACCCCTCCAGAGAGTGCAAGCAGAACTCTTTTGTTTCCAATTTGTTGTCTAACCTGTGAGATAGATTCCTCAATAAATGTATTAGTAGTCCAATCAGGTTCACAACCACAAATATGGTAAACAAAATTCCTTATCATTGACATTCCATATTGTGAATGTACAACTTCAGGATGAAATTGAACTCCATATAATCTTTGCCTCTGAGAGGCAATTGCTGCCATAGGAGTATTTGATGTATGCGCTAAGCAATCAAATCCTTCTGGAAGTTGCAAAACAGAATCCCCATGACTCATCCACATCGTTGAACCATTTTTTACATTGGTAAACAATTCTGTTGGATCATCAATCTCTAAAGGAGCCTTTCCATATTCCGCCCTGCCAATCGCAGCTTCTACTTTTCCCCCCAACTGATGTACCATCAAATGCATTCCATAACAGACTCCAAGTACTGGAATATCTAAGTCCCAAATTTTTTGATCACACTTAGGAGCACCTTCAAAATAAACAGAACTTGGTCCCCCACTAAGAATGATTCCCTTAGGCGCCATCTTTCGCAGAGTCTCCGCTGAAGTGCTATAGCTGAGAACGAGAGAGTAGACCTCCGTCTCTCGGACTCTTCTAGCGATCAACTCGGAATATTGCGAGCCAAAATCGAGAATAACTATCGCAGCCTGTCGCTGCCCGTTTGACTGAGTAGAAGGCATATATCCTAAATCTTTTAAAAAGAAACACTAAGATCCTTCAGAGTAGATAAAAACTCATGAGACGTCCTCCCAATCAACACCCAAAGAACTAAGAAGTTCCATCCCATTTGGACCTACCCATCGCAAACACCTCTCTCGATCAAACAAAGCAGAGCCCACTTTGATGGACCATGATCCATATCTCGCAATATAAATCAAACTTTTCATCTCAACCTCAACAGCCAATCTATTCCATAATTTGCTTGCTAAATCTGGTTGTTGCTTACTAAGCACACGAAAGGCAGCTTCCATTGATTCAGCATCAGCAATTAATCTGATCACCGAAACAGATAATTCTTCCTTGACTGCTAAAGAGGTCAGGATTTCAAGACGAGCATCTGCTAAATGATGATGTGTATGAAATACACCCCCAGCTAACTTAACTAATTTGCCATGGTAACCAAATAACAAAAGTTCTTTAACACCAACTTCAGCAGCAGCAACTAAGGCGGGTCCCAACCAATTACCTACCTTAAGGATCAAATTGAATGGTATCCCAATCTCTTGAGCCAATAGCAATCCATTCTCTCCGATAACAAAAACAAATCGACCCTCAAAATCATTTTGAGAAGTCTGTTCTCGAAGTTTTTGTAGAGTCTTTTGAAGCTGGTCAGGAGAAGCACTATCTTGAACTTCGGCCTGAGTACCTATCAAAGCTAAGCCATCTACAACACCAAAAGAAGCATTACTAGTTTTAATCGCCAAATCTTTGCCTCTTGGCAAAACAATTTCAACCCTTAGTGAAGATCCATCAGGTACTAATGAACGTAAATTTACTGTCAACAACTCCTTTGCAAAAGATGAAAGGCAAATATCACCATTATCCTGATAAGTCCCAACTCCTATTCCAGGGATAATTTGAAGCCAATCATCCCCATAATCTTCAAATTTTTCACTAGAAAGTCCTGCTGTATCTGCATCTATCCATTGCACAAATACCCAGATTTCAAGACCTCGCGTTAAATCTAATGAAGCACCTGACTGACAATCAGCAATTGCAAAAGCTTGCTGACCTTCATTAAACCTGCCCGAAAATCTAACTGGCACATCTCGGGGTCCTTTCCCGTCTAATAAATTAAGACTCTGAGATGAAGAGAAAGGCCTTCCTCGCAATGTTTCTAATGCGGATTTGGCAGCTGCTGCTGCCCAAACAGGAAGGACTAATCCTTTGTCAATAGCGCAATGTTTTTCTATGGGAACTAACCAGAGGCTAACTTTTAAAGTGTCATCCGTTTAATCCAGAGACCATGCAGGACAAACTAACCCTGATGATCCCTGGTCCTACACCAGTCCCAGAAACTGTACTCAAAGAGATAGGACGCCATCCTATTGGCCATAGGAGTAGTGAGTTTCAAAACCTTGTACAACGAACTACTGAACAACTGAAATGGTTGCATCAGACCACTAATGAAGTTCTAGTCCTGACTGGGAGTGGAACTGCTGCAATGGAAGCAGGAATCATCAATACTTTAAGTAAAGGAGACAAAGTGTTATGTGGTGAAAATGGAAAATTTGGAGAGCGATGGGTCAAAGTCGCCAAGGCATATGGACTCGATGTAAAAGTCATCAAAGAAGAATGGGGTAAACCGCTAGATCCAACTAAATTCAAAAACGAACTAGAAAATGACAAAAAGAAAGAAATACGTGCAGTAATAATTACACACTCCGAAACATCAACAGGCGTCATAAATGACCTAAAAACAATTAGTGAATATGTACATAGATATGGCAATGCTCTAATAATTGTAGATTGTGTTACAAGTCTTGGAGCTTGCAATGTCCCTATGGATGAATGGGAACTTGATGTCGTTGCATCTGGCTCTCAAAAGGGATATATGATCCCACCTGGTTTAAGTTTTGTAGCTATGAGTAAAAGAGCTTGGAAAGCTTATGAACGATCAGATTTGCCAAAATTTTACCTTGACCTAGGTCCCTATAAATCTACTTCCTTAAAAAATAGCAATCCTTTTACTCCTGCAGTAAACCTATACTTTGGCCTAGAAAAATCACTCAACATGATGCAAGAAGAGGGCCTTGCAAATATCTTCAATAGACACTCTCGACATAGAAGTGCGATTCAAGCTGCAATGCACGCAATTAAATTGCCTTTGTTTGCAGCTGAAGAACATGGGAGTCCTTCTATAACAGCTATAGAACCACAATTTATTAATGCAGAAGAACTTAGAAAAACAGTTCTAAACCGTTATGACATCCTTTTAGCAGGAGGACAAGATCATCTCAAAGGAAAAGTTTTTAGGATTGGTCATTTAGGGTTTGTAAATGATAGAGATATTTTGACAGTGATCGCTGCTATTGAAGGCACTTTAGATGCTTTAAGATTACATAAAACAAATCCAGGTGCAGGAATGGCTGCAGCAGCTAGAATATTAGCCTAAAAGCAACCCAAATTTATGCAAGTCTGTTAGTATATGTAAAAGTTGCGGGTGTAATTCAGCGGTAGAATGTCAGCTTCCCAAGCTGAACGTCGCCGGTTCGATTCCGGTCACCCGCTTGCTAGGTAAATAGCATCAGTTCCAAGCTTAGAATATTTTACATGCTAGTAATTTATTAGTATTGCTAAATGCTAATAACCAGCAGCCTAGCTTCTTGGTTTAATTAATTGAAGAACCTGAGGACCCACTGCTCCAGCTCGACGTTCCTGATCTAAGGCCCTAAGAATCAACATTCCTGCTGCATCTATATCACCAGCTTCAGCCTTCAGGCATGCAGCATCAAAGAAACTTAAAGCAGCTTTAAAATAAGCCTCACGTTTACTATGCGAAGCAACCATTTGAAATCAAGTTCTTAGAATAGTGTAAGTCAAGTCTTCTTAAATGAAGTTCTTCAATTAAAGCTGAAATTAGATTCTATTTAACACTGTTAGTATACAACAGCAATGTCAAAATATGTAGACACCACTTCAAGTCAGAAGCTCTTAGCAGGGGAAAGCAAAAAAAGTAATAATCTTGCTACTTATTTCAAAAATCTTGATGGATACCGTAAAAAGTTTTCTTAGGTTTTCAATAAATAATCAATATATCCACTCTTGATGAGGTAGCAATCGGATCATTTCATAACACTTTAGGCAATTGCACTCATTGCAATTGTCAGTCATACACTAAGCCGCAAGTGTTTCCTCTTCATCCGACCATGACTGGTCAACATTTTCAGGTGGGCTTGAGGTTGCCAACAATTCCTGGCAATCCCTAAGAAGTTGCTCAACACCATCCAACATTGCTAATTCCTCCTCAGAAGGTTCCTGCTGAGCTTTATTCAACTGCAATTCAAGAACCTCTTGTCGTTGCTCAAGCCTCACCAAACGCTGAGACAATGCATTAATTGTCTGGGCAAGATCTTCTGCTGTTCTAGTAATCCTGAAAGAGCATGACGAAGGCATCGCAATAAGTTGCACTACTTCAGATGACAACACATAGAAGAGACAATCTCAAGTCCTCATAGAACTTGTTTTGAAAGCAAGAACTGAATCCAAAGAGATCTGTATGCGGAAAGATCATGTCAAATTGAGGGCCATTTTAACTACCTTTTTGTGGAACATTAATCGGGTTGCTGACTGTGCGAAGTGGAATCCCTGCTGCTCAGCTAGCAAGAGCAATTTTTCGAGCAGGGATCGCAAGTATGAATGGTCAAATCAAAAATATCGAATTGCCACTACGTACACCAATCACATTAAAAATAGGCATTTGAACGGTTATTTGAACAGGCCTTAATAGAGAAGCTTTAGAACAAATCCAAAACCTTTGGACACAAGCCTTCCTAATCACTAACACGCTAATAACATACAGACATTGGTATTGGCCTATGGAGCAGCCGCTGACTTGGTATTGATACAGTCGTATCACTTTTAGGTGAAGCCGCAGGCGGTATTAGTGGGATGAGCCTTGTAGGAGAAGAGTTTTGAGTAAATGCTGCAGTCGCTAGTCTTCATCCTGTAAGACTAATCAGAGTGCTTGTGTACTGGCTCTAAGAATGAAGCTTTGGGGACCTCTTAGAAATAAAATCCCTGATCAGGCCTGGACAGAATCTAAAGAGTAGATAAGTTGATCAAAAATATCTTTGCTATCCAGCCATGAAAGCAAATAACACCTTCCAAAAATTTTCACTCCTACTACTTGGCATTTCAAGCATTGGGATTTTGACCTCCTATGCAAAAGCAAGTGAACTAAACACTCAAGGAGGTAAAGGCGCAAAGGTCTATTGCTATATGCGCAGTAATGGCAATGCACATGAAGTCAGCTGGGATGCCTCATATGCACTACTTAAGAGACAATCAAATAGCATGTTTAAAACATCTCCTAAACATGCTGCAGTAATGATCACCGAAGCTGTAGTCCAAGATCCAGAAAAATATCCCAATTGTGGACAATATCTGGGAGATCTATTCTCACCAAACAAAATAAAAGAAGAAATTGCCAACATGCAAGATACTGAAACCAACCAAAAGACTAAATACAACTCAAACAGTGCTAGTCGCTACAGCTACTAACGTAGACTGATAAAGTGCTAAAAATACTAATCCTATTAAGCATAACAATACTTCAAATAAGTTGTCGTGAACAGGGAGATATGTCGACAATAAATTCACAACCATCATCAAACTCATGCTTGGAGGGTGTAAATCTTAGCAAGCTAGAAATAGCCTTAGAAAATTGCAATAAAATTATCAAAAAATATCCAAATAGTGCTCTAGCACTAAATGCAAGATCCATGCTATTCATACTATTAGATGAAGATGATCTTGCATGTAAAGATATAGAGAAAGGTATTTCTCTTATTAAAAATAAAACCATCACAAATGACCGTCTCCTAATTCACGAGCTCAAAACTCGTCACAAAAACTGCATACAAAGTCGAACCATTTCTGAAAATGACTGACGCTCTATAGAAACTTGTCTATTCCCTAAAAATAAATCAATCCTTTTTTCCTTCTTTTCAATAGTTGCATCAACTAACTGATCAGCAATCCCAAGCTGCAGCCAATGACTTTTTAATGGCCATTTGCTGCCTATTCGATGGCAACGATCTTCTGCTTGATTGACATCGCCTGGTGTCCATGGACGTTCTAATAAGACAACATGATTTGCCTTCATAAGATTTAGCCCAAGACCGCCAGATCCATAGGTTGTGAGTAACAAAGAACTTGGGTTAGATTGAAAACGTTTTATAGATATATCACGCTCTTTAATACTCTGTCTACCTGTCACTAATTCACCTCCCAATCGTCTTCTAAGAAGAATTAAAGGGGTAACAAAGCTACTAAAACAAACAACAGATTGATCTTGATCAATAATTCCTTTTATCAGAGAATAAGCTTCTGGTAACTTAAACTCTGCACCAATCTGTCGAAGAGCAGTTAGCAAAACTAATGATTCGGTTTCGGAGCGAACCAAACCTTGTTGGACACGAAAACGATAATCATCAATCGCTAAGGAAACTCTTCGTTCAAAACCCAAGGTTTTTGCAGAGTCAAGTTTAACAGGATGTTTAATACGGGTTTTCGGAGGTAACTTGATAAGATTTAGTTTGCGACGCTGCAAGATAAATGAAGCTGTAGCTTCATGAAGTTCAAGCAAATTTTGGTGTTGATCATCAACAAAATCTCTGTGAAATTTTTTTTTATTTGAAGCAATAGGATGCTGCATTGCAGCTAATAAAGGAAAAAGTTGCGATGGATATCCGTTTTTCATGGGTGTTCCAGTTAGTAGCCAAATTGCTCGCAACCTTGGATGACGGGATAAACGTAATAATGCTTGTGTTCTATTAGCTTTAATTGATTGAGCAAAATGTGCTTCATCTACAATTAAAACTGTTTCTTGATTAGGTAAATCTCTAGGGAGAGAGGCCCAGCTTTTCAGAATTATTGGAAGATCAATTGCGTTTGCCTCTTCAGTCCAAAGTGAATGAAGGCATGAAGGAGCAATAACCATGACAAGTGCATCAGTTGATCTAACAATCGCTTGCGAGGCTAAAAGAGCAGTCAGTGTTTTCCCTAAGCCCATCTCATCAGCAAGCAAAGCAGCTTTGCGAGATAGAAGCCAACTAACAGCAAACCGCTGATGAGGGAAAAGGCTCCTGCCATCAGGCAACTCTCGATCTAGGGACGCAGCAACCATCAATTCCTCATGGCTAGGCAGTGGCCCCAAGGGATGTCTAACCAACTGCAGCCAGCGAGCTAAATCATTTGTCACTAAAAACCGTGAACCAAGTTGCTCAAGAAGCTCTTGTGCAGCAGATAAAGGGAACTGCCAACCTTCCTGAACGCCATTCCATGTTCCCTTGGGCCTCACTTTCTTCAACTGAGCATCAGTCACCCCATCGAATGGAAAAACCACCTTAAGCAAGCCATCTGCAGAGAGATCTAAATAACAACTAGGAGCCAAAGAAATCTATGCCGCTTTGCCGTAATGAATCCAAATTTACTCTCACTAGGCATAGTTGCAAGAATCAGAGACGAAATAACGCAACCTACGTCAAATATGGAAATTGAAACATTCAATGCATTGACTAGCCGCACAAGCACGGCAAACTTTGCTTAACCAATTGATTCGGATGCACTCAAGGGATGCGGTTTTCCTAGAGGATCTCTGCCCTAAGTTGCGTGTTCGGCAATGGAGACAATCTCTTCATACTTTTACTGGAAAAAGCTGTATCTATTGTGGGAAGCCATCAGAGTCTATTGATCATATTTTGCCAATGAGTCGTGGCGGCCTCAGCATTACTGAAAACTGTGTTCCGGCATGCCTTTCTTGCAACGGTAAGAAATCTGATACCGATGCTTTTGATTGGTATAGACAACAAAAATTTTATGATCCTCGCCGTGCAATGGCTATAAGAGCTTGGCTAGATGGGGATTTACGATTAGCGATAAGATTGTTGCAATGGGCCACTCCTAATCGCAAGGCGAATCACAAAGAGATAAACCAAGAGATTTCTCAAAACAGCAAAGATAATGAAGAAGATTGGGCATTGTTTGCTGCATAAATCAAATTCACCAAACAGCACAAGCAGCTGATGAATTATGTTGCTGACAAATCTTTGCATGTACCAAAGGTTTCTCAGGTGCTAATAAAGCTGCAAAAATTATCAAAATTGCAGCTATAAAACCAAAGGAAATCCAACTTCTGTTCAAAAACTCTCTAGAACTATCTTCCTCACTCTCAGGCAACATGAAATGCGAACTATGTTTCAGACGAAAACTCGAATCAGCCATAAGGCGACCTGACCAGTAATACATTTGTACTCATGCCTAAAGAGTTTGTCAAGTCTTTCCCGCCCTTAAGACCGAATTCAAAACTATTGGTTCTAGGAGCAGGTTTTAGTGGTAGAAGAGTCGCAAATGTTGTCAAAGCCCAAGGCAGGACTGTGATATGTAGTAGACGAAATATCAATAGTTCTGGAGCAGATATTGAGTTTGATAGCAATTCCAAAGATCTACCTCCTATAGATGATCTAAAAACCATCACTCATGTTCTTAGCTGTATTCCCCCATTAGCAACTGGAGAAGACCCTGTACTAACAAAATTTCTAAACCATCTGCAAGAGATGCCACTCCAATGGATTGGGTATCTTTCTACTACTGGAGTTTATGGGGACTCCAAAGGAGAATGGGTAACAGAAAACGATATTCCTAAACCACAACAACCACGAAGCATAAGAAGACTTGCATGTGAAGAAGCTTGGAAACATTCAGGCTTACCCATTCAAATTCTCCGTCTTCCAGGGATTTATGGCCCTAATCGTTCAGCATTGGAAAACTTCAAAAATGAAAAATGTAAAATCATTGAAAAACCGGGACAAGTCTTCTCAAGAATCCATGTTGACGATATTGCTGGAGCCGTATTACACCTCATTCACAAATCCTCTCAAGGAGAATGGCCTTTGGTTGTGAATATTGCTGATGATCTCCCGACGTCAAACAAAGATGTTCTGAATTTTGCGGCCAAATTACTTGAAAAGCCATTGCCTATAGTCGAGCCATTTGAAAGAGCAATTGAAGAAATGAGTGCTATGGCAATTTCATTTTGGCAAGAAAACAGAAGGGTTAGCAATCATCTTCTTTGCAAAGAACTAGGCTATTCATTACTTCACCCTGACTATCAATCAGGACTTAAAGACTGTCTCAAACATTTTAAATATCAAAAAAACACCAATCCTAATTATTCTTGATTTGGTTCTCCAAGAATAAATTCAGACCAATTCATGGGTTTATTTGGATCTACATCAGTAAAACCAACCTCGTGGAAGAACTGTGACCATTTGACCACTATCCATCCATTTTGAAGGCCTCTACCAAAACCAAACAACAGAAGCCCAATAAACAACCAACGCAACATGGCTAAAAAAGATCAATACCTCAACGCTACTAAAAATTTGATCATCGCATTAGGGGATCCTGCAGGAATAGGAATGGAAATCACTCTCAAAGCTTTAGCGTCAAGAAAATTACCCCCAGGGATAATTCCATTACTGGTTGGATGCAAAAAAACCCTAATCGCTACTCACCAAAATCTAAAAGAAAAAGGAATTGGCCCTCTTCCAAATATTCAAGATATAGAAATAGACGACATCCCATTAACTGAAGAATTTAAACCAGGGTATCCATCCGCAGCGACAGGCGATGCTTCATTTGAATGGCTAACAAGAGCTACAGAATACGTTCTGGACAAAAAAGCAAAAGCATTAGTTACAGCACCAATTTGTAAGCATGCCTGGCATGCTGCAGGCCACTTTTACCCTGGACAAACAGAACGACTAGCAGAGCTGGCAAAAACGAATCAAGCCTCAATGCTATTTACAGCAAAATCTCCTTATTGCAATTGGCGATTTAATACTCTTTTAGCTACAACACATATCCCAATTTCACAAATTTCTACAAAACTGACACCACAACTAATCTCATCAAAACTAGATATTCTGTTAAATTTCTGCAAAAACTTTAAAGACAAGCCAACTCTTTCAGTAGCAGGTTTGAATCCACATGCTGGAGAAAACGGAAGTCTTGGCGATGAAGAAATAAAATGGTTAACTCCCCTTTTAAGGGAATGGAGCTGTCAACATCCCACAATCAATCTAATAGGCCCAATTGCACCGGATAGTTGTTGGCTATCAGCTGCAGAAGCATGGAGGAAAGGTCAAACAAGTCACACACCTGATGGGTTTCTAGCTCTATATCATGACCAAGGTCTCATTCCAATGAAATTATTAGCCTTCGACACTGCCGTAAATCTCACGTTAGAACTTCCATTTATAAGAACCTCACCAGACCACGGCACAGGATTTGATATAGCCAGTAAGGGTTGCGCTCGCGAGGAAAGCATGTTGGCCGCAATTCAAACTGCCTGGGAATTAAAAAAATAAAGTCAAATTAACTCGGCTTAACCCTCATTAAAACCTGGCCATATTCCACTGGGGTTCCATTATCAACGAGTATTTCTATTACTTCACCACCAACCTCAGACTCCAACTCATTCATAAGCTTCATCGCCTCAAGAATACAAACAGGTTGACCTATGCCTATACGTGTTCCCACCTCAACAAAAGGAGCCTCATCAGGACCGGGAGCTCGATAAAAAGTACCAACCATAGGAGCAGTAACATCCACCAGGTCAGCCCTGGAAGCCGTTACAGCCGGGGGAGGGGTTACAGGAGTAGAAGCTTCTACTTTGAACTCAGGAGGCGATGAAATCGCGGCCTCATGGACAACAGGAAGCGATGAGGGAGTGCTTGTTAAAGGACCAGGCAAATTGCGCCTGATTTCCAAACGAAAATCATCCCCTTCCAAGCGAAATTCCTGGATATCGCTTTCTGCTAAAGCATCAAGCAAAAGATGCAGTTGTTCGTGATCAAGCTGCATGGTGATTAGTTCTCACGACCTAAATAAGAGTCATTACGAGTATCGACCTTAATTTTCTCACCAACGGAAATAAACAAGGGAACCATAACCATTGCTCCTGTTTCTAGTTTGGCAGGCTTTGTACCACCTGTAGCAGTATCACCCTTTACACCAGGATCAGTCTCAGTAATTTCTAAAACCACAGAATTTGGCAACTCAACTTCTAAAGGCTTTCCATTCCAGTAAACAACGTTTACCTCCATACCTTCCTTTAGGTACTTCCGGCTCTCGCCAATCTGTTGGGAAGTAAGACGCGTTTCTTCATAACTAGACATATCCATAAAGACATAATCACTTGAATCCATATAAGTGTGCTGAAGAGTTGATTTCTCAAGCAATGCTTGTGGCACCATTTCACCAGCGCGAAATGTTTTCTCGACTACATTTCCACCTTGAACCGACTTGAGTTTTGTCCTTACAAACGCTGATCCCTTTCCAGGTTTGACATGTAAAAACTCAACAACACGCCAAACAGCCCCATCTAACTCAATAGTGGTACCAGTTCGGAAATCGTTGCTGGAGATCATTCCTGCAAAATCAATTATGAAATCATAGAGCTGTGCGAAAGTTCTTAAGCACTTGACACCAAAATGGCACGTACCCGGCTTCTACAAAACGTCTTATCAATAATTGCTGTAGGTTTTTTGATATTTACACAGCCAGTCTTGGCTGACCTTCCACCAGGTAATGCAGTAACCGATGCCACAGCAATTTTGCGTAATGCACTTCCCATAAAACAAGAGGAAATACAAAATCTTCAACATAAGCTCGAATCCACCAGAGAACTAATTAGAGGAAATCGCTGGCCATCTTTGGCGAAAATAGTTTCTTCAAGCAAATTCCTAATCACTAGCAAAAATCAAAAAATTATTGCAGCTATTCCGAAAGACAAATCAACTGAAGCAGAAACACTATTTAACTTAATAAATAAAAATCTAGACCAGCTTGAACTAGCTACCGAAGCCCAAAACAAAGATGCTTTTATTGAAAAAAGAGACCAAACCCTAAAATTAATAGGGGAAGTCGAAACCCTTTTAGTTGGAGATTTTCCTTTCCAGATTCCCGAAGAATATAATGCTCTTCCCAGACTGCTTGGAAGAGCAAGTGTAGACATCAGAACAACACAAGGCACTATCAAGGCTGTGATCGATGGTTACAATGCTCCTATAACTAGTGGTGCATTTATTGATTTAGCAATTAAAGGTTTTTACGACGGCTTACCATTCACTAGGGCCGAAGATTTTTATATTCTTCAAACTGGTGATCCTGAAGGGCCCGAAGTTGGATATATTGATCCTTCAACCAATAAATTAAGAGAAATACCATTAGAAATTCGCTCACCAGATAAAGTATTACCCTTTTATGGTCAATCTTTTGAAGAGCTAGGTCTCTACAAAACTACACCTGTGCTTCCGTTCTCCGCCTCAGGAACTCTTGGATGGGCTCATTCAAATGCATCTCTAAACGATGGTTCGTCGCAATTTTTCATGTTTTTGTATGAAGCCGAATTAACTCCTGCGGGAAGAAATCTTATTGATGGACGTAATGCAGCCTTTGGATATGTAGTAGATGGAAATGAAATATTAGAGAAACTAGGTGTTAACGATGAAATCATCTCTGTAAAAGTGACAGACGGGAAAGACCGACTTGCTCCGCATGGGTAAGCTGCTAAATAGTGAACGAAACTCTAAAACAACTAGGTGAAGACGAAATTCTAAATCGCATTTCGCATTATCTTCCTAATGGTCAAATAGAAGACGATACAGCGGTAATCTCTGCGAAAGGCAAAGAACTTTTAATAAATACTGATGTATTAGTTGAAGGTATTCATTTCAATGAATTAACTACTAATCCAGAGGATATTGGTTGGAAAGCAATCGCAGCGAACATTTCTGACCTATCAGCAAGTGGGGTAGAAGAATTCATTGGCCTAACAATCGGACTAATAACTCCTCCAAACACTAAATGGGAATGGGTATCAGGCGTATATGAAGGCATTAAAAGTGCTTTGAATCACTATGGCGGTGAAATTCTGGGAGGGGACTGTTCAAACGGAAAGCAAAAGTTAATTGCTATCACCGCTTTCGGCACCCTGGGACCACTGCATATACACAGAGGAAATGCCATCCCAGGCGATTACATAGTTGTTAGCGGTCCTCATGGACTGAGCCGTCTTGGCCTTGGTTTATTACTGAATGATCCACAAATTAAAGAATTGAATATTCAAAAATCACTGAAAGAAGAAGCAATAAAGTCTCATAGGAGACCTCATCCATCCATCCAAATTATTCGGAAGCTAGAAAAATGTAAGCCAAATCACTTGGCATGGCGGGCAGGAGGAACTGATAGCAGCGATGGACTCATTAAAGCACTTGAATGTATATGCAAAAGCAGTAAATGCTCAGCAGTAATTACAAGAAAAGACCTTCCCAAGCCATCTCATTGGCCAACAGGCAATCTTTGGGAAGACTGGTGCATCAATGGTGGAGAAGATTTTGAGCTGGTCCTCAGCCTTCCACCAACATGGGCAAAAGCCTTTATAGAAGAGGTCTCCACTAGCAAGATAATTGGGAAAATCGAATCTGGGCCAGCAAAAGTATTTTGGCGCGATGAAGACGGAGAAATTAGCTCTAAAACATCATATAAACACTTCTAAAAAGAAGACAATTTAAAAGAAACAGTCATCTTTTTAGAAGAACAGATTAATAAAAAAGGAAGTAATTTACTTCCAGTTCTTTGCAACAATCTCAGCCAGATCTACCACTCTTTGGCTATAACCCCACTCATTATCGTACCAAGCAAGTACCTTCACCATATTATCTCCAATGGACATTGTTAATGCCTCATCAACAATAGTTGACTCATTAGTCCCTGCATAATCACTTGAAACCAAAGGCAGGTCCCCATATTTAATAATACCCTTCATAGAACCTTCAGAGGCTGTTTTTAAAGCAGCATTCACTTCTGCAGCAGTAGTAGATCGCCCTGCTTCAAACACCAAGTCCACAGCACTAACATTAGGAGTAGGAACACGCATAGCAATTCCTGTTAGCTTTCCTTGCATTTGCGGATAAACCAAAGCAACCGCCTTTGCTGCACCAGTTGAGGTTGGAACAATATTCATTGCTGCAGCCCTAGCCCTGCGAAGATCCCTATGACTGTTATCTAAAATTCTTTGATCTCCAGTATAACTATGAATTGTAGTCATTAAACCCTTATTGATTCCGAATTCCTGGTCCAATACTTTTACAATAGGCGCGAGACAATTAGTAGTGCAACTTGCGTTACTTAGAATGTCAAAGGATTCATGTCGGTATTGATCAGCATTAACACCAACAACATAAGTACCTACACCATCTCCCTTTCCAGGAGCTGTAAGAATGACTTTTTTAGCACCGGCCTGAATATGCTTACTTGCACCCACATCAGTATTAAAAACACCTGTTGATTCAATCACTATATCTATATCCCACTCCTTCCATGGCAGATTTAAAGGGTTCCTATCTGAAAAACATTTGATAGTTTTTCCGTTAATTATGAAAGTATCATCTGTATAACCAATCTCGGCATCTTTAATCTGTCCCAGAATTGAATCGTACTTCAGGAGATGGGCATTGGTTTTAGGGTCAGAAGTGACGTTAATACCGACAACCTCAATACCCGTATTAGATCCTCGACTAAGCCAACAACGCATAAAGTTGCGACCAATACGTCCGAATCCATTAATCGCAACACGCAAAGTCATGAGAAAAGCGGTTCAACCGCAAAAAGTAATTGGGCGCTGATCATACAGAAATGCCTTGAAATCCCTCTATCTTTTTAGTCATATCTCAAAAAAGGCGGACCTGACGAGCAAAAAACCTTTGTAAAAGCATCGAAAAACAGCGATCAATGGCATTGGGGCAAAGACTGTTCTATGTTTCAATTCTTGTCCTCAGCCAATTGGCTATCACCCTAAAAAGCCAAAGACACATTCACTTCATTGGTATTGGCGGTATAGGTATGTCTGCCTTGGCCATGATCCTCTCTAACCGTGGGCACATCATTTCAGGATCTGATACTCGCTATAGCTTGATAATTCAGCGCCTGGAAGATGCAGGTATCAAAATTTTTACCGAACAAACTGGCGAAAATATCAAATCCATATGCACAAAAAGACAGGATTCGCCCTTAATAGTTATCAGTTCGGCTATTTCCAAAGAGAATCCTGAACTAAAGACAGCAGAAAAAAAACAACTCCCAATTTGGCATCGATCTGACCTCTTAGCAGCTCTTATAGCCGACCAACCCTCCATCGCAGTTACGGGAACACATGGGAAAACAACAACCAGTACATTCATTACAACAATGCTTGCGGAGGCTGGAGAGGATCCAACCGCCTTAATTGGAGGGCTAGTCCCCTGCTACTCAAGCAACGCTCATAGCGGGCAAGGGGCTTTACTAATCGCAGAAGCTGATGAGTCAGATGGAACTCTGATCAAATTCCAAGCAGCGCTAGGTGTCATAACAAACCTGGAACTAGATCACACAGATCATTACTCAAGCCTCGAACAAATAATTGACACCATGAAAGAATTTAATCATGGGTGTGACGGACTACTGGCCAATTATGACTGCAACATTCTTCGAGAACACATAAGCCCTTCAGCTTGGTGGTCTGTAAAAACACATGAAAATGTAAATTTTGCTGCAATACCTATCCACCTAGAAGGAAATCAAACAACTGCTAAATTATATGAGGATAGTAAATATATAGAGACAATAACATTACCAGTTCCAGGTATACATAACCTAAGCAATGCCATTGCCGCATATGCCAGTTGCAGATTAATGGGCGTCTCGAAGATAAAACTCATCAATGCTATCTCTTGCCTTAAAACTCCGCTTAGACGTTTTGAATTTCGCGGCAATTGGGAAAAGCGTTTAATAGTCGATGACTATGCTCATCATCCAAGTGAGATAAAAGCAACTTTAACTATGGCAAAACTAATGATTCAAACAGGAAAAAGCTCTCTTCCAAGTACACCAAAAAGAATTATAGCGGTCTTCCAACCTCATAGATTTTCAAGAGTTAAGCAATTCCTTAAGGAATTTATTGAGGCACTTGCAACTTCAGATCTCATTATAATTGCACCTATCTATGGAGCAGGTGAAAAACCCATTGAAGGAATAAACAGCAATAACATTGCAAAAGAAGCAAAAAAAATATACCAAGATATTCCTATCCTAGTTGGAGAAGATATGAATGAAATCACACAATTAATCAAAGATCAAAGTCAACCTGAAGATTTAATCCTTGCAATGGGTGCAGGTGACATAAATTCTCTTTGGAAATTATTAATACAAACAGACAACAAAGAGAAATCTTTGACCAACTAAATATCCAGCAATGAAATTAGACAAACTAGTTTCTCTTTCAACTTTTACAACATGGAAAGTTGGTGGACCTGCTGAATTTTTAGCAGAAGCAACAAATCAAAATGAAATTAAAAGCCTTCTTCAATTTGCACATCAAGAAAAGATGCCCTATCAAATTATTGGAGCAGGGTCTAATCTTCTAATAAACGACTCAGGGCTAGAAGGTCTAACTATATGCACAAGAAAACTTCAAGGAAGTGAGATCAACAATATAGATGGATATGTCGAAGCAGTGGCTGGGGAATCTCTGCCAACATTAGCCAGAAAAGTTGCAAAAGCTGGCCTTCATGGCCTTGAGTGGTCCATTGGGATTCCAGGAACAGTAGGTGGAGCTACTGCTATGAACGCAGGAGCTCAAGGAGGATGTATTGCTGAGAGGTTAGATTCAGCTTTAGTCATGGCATTGGACAGCAAAAAGGCATTCCGGATATACAACAAAGAGCTTGACTTTGGTTATCGATCAAGTCGAATACAAAAGGAACAAATGATTGTTCTATCAGCTCGGTTTCAACTTGAACCGGGACACAACCAAAGGGTTATAGAAAAGCATAACAATGAAAATCTTCATCATCGACTAGAAACACAACCCTACCAATTACCAAGTTGCGGCAGTGTTTTTCGAAACCCAGAACCATTAAAAGCTGGGCAACTAATAGAGAATTTAGGCCTTAAAGGGAAAAGAATCGGTGATGCTGAAATTTCCAAAAAACATGCGAATTTTATTGTGAACAACGGCAACGCAAAGGCTCATGACATTGATACGCTCATACGACTCATACAAAAAGAAGTCAAAGAAGCCCATCAATTGCTACTTCATCCAGAAGTAAAGCGACTGGGCTTCTAAGCAAACGTTTAATGTGCAAATCGCCACTACATCAACAATGGCTGGATTCGGTCTCCCAAACTTCGGTCAAATCACCGAAGCCTTTAAAAAAGCACAACAAATCCAAGAAAAGGCCCAAAAACTACAAGAAGAGCTTGACGCAATGGAGCTAGAAGGGAAAAGCTCCGATGGTAGAGCCAGTATTTGGTTATCAGGCAACCAAAAACCAATACGGGTGGAACTTGCAGCTTCACTTCTATCCCAAACAAAAGAAGAAATCGAGCAATCAATCCTGGAAGCACTTGAAGCAGCTTATGAAGCATCAACCTCTACGATGAAAGAAAGGATGAATGAAATTACCGGTGGCCTAAACCTTAACTTGCCTGGCCTGGAAAGCTCAGACTAAACATCTCCTGAACAAAGTTTCTATAAAACGAATATCTTTCCCAGTTTTTATTCAAACCACAACCTAATTCATCGAGATGAAGGCAATTACGAAATCTACAGGGATAATCCTTTAATTGGCTACGTATTTCAGGGAATAGAGCAGCTATCTTAGATGGCTCGACAAAGATTTCAGGTCTATTGAATCCAGGAGTATCAGCTACCCTACTATTACTTGAAAGACTAAATAACTCTACATGCCTAGTTGTATTTTTTCCACGGCTAATTTTTTCTGATAATGTTCCAACCTTTAAATCTGTACCAGGAATCAGCTTATTAAGTAAACTACTTTTTCCAACACCCGAAGGACCAAAAACTACCGATAAGCTTTTTCTAAATATATGTTCTTTAAGCCTCTTGAGACCCTCTCCAGTTTTAACGGACACAGAAAAAGGTCGATATCCCCAACTATCAATTCTTGCTAATTGTTTATTCATCTCATCAGTAGAAACTAAATCCATTTTCGTCAATAAGAAATCAACCGATAAGCCTGTATTTTCTGCCGTTAACAAAAACCGACTCGCTTGAGTAAAATCAAAGACGGGTTCCTTATGAGCCAAAACAACAATTATATTAGAAACATTAGCAACTGCTGGCCGCTTTAACCAACTTTTCCTCGAACAAACTTCATTTACAACAGCTGTCATGTTTCTGCAACATATTTCTTCCAGTAACACAAAATCGCCAACATATATTGAGTCTCCAAAATGTTTTAAGCGGCTTCTAGCTGTACATAAAAAGCGATTTAACGGCTTTGAATTTGTTATTGTATTCTGGTCTTTCAAACTTTGCTGTTCGTCAAGAAGTTCAACATTAAAAAAGTTAGCTTGCTTAGAAACAACAATTCCCAGACAGCTCAAAATATTAATCCTCTCCGCAAACAACCAAAATAGTTATTGACTTTACATCTTTCTGAATAATCTGAACATAATGCCCAGCTTCTTGAAGACCATTAACCACCATAAATTCCGGTTCACCTCTATCTAAATTTACAAAAATCCTATCTTTTTTCTTCAATTGCTCTAGAGCAAGTGACACGCGAACAAAATTCAAAGGGCAAGGTATTCCTCTTAAATCAATTTGCTGTTTAGGCAAGTTCACTGTCTCTGCCTATTGACGGAATAAACGAGAAAATAAACCGCTTTTATGATAATGATATTGGGATCCGCGTGCAGAAAAATGACTTGCTAACTTCTCTAGGAGTGATCTCTCATCATCTGAAATTCGCTTAGGAAGTTTAACTTTTACTGTAATTCTTTGATTACCTCTCGCCACTGGATTGCCTAACTTTGGAATTCCTTTATTCTCTAAAGTTAAAACTTCATTGGGTTGTGTTCCAGATGGAATCTCTAAAGAAGTTGGCCCATCTACAGTATCAACTTCAATAGTGTCTCCTAAAATTGCTTGAAGATAGCTGATATTCACTTCAGATAAAATCGTAAGACCGTCACGTTGCAAACGCGGATGATTTTTTACCTTCAGGAAAACATAAAGATCACCAGAAGAACCTCCTCTAAAGCCAGCATTACCTTCTCCTGAAACTCGTAAACGCGTCCCAGTATCTACTCCTGCTGGAATATTGATACGTAATTTCTTTCTTATTTGTTGAACACCTTTCCCTCCACAGCCTCCGCAAGGATTTGATATAACCTGACCACTCCCAGAGCAATTGGGACATTCAGCAACCTGAGTAAAACTGCCAAATGGAGTTCTAGTTGCTCTTCGTACCTGACCTACCCCACCACAGGTATTGCAACTCGTAGGACCACTGCCTGATTTCGCACCTGTTCCCCTACAGCTAGAACAACTTTCTAAATGAGGGACTTTTATTTCTTTCTCCTCTCCAAAGACAGCCTGCTGAAAATCAATAGTTAAGTCATAACGCAAATCATCGCCTTGCTGAGGCCCTCTTCTCTGAGTCCGAGTACCCCCTGGCCCACCAAAACCACTAAAAAAAGTTTCAAACAAATCTGCAAATCCACCCATATCTCCCATATCTGGCATACCTGCAGCCCCACCCAAACCAGCTTCTCCAAACTGATCGTATCTTGCTCGTTTTTCTGGATCCCCTAAAACCTCATAAGCACGTCCAATCTCTTTAAATTGCTCCTCAGCTCCAGGATCTTTATTTATATCTGGATGATACTTTCTTGCTAAGCGGCGATAAGCACGCTTTAGAGAATCTGCATCAGCATCTTTGCTGACTCCAAGCAAATCGTAAAAATCAGCCATTAAGCCCTCTTCACTCCTTAAATATCAAGATGCCTATTAAATTCATTCCGTATCCTCTTTTGGATCACTTTGTTGTTCTACAGAAGACTCTTGAGATGAATTGACTAAATTTTCTAATTGAGCATTTTGTCCAGGGCCTGGACCCATCGAAACCTTTACAAGAGCATGTCGTAATACCTTTCCATTTAAGTGGTAGCCACGCTGTAACTCTTCAACAACAATATCCTCAGGCTGCTCCTCACTTGGCTCTCTCATTACAGCCTCATGCAGATTTGGATCAAAAGCTTGTCCAATCACCCGCATCGGTGCAACACCAAGTTGCTTCAAAACATCCACCAATTGCTTGTACAACCCCTGATAACTTCGATGCAGTGCTTGTGCTTCTTCACCTTGTGGATCAAGCTGCTGACGAGCTCTTTCAAAGTTATCCACTATAGGTAGGATTTCGGACAAAGTTGAGCAGATCAACTGCAGGCGCAAATCATCATGATCTCGACTTTGACGCTTACGAAAATTATCAAAATCAGCTGCAATCCTCATATATTGACTTTTCAAGGTTTCATGCTCCTTTTCTAATTGCAGCAAGCGGGTTTCATTATCAGCAGAAGACTTCTGTGGGGTTGCTTCAGCTTCGATATCAGTTTCAGGGTTCTTGATAGGGCCCAAATCTTGATTTTGATTATCGAGCTCTGAAGCTGATGACTTACTCACTTCGATCATCTCATCTGTAGAAGGCGTGTCTAGAGAAGAATCTTGAACTGAATTTGATTGTTCACCACTCATGCTGACCATAAAACTCGCCTATACATACTTTGAATGGAGAAGCACTCCTGGCACAAGCGGGGGAAGCCCGCACCTTTCTGCTCACATACCTTGTTTTAGTGCCCTAAAACTATGCTTGCAATATCCCAAGGGGAACTATGAATATGCAATTGCTTTACCTGCAAGCCAACCACTTGTCCAACAATGTTGAAAATTAAATCCACCTGTCACACCATCAATATCAAGCAACTCCCCAGCAAAATACAAGCCTGGGCAAATCCTACTTTCAAGCCTCACGGAATCAACCTCAGACAAGGGAACCCCTCCGGCAGTTACAAACTCCTCACCAAAGGGTCCTCGTCCAGAAATTTCATACTGACTTGCTGTTAAAGCCTCCAACAAAGCAAGCTCTTTTTGAGAAGAAAGTTCAGCCCAACGAAGTGAAGAGTCAACACGGATTTGCTTTAAAAGAACTAACCAAAGTCGTTTGGGTAACGCCCTAAAGGGTCTCGCCTGTAAAAGTGTCTTTGAAGCTCCCTCATAACGAAATTGATTCAAGATCTTACTTATAGAAGATCGATGAAAATTTGCTAACCAATTTACTGTCAAACGACCCTTATACGACAAACGATGTAATTCACGGGCAGCAAATGCAGTCAAACGCAAAACTGCAGGGCCACTAATACCCCAATGTGTAAGCAGAACTCTGCCAATTTCCTGAAATTTTTTATCTGACGTATGCAAAGTTAAAGCAATATTATCTAAAGCAATGCCTGAACAATCTTTTAGCCAAGATGCATCTAATCCTAAAGAGAAAAGAGAAGGTACAGGTTGCACAATACTATGTCCAACTAACTGGGATAATCTTCTGCCTAAAGGATGTCCGCCCGTAGCTAGTAAAACTTTTTGAGAAGCATATTTTGTATCGTCCTTACAAGTAAGCAAAAAACCATTTTTCTTTGAAAATTGCAAATCTCTTACAGCTGATTTCAATCGCAAAGAAACACCTACTTTCTGCGAGGTAGATCTCAAGCAATCAATAACAGAAGAAGAGCGATTACTACTAGGAAACATCCTTCCATCAGATTCAGCAACTATTTTGAGCCCTCTATCTGAAAACCAATTAACCACATCAGCACAAGCAAATCTATGGAATGCACCTAATAGTGCCTGCCTTCCTCTTGGGTAATAATCAACTAAATCACGTGAGTCCCAACAAGCATGTGTAATATTGCATCGGCCACCACCACTAATAAGTACTTTCTGTAATGGCGAAGAAGTGGCTTCTAAAATAAGAGGGGAGACAACACCATTTTCCGCAGCTGTAATGGCCGCCATAAAACCTGAAGGGCCACCCCCAACAACTAGAAGTTCATGCTGATGGTCGAAATGTGAGGGCAATTCCGTTGTTGCAATATCGCTTGCCTGTAGGACGAGGCCCGTCATTAAAGACATGACCCTGGTGTCCACCGCAACGAATACAATGATATTCAGTGCGAGGAACAATTAGCTTAAAGTCAGTCTTAGTCTCTACAGCATTTGGCAAAGGTTCCCAAAAACTAGGCCAGCCTGTACCACTATCAAATTTCGAAGCGAAAGAAAAAAGAGGTAAATCACAGCCTGCACAATGATAAATACCTTCTCTCTTCTCATTGTTTAATGGACTAGAAAAGGCTCTCTCAGTTGCCTCCTCTCGCAAAACAGCAAACGCCTCCCTAGAAAGACGTTTCTTCCAGTCAGCCTTGCTAAGAGCCCAATTATTATCTTCTGAAGCTAACGTTTCTGCCAAGGCTAATAAAGGATGAAAGCAAACTCCACCATATGCTGTAATTGCACCTAAAAGCAATAAACGTCGATTAATAATAAAAGAATTACTTTGCATACAATCAAAAATCTCTATAAAGACAGAATAAAGCTCTTAAAATCTTAAATGATAGCTAAACAAATAAATGCTTAAGCAATACTCTTCAACCAACACAAAATCCTATCAATTTAGTATTGCACCAATGCTGGACTGCACTGATAGGCACTTCAGGGTTCTCATGCGACAAATAAGTAAGAAAGCTCTTTTATATACTGAAATGATAGTTGCACAGTCTTTACATTACACTCAGCGTCGTGATCGATTACTTGATTTTGATTTCATTGAACACCCAATAGCTTTGCAGCTCGGAGGTGATAATCCCAAACTCTTAGCAGAAGCAGCTTGTATTGCAGAAGATTGGGGTTACGACGAAGTAAATTTAAATATTGGATGTCCAAGTCCCAGAGTTCAATCAGGAAATTTTGGAGCATGCCTTATGGCAGAACCTAAAAAGGTGGCATGTTGCATTGAATCAATGACAAAAGCAACCCGACTGCCCATCACAGTCAAACACCGTATAGGCATAGATAATCTAGATAATCTTGAGCTGCTAATAGAGTTTGTAGATCATCTTTCAATTGCAGGAGCCAAAAGATTTGCAGTGCATGCAAGAAAAGCTTGGTTAAAAGGGCTCAACCCAAAACAAAATAGAACTATCCCTCCTCTTCAATACGAAAGAGTTGCAGAATTAAAAGCAAAAAGACCTAACTTACTAATTGAGCTGAATGGTGGTTTGCAAACACCTAGCGATTGCCTACAGGCATTAACTATTTTTGATGGAGCAATGGTGGGAAGAGCTGCATACGAACATCCTCTTAGATGGCAACATATAGATGAAGTAATTTTTGGTGGATCCCCAAAATCAATTACTGCTTCAGATGTAATTAAAGGGATCCTACCTTATGCGGAAAAACACTTAAATAATGGCGGAAATCTTTGGGACATATGCAAGCACGTAATTCAAATAGTGGAAGGAGTTCATGGAGCACGAAAATGGAGGCATGAATTATCAGTTTCGGCTCAAAAAAAGAACGCTAATTTAAAGGTACTAGAACACTCAGCCAAACAACTAGAAGATGCAGGGCTGTGAATGATTTATTTATTCTTTTTTGCGTAATTTAGGGCTCTCAACCACCAAAATCTTCGGTATTTTCTGGAGCTGCACCCCTACGTCGTCTACTCCTCCGATCATCATCAGATGCATTCTCTGTGGAAGCTCCTCCCCCATAACTTCTATCTTCCCAACCACTAGCACCTGAGGGCCCACGATCAGCAGGCTCACCACCGCCGTAGTTACCACCACCGCCGCCACCGCCGTAGTTACCACCACCGCCGCCGCCGTAGTTACCACCACCGCCACCGCCGTAGTTACCACCACCGCCGCCACCGTAGTTACCACCACCACCGCCGTAGCCACCGCCACCGCCGTAGTTACCACCGCCGCCACCGCCGTAGTTACCACCGCCGCCACCGCCGTAGTTACCACCGCCGCCACCGCCGTAGTTACCACCGCCGCCACCGCCGTAGTTACCACCGCCGCCACCGCCGTAGCCACCGCCACCGCCGTAGCCACCGCCGTAGCCGCCGCCGCCGCCGCCTCTTCGGGGAGCACTACCTCTAGGCTCAGCTTTATTGATCCTGAGTGGACGACCCATCATTTCAGCGCCTTGAAGTGCTTCTATGGCAGCAGCCTCAGCTGCTTCATCAGCCATTTCAATAAACGCAAACCCCCTTTTTCGACCCGTATCTCGCTCTAAGGGGAGCGCACAGTTTGCTACCTCTCCAAAAGGTGCAAACAACTCAACCACGTCTTCCTGCTCAGCGCGGAAGGGAAGATTGCCAACGAAAATACTCACTTTGCTAATTGACCGTAAAAATGGACCTGTGGGAAAAATCGCCACTTGTGAATAACTCTAATAAAAATTATTCACTTATGACTTAAATAGAGTAGACCCAAGCGGGTATTTGGATCATTACTTCTAGAGATCAAAACGATTTTTCCAAAAATTCAATTGCTCCTTTACGCGAGAAAAAGCTGTACCACCTTCACTTGTACGAGAAGCAACTACCGCTCTAGGCAAAATGCTGTCATAAATATCGTTCTGAAAACAAGGAGAAAGTTCCTGCCATTGCTCAAGAGTGAGGTCACGTAACAAGATTCTTTCGTTAATACAACGTTTAACCAAACTCCCAACCATTTGATAAGCCTCGCGGAAAGGAACACCTTTCCTTGCCAAATAATCAGCGACATCGGTAGCATTAGAGAAGTCAGACTCAACAGCCACAGAAAGACGTTCTGTACAAAACTCAAGCCCCTCATCCATAAGAATAGTCATTGCATTTATACAATTATGAGTAGTTTTAACAACATCAAAGAGAGCTTCTTTATCTTCCTGAAAATCCTTATTATAGGCAAGTGGCAATCCTTTCATCATTGTCAGTAGACTTTGAAGATGTCCAAAAACACGGCCACACTTTCCTCTGACCAGTTCAGGGACATCAGGATTCTTTTTTTGAGGCATTAAACTACTTCCTGTTGCACAACGATCAGTAAGTCGAACAAACGCAAATTCCTCTGTTGCCCAAAGAATAACCTCATCAGCTAAACGACTTAAATGAATCATTATTAAAGCAGATGCGGAATTAAATTCTATAGCAAAATCTCTATCACTTACTGCATCAAGACTATTTGAATAAACATCATCAAATCCAAGCATTTCAGATGTTTTGCGTCTGTCAATTGGCACTGATGTGCCCGCCAAAGCTGCAGACCCTAAAGGACATATGTTAACTCTTTTTCTTACATCAACTAATCTTTCTCTGTCTCTTTGCAGCATCTCAACATAAGCAAGTAAATGATGCGCTAAAGAAAGCGGTTGTGCTCTTTGGAGATGAGTGTATCCTGGAATAAGGACATATAAATTTTCCTCTGCTTTAGATAATAGAATTTTCTGAAAAGATTCTAACTGTTTATCCAATAAATCTATCTGTCTCCGTAACCATAATCTTATATCAACTCCAACTTGATCATTCCGACTTCTCCCTGTATGAAGCTTTTTCCCAAGCTTACCTATCTTGGCTATTAGTCTCCTTTCCACTGCAAAATGAACATCCTCATCATTTAGGTCAGGAACAAATGTTCCCGACAGTTCTTCTGAGCGAATTTCTTCAAGTGCTTTTTCTATTTGCAAACTTTCATCTGGCGAAATAACGCCACATTCTCCTAACATGCGTACATGAGCAATAGAACCATCCAAATCTTCTTGTAAAAGTTGAATATCAAAACCAATAGACGCATTAAATTGCTCGATTGCTGGATGCAATCCCTGATCAAACCTATCGCTCCAGGTATTACTCACAATAAGATGTTATGTAATCTTGCAAGTAAATGCTAAAAAGTTCATGAAATACTCTGGGGCACAGATGGCAAAGCAAGACCATCGGGTATCTTCAAGACAACCATAGAAGCATCATCTTCAAGATGGTGGTCAGGACCAACAAATGCATCTAATCGACTAAATAAATCATCCAAAATACCTTGAGAAGATTTTCCACTTCTACTGGCAACCTCTAAAGTTCGAATCAAACGGCTTTCGTTAAAACGATCTCCGGCCATACCCGAGGCTTCCGTTACCCCATCTGTGTAATAAAGAATAACGTCTCCGGGTTCTAAAACAATTTCACCACATACATATTCTGCTTCTGCTTGCAAACCAATCAACAAACCCGCTGCATCAAGCCTAGTTACTGACCGCTGCTGAGAACGCCATAGCAATGGTGGATTATGGGCAGCATTTGCAAATCTCAAACGACGAGATCGAGGATCATAATCAGAATAAAAAAGAGTAACAAACCGATGAGAATGTGCAAGATCTTCTAAGGCCAACTGATTTAGATCATGCAATATGCGATCAGGTGGCAATCCACTTAAAACTTCAGCACGCAACATCCCCCTAAGCATGGTCATCAAAAGACCTGCTGGGACTCCTTTACCCATAACATCACCAACCACTAAAGCCCAACGACTTCTTTCTCTACGACGACCAGTCAATTCAGGCCGAGTTGGCATAAAATCATAATAATCTCCTCCTACCTGATAAGCAGGTCTACATCTTGCAGACAATTCGACACCCTCAATAACTGGACAATGATCAGGTAAAAGCTGAGCCTGAATCTCAGCTCCAATAGTTAATTGCCGATCAACACTCTCATGCCTACGAACCAATTGAAGACTGCAATCATTTTCAATGGCAACACCAGTCAAATCAGCAACCAACTGAACATTTCTTCTATGTGCCTCACTCCAAACAAGAGATCCGCGAGGATCAAAAACATATAGGCGCCCCCTTTCTCGACCACGAGAAACTATTGATGTAGCAAAAATGCCCACACCAGCCATATGACGCTGCACCAATCGATCCATCTCTAAGATTTGATTACCATCTCGTCCAAAACCTTCTTGTGTTCCTGGCTTAAAAGAAGCCAATTGCCTTAACAATTCCTGAGAATCAGCAATTGGTACAACCTGTAAATGTTCTCGCCAAATACTTCCATTTTCCTGAAACGGGACCAATAAAGACCCGTCTACACCAACTAAACGAGATGTAAAAACTGGTACCAACTCAAGAAAAGAATGCAAGTTGGTAAAACTTCTAATAGCAAACCCTAAAGAAGACAACAAATCCTGATTAGAACGCTGCTCTCTGGACAAACTATCCAACAAAGCACGAACCGCAGACGATACTGTCAGAGACTCAGATGTACTCCGAACCGAAGGTATTGAATGTCGCTGTGGTGCTTTTCTATTCACCACCAAAACTTGAAGAGGATTTGAAACGTAGCAAAACCAACATAAAGAAACTATTAAATCATCGTTTAGCTAGTAAAGCTTCAACAAATTCAAAGCTATTAAAAGGTCGCAAATCATGAAGACCCTCGCCAGCACCTACAAATCGAATTGGCAGATTCGCTTCAGAAGAAACCGCCAAAGCAACACCCCCTCTGGAAGTGCCATCTAATTTTGTAATAACAACACCAGTTAATCCCGCAGTCTTGCTAAAAGCCATAGCCTGTCTTAAACCATTTTGTCCCTGACTAGCGTCCAACACCAATAACGACTCAACACAAGCATCAGGCTCCAATCTGTCAATTATGCGACGCACCTTATTGAGTTCCTCCATCAAATTATTCTTTGTCTGAAGACGTCCGGCTGTATCAACTAACAAAAGATCAGCATTCTTGGATTTCGCAGCACCAATTGCATCAAAAACGACAGCTGCGGGATCCGCATTGGCTGAAGCATTTGCGATAACTGGAACACCGCTACGTTCTCCCCATACTTTGACTTGCTCAACTGCTGCTGCGCGAAATGTATCGGCTGCTGCAATCAAAGTAGAAAAACCACTTCGAACTGACAAATTAGCGATTTTCCCAAGTGTTGTTGTTTTTCCAACACCATTTACTCCAACAAACAACCAAATATTTAGACGACCTCGTACTGGAGAAAGAATATTTTTACCAGTCGCTTTAATAGGAGCTTCAATCAAATTACAAAGTTGCTGCTTAAGAAATCGCAATCCTGCTTCTGGTTCAACAACCTCTTGATTCATTTTGAAACGCAACGCATCCAAAACTTGATCTGTAGCTGATACCCCAGCATCAGAACGCAAAAGCAATGTTTCCAAATCATCGAGAACCTCAGGAGTGAGTGGGTCATCTCCCAAGTTTTCTAATAACCCAGTGACAAAACTTTGACGAGTACTTTCAAGTCCTCTTCTTAAACGGCCTAACCAATCAACTTCTTCCAATGAGACTTGACTTGCATCACGTCCCTGTGCAGCCAAGACTTCTGCTGACCAAGTAAAAGTTTCATCAAATTCTCCCAACTGCACACCTTCTTCAATTGAAGCATCATGTTTAATATCTTTTAAAGATAAATTATCAGGCCTAAAATCTGCATCTAAATTAGAAACTCCAGGAATAGTTTGTGAATTTAAATCAGTAGTATTTGGTTCTTTAATGTTTTTATTGTTGTCTACATTCTCAGTGTTTATTAAATTAGACTGATGAGAAAGGTTCTTCTCTTCAACTTGCAAATTTTCTACTTTTTGTTCTTCTTGTTTTGCCTTTAATGCTGCATATGCTTTACGCGCCCACTCTATAGAATCTTCTTCTTCTGAACTATTTAAAGGAGAGCTAACCTGACCAGCTCCTGAATCTATTTTAAAAGAAGAATCAGAATCTTGATTATTGTTCATTTGATACCTTTAGATAAAACAGAGTCTTGGAATTTTCGTAAAATTCCATTAATCATTCTACGACCCTGATCATCACTATATCTATTTGCAAGTTCAACAGCCTCATTACAAGCAACAGCCTCGGGAGTTTTTAAAATCATTAAATCAACACAAGCAAGTCGAAGGATATCTCTATCAATTCGTGGCAATCTTTTTAAACGCCAGCCTTCCATAATCTGATCCAAGCGATGATCAATATTATTTCGATTTTGCAGGACTAAATTTATACGATGAATAGCACCCTTACGAATTTCATCTTGATCTGATAAAACCAATAGTTGTGGTATTTCAACACTTGCAGATAAGCCATTTAACAACTTCTCAGCTTCCGTTAGACAATTAACTAAACATTTTCTAGTTTCATCAATAGAAATAGATGGAGACTCTAAAGGATCAGTCTGAACTAAGTTTTGCTGTGCTGTCTCCAACTCAATTGCACAATTATCAAGCACCTCACGCCAATGCTGTTTAAGAGTTTCTATGGACTTCTGAATCAAAAGATCCAAAGAAGCATGATCGTCTAAGGCAATACTACTTTCAGAAATTTGTCCTAAAACCAATAGGGACAACTCTCTAGAAAAGGACCTAGATTGCATCATAGATCAAGAGAAGAAGAAAAATATTGCCTCAAGCCTGGGATGATGTTGAGGAAGGAGTTGTTCGAGCTCTTAACTGAGAGAACAAACTAGAAAAACTACGATTAACAGGAACTTCCCTCTCATCAGGATTAACAATACCTGCGGAAATTATCGTTCTAAAAGCATCTTCAACGGAAATATTTAAATCTTTAACAGAAGATTCTGGAACAAGCGTGTACCAACCGGTTGTTGGGTTTGGTGCTGTCGGAATAAAGACACTAAGCAAAGGTTGATCTAATTCAGGCTGCAATGAAGGACCAACTAAACCTGTAACAAAACCAACACTAAAAAGGCCCTCTCTTGGATATTCAACAAGCACTACACGTCGAAACCTCTTTGAGTTGTCCCGTAAAAAAGTCTCTAATAGTTGTTTTAGAGTTTTATAAACAGAACCTGCAAGAGGAATACGAGACAAAGTACCTTCCCCAAACTCAAGTAACCATCGCCCAACAATATTTCTTGCCATTAAACCAATTAAAAGAATGCCCAACAAAGGCACAGTCAAACCCAATGCAAGGTTAATCAAATCTTGCAAAAGTGGATTGAGAGTAATAAAAGGATTTAATTGCTTAGGAACAGAAGTCAAAAAAGCAAGAACAAATCTACTCACAACAGTCGATAGCCAGATGGTTGTTGCCAATGGAATCACCACTAACAATCCAGCTATGAGATCATTTTTAAGATCCTGCTGAAGCCTTGCGGCTAGAGGAAGATCAGGTCTGGGGTTTGATTCGACCAAGGAGCATCAAATTCCTTTCACATCATAAGGTTAATCTCACTAAATATAACGAGAAAGATCATTTTGTGAGATGTCAGGCAAATGCTGACAAAGCAATTAACACAAATGAGACAGCCAAAACCACTCCTCTCAAAGTACTTGCAGAAAGCCTTTGCTTTATCGCAATTTTGCGCTGTTTTTCGTCAAGTCTAATTTTAAAAATCATCTGATCCAATTGCTATCCACAAATTCCATTGCCACAGCTTGCTTCTCAGCCTCTGTTTCCTCAGCAGAAATCTGACCTCACTGAACAAACTGCATTGAGAAGGCTCCTAAAATATTAGGGTCTTTTAAGATGTTCACGCATCATCGATAACTGATTTTTTCCTCTGTCAAGGCAATTTATCCCGAGTCTTCTAAAAAACTTAGATTTTCATAAACATCAAAAAAGTTGCAATAAACCACAAGAAGGCAAAACAACTTGAAAAGGGAGAATCACCCATCCCATCCTTTTCTGAAAAGACACCGAAGCCTCTAGACGCATACTAAAAGCCATAAGCATCAAACCAACAAATCCCATTGAGGGTTTGGTAATTAAGCATTCAAAAACAATTCCTGAAGTCTTCTTTCCGAAAACAAGGCAAAAGACGCAAAAACACTAATCTGCAACAAGAGGAGTAGGGCCAAAGTGATTCCTAGTCAGCAAAACAGGAACCTTCTATGGAAAAAAAACGAAAGATTATCTTTTAAAGGCACAACAAAAATGTTTAAAAGTAATTAATTCTAGGTTTCTGATAATGAAAATCATAGAAAGCCAATCCGAACTCACCAAAGCCCTTAAAGAAGTGGCTAGAAAACAAGGATTTAATCCAATTGGAATTGCAAAAGTTCCAGGCAGCAATCGGTTAAAACTACGAAACCAAGCTTTAGAAAGATGGCTCGCAGCAGGGAATCACGCAGAAATGAAATGGATGGAAACCAGTACTAGAAAAAAAATAAATGAATTATTAGTTAATGCAAAAAGCATTTTAAGTGTAGGGCTCAATTACTATGTAAAAGAAAAACAACATTCCGAAAGCCTACTAATTGCAAGATATGCCTGGGGAGAGGATTATCACAAAATCTTGAAAGATAGATTAAAGATAATTAGCAAATGGTTGAAAATACAACGTCCGAATTGTCAATTTAAAATATGTGTAGACACCTCACCCTTACTTGAAAAAGCATGGGCAGAAGAAGCTGGTATTGGATGGATCGGCAAACACAGCAACCTAATTAATCAAAAAAACGGTTCATGGATGGTAATAGGCCATTTGCTATGTACAGAAAAACTCACTGCGGACAAGCCATCAAAACCTCTTTGCGGAACTTGTGAAGAATGCATCAAAGCATGTCCAACAAATGCCATCCATGAACCATTTGTTGTCGACTCAAGAAAATGCATTGCGTATCATACGATCGAAAATCGTCAGGAGAATCTACCTATAAACATTGCTGCTGAAATAGGAAAATGGGTAGCAGGCTGCGATATATGTCAAGAAATATGTCCCTGGAATAAGTCCTCAATTAAAGAAAGCAATGATCCTGATATCACCCCAAGAGAGTGGATAATGAAGTTAACCTATAATCAAGCCTTATCATGGGATGAAAAAACTTGGCAAAAAAAATTAAAAGGGTCAGCATTAAAAAGAATTAAGCCTTGGATGTGGCGAAGAAATGCTTTAGCGACAAAAAATAGTATTTCTAGTAGTCTGAAAGGGAAAGAAAAGTAGAATGAAACACACCAATCCTGGCCTATCAAAAGCAAGTCATTGGTTGCTAGTGACCCTTTTCAGTTTATCTGCAGGCTTGTTAGCAACACCTTCTAAAGCCTTTGTTCCTTATTTATATCAGCCAAACAAAAATAGTCTTCGAGCTACAAGTCTAAGTATTGGACGTACAGCAGCACAATTATTACAATTGGGACAAGCTAAAGAAGCTGAGCGATTGGCAGAATTATCAGTAAGACTTGTCAAAACTGATGATAAACTTTGGGCTATCCTTGCAGAAGCACAATTAAGAGCCAATAAACTTGAAAAAGCAAAGGCATCTCTCAAAAAAGCAAAATCAATAAATCCTAAAAAAGGAAGTCTGTGGTTTGCAGAGGCATCTATAGAGTTACAAGAAAAAAACACAAATAAAGCTATTGAGCTATTAAACAGAGGCTTAAAGTTAGAACCTGAAAATGCAGGGGCTTATTTCCATTTAGGAAATGCAAAGATAATGCAATTAAAATTTAGAGCTGCATTATTAGCCTTTGAGAAGGCTACAAAATTAAAACCTACATTTTGGGAAGCTTTAAATAATAAAGCACTAGTACTCTTTGAAATTGGAGACATTAAAACATCAATAAAGACTTGGCGAGAAGTTATTCAAATCAATGCAAATGCTGAACCAATGCTAGCTCTTGCAGCTGGCATTTATCATGCAGAAAAAAATAACGAAGAGGCACTCAAACTTGCAAAAGAAGCATTATCTAAAAATCCAAACTATGTCTCATCTAAATACCAAGAAAAACAACTATGGGGGGAAAAGTTAAGAGCAGCCACTAAAGCACTTCTCTCTTTACCTGAACTGCAGGCAAACGTAGAAAGAGCCCGAGCCAATTCCGAACCATAATCAAAAAGTACTGGTAAGACGAGCAAAAATATGTAGGCTAAACATTGCGTGGTTGCAAAAGTCCCCTAGCTAAATGGCTGAGGAACGCCTAAAACCAATCTCCTTGCATCAAGAGATGCAACGCTCATATCTCGAATACGCAATGAGCGTAATCGTTGGAAGAGCGTTGCCAGATGTTCGTGATGGACTGAAACCAGTTCAAAGACGAATCCTATTTGCAATGCACGAGCTTGGTCTTACACCAGATAGACCCTATAGAAAATGTGCTCGTGTCGTTGGAGATGTACTTGGCAAATACCATCCCCATGGAGATCAAGCGGTATATGACGCACTTGTTCGTTTAGTTCAAGATTTTTCAAGCCGATATCCAATTCTTGATGGACATGGAAACTTTGGATCTGTGGATGATGATCCTCCAGCTGCAATGAGATATACAGAGACAAGACTTGCAGGAATTGCATATGAAGGTTTGCTTTCAGAAATTGGAGAAGAGACAGTAAATTTTTCCCCAAATTTTGATGGTTCACAACAAGAGCCAACAGTACTTCCAGCACAACTTCCATTTCTATTGTTAAACGGATGTTCAGGAATTGCTGTAGGTATGGCAACTTCTATACCACCACATAATCTGAATGAACTTGTTGACGGGTTAATCGCATTAATTAAAAAACCAGAAATAAAAGATGAAAAATTATTAGAAATTATTCCAGGTCCCGATTTCCCAACAGGAGGTGAAGTTCTAATGGGAAGTGGACTTCGGGAAACTTATCTAAAAGGGAGAGGAAGTATTCCCATGAGGGGAATCGCACATATTGAAGAAATTCATCCCGGTAAAGGAAAGCACAAAAGAAACGCAATAATCATTACAGAATTGCCTTATCAATTAAGCAAGTCGGGTTGGATTGAAAAATTAGCTGACATGGTAAACGACGGTAAAATCAATGGAATTTCAGATATTCGAGACGAAAGTGATAGAGATGGTATGCGAATCATGGTTGAACTGAGAAGGGATTCTGATGCAGAAAAAGTATTATTAGAAATCCAAAGAAGAACATCTCTTCAAAATAACTTTGGAGCAATTCTGCTTACTCTAGTAAATGGACAACCAAAACAATTGTCATTAAAGGAGTTATTGTCAGAATTCCTAAATTACAGAGAACTTACTATTATAAAACGTACAAGATTTAACCTTCAAAAAACAATTAATAGACTTGAAATAATAGAAGGTCTAATAGAAGCCATTAAAAATTTACAAGTAGTTATATCAATGATTCAAGAAGCTAAAGATGCTGCTACAGCAAAAGCAAAATTAATGGTTAGATTAAATTTAAATGAAAAACAATCAGATGCAGTTTTAGCTATGCCTCTAAGAAGGCTAACGGGTTTGGAGCAACAAAACTTAAAAGACGAATTTAATAGTCTTAAAATTAAAAAAGAAGAGCTTGAAGAACTTCTGAACAACAGGCAACATTTATTGAATACACTTATAAAGGAATTGAAATTATTAAAGAAAAGATTTGGAGATAAAAGAAGAACAAAACTAATAGAAGGCGGGGATCGTATATTAGCTGAAAAGGCTGCTATTCAAAGACCCACTACAGAAAGTCTAAGAAAACTTGCTTTTGACTCAATACCAAATGACCATAAGATCCTTGTTCAATATAACCATGAAATCAAAATATTAAGTACAAAGGTTTTAGATAAATTACATCTAAAAGAGGAATGTAATGTTACTGAAGACATAGTTCCAGGAAAATTAATCCTGCCAATCAATGAATCACCAAAATTAATTGCAATTACAGAAACAGGAAGAGTTGCAATAATTCGATGGGAGTTTGCGAATCAACAACCTGGAAAGTTAAATAATTTTTTACCAGGAGGTTTAGAAGGCGAGAAAATAATTGAAATACTAAAAATACCAGAAAAAAAATCTATAAGCCTTGGGCTGCTTAATAACGACGGAAGGTTTAAAAGAATTGCTATTGAAGAAGTTTTAGATTTATCAGGAAGAGCATCTACATTAGTAAAACTAAAAGAAGGTACGAAATTAAAATCTGCGACTATCTGCGAAGAAAAAGGATATTTAATACTTGTAAGTAATCTTGGAAGAATTCTAAAACTAAAGATTAATACAAATAATACTCCTCTTATGGGTAAGCTAGCACAAGGGCCAATGACAATGAAACTACTTCCTAATGAAGAATTAATTGGTGCATCAAGTATTTCCCAAAACTCAACAAAAAAATTATTTATGGCTACAAAACAAGGAAGAATTTGTAGCTTAGAAACAAAGGGTATCCGTGAAAATCGTCGGGGGGCAATGGGAAGCATGGGAATCTATTTGATAGACAAAAAACTAGAAAAAGATAGAATTATCACATTTTGTATGGAAGAATCAATAATTGGATTAGGTACTAATTTAAACAGATTTGGAAGAATAAAACAAGAAAATCTAAATATTAAAAACCTGAAAGAACTAGATACAATTAAACTAAAAGACAATGAGTATATAAACAGACTGATGCCTATCTATAACCTAAACTAAAAACTTAAGAAACATACGTTTCTTCAACCCATGTTAAATATTCATCCGTTACTCCATCAGTCACATATTTCCCATTGAAACAAGAAAGATCTAAATGCTTCACAATTGAATCCTGAATAATAGAATGCTCTAAATCTTCAACTGTCTGGTAAACAACTTGATCAGCTAATATTTCGTATTGAACTTCCTTTTCTGTTCGATTATATGCGATAAGCTCTTTACGACTAGGCATGTTGATTCCATAAACGTGAGGGTAACGAACTGGTGGCGCCGCAGAGGTAAAGGTAACTTTATTAGCACCTGATTGTTTCGCCATCTGGACAATTTCTTTTGATGTTGTTCCTCTAACGACAGAATCATCGACAATCAATACATTCTTTCCTTTAAACTCTGTTCCCATTGCATTTAGTTTTTGTCGTACGGATTGTTTTCTCTGTGATTGACCTGGCATAATAAAAGTTCTTCCAATATATCTATTCTTAAAAAACCCTTCTCTATATTCAATTCCAAGCGACCTTGCCACCTGCATTGCTGCTGGACGAGAAGAATCAGGGATTGGCATAACAACATCAATATCCCCTTTTGAGATTTGCTTAGAAATTGTTTTAGCTAAATAATCACCCATCCTTAATCGGGCTTCATAAACGGAAATCCCATTCATAACAGAATCTGGACGTGCAAGATAAACATATTCAAATGAACAGGGCGATAAAACTGGATTTGTAACACATTGTTTTGAAAACAATTCACCATTAGAGGTTATAAATATTGCTTCACCTGGCATAAGGTCGCGAACAATTTGATAGTCTCCATTTTCAAGAACTAAGGACTCGCTTGCAATCATCCACTCTTCCTTTGTATGAACCTTCGAATATCTCTTTCCTAAAACTAAGGGACGAATTCCAAAAGGATCCCTAAAAGCTAAAATGCCATAGCCAGCAATCAAGGCAATCGATGCATAAGAACCTTTAACTCTTTTATGTAAAGAGGTAACGGATTTAAAAACTTGATCTGGTGTTAATTCACGACCAGAAACATTCTCATGTAATTCAGTCGCAAGAACATTCAATAACATTTCAGTATCACTTGTAGAATTAGTGTGGCGTCGATCAATTTGATATAAATCAATCTCTAATTCCCTTGTATTGATAAGGTTTCCATTGTGAACTAAAACTATCCCATAGGGAGCATTTACATAAAAAGGCTGTGCTTCATTTTCCCGATCAGCAGATCCTTTGGTCGCGTAGCGAACATGTCCTAAACCAATATTCCCTATCAAAGAGCGCATATGCCTAGTTCTATATGCTTCCTTAACGTAACCCTTTGATTTATGTAAATGAAAGGTATTACCGTCCATTGTGGCTATACCTGTAGAATCTTGTCCTCTATGCTGTAGCAACAATAAAGAATCATAGATTTGCTGGTTTACTGACTCGATTGAAAAAACACCAACGATGCCACACATGTCTAAAAGCAATTAGTTCATATGATTAGCAAATATTAGCTCTTTAAAGATACGGATAGTAATAAATGACAATTTAATTGTTACTCTGCATTAATACGTCTGGAAATGGAACTAGAAGAAGTATGCTTCATTTGAGAAATAGAAAGATCTATTAAAACATTAGAATCATATTTAATGGTAAATTGATCTGTTGTAGAAACACTACCCAAAAGTTGAGGATGGATTGCATTTGGGTAACTAGAAGTCCAATCTTTTATTGCTTGCAACCAGTTAGAAGTATTATTCTCAGAAATACTAATAATTATTCGGGCACCACCCTCACCAAATAGAATACGATCAAGCCTGTTATAACTCTTTGGAATATCAATTTCGATACCTAGTTGAGAACTAATAGAACATTCAGCAAGAGTAATAGCAATCCCACCATCACTAACGTCATGAGCTGATGAAATTAAATTTTTACGTATACAATTTACTAGAAATTCTTGCACAAGAATTTCTAGTTGAAGATCAACCTTTGGAGGTCGTCCTGTAACCAATTTATGTATATATTCTAAATATGAACTACCAGATAGGCTTATTCTTTCATCAGATATTTCTGAAGTTTCAATAGGAACTCCCAATAACCAAATGTTATCACCAGGAGCAACCCAAGATTGACCAATAACTTGTGAAATATCTTCAACAAGACCTACTAAGCCAACAACTGGTGTTGGTTGGATCGGCTGTAAAGATCCGTCGCTAAGTCGAGTATCATTATAAAGTGATACATTGCCACCAGTAACAGGAGTTTGAAAAGCCTTACATGCAATTGATAATCCATGACAAGCAGTTGCTAATTGCCAATAGCCAATAGAGGTATCAGGGGAAGGGAAGTTAAGATTATCGGTTACTGCTAGAGGTTTTGCACCAACGCAAGAGACATTTCTACAGGCTTCCGCGACCGAAGCAACAGCACCTCTTTCAGGGTCCAAATAAACCCAACGATTAAGACAATCAACAACTGCAGCAATACCTCTATTATTTAAATCATCAGAGGTTTTATTTTGTGGTCTAAGTCGAATGACAGCGGCATCTGCATCCCCAGGTTTTACAAGGGTATTTAATTGAACTTGATGATCATATTGATCATAAATCCATTCTTTAGATGCAATATTAGGTTCATCTAATAATGTTAAAATAACATTATTCCAATCTTTCAATTTAGTATTTAAAATAACACCATCTAGCGTAGGTTTAATTATAGAATCCTCAGTCCATTTCCAATGATTAAGGATATCTTCAGGGGGAGAAGAAATTAATTTATGTTCGTTAATTGGAGTATCATTAGCGAGTGCACTTGCTGGAAGTTCAGCAGCAATTTTATTTTCGTGAATAACTCTAACAATATTAGAATCTAAAACCCGACCAACCACAGCAGCCTGTAAACCCCAACGCATAAATCTTTCCATTAAAGTATGTTCTTTACCTGGATAAACAATAAAAAGCATCCTTTCCTGTGACTCAGATAATAGATACTCATAGGCTGTCATACCAGCTTCTCTCGAAGGTACTAAATCAAGATTAATTTCTATACCTAATTTTCCATTTGCTGCCATCTCAGAACAACTACACGTTAAGCCTGCAGCACCCATATCTTGTGCAGCCACAACATCACCTGTTTTAAAAGATTCCAAACAGGCTTCTATTAAACCTTTTTCCAAAAAAGGATCCCCTACTTGAACAGCAGGTCTATCATCTAATGATGAATTAGACAATTCTGCGCTTGCGAAACTTGCACCACCCATTCCATCTCTACCAGTAGTACTTCCTACATAAACAACTGGATATCCAACACCTGAGGCTCCCGATTTGACAATATCTTTTGTTTCCATTAATCCTAGTGCCATAGCATTTACCAAAGGATTACCAGAATAACTATTATCAAAACAAACCTCTCCTCCAACAGTTGGAACCCCTACACAATTTCCATAATGAGATATTCCAGAAACTACTCCTTCAAGTAAACCAATATTTTTACTATTATTTAATTTACCAAAACGGAGAGAGTTCAAAATAGCTATAGGCCTTGCGCCCATAGTAAAAATATCTCTTAAAATACCACCTACACCAGTTGCCGCACCTTGAAAAGGTTCGATAGCAGAAGGATGATTATGACTTTCAATTTTAAAAGCAAGACGTTGACCATAACCTAAATCAACGACGCCAGCATTTTCACCAGGACCCACAAGAATATTTGGTCCGGAAGTGGGAAACTGTGATAAAAGGGGTTTAGAATTTCTATAACAACAATGTTCCGACCACATAACGCCAAACATGCCTAATTCAGTTCTGTTTGGTAGTCGCTTTAATCTTTTTTTGATTTCATCAAAATCAGAATGAGATAAACCTTCCTTTTGCAAAGCTAGATCTAGATCATAATCTAGTGAAGAAGAGTCTTCTGTAAAAGGTGAAGTAGTCATAATTTAAAATAAAGGATAAGATTCAAACCCAAGGATCTTCCTCATTTGATTCAATATTAGAATATTTTTCTCTCTTGTAAGAACGATCTGAAATATTATTTTTTTTATCTTTCCCAAGATAATCTGAATTATTATCATCCCAATCTAAAATAGAATCAACATCTTCCTTATAATTATAAGAATCATACAGATCTGTTTTTTCTTCTGAAAGAGACTCATCTAGCCACCCTTCTAATTTGTCAGAGGCTAAAGATGTAAATTGATTAAATTGTTCTCTAAAATTTCTAGTTTGTCTTAAAAAGTCTTGTTTAATACTAGATCTTGATAAAGGTAGCTCATCTAAAACTGTAGCATTAACTTCTACTCTTCCTGGATGCTGATCGACAATACGATCTAACGAAAGTCTCCATCTACTACTACCTGGAAGGCGTGGATCCGATCTGGATATCAAATAATAAAGAATCTTTCCTGTCTTAGAATTAAATACAAAATCGGCAATTAATCCAAGTTTCTGTCCATTATTGTTTAAAAGGTGAGCATCCAAAAGGGAAGGTAATAAATCAAGAGTAAGAACATTTGAGATAGATGGTATTCCTTTTACATAAACCTGTTCATCACTAATTGCACAAATTTGATTGAGTCTCCAAACATGTCTTTCAGAAGTAAAAGACGAAGGCCTAGTAGCCCAACCTAATATTCTATGAACTGGAGGATGCATCCAAACAAAAGCCCCTGGGCCGTGATCAATCCCTCTATCACATCGTGCCCTATGCCTAAACAAATCACTTAGAAAAATAGTTTCAGGTAAAGACAAAGCTCAAGATCTTATTTGAACTGGCATGACGAGATAGGTAAATTGTTGAATTTCCTCAGGACTTGAAAGAATAGCAGGGGTTGTTGATGAATTACAACTTAAAAGAACTCTATCAGCATCAATAGCCTTTAAGCCATCCAGTAGATATCTAACATTAAATGCGATCTGTAAAGAATCACCTTTTAACACAGCAGATAAAGATTCATTTCCAGAACCGACATCTTGTGCATCAGCATTTATGTTTAATAACTGGGTTTCTATATTTGTAGTTATTTTAATTACGTTATTATATTGATCTGCTAAGACGGCAACTCTCTCTAATGCTGATATAAATGTTCGACGTTCTACATCAATTGTTCTAGAAAAACTATCAGGTACCAATTGTTTATAATTTGGATAAATTCCATCAAGCGTTCGACTCGTAAGTATTTGGTCACTTCCTAAAAATACAACTTGACCTTGATCACAAAAAATACTTACAAGTTCATCATTACTCCAACTAGAAATTAACCTCTCAACTTCTCTTAAAGATTTAGAAGGTAATGTGATCGCAAAAGAACCATCTTCTTCAAGACTAGAATTATCTAAATTAGATCCAGATTTTAAAACATCAATCTGTTTTGAAATCGCTAATCTATGTCCATCAGTAGCAGCTGTTTCCATATTGTCATTTTTAAAAATAAGATGAACACCTGTTAACAATTGCTTTGCTTCATCTGTACTACTGGCAAATAAGGTATTTTTAAGAGCATATATTAAAGATTTTGGAGATACTTTTAGAGAAGTACCACTTTCAATTAAAGGAAGATCTGGAAAATCATCAGAAGATAAACCTTTCATTTTGTACGTACTGCTTAAACTACTCAATTCAACATTTTGTGAGTCTTCTTCTGAAAAAACAGTTATAGGAGTCTCAGCTGAAAGCTTTGAAACAATTTCACTAAATAAACGAGCAGGTAACGTTATTGCTCCACTTTGATTTACAGAAGCAGCTATTGAGGTTTGAATTCCTAGATTCAAATCAAAGCCAGTTAGACTTAAACGGCTCGTTCCTTCATCAGCTGTTAGCAGTACGTTAGCTAAAACAGGGTGTGTTGGGCGTGACGATACAGCCCTACTGACCAATTGCAGGGCTGAATTCAATTCAATCTGAGAACAAATGAATTTCATTCCACCAACGTAACCAGTAAAACCAAAGAAAGGAATCCCATAAATCAAAAATTAATCCAAGAACTTCGAATATCTACTTTTCTTTCTTTTTTTTTCTAAGAATAATTAATCCGTAGTAGTAGTTCCTGTGGAAGAAGTGGAAAACACCACAAAAACCTTGATAACAAACAAAAAAATTTCCAACCGACATGTGGAATAAAATTCTAAGACGTTGAAAAAACACTACCTTTTCGTTAGGTTTTATTGTTTTGTGGAAAACCGGTGATGGTTTTGCTCTCTTTTCTTTGTTTTCCCACAGGTAATCAATAGGGTTTTTCGAGGTTTTCCGTTGACCGGATTTTTAATTGTCTGTTTTGTTTTGTTAAAGGCTCATTATTTTTGAAATTTCACTTATGTCCGGATTGAGATTGCTGTGAAATATAGCGTCATTGTTTTTAATGGCACAATCTGGATCCTTTAAGCCATTACCAGTTAGTACACAAACAACTTTTGAATTATTAGGTAATTCTTTTTGATTTTTAAGTAAACCTGCAACAGATGCAGCACTAGCAGGTTCACAAAAGATTCCTTCATGCCCAATTAATTTATATGCTTCAATAATTTCTGTTTCTGTTACTGCTTCAAAATTTCCGCAACTTTCTTCTTTTGCTTTAACTGCTTTTTCCCAATTTACAGGGTTTCCAATTCTTATAGCTGTTGCAATCGTTTCTGGAGATTCATAAATTTTATCAAAGACAAGTGGTGCAGATCCAAAAGCTTGATAACCCATCATTTTTGGCAGTGTTTTTGCTTTTTTCTTATTGTAATATTCATTAAATCCCATCCAATATGCTGAAATATTACCTCCATTTCCAACAGGAATACATAACCAATCAGGGGCATCACCTAATTTTTCTATAATTTCAAAGGCAGCTGTTTTTTGACCTTGTAATCTATAAGGATTCACAGAATTTACCAGTGTTATTGGATTGTCATTTGCAATAGATTGAACAATCTCAAGTGCTTTATCAAAATTTCCTTTTATTGCTAGTACTTCAGCACCATAAACTAATGCTTGCGCTAGTTTTCCTTGCGCAACATATCCATCTGGAATTACAACATATGCTTTAAGTCCTGCTCTTCTAGCATAAGCTGCAGCAGATGCTGAGGTGTTTCCTGTACTTGCACAAACAACTGCTTTTGAACCTTCTTCTTTTGCTTTACTAATTGCCATAGTCATTCCTCTATCTTTGAATGATCCTGTTGGGTTTAGTCCATCATATTTAAGAAAAATTTGAATATTTCTACCAATTATTTTCTCTAATTTACTAGCTCGTATTAGAGGCGTATTCCCTTCCTTTAGTGTGATAATAGGAGTTTTAGAATTTATAGGTAAAAATTTTTTATAGGCGTTTATTAAACCCGTCCATTCATTTTGTTGTGTTCCGTTTATTTTTTTTTGGATTTTGTTGATAATACTCACTTTGTGCTTACCCCATTTAAAGTTTTTCTAGTGGTGAACTAGAGAAAAATTTTATCAGTCCACTTACTGAGTTTACCTTATCTATGACTTTTAGTAATTCGGGTATACTTATAGCCATCGTTTGTGTTGGATATGCTTTTATAAAGTCGACAGCAGTTAACGAATCTCCTCTTTTTGCTATTCCTAACACAATTCCAGCCCTAATAGCAGGTATTGCAATTTTGGGATCTTCAACTTTTATGGGATGGATTATTTTTGCTACTCTTCCAATAACAGCTTCACCTATTTTACTATTAATTAGACGACTTGTGAGTACTAGAGGTAATTCAACTTCTTGGTTCAACAACTTTGAAATTTCTTTTGGATCTTGAGAACCAAATTTTAGTAAATCTTTCAAAATACCTTTGGCCTCTCCAGTTTGGGCAAGTTGTTCAATACTTTCTATTGATACAGATCGGCGAAAGCCCCCACTAACAAATGCAATATAACTCGCAGCGTTTGCAGGTTTAATGTTATTCAATTCTAATCCTAACAATAGGATAGGAATTAAAAAATTTCTTTTCTTGATTTTCATATTTTTTTTAAGAACTTGCTTTAGCAGTTCTTTTGATAACTCTAACTAATCCTTTTTCGGTTACACCTTTCATAACTCCGATGCTCATTTTTCTTGTATCAGGTTCACTAAGGATTCTAGGAATTCTTGCTAATAGAAGTTGTGTTCTAAACCCTGGTATAGTCTTTAACACAGCTCTTAATTCTCGTATAGGCTCTAATTCTAGCAAGATTCTGTTTTTTATATTCCATTCTTTTCTCTTTTTTATAACTTCTATAGGGCTTAGTAGAAATCTTTTTGCTTTTTTTACAATTCTCCAGCTAACATCGTCTAGTTTTATTACCATATTATCAACCAGTTGATCACGAAGTAATCCACCTTTTTCGGAGAATAGAAGATTTATTAATTGATCTAAAATTAATTCAATATCAATTGAGACTTGACTATTTGTAATTTCAATCAACTCTTCCAATCTTTTCCAATTAAATTTGCCATCATCGTAGACCATGTCTTTTAAACTTTTTCTTAATGATGGGTCTGGATCTTCTATTAGTCTTTTGGCAAAGTAAGGATATGCAGCACCAAGTATTTTAAATTCAGGATCTACACTTAATGCTATTCCTTCTAAAGTAATTAAAGATCTTATTATAAGCGCATAGTAAGGGGGAACACGAAAAGGAAACTTATACATAACACCTGACATTTCATCAGTAACTGCTTTAAAATCTAATTTTGCAACACCTTTTTCGATTGCTTCATCAAATACACTTTCAAAGGCAGGGACAATCGGTTCTAAATTTACTTCTTTACTTAAAAATCCTAATGTCACAAAATCCTGAGACAGCTTTTTAAAGTTTTTATTGACTAAATGAACTACTGCTTGTATAAGACCTGTTCTTGATTCTCTAGTTACTTCACTCATCATACCAAAATCAAGATAACAAATACGTCCATCGCTTAAGGCTAATAGGTTTCCAGGATGCGGATCTGCATGAAAAAAACCATGTTCGAGTAGTTGTTGTAAACTACAACTTACTCCAATTTCTATCATTTCATTGGGATCTATTCCTAGTTTTTTAACTGCATTTATATTCGTTAATTTTACACCTTCAATCCATTCCATGGTTAACACTCTTCTACTAGTTTCATCTTTGTATATTTTTGGAATGCAAATTTTTTCATTCTTCGAGTGTAACTCTCTGAATTTTCTAGCATTATCTGCCTCATTTAAATAATCCATTTCCTCAAAAACCCTTTTTCCAAGTTCATCTATTAAGCCAACTACATCACTTCGCACTAGCTTTACGTTTTTATTTATCCAAACTGCAATATTTCTGACGATATATAAATCCAATGTAATTTGTTCTCGTAATCCAGGCCTTTGAACTTTTACAGCAACACTTTCTCCATTCAATAAAACTCCTTTATGCACTTGACCCAACGATGCGGCTGAAATCGGATTTATTTCAATCTCTTTAAATATTTCTTCTATGGGTTTTTTGAGATCTTCCTCTATGCAAGCCATTGCAAGTTTGCTATCAAATCCAGGTAGTTGATCCTGGAGTTGCGCAAGTTCATCTAATAATACTGTTGGGATAATATCTGGTCTTGTTGATAGTGCTTGTCCAGCTTTAATAAATGCAGGGCCCAAGCTAACAAATAGTTGTGCACATTCCTTTGCTCTTTCCTTTGTCCTTTGTTCATTATTAAGTAGTCCCAGAATTTTGTCTGTTCCAATTCCAATTATAAATAGTCCTATGGGTACCAGCGTTTCTAAAACTCTATTTATAAGTCGCATCGGACTTCCTCTGTATATTCTTTCAATTGCCGCATAGTCATATTCCAACAATCCCGAAGCCTCTATGAAGTCTTCTAGCTCCTCTCGCATTTTTTTTTGTTCCATTTCTACCCCCTTTTAAAGCAGCGTGATACTCGCTACCGTCAGTTGGTAACGAGAAGGAAATTTGCTAACAGGTCTTCGATTATCCAACATTGCTCTTATTCAAAGCCTTGATTTGACTTTTAAGCAAGGTTTTACTGTTTTGACAGGTGAAACAGGTGCTGGCAAATCGATCTTATTAGATGCCCTGGATGCACTTTTGGGGGGGCTTTCTGGCCCCAGCTTGTCTGGGTTATTGCGTACAGGATGCGATCGAGGACATATTGAAGCTTCTTTTACAGCTGATTGTATTGATATGGCCTCCTTTACAAACCATGATTTTGATGCAGTCGACAATGAATTATTGGTTAGTAGAGTTTTGATTCGCAGGCAGGATCGGATAATTAGTCGTTTTAGAATCAATGGAGTAGCAGTCAGTAAGGATCAAATATTATCTATCCGTCCTAGTTTGATTGATTTGACGGGACAAGGCCAAGTCCAAGAACTATCTAAATCAGGTCATCAAAGAGATTGTTTAGATTGTTTCGGTGGTTCGATTTTAGAAGATTCAAAAATTGCTGTAAAAGAAGCTTATTATAAGTGGAAGAAAGCTTTTTGTTCTTTACAGGCAGCTCAGAATGATTTTATGAATTTAGAAAGTCAAATTTCAGAGCAGAAAGCCTTTTTGTCAAAATTAGAAGCAGCTCAACTACTAGACCCAGAAGAGGATGTTAAACTTTTGAATCAACAAGATACATTAGCTCATACAGTTCGCATACAGCAAGGTCTATCTACTCTTTCCTCTATTCTTTATGAATCAAATAGTGATTTACCGACTGTCCTAGAGCTCTTAAATAATTGCTTGAATGAAATCAATATATTGACACAACTAGACTCTAGCCTCTCAACCTATTTAGAAAGCATTCTGGATGTATTTACTCGTTTAGATTCCCTTTCACAGTCATTACAACATTATGCAAGTAATTTAGATTCCGATCCTCAAAAATTAGATGAGATCCAAGATAGAATTTCATATTTAAAGCACTTAAAGCGTATAAGTAATTGTGATTTGTCTCATTTAATATCAGAAAGAGATCGCTTGCGAGACTTGATAAATTCAGATCAACCTCAAGTTATATGTTCTCGATTGGCAGAAGAAGAGCATAGTTTTCGTGAATTTCGCGATCTGAATAATAAAAAACTTTCTGAGTTGAGGCATAAGGCTGCATTAAAACTGCAAAATCAACTTCTTCAATATCTAAAATCAATGGGATTACCTAATGTTCGATTTAAGGTTGAATTAAATTCTGAAAAACCAACAGAACATGGTGTGGACTCTGTTCTTTTCCTTTTTTCTTCTAATCCTGATCAGCCCCTTGCCCCTTTAATACGCATTGCTTCTGGTGGTGAAATGTCCCGCTTTTTATTAGCGTTAAAAACGACATTAGCTAGTAGAGCAGGTTCTAGTACACTCGTTTTTGACGAGATTGATTCAGGCGTTAGTGGCAAAGTTAGTACAGCTATAGCAGTATTACTTAAGGAATTATCTTTCAATAATCAGGTTTTTTGTGTTACTCATCAGCCATTAGTTGCAGTAAAAGCAGATAATCATTTGCGAATCAGTAAATTTGTTGAGGGTGGTTTTACGAATGTTGAGGTTTCTTCTCTGGAACGTATTGAAGATCGCGAAAAGGAGCTTGCAGAGCTAGCTGGTGGTGATTTTGCTCATTCAAGGCTTTACGCATCTAGTTTGCTTTCTAAAGAAGCTGCTTAAAACCACAAGTTCCTTCGTAGAATTATTGGCTTAATAATTTTGCTCTATGGGGTCAGGCTCTGACGAAAGTCTTAAAAAGGCAGTTACTCTTTCTGGGACTAAAGGCGATAGCTCGAGTTCTGATCTCATTACTGTGAGAGGAGCTCGGCAACACAATTTGAAGAGTGTGGACCTTGCTCTTCCTCGTAATAAGTTGGTTGTTTTTACTGGAGTTAGTGGCAGTGGGAAGAGCTCGCTTGCCTTTGATACTATTTTTGCTGAGGGTCAACGACGTTATGTTGAAAGTCTTTCAACATATGCAAGACAGTTTTTAGGGCAGGTTGATAAGCCTGATGTTGACTCCATAGAGGGTTTGTCTCCGGCAATATCAATTGATCAAAAATCAACTAGTCATAATCCTCGTTCAACCGTTGGAACAGTTACAGAGATACAAGATTATCTAAGGCTTTTATTTGGACGAGCTGGTGAACCACATTGTCCAAAATGCGATCGATCTATTCGTCCACAAACCATTGATGAGATGGTCGATCAAATTATGACCTTACCCAATGGGACTAGATATCAATTGCTGGCACCAGTGGTAAGGGGTAAAAAAGGAACACATGCAAAATTAATTAGTGGATTGGCATCTGAGGGATTTGCCCGTGTTCGCATTAACAATGAAGTAAGAGATTTAGGGGATAACATTGAACTTGATAAGAATCATTCTCATACAATTGAGGTTGTTGTTGATAGGTTAATTGCTAGGGAAGATATTCAAGAAAGATTAACGGATTCTTTATCTACGGCGTTGAAACGTGGAGAAGGTTTGGCATTGGTAGAAATTGTTCCAAAAGCTAATGAGAAAATTCCTTTAGGTTTAGATCGAGAACGATTGTTTTCCGAGAATTATGCCTGTCCAGTACATGGTGCAGTTATGGAAGAATTGTCGCCTAGGATGTTTTCATTTAACAGTCCATATGGCGCATGTCCGGATTGTCATGGTCTGGGTCATTTGCGTAAATTTACAAAACAAAGAGTTGTGCCTGACACTGCCTTACCAGTTTATGCGGCAGTTGCGCCTTGGAGTGAGAAAGATAATTCATATTATTTTTCTCTTTTGTATTCTGTTGGGGAGGCATTTGGCTTTGAAATAAAAACACCATGGGATCAATTAACGGCAGATCAGCAAGATATTTTATTAAATGGAAGTACTAAACCTATTTTAATTCAGGCAGATAGTAGATATGCTCAGGGAGGGGGCTATGCAAAACCCTTTGAGGGTATATTGCCTATTCTTGAGAGACAGTTAATGGACTCTGCTGGGGAGTCTGCAAAACAAAAGTTAGAAAAATATTTAGAATTAGTACCTTGTGAAAGTTGTAAAGGTAAAAGGTTGCGACCTGAGGCTTTAGCTGTAAAAATCGGTCCTTTTACTATTACGGAACTTACTGAAGTTAGCGTAGCTGAGACTTTACAAAAGTTCCAAACCTTAATGGGAATGGGTAAGTCAAAAAGAACTAAACCGCTTTTAAATAGTCGACAAATGAAGATAGGAGAATTAGTTTTGAGGGAAATTTCTATGAGGCTTAACTTTCTGCTTGATGTTGGCTTGGATTATTTAACATTGGATAGGCCAGCAATGACACTATCTGGTGGTGAAGCACAAAGAATTCGTTTAGCAACTCAAATTGGTTCGGGTCTTACAGGTGTGCTTTATGTTTTAGATGAGCCCAGTATTGGTTTACATCAACGCGATAATGATCGTCTTTTGTCTACTTTAAAACGTCTCAGAGATCTTGGAAATACTCTAATAGTAGTTGAGCATGATGAAGAAACAATTCGTGCAGCTGATTATTTGGTTGACATAGGACCAGGTGCTGGAGTTCATGGCGGAGAAATAGTTGCGAAGGGAACTTTGGATGATTTATTACAGGCCAAGAATTCGTTGACTTCTGATTATTTAAGTGGAAGACTATATATTCCTACTCCTTCTGAGAGGCGTGAGACTGGAAATAGAAAAATTTCCCTAATTGATTGTGATTTAAATAATCTTAAAAACATTACGGTTGATTTCCCGCTTGGAAAACTGGTTGCTATAACAGGTGTAAGTGGAAGTGGAAAATCAACACTTATCAATGAATTATTACATCCTTCCTTAAATCATAGTTTGGGATTAAAAGTTCCATTTCCTAAAGGACTTGGTAAGTTAACAGGAATTAAATCAATTGATAAAGTAATTGTTATAGATCAATCTCCTATAGGTAGGACGCCAAGGTCTAATCCTGCTACCTATACAGGTGCTTTTGACCCTATTCGGCAAATTTTTGCTTCAGCAATTGAAGCTAGAGCAAGAGGTTATCAAGTTGGACAATTTAGTTTTAATGTAAAAGGAGGCAGATGCGAGGCTTGTAAAGGGCAAGGAGTGAATGTAATTGAAATGAACTTTTTGCCGGATGTATATGTGCAATGTGATGTATGTAAGGGCGCTCGTTTTAATCGCGAAACGCTTCAAGTTCGGTATAAGGGTTTTACTATTTCTGATGTTTTGCAAATGACAGTTGAGCAAGCTGCTGAGGTTTTTTCCTCTATTCCTCAAGCCTCCGATCGTTTAAGAACTTTAGTTGATGTTGGTTTGGGTTATATCAAGCTTGGTCAGCCAGCTCCTACTCTTTCAGGAGGAGAAGCTCAGCGTGTAAAGCTTGCCACTGAACTCTCCAAACGAGCTACTGGTAAGACTTTATATTTAATTGATGAGCCAACTACTGGTCTTAGTTTTTCAGACGTCCATCAGTTGATGAATGTTTTACAAAGGCTCGTAGAAAAAGGTAATTCTATTATTGTTATTGAACATAATTTAGATGTGATTCGATGCTCTGATTGGATTATTGATTTAGGCCCAGAAGGTGGTGATAAAGGTGGAGAAGTAGTGGTAACTGGTACACCAGAGGATGTTTCCAGGCATAACACTAGTCACACGGCCCAGTATCTTAGGAAGGCGCTTGCAAACTATGCATAGGTTTTAAAACCATTCAAAAGCTGCTATGGCAAGTAGTGGTTTTATGTCGGTTTCGATTTTCTTAAGCCTAAATATTGAGAAAAAGCAAAATTTACCTAAAAATCGTTCGCATTTCGCCATGAAATTAACGAATCTATTTTCTTTAATCTTCCTTAGAATGCTTGTGGGACAAGGAATCTCGGCGATATAGCTTCCAATTACTATTTTCCTTATGCTTTCTTTAGGTTTGTTGGCATGAAAATCAATTAATTCTTTACTCCCTTAGTGGAGCTGTGAGATGGGCTTGCGATTGCTTCATCTAAATCTCCATGGATTGTTCCGTTCGCATGATCTTGAGCTTGGTAGAGATGCGGATACTGGAGGACAGACTTTATATGTTTTGGAATTGATTAAGGGTTTGGCCTCTCGTCCAGAAGTAGAGCAAGTAGATTTGGTTACTCGTTTAATTCATGATCGTCGGGTCTCAGCAGATTATGCTCAGCCTATTGAGCGAATCGCATCAGATTCAAATATTCTTCGGTTTTCTTTTGGTCCTAAACGATATTTGCGAAAAGAGTTGCTTTGGCCTTATTTAGATGATCTTGCAGATCAATTAGTTAGTTATTTGCAAAAGGAGACTGTTTTACCGGATTGGATTCATGCACATTATGCGGATGCTGGTTATGTTGGATCACTTGTTAGCCGTCGATTAGGTATTCCGTTAGTATTTACAGCTCATTCTTTGGGTCGTGAGAAGCAAAGGCGGTTATTAGCGGGAGGTGTTGATCATGTTCAAATAGAACAAACTTATTCAATTAGTAAACGTATTGATGCTGAAGAGTTGGCTTTGGCACATTCAAGTCTTGTGATTACAAGTACCGCTCAGGAAGCTAATCAACAATATTCACGTTATGACAGTTTTTCTCCGAATCAGGCAGAGGTTGTCCCACCTGGTGTTGATTCTACTCGCTTTCATTCTGTTCAAATAGAGAAAGAATATTCGCAGATTAATGAATTGGTCGCTCCATTTCTTAGAGAACCTTCTTTACCCCCATTGCTTGCAATTTCTAGAGCTGTTCGGCGTAAGAATATACCTGCTCTTGTCGAGGCGTATGGCAGATCTTCAATTTTGCGCCAACGAAATAATTTAGTTCTTATTTTAGGGTGCAGAGAAGATCCACGCCAATTAGAAAAACAGCAGAGGGAGGTTCTTCAACAAGTTTTTGATCTTGTTGATCGTTATGATCTTTACGGTCGTGTTGCTTATCCTAAGTATCATCGACGAGACCAAATTCCTGCAATTTATAGATGGGCTGCGCATAAAAAAGGATTATTTGTAAACCCTGCACTTACTGAGCCTTTTGGTTTAACATTGCTTGAGGCTGCCGCATCAGGCTTACCTATTGTAGCTACAGATGATGGCGGTCCTCGAGATATATTATCTAGATGTGAAAATGGATTGCTTACTGATGTAACAGATTTAGATTCACTTCAGGATGCTTTAGAGCAAGCAGGATCACAAGTCAAGAAATGGAAGTCTTGGAGAGATAATGGTATAGAAGCAGTAAGTAGACATTTTAGTTGGGATGCGCATGTTTGTAATTATTTAGCATTAATGCAACAGCACCTAGAGGTTATGCCTGCAAAACCGAGTTTGATTTGTGAGACAAAAACGTTTAATCTTCAGATAAGTAAATTATTATTATTAGATCTAGATTCAACTTTAGAAGCTTCGCAAGAAGAGGATCTTGTCTCTTTTAGTAAAAAACTTGATTTTTTACAAAAACAGAACCAAACTGCTATTGGAATAATTTCAGGGAGATCTATTAAAGTAGCAAGACATCGTTATGCACAATTACATTTACCTAAGCCAAATGTCTGGATCACAAGAGCGGGAACTGAAATATATTATGGATCTAATGATTCTGTAGATCAATTTTGGGAGTCCTATATATCTATTGATTGGAACCGTAATGATATTAAAAAGAATCTTCTGGATCTAGATCAGCAATTGAATTTGCAAGATCAGAGTCAACAAGGACCTTTTAAAGTTAGTTATATTTTAAAAGAAAGCAGAGCGAATGTTCTTTCATTAGTGCAGAAACGTCTACGTCAGAAGTGTCAGGCTGCTTGTGCCCATCTGAGATGTCACTGGTTTTTAGATGTAGTTCCTTTACGTGCGTCAAGGACTGAGGCAATACGTCATATAGCACTTTGTTGGGGTTTGCCTCTTCAAAACGTGATGGTTATTGCCAGTCAACAAGGCGATGCTGAATTGGTTAGAGGATTAACATCTACAGTCATACCAGCAGAACATGATTCATGTTTAGAGACTTTTCGATCTCAACAACGAGTCTTCTTTTCTTCTAGATCACATGCAAAAAGTGTATTTGATGGATTAACTCACTATAGATTTCTTCCTACTCGTTAGTATTCACTTCCTAATACTTTTATTGTTTGAGCTGCCTTCTCAGCTCTATTGCACGCTTCGATAATATTTTCACCTTTTGCTAATGCAACTCCCATTCTTCGCCCTTCCTTAGCATCAGGCTTGCCAAACAGTAATATTTCGCTATTCGGATCTCTTAACGCATCATCGAGCCCCTGATATCTAATATCTTTAAGTTTCTTTTTAGCTAGAATTACCCTACTTGCGCTAGCTTGTTTGTTTATAATTTTAGGTATTGGTAATCCTAGAATTGCTCTAATATGTAATTCAAATTCATTCAGGTTTTGACTTATTAATGTAACTAGACCTGTATCATGTGGGCGAGGTGATAACTCCGAAAAGATTACTTTTGTATTGGTAATAAAAAACTCAACTCCAAATAAGCCTGTGCCACCAAGATTTTCTGTAATTTTTTTAGCCATTTCCTGAGCTTCTATAAGTTGCTCAGCTTTTAAATTCGCTGGTTGCCAGCTGCATTGATAATCTCCATTTTTTTGTATGTGCCCTATTGGTGGACAGAAAATAGTCGACCCATCTTTTTGTCTTATGGTTAACAGTGTAATTTCTAGTTCAAACTTAAGAAACTCCTCTACAATTATTTTTTTAGATTTCCCTCGGGCATTTTGTATTGCATTCTGCCAACCTTGTTCTAAATCTTCTTTCTTCTCAATTAAACTTTGTCCTTTACCCGAAGAACTCATAATCGGCTTGATGATAACTGGTAATCCAATTCCTTGAGCAGCTTCCTTTAGTTCTTTTGCCGAATTAGCATATTTGAATTTTGCTGTCTCTAGCTGTAGTTCATTAACTGCTAGATCTCTAATCAGATCTCTGTTCATTGTTGTTGCAGTTGCTCTTGCTGTTGGAATAATTGTTATCCCTTCTTTCTCAAATCTTTTTAAGCAATCAACGGCTAGGGCTTCAATTTCGGGAATAATAATGTCAGGTTTATGTTTATTAATTACATATTCAAGCCTTTCTTGATTGGTCATGTCCACAATTTCAAATTTGTCAGCAACTTGCATTGCAGGAGCTGACCTGTAACGATCACATGCGATAGTTATGCATCCAATACGTTGCGCAGCAATTATAATTTCTTTTCCAAGTTCCCCACTGCCAAGCAGCATGAGAGTTTTTGGCATTTCAAGAACTTTTGCTTTATGCTCCATGTCTTGGATTCGTTTATCTATAGATTTATAGCCTATTAATAATATTTGAGAAATTAAAAAATTCTTTTGTTTGTTAATATTTTTTTGCTTTAGTTATTCTTCCTCAGGTATTAATTTTAGCTGGTTAAAAGGTTTTTCTTCAGTGATAAAGCCCCATGCTTCAAAAACAGTTTTATCTTTATGAGTAATCAGTTGTTTGTTGCATTTTTTTTTTAAAATAAAACCTTCTTTTGACATTCGTCGCATTAAGCAAGCAGCCTCTTCAAGTCGTGATGCCATTGCTTCAAGACTTTCACAGTCTTCAGTAAGCCCTTTTTCTTCCCATGTGAAGTAGCTCATAAATATCTTTTCTTTAGGTTGGAACAGTAGTAATTAAGACTATCCCTATTAAAATACAAGTTATTAGCCAAAAACTTGTAACAATTAGATTCTCGCTAAGACCACTGAGTTCTAAGTGATGGTGTAAAGGCGCCATCTTTAACAATCGATATCCAACCCCATATTTTTTCTTCGTAAATTTAAAAATAGATACTTGAATAATTACCGATAAAGCCTCTGCTAAAAATACACCACCCATTATCAGGAGTGCCCAAAGGCTATCAGACAGTAAAGCAATTGCTGCCAAGGATGCTCCCATCGCAAGAGACCCTGTGTCACCCATAAATAGTTTTGCAGGGTTATGGTTTTGCGAAAGGAATCCAAGCCACCCGCCTGCCATTGCAATGCTGAATCCTGCTAGAGCAGGATCTCCATTATTTCCACGTAGCATTAGGTGAATTGCTATTCCTGTAAACACAAGAGCTCCGCAGCCACTTGCTAATCCATCTAATCCATCAGTTAGATTTGTTGAGTTGCTTTCCGCAAGGAATACGAAAAGAGATAAAGGCCAAATTAACAGACCTATTGAGATTGATTGATGCCATGGAAAATTAATTGTTGGGTCTATCCAGTTTTGAAATGAGCAATAAACCAGAAAAATACTAGAAGCAATTGATTGCAATAAAATCTTTTTCTTTGCAGTGAGCCCTAAACTTCTTGCATCTAACAGACTTTGTAAATCATCAAGCCCACCAATAAACATGAAGGCTAGTGTTATTGAGCTAATTGCGATTAGTTTTGTGCCCATCCCTTCGTTGACACTGATTAGACTGCCTATAATTAGACTAATTGGTATTACAGCAATTCCTCCCATAGTTGGAGTTCCGCTTTTTCTTTTATGAGATTGAGGGCCTTCTGGTCGAATTATTTGTCCTATCTTCAGTGTTTTTAATTGTGGAATACTCAAATGGGTACATAAAATTGAGAAAATTGTGCAGCAAATTAATGGAACACTTAAGAAACTATTCACTATTAATTGATCTGATATAAAACAACTTGCAAAAATTAGACTACCTAAAATTAAACTTGAAATAGTTGCCGGATTTAATGATTTAGAGATTTTCAACTTTTCGCAGTTAGAAACTACTCAGGATATATAGAGCATTACTCCTCTATATCAAAGTCTATAAAGACTCATAATTTTAAATGATTAGAGTGATTAATCCTCCCACTCATCATCTGTTTGCTCATCTTCTGCTTTGTAATCTTCTTTTTCTCCCATGAGAGCAGAAAGTTCTTCCTCTTCAACTGTGCTTACTTCTGGAGACGCAGAGTCGTCGTCCGTCATCAGTCTTCCAGTTTCTTCTAGCCAAGAAAGCAAGTCTGGCTCTTCTCTAAGTGGCAACACTGGAGCAGGCTCAGTACGTCCGAAACGTGTCAAAGCAGGATTTATATCGTCTAAAGAGCTCAAGTCAACTTTGTCTAGAGTGCTCATTACCCATAGAGTGGACCAATCATTCAAGATAGTCCATAGGCCAACTTTTGGTACTTTTCCGTGATTACTAAGTTAATACTCTTATTTTTTTTATGGGGTGCTGCTTTTATTTGCAGCCTCGGGCTTCGTGTCTGGGGGCAATTGCATCCTGAACCCTTTTTGATCAGGTCTTGGTTGATTGTTCTTTTATTGTTTTTGCCTTCCTTGCTGATGGCCTTTTGGATTTGGTTTGCGGGTTTTTGGCGATCACATTAAAAAACCGACTCTGATTAGAGAAGTCGGCTTTTTAGAAAAATCAGCTTTGAAGCTTCCAGATTGTGGCGCCTGGGGCCAAGTTTTTAGGTGTAAAGCTTATCTCCTTTGAGGGCACCTAAACGATGCAGAGGAGTGTCGACTGGCTTGACTTGCCTTCAGTTGTCGCACCAGACGAAATAGCTCACTTTTTAGTTAAGACTGTTGGAGCAGGGGCCTAGAAAAGGTTGCTTCTAGAAATGCTCAGGTGGCGTGTCGTCCATGGACGCCTCCGTATTTGATGTTTTAAGACTCGCTTCTATTTGCCTTTAGCGCAATCAGTTTTTACACGCATTGCCTTTTTACCCTTTTTCCTGCAAATTAGGGATGGCGTGCTTAATTGCATGAAGAATGTGTTCATTTGGTCACTAAGTAGGTAGTGCACGAGATTTGCCACTGCTTGATTGTCCGGATAGTTTTGTTTTAGTAGCAGCATGTCTTTTAAACATCTTGAGAACTGTTAAGAGGAATATGAGGTTTCGTGACTTTTGTAGAAAGAGCATCAAGTCCTTCAAAATGAAATAACTTAAACAGCGTTTAGGGGTGTAACTCATGGGACGGGCCAAGAGAGTAGTTCTTGCTTATTCAGGAGGGGTTGATACCAGTGTTTGCATTCCATATCTCAAAGAGGAATGGGGCGTTGAAGAGGTTATTGCGTTTGCGGCTGATTTGGGTCAGGGTGATGAACTTGAACCAATCCGCCAAAAAGCATTTAAAGCTGGGGCAATCGAATCTATAGTTGAAAATTTAATCAACCCGTTTGTTGAAGAATTTGCTTTTCCAGCTATTAGAGCAAATGCTCTTTATGAAGGTAGGTATCCACTTTCAACTGCTTTGGCAAGACCTTTGATTGCTCGGCGAATGGTTCAGGTCGCTAAGGATTTGAAGGCTGATGCCGTTGCTCATGGATGTACTGGTAAAGGAAATGATCAAGTGCGTTTTGATGTCGCTTTTGCTTCACTTGATCCGGCTTTACAGGTTCTCACACCTGCTAGGGAATGGGGCATGAGTAGAGAGGAAACCATCTCATACGGCGAGAGATTTGGTATTCCAGCCCCTGTCAGTAAGAAATCTCCTTATTCAATTGATTTGAATTTATTAGGGCGAAGTGTAGAAGCAGGTGTGCTTGAAGATCCCAATATTTCAGCGCCAGAAGAGGTTTTTGCTATTACTTCATCAATAGATGAAGCTCCTGATAGAGGTGAAGAGATAGAAATCGGTTTTCAAGCCGGTAACCCTGTTTCACTTAATGGAGTGAATTTGGAGCCTGTTCAACTTGTGACAGAGGCAAATGCCTTAGCTGGAAGACATGGCTTTGGTCGGATAGATATGATTGAGAATCGCGTTGTAGGGATCAAAAGCAGAGAGATTTATGAGACTCCAGGATTGCTTTTGTTAATCAAAGCTCATCAAGAATTGGAAAGTTTAACCCTTGCTGCTGATGTACTACGTTTAAAGCGGCAATTAGAAATGCAATGGGCTGATTTGGTATATCAAGGACTTTGGTTTGGCCCTCTAAAGCAGGCCTTAGATTCGTTTTTAGATTGTACTCAAAAAGATGTAAATGGTGTGGTGAGAATTCATCTTCAAAAGGGAAATGCGACAATTATTGGCCGGCAATCAATTCAATCTAGTCTTTATAATTCTAACATGGCTACATATGGAAAAGAGGATCAGTTTGATCATTTAGCAGCTAATGGATTTATTTATATTTGGGGTCTTCCTATTAGATTATGGGCTGCAATGAGGAGGAATTAATTTTAAAGATTTTTTATAATACTATTAAGAACTAGTTATCATTATCTACCTTTTCTTTTGTTTCTTCTTCAGGGCTTTCTTTTTCTTTTTCTTTTTCTTTTTCTTTTTCGGTATTTTCGTTATTTGGTACAACTCTTGGGGCTGGAAGCGGACCCTCTTGCTTAACTGTGAGATAGCGAATTACATCGTCACTTAACCTCATAGCTTTTTCAAGCACAGCAACTTGTTGCCCATCTCCATTATGACTCAGTTGTACATAAATACCTTCTTTGTGCTTTTTAATTGAGTATGCAAGTCTTCTTTTCCCACGCATCTGATTATCTAGGATTTTCGCGCCAGTGTTTTCAAGTATTTCGCTGTATTTGCTCAAATGGCTTTCGACCTCCTCTTCCGGGATGTCCGGACGGAGGATGTACATTGTTTCGTAGTAAGGCTGTTCGGTCATGGTTTTCCGACGAGGACTGAAGGCTCAATGAGATGAGCGACGGAATAACCAGAATATCCCTTCGGGGTAACTTTTAGTTGATTTGTATGCGTACAGCGGTACTTATTCCAGGTAAGTCTGGCTCATTGCCTTTGAGGCATTCAATAATTGAGAAAATTACTACGGCAAGCATTGTTACAAGAATAGTGCTTGAGAATGTACGAATAATTAGAGCATTTCCAAGTGGGCTAATGATTATTTGGAATGCATAGCTAAGCAAAATAAGTCCAATATCTAAAAGTAGAGCTTGTAAGGCATTGAAACGTAGGAAGTACGGCACTCTTGGATTTCTTATCACAGCTAGGAAAATAATCAGAAAGACCAAGAATCCGCCAAAAGGAATAGCTTGTTGCAAGATCACAATTGGTAATGCAGGAAGGCTGATCCAGCGTAAAAAAGGAAATTCTGCGAACAAATTTCTTCCAAAAGGAATTGCATCGCTCCAGGGAATGAGGTAAAGCAAAATGCCTAGCAACCTTTGCCAGATTGGTAGGAGCATGAGTTTGAATTGGTTGTTATGACGCTAGTTCAATAGAGCGGTTTTCGCTGCTATTCGCATAACTTCTATTGGTATTTCTGTTTTGCGACTCCAAATCTTTAGTGAGGCGGCTCCTTGTTGTACCAACATTTCAAGCCCATCGATGCATTCGCAACCTTGTTCCTTCCCCCATTTAAGCCATTCAGTTGGCCTTGGATTGTAAATCAGGTCATAAAGAATTGAGTGAGAGTTTAGGTGTTTCCATATTTCTTTACCAAGAGGAATTTTGAGAGTTGGCTTTGGTTTTTCAGTGTCATTTTCCATGCCTATTGGTGTTGCATTAACAAACAAATCTATTTGCTTTATTTTTTCGATTAATTCTAAATCGGTTTCTAGAATCCCTTTTATAGCAATGGATTTAGATTCTTTGGGAAAGTCAGTTAATATTTGATTCATCTCTTTTATGAAGGTGTTTAGGCGTTGCTTATTACGTCCTATGACAGTGATTTCGGCTATGCCTAATTCTTTGAGGCCTGTTAATACAGCTCTAGCACTTCCTCCACAGCCTAAAACCATCGCCTTTCGATTATCCCATGCGTAATTTTTGCTTTTCAGAGGGGCTAAGAATCCTTCTACATCAGTATTAGACCCTATCCATCCATGGCTTTTGTTTAGTACTAATGTATTGACAGCTCCTAGCCTTTGAGCCAGTGGTGTTAGTTCATCGCAGAATTTCGTGATTGTGTTTTTGTGAGGGATCGTGACATTCAGGCCCTGAAAGTTCAATGCGCTAAGCCCTTTTAAGACTGTTTTTAAATTGTTAGTTTCACAAGGCATAGCGATGTAGCACCAGTTCATATTCATTTCTGCCAGTGCTGCATTGTGCATAACTGGTGACAAGGAATGTTTTACTGGGTTTCCAAGAAGCCCTAAAAACTCTGTTTTTCCGTTGATCATTGTCATTATTTACTGGGCTTTAGAACCAGCCTGGCTGTTTAGCTGTTCGGGAACCACACCTCGCGTGTAAGTGCCCTCACTGACGAGGATGCTTCTATTAAAGACAGACATTTTTAGGAGGTGGGTACCAATGGGCAAGGTAGTTGGCATTGACCTTGGAACCACAAACAGTTGTGTGGCAGTCATGGAGGGAGGCAAACCCATAGTGATAGCTAATGCTGAAGGGTTTCGTACCACACCTTCTGTTGTGGCATATACCAAAAATCAAGATCAATTAGTTGGTCAGATTGCCAAGCGTCAGGCTGTAATGAATCCTGAGAATACTTTCTATTCGGCAAAGCGTTTTGTTGGACGTCGCGTAGATGAGGTTAATGAAGAGTCTAAAGAGGTTAGTTATGGGGTAGAGAAAGCTGGTTCAAAGTTGAAGCTAAAATGCCCTGTATTGGATAAGCAGTTTTCTCCTGAAGAAGTAAGCGCTCAGGTTTTAAGAAAACTGTCAGATGATGCTGGTAAATATCTTGGTGAGGATGTTAGCCAAGCAGTAATTACTGTTCCTGCTTATTTTAATGATTCCCAGCGTCAAGCAACTAAGGATGCTGGAAAGATTGCTGGTCTTGAGGTCCTTCGGATTATTAATGAACCAACCGCAGCAGCATTAGCTTATGGTTTAGATAAGAAAAGTAATGAGAGGATTTTAGTTTTTGATTTAGGAGGAGGCACTTTTGATGTATCTGTTTTAGAGGTTGGTGATGGTGTTTTTGAAGTGCTATCAACATCAGGAGATACTCATCTTGGAGGAGATGATTTTGATAAGGTAATCGTTGATTATCTTGCTGATACTTTTAAGAGCAATGAAGGTATCGATTTACGTCAGGATAAGCAAGCACTTCAACGGCTTACAGAAGCTGCAGAAAAGGCAAAAATAGAACTTTCAAGCGCAACTCAAAGTGAAATTAATTTGCCTTTCATAACAGCTACTTCAGAAGGCCCTAAACATGTTGATCTTAATCTGACACGAGCTAAGTTCGAGGAATTAGCGTCATCACTTTTTGACCGTTGTCGTATTCCAGTAGAGCAGGCACTTAAGGATGCAAAACTTTCTTCAGGTCAATTAGATGAAATAGTAATGGTCGGTGGTTCTACACGTATGCCGGCTGTTCAAGACTTAGTCAAGAGAGTAACTGGCAAAGATCCAAATCAGACAGTTAACCCAGATGAAGTTGTTGCTGTTGGAGCAGCTATTCAAGGAGGAGTCCTTGCAGGGGAAGTTAAGGATATTTTATTATTGGATGTCACACCATTGTCGTTAGGTGTTGAGACTTTGGGAGGTGTGATGACAAAAATGATTCCCAGAAATACAACAGTTCCAACTAAAAAGACCGAAACTTATTCGACAGCTGTAGATGGTCAAACGAATGTTGAGATTCATGTTCTACAAGGAGAACGTGAAATGGCATCAGATAATAAGAGTCTTGGAACATTCCGCTTAGATGGAATTCCTCCTGCTCCTCGTGGAGTACCTCAGATAGAAGTAACTTTTGATATTGATGCTAATGGAATATTGAGTGTTACCGCAAAAGATAAAGGTAGTGGCAAGGAGCAAAGCATTTCTATTACTGGTGCTTCTACACTTTCAGATACAGAAGTAGATAAAATGGTTCAGGATGCTGAAGCAAATGCATCAGTAGACAAAGAAAAGCGAGAACGTATTGATATAAAGAATCAAGCGGAGACTTTGGTTTATCAAGCGGAGAAACAGCTTGGTGAGCTTGGAGATAAAGTAGATGCAGATGCTAAATCTAAGGTTGAGGATAAGAGAACTAAATTAAAGGACTCCTTAGCGCAAGAAGATCATGAATTAACTAAATCATTGCTAGAGGAATTGCAACAAGAATTGTATAGTTTAGGAGCATCGGTTTATCAGCAGGCAGGAGCGCCTGGTGCTCCGCAGCCAGGAGAGACAACCGCTGATGCTTCATCTTCTGGTAATTCAGATGAGTCATCTAATTCAGGTGATGATGTTATTGATGCTGAATTTACAGAGACAAAGTAGAGAATTAATTGCCTTGTTTCTTATTTAGATTGTTATTAGTTATTTAGAGATTTCATTTGCTATAAACTCTGCAGTGGCTGGAGTTAATAAAATTCCATTTCTGTAATGACCCGTGGCTAAAATTAAACCGGGCTCTAGTTGTTCAAGGATTGGTGCAGATCGATTAATTGGTTTTGCTCTTAATCCGTGCCATTGATGAATGATTTCTTCTGTTTGTATCCATTGTGGCGCTTGGTTATTCAGACAAATCATTTGCTCAAGATATGTAGGTAGTGGTTCTGTATTTCTTTCCAGAGTTGCTCCTATGTAAATTTGATTATCTTGTGTTGGAATTATGTTGACACCATAAATGTTTAGAACAGGTGGTAATTTTAAATATGTTTCATTTGAAAGCGAAGTTTTTATTTCAACAGCTTGTCCTAAGACTGGTTCCAGTGGAATATTGTAACCTAAATCTATAATCAACCCACTGCTTCCTAGCGAGGCACAGATAATTACTTTCTCAAAGGATAGCTCACCAATGTTGTCTAGTTTTAATGACCAATGATTAACTTTACCTGTTACTTGCCTTCTTATGCTGGTTACTTTTGCAGCCAACATGTTTATATTTGTTTTTTTTAAATTATACTTCAAAGCTTGTTGTAGGCCTATGGGATCTATCCTCCCATCATTCATTGATACCATGCCTGTATATTTATTTTGTGGCCATAATTGCTCGTAAAAATACTTTTCTTCTTTATTTAGATGTCTAATTCCAAGGTGTTGACGTGTTTGGATTAATGTTTTTATTCTGAGATCTTCTTTTTCGTTTGTTGCAATCTTAATGAGTGGATTCTCTAATTTTATTTGGAATTCTTTTGTAGTCAGCTCTTTTATCCATATTGGCCAAAGATTTTGACTCCTTTGTCTAAGCTTCCAGGCTCTTCCAGTGCTTCTTTGGAAGACATTTGCCATCAAAACACCTAATGATGCAGTTGTTCCAGATTGACTATTTGACTTGTTGCACTTTTTGCAGATATGTTCGTCAATAATTGCCACATTGTGCCCTAGGTTTGTCAGATGCCATGCTGTACCTAGGCCAATTGAGCCCCCACCAATAATAGCAATTTCTTTGTTCAGTGTGTCGATTCCGGAATGTATCTGTTTATACTATCAATCTTTTGATTGCTTAAATGACCCAATAGATGGTTTGAGTTTTTTTTGAAATTGATTTTACTAATTTACTTCTTTATGTGTCTTATTGTTGGTTTTAGCGTAATTCCCCTTTCTAGTGTGCAATGTTTATAAATAAAAAACTTTTTAGTGACTAAACCTTGGAATAAGTCACTTCGATCTTTAGGTTTCTTCTTTCGAGTAGATTAGTGTGATTATTCGTCGATTAAATGCGAATGATCTAGTGCCTCTAAGCTATGTAAGGCTTTTATTATGAATCAACAGGCTAATCCAACTGGCTTATTTCTTCTATCCATCAAATCTTTTTTAAAGGATGTAAGGGATGCACCACCTCTCATTAATGTCAGATTTTGGTGTTTGTTTCAAGCCGGTTTGTTTTTTTTGCCATCCAGTGCCTTTTTATCAGGTTTATTTTTACTTCCGGCTTTGTTTTATACCACTCCTAGACAATTTAAAAAGTTTTGGAATGACCGATGGAACAAAGCATTCTTCATAATTGCTTTATTGATGCTGTTAGGTATTTTTAGTTCATATACAGGTTGGTTGGCTATTGTTGGATTAGGGAACTGGTTGCCTTTTTTTTGGTTATTCATTGCGGCACAGCCTTTTCTTCTCTTTCCTAAGGCTAGACGACAGGCTGCTGTTTGTTTAGTTGTAGGCACTTTCCCAGTTTTGCTTACAGGCTTTGGTCAGCTTTGGTTTGGCTGGCAGGGACCTTGGGAGATCTTTAATGGTTTAATTGTTTGGTTTATTTCTCCTGGTGGTGAACCTGTAGGTCGATTATCTGGTCTTTTTGATTATGCAAATATTGCAGGTGCTTGGTTGGCTGTAGTGTGGCCTTTTTCTCTTGCTTTACTTTTGCAAGTAAAGATTAGTAGGTTACATCGTTTTTTTGCATTTATTTTTGCAATTTTGATTGTTTGTGCTCTTGTTCTTACAGATTCGCGCAATGCTTGGGGGGGGTTGTTTTTGGCTTTACCCTTTGTAATTGGACCTACGCGTTGGTATTGGTTATTGCCTCTATTGGCATTTATTTCTATGTTTGTAGCTTTTGCTTCTTTTCCTTTAGTTCATCCAAACTTGCAAACTTTTGCCAGAAGATTTGTTCCTGAAAGTATTTGGTCTCGATTAAATGATATGCAATATAGTGATTCCAGAATTTTGGATTCTACGCGCCTTCGCCAGTGGCAAGTGGCCGTTGAGTTCATTACAGAACGTCCTTGGTTTGGTTGGGGAGCAGCAGCTTTTTCCGTTCTGTATCCACTAAGGACTGGCCAGTGGCATGGTCATGCCCACAATCTTCCTTTAGATCTAGCTGTAAGTCACGGTTTACCAGTTGCGCTAATTTTTGTTTTTACTGTTGTTTCCCTCTTAATAACTGCATTGAAAAGAGGGGTTCTTCTAAAGGGGGTGCCTAATGGTGGCAATTTTAATGAGAAGATTTTTGATCGAGCATGGTGGACCGCAGCATTTGTTTTGTTGGCAATGCATGGAGCAGATATGCCCTTTTTTGATAGTCGAATTAATATAGTTGGTTGGATTTTGTTGGCTGGGTTGAGGTCGATGTTATATCCAGGTAAAAAAGAAAACTTGATCAAGTCTTTAAAAGTAGGTGGTGCTCAATAAGTTTTGCTTTGTTTATAGGTCCTTCTAGATGATTCCAGGGAAGTACTTTAGAGGTATCCCATTGATCATGGATTATTTCATCCCAGGCAGGAGGAGGAGGAGGTTCATTGACGGGATAAAAGTGTTTGTTTAGTTCTTGATTAAATGCAGCGTTGAATGCTTTTTTCCATTCCCCTAAACGATTATGAGAACCTCTAATTGCATAAATTACGGGTGCAAGTCTTCTATCTCCTCTTGAAAGAAGCGCCTGGATTAAACTCCATTTATAACTTTCCGGTCTAACTTCAATCCCTTGAGGTCTGAGCACTTTGCTTAATCTTTTAAGTCTTTTATCAGCATTTTTATGAATTCCATACCATTGAAATGGAGTATGAGCTTTAGGAACAAACGTGCTCACACCAAGAGTAAATCTTAGTTGAGATGTTTGTTTTTTGAGTCTGATTAATAAATCAGCTGTTTTTTCTATGTCTTCTTCATTTTCCAAAGGTAGACCAACCATTCCATAAAGCTTTAATCCCTTTAAGCCGCCTAGGTATGTATTTTTTGCGGCATTAAAAATTTCATCTTCATTTAATTTTTTATTTACTATATTTCTGATTTTTTGACTGCCACTTTCTATAGCCATAGTAATAGATTTAGTGCCTCTTTTCGCAAGAATTTTACTTAAATCAGGAGTAATTGTTCCGGCTCTAACCGAACTAACACTAATCCTTGTTTCATCAAATTTATCTTGATTTAGCCATTCCATTAGTTCATTAAATTGAGGGTGTTGAGTAACTGATGCACCTAGTAACCCTATTCGATTTGTTATTTTTAATCCTTTTTCTACGGCGGGTATTAAGCCTTGGTTTAGCGAGCTGGTTCTAAAAGGCAATGTGAGATAACTTGCCATGCAAAATCTACACATTTCCGGGCAACTTCTGACCACTTCAACCATATGTATGTTTGGCCATGCTGCGTCGGGTGTAATAACAGTTGAGTGACTGAGTACATTGCCAAGAAATGTTTGTTTAACAACTTTCTCAGGGATCTTTGGATCTATTGGGCTAATTCGTAATAACGTTCCACTTTTGTCATATTCTGGTTCATAGAACTTCGGTACATATATTCCTGGTATAGCTGTTAAACTATGAAGACGTTCTAATCTTGTTTTATTTTTTGTTGCATTTAAATTGTCAATAAACCTTGGCAATAGCTCTTCTCCATCGCCCATTAAAATTACATCAAAAAATGGAGCCATAGGCTCCGGATTAGCAGTTAAAACTGGTCCACCTCCAAAGACAATTGGGTCTTCTTCTTTTCTTTGATTGCTCCATATTGGTATACCTTCTTTTTCTAATAAATCTAGTAGAATTGGTCCATCAAGTTCCCAGCTAAGAGATAGCCCAAATAAATCACATTTTCTGTGAGCACGTTCTCTCAGATCCGTAAAGAGACGCTTAACGTCTACATCATTTCTTTGTGCAAGTGTTGCCCAAATAACTTGGTATCCAAGACTGGTAATACCTATAGAGTAATTACTAGGAAAAGCAAGTATTACTTTGAGAGCATCTTTGGAAGGGATACTGGGATTAAATAGTAGAGTTTCTTGTTTCAGAGTAATTCCCAGTGATGAGAGTCTAATGCGATAGACTTTTTTCTATTCAAACATTTTAAAGGATTTTATTGTAGATTTACTGAGGTTTTGTATTATTTGATTTGAATTCTATTTTTAATTGTCTTTCATAAATAGATGACTCATTAAATATTCTAGCTACCAGAAAGCTTGTTAGTGTAGCAACTAAAATTGGTTTTAGTATTAGCAAATCTTTTGTCAATGCAAAAGCAAGGAACATGGCAGTTATTGGTGTATGAGAGCAACCTGCTACAAATGCTCCCATTCCAGCAAAAACATACGTACTGGGTACGTGCCCTGTAAGTATCTCAACAATGATTCCAAATGCAAGACCAATCGATCCTCCTAGAGTAAGCATAGGATAAAACAACCCTCCTGGTGCTTTTGAGGCGGCCGCAATGCCACTGCATATAAAAAGAACAATAAAGGTTGTTATTGCCATTTTGATGTCTATACTTCCCAAAGCAATTTTGCTTTGTAGCACAGAAGCTTTATGGAATGTTTCAGGTAGACAAGAGTAAATTCCCCCTAAAATAAAGCCACTTACTACCATTCTAAGGACCAACTTTTTGCCGAAAAATTTATCCCCTTGTTTTTGCATGGTGATTACATATCTGCTATATACCTCAGCTAGTAAACCAGCAACGATTCCTAGTGCTATTAAGTAAATGAAATCGATAGGAAAGAATTCGACTTGCGGTGAATATGTTCGCTCAAGTTGAAAACCTAGTAATTTATTAAACCCACCTTCTGAGTTTCCAAGCCCCATACTTTGCAGTAAATCGGCCCATGAGTCTGCCCAGAATGTAGTAACTATTACTAGAACTAAAATTATAGGTCTAGCAGAATTTAGTAGTTCTTCGATTGCATAAAAGAAACCTCCCAGTGGCGCACTAAAGATTGCAGCAATACCTGCTCCTCCTCCTGCTGCAACAATCACTCTTCGAAAAGCATTTGGTGCTTTTAGCCATTTTGCAAATTGCCAAGCTACAGATCCACCCATTTGTACGGCAGGTCCTTCGGGTCCCAGGGGGAATCCGCTACCAATAGCAATAATGCCTGCAACTAATTTGACTAAACCTACTCGTAATCCCATTGGAATATTACGGTGACGCAGATATCCCATGATTGGAATTACACCCGATCCACTTGCGGCAGGAGCAAGTTTTTTTATAAGCGTTCCAGAAATGAATCCACCTGTAATTCCCAATAGTGGAAGAACTATCCAGGCTGGGAAAATTACTAGAAGCTCTAATCGCCAAGTTTCTAGTAATTTGATTCCACTTTTAAATAGACTTCCTGTTAGTGATGCACCGAGTCCTGTAAGAGCTAATGCTATTGCTATGGCCAGCCATCTTCTACGGAGAAGGCTTTTAATACTTTTATTACTAGATGTTATTGCTAAATTTCTTGTTGATTTAGGAGATTTGTTCATTGTATTTGTTTTTTAGAAGTGATATTATTTTAAGTTAACTATTTTTGCGTCTTCGCAATATTCCGAAAGCTCATTGAAATTAAGATATCTATAAAGTTCTGAGGAAAGCGGGCTGATTTGTTTAGCTGCTATTTGTTGATACTCTGAATTGGTTGGTATGTATCCTAATAATGCACAAACAGCAGCAAGTTCTGCGCTTCCTAGATAGACTTGAGCTCCATTACCCAAACGGTTGTTAAAGTTACGTGTGCTTGTAGAAAATACAGTGCTGTTGTCTTCAACACGTGCTTGATTGCCCATGCATAATGAGCATCCAGGCATTTCCATTTGACTGCCAGCAGCTTCAAATATTTGATAATATCCTTCTTCCTTTAGCATTTCTTCGTCCATTCGTGTAGGTGGGCAAACCCATAATTTTGCTTTATTTTGTCCTTCATTTTCTAGTATTTTTGCCGCCGCTCTGTAATGTCCAATGTTAGTCATGCAAGAACCTATGAACACTTCTTGTATAGGAGTTCCTGCCACTTGATTCAGCAACTTAACATTGTCTGGGTCATTCGGACATGCAAGAATTGGCTCTTTTAATTCATCCAGGTTAATGTCTATTGTTTCTTTATATTTAGCATTTTTATCAGCACTAATTAGATTTGGGCTTAGAAGCCATGTTTCCATTTCTTTTATTCGCCTTTGTAAGGTTCTTGAATCTTGGTAGCCATTTTTAATCATATTTTTAAGCAATGCAATATTGCTCCGTAGGTATTCGCTAACTGTTTTTTCTGACAGTGCTATAGAGCATCCCGCACATGATCTTTCAGCAGAAGCATCGGTTAATTCGAAAGCTTGTTCTAGTTTCAAGTCAGGTAAACCTTCTATTTCCATAATTCTTCCATTAAAAATATTTTTTTTATTTGCTTTTTCAACAGTTAACAAGCCTTTTTCAATTGCAAATAAAGGAATTGAGTTAACTACATCTCTCAGGGTAATGCCTTCTTGTAAAGAACCTCTAAATTTCACGAGAACTGACTCTGGCATGTCAATAGGCATGGCACCGATTGCCGCTGCGAAAGCCACTAACCCAGATCCCCCTGGAAAAGAAATGCCTAGTGGGAAACGAGTATGGCTATCACCTCCGGTGCCAACTGTGTCGGGCAATAACATTCTGTTTAACCAGCTATGAATAATTCCATCACCAGGTCTTAGTGCCACACCTCCTCTATCAGCAAAGAAATCAGGAAGTTCTTTATGTGTTTCTAGATCTACTGGTTTTGGATAAGCGGCAGTATGGCAAAAGCTTTGCATTACTAAATCAGCTGAGAATCCTAGACAAGCAAGTTCTTTCATCTCGTCACGTGTCATTGGCCCTGTTGTATCTTGGCTCCCTACAGTGCTGACGATAGGCTCACAGCTTGTTCCAGGTTGAATCCCAACAAGACCACAAGCTTTTCCAACTATTTTTTGTGCTTGTGTATAACCGTCGATTGGATTTGTTGGTGTATTAGGTCGAATGAATATCTCTGAAGGATTAAGTCCAAGTTTTAAGCGAACTTTGTCAGTTAAAGCTCTACCAATCATCAAGGGAATCCTTCCACCAGCTTGTATTTCATCAGTAATTGTGTTTGGACTTAACTCAAACTTTGCAATAATTTCTTCATTATTTTCAACTTTGGTGATCACTCCCTGTGATGTTTTAATTGTTATTAAATCGCCATTTTTGAGTTGGCTTACGTCACATTCAATTGGAAGAGCACCGGAATCTTCGGCAGTATTGAAGAAAATAGGTGCAATCTTATTAGCAATAATTACACCACCTGAGCGTTTATTTGGGACAAAAGGTATATCTTGACCAATATGCCAAAGCACAGAGTTGATAGCAGATTTTCTAGAGCTTCCAGTTCCAACTACATCTCCAACATATGCAATTGGATTACCTTGTTTTTTTAAAGTCGAAATCATATCAAGACCTTTCGGATACCGTGTCTCAAGCATTGCTAAAGCATGTAATGGAATATCTGGTCGAGTAGTCGCATGAGTCGCTGGAGAGAGGTCATCTGTATTTGTTTCACCATCAACTTTGAAAATACAGACTTGGATTTCTTTTTCTAGGGGAGGTTTGTTTGTAAACCATTCAGCATTGGCCCAACTGTTTATTACTTTCTTCGCAAAGTTATTCGTTTTAGAAAGATCAAAAATATCATTAACTGCGTCATAAACAAGTAATATTTTACTTAAAGCATTACTAGCATATGTTGCAATATTTTTATCTTGATTTTCGAGTAATCCAACAAGTGCTCCCACATTATATCCACCAATCATCGTACCTAGTAGACGGACAGCTTCTAATTGATGGATGGCGGGACTATTTACTTTGCCAGTTGCTACTGCGTTGAGCCATGAGGCTTTAACAAGAGAGGCTTCATCGACTCCAGGTGGAACCCTTTCGGTTAAGAGATGAATTAGGCTCTGGGTCTCTCCATTTTTTGGAGCTTCAAGAAGTTTGGTTAGCTCTTCGGTTTCTTCTGCATTGAGGGGGAGACCAGGAATTCCTAAGGTTTCTCTTTCGGCAGTGAGTTTGTAATAGGTATTTAACATGACGTTTGATGTGTTGCCTTAGTAGTCAGGTCTCTATTCTTCTACGTCATCGATACTTTTTGTATGGATAAACATGCTGAAATGAAATTCATTGATGCTGTTCGCTTGCTCTTTAATTAGCCTAGGGCGTCGAGATTTATGACCAATGACCACCACTTCAGATCTACATGTGGTGGAGACGCGACCTTTGGTGCCACCTGATTTGTTGCATCAAGATTTACCTATTGATGATTTAGCAATCAAAACGGTCTCCACAGCACGACAACGAATTCAAGCAATCATGCGTGGAGAGGATTCACGTTTGTTGGTCATAGTGGGTCCCTGTTCAGTCCATGATGTTGATGCAGCAAAGGAGTATGCCGATCATTTGGATGATTTGCGTCGTTTATATGCTTCTGAATTGGAAATCGTGATGCGTGTGTATTTTGAGAAACCTAGAACTACCGTTGGGTGGAAGGGCTTAATAAATGATCCTCATTTAGATGGTTCTTATGACATAAATACGGGGTTGCGACGTGCCAGGGGGCTGTTGTTGTATTTAGCTCGTAAAGGTATGCCAGCTGCGACAGAGTTATTGGATCCTGTAGTTCCTCAATATATTGCTGATTTAATTAGTTGGACTGCTATCGGAGCTAGAACTACCGAAAGCCAAACTCATCGTGAAATGGCTTCAGGTCTTTCTATGCCAATTGGGTATAAAAATGGTACTGATGGGACTGCGTCGATTGCTATCAATGCAATGCAAGCAGCTTCAAGACCTCATCATTTTTTAGGAATTAATAAAGATGGTAATGCATCTATTATTAGTACAACAGGTAACCCTGATGGTCATTTAGTATTAAGAGGTGGTAAGTCAGGAACTAATTATCATTCAGAGGAAGTAAATCGAGTCGCAAAAGAATTATCGAAAGTTAGATTAGCTGAGAAATTAATGATAGACTGTAGTCATGGTAACTCTAATAAAGATTATCGACGACAAGCGGATGTTCTACATGATGTCTGTTCTCAGATTGAAAATGGTTCTAATTTTGTTATGGGTTTGATGCTCGAAAGCCACTTAGTAGCAGGCAATCAGTCTTTAAAAGGAAACAAGGATGAACTTGTTTATGGTCAAAGTATTACAGATGCATGTATTGATATAGATACAACGGCATCTCTTTTGAAGGATTTATCATCTTCAGTAAAAACTATCCAAGCATAAAATTAATTATTTTATGCTCCTTGAAAGAATACCCAACTAAATGCTACAACTAAAGGAACTAAAATATTATCGAGTCCGTATTGTCCTACTTGTTCAAGTGTCGTTGCAAGTAGAGCTATAATGAGGATGTCTGAAAAGCTTAAGGAAAAACCTGTGTAAATATTGATTAACAATAAAATTAGAAAAGACACTATAAACATAGTAGAAGTTCCAAGTAATGATTTTTTTTGATTCAATATTTGCCAACGATATGAATTAATATTGGAGCCAATTAACCCTGCTAAGCCATCTCCAAAGGCCATAACAAGTACTCCGCTACTTACAGCTGCTGCATTGTCTGGCCACATGTAAAATAATAGAATAGTTATAGCTGCTCCGTATCCAATTGTTCCGAAACTTTTACGGTCTATATCCTCTATAGCAGGTATTATTCTAAGTTGCTGATTAATCAATAAAGTGATTGTAATTAAACATGAAAAGGTTAGTGCGACATCCTTCGGAATGCCTAAAAACCATGCCATGGGAATTACAGGACCGTTACCTATATGGACAATTTTTCTACTTAGTTCTTTTTTATTTGGCCAAATTTTACGACAAAGGATTGCTAGCGAGATGATAACAGCAATCCAACTTCCAATTAGGCCTAGAGAAAGAATATTCCCCAAGACAATTATGCAGCTTGTTGATGGTTGGTCATTACACGTAGTTTGATAATTGCCTTGGCTTCTAATTGCCTTACTCGTTCACGTGAAACATTGATTTGTCTGCCTATCTCAGCAAGTGTTAAAGGTTCTTCTCCATCTAGACCAAACCGTAATCGAAGTATTTTTTGTTCTCTTTCATTTAATTGGGATAGCCATCCACCCAAATGTTCTTTTTGAATACTTCTATCCATTCCTTCCATAGGCTCGGTGCCATTTGGGTCAGGAATAAGTTCTCCCAAAGTACTTCTATCCTCTTCACCCCGGGCATGGGCATCTAGTGATGAACATGGAGCACTTTGTGCGACAAGATCTTCTAAATCTTGAGGTTCGATACCCATTGCATGTGCAAGTTCTAGCCGATTTGGTTGACGCCCGAATCGATGGGACAATTCTCTAGAGATGCGTCGCATTTTGGAAAGCTTTTCACTGATGTGAATTGGCAGACGAATGGTGCGAGCACTGTTATCTATTGCCCGAGTCATTCCTTGTCGAATCCACCAATAGGCATAGGTCGAGAATTTGTAGCCCATGGCTGGATCGAATTTATCAACAGCACGTTCTAGGCCAATAGCTCCTTCCTGTACTAGGTCAAGCAGTTCAAGTCCTTGGTTTTGATATTTTTTGGCAACACTAACTACAAGTCGAAGATTGGCGGCCATCATTCTGTCCCTTGCCCGTTTGCCCATCCTGATTTGGTGCCGTTGTCTGGGTGTATGTTCTTCTTTTGGTGATTGAAGAAGTTCTTTCATAGCTTGCACATGATGTGCAAGCTCTATCTCTTCTGCTGCTGTTAAGAGAGGGACTCTGCCGATGCTGCTTAGATAAAAGCCAATAGCATCTGTAGCCAGTCGTCCAGTTTGTTTGTTAGTTGTTTTTTGTGTTTGTTTGGGTAATGAGCTTTTATTGGTGTCCGCTTGTTTGTCTGACGATAAAGTCGAATTAGCCTTTTGCTGAGCAGAAATGCTCTTAGCAGATTTCAGAGGGATCCCCATCACCCTGTCCTCCTTAAATTAGATTTGGTTGAAATTTAGCACTAACTTACAAATTGAGCAGAATAGAATATGAAATCTTTTGGTAGTCCTATGGCTAAAAAACTTCAGGTTCTTTGATAGGTATAAAACGCAACCTATAGGTTTTGGTCTAGTTTTTCAGACTTTTTCAAAAAGCTATTTTATCCCTTTTTTATTAAATTCCTTTCTGAGGACATTCTATAGAGTTTCCCAAAAGGCTATCAATTCATCTTGCGCTCTGTATTGTTGTCCTTTTGCTTTTCGTTGCACAAAGGTGCCATCATTCTGCATGTCCCATGCGGCACAGTTGTCATTCAGGTATATCGCTAGAAGTTGTTCAATACGTTTTAAGAGTAAAGTATCTTCAATGGGTGTAACAGCCTCAATTCTTCTATCTAAATTACGTCGCATAAAGTCTGCACTACCTATATAAGCTTCTTTTTCTCCACCATTGTAGAACCAAAATATACGCGAGTGTTCTAGGAATTGCCCGATGACACTGATCACTTGAATATTCTCACTTAGACCTTTTACACCTGGGTATAAACAACACATCCCTCGAATGATTAACTCTATTTTGACTCCTTCTTGAGAAGCTTCATAGAGAAGATTTATGATATTAGGGTCTACTAATGAATTCATCTTAGCTCTAATTACTCCACCTTTACCTTCCTTATGGTTCTTGATTTCTCGATGGATTAACGTTTCTATACCTTTTCTCAGGCTGACGGGGGCGACAAGCAACTTGCGAAATGTTTGTTGTTTAGCAAAGCCAGTCAAGTAGTTAAATAGCTCAACTAAATCTTTACCCAGATCCTCTCTAGCAGAAAGTAAACCTAAATCTGTGTATAGTTTTGATGTTTTGCAATTGTAATTACCTGTTCCAATATGTACGTAACTTTTTAATTTATTGCTTTCATTCCTGATCACTAATGCGATTTTTGTGTGGGTTTTAAGGCCCACAACCCCATAAACAACATGAACACCTGATTGTTCTAGTTGTTTTGCCCATTGAATATTGTTATCTTCATCAAAACGTGCCCTTAATTCTACCAGTGCCATAACTTGTTTGCCACTTTCGGCAGCTCGAATTAAGGCTTTAATAACTTGAGAGTCTTTTGCAATTCTGTACAACGTCATCTTGATTGCTAAAACATCTGGGTCTTCAGCAGCTTGATTTATAAACTCTTCTACAGAGGTAGAGAATAAATCATAGGGATGATGTAAAAGAATATCTTTATTTTTGATTATTGAGAAGATATCTTTGAATTCATCTTTATTGCTAGATGAAGTTTCAAGCTTCCCAGTTTGACTATGTTTCAGTGGCTTACAGGTTTTGCCGACATGATGCTTAAATTTAAGCCTATGATTAGATATAGTTGACAATTCAAGTAGGTCATCGAGACCTAATATTGTTTTTGTCATATATACGTCTTCTTCTTTAATAGACAACCCTTTTATTAACATATTTAGAATTTCTACGGGTATTTTATCTGACACTTCTAGCCTTACAATCTCACCACCAAGCCTACGCTTCCGAAGACCTTCTTCTATTGCAATCATTAGGTCATCAGCTTCTATATCTCTGAGCTCTAAGTCTGCATCACGAGTAACACGAAAAAAATAGTGTTCTTTTATTTTCATTCCTGGAAAAAGCATTCTTAGATTACAGCCTATGATTTGTTCCAGAGGTATTGTTATTAGCTCAGCGTTTGAAGTTGATTTGTCTAGGTCTGTAGGTATTGAGATAAATCGGCTTATGCTTTTCTGAGGTATTTTTACTCGAACAAATTGTTCTTGATCTTTTTCTGGATCTATGATAATTGCAGCTACATTTAGGCTGAGGTTGCTTACGTAAGGAAATGGATGAGCGGGATCGACTGCTAGAGGCGTTAGAACAGGAAAAATTTTTGTCTTAAAATAACTGTTAATCCAACTTGTTTGAATTTCATTCAAGTCTTCATAGTCTACTATCAAAATTCTGTTTCTTCGAAGTTCATTCTTTAGATAATCATGATAATGATTGGCTTGTAATTTTAGAATTGGTAAAAGTCTTTTTCGGATTTCTTCTAATTGTTCTGATGCAGTTCTACCGTCTTCACTCAGTTTGGTGATCCCTGCTTCAACTTGAGACTTTAAAGAAGCAATCCTTACCATAAAAAATTCATCAAGATTATTGCTAAAAATTGCACTAAATTTTGCTTGTTCAATAAGAGGTGTTTTGATATCTAGGGCTTGGGATAAGACACGAAAATTAAATGAGATCCAACTCAATTCACGATTTATATACCCTTTTCGTGTTTTATCAGTGTTAATCATTTTAGGAAGTAGGTAGGCAAGACCATCTATAAAAATTTTGAGATGTAATTTTTTGTTTTGATGCGCAGACCCTTCTATATTTTAATCAGGAGATACTGTTTTGTGCGTTTCTCTGCTGACTAGTGGTATTACGATCATGACAACAATAGAAGCCCCTATAAAAGGGCTGCTTTTTCCCAAAATATCATAACTAAGCCCAGCTAACGCAGGTCCTATAAAGCTTCCAAGGCTTTGCAGAGCTTGTAAGCTTCCTAAGGCTGTACCTTGTCCTTCTGTGTCGAGCTTACGTGAAACTAAACTTCTTAGGCAAGGAGTAACGAGTCCGGTACCGAAAGCAAGTATTCCTACTGCAATAAATATGCTTGTGCTACTTTGCCCTTCTTTTGTAAGTGCAATAATTATAGCTCCAATTATTACTAATCCTAAGCCAAAAAGAGTTAATTTTCTTTCTTTAAATTTTTTCACCAATGGACCAATTAGTCCACCTTGAACAAAGGTTGCGACTATTCCAACAATTAAGAATGCGGTTGTTGATAGCTCTGGACCCCAATTTAATTTTTCTTTGAAAAATAGAACTAAGATTGCAGTAAATCCATTAAAAGCTAGAAAAAAAAGAAAGAAGGCTAACGATAGTTTTCCTACATGAGGATTAAGCATGATTCGCTTTATTTTCGTGAATGGATTCAACTTTCTTTTTTGAGGGATAGATATTCTTGATTCTTTGGGGTGTGTTTCAGGAAGAAATTTAAGAACTACTGCAAGGTTTACTAGTGCAAATCCAGTTGCTACCCACACTGGGAGAGTTACTGATTGCTGAGCCAGCTTCCCTCCGAGAAAAGGTCCAAGAATAAATCCAAATCCAAAAGCAACTCCAATAAGCCCAAAAGCTTTCGCACGTTGTTCAGGAGGGCTAATATCTGCTAAAACAGCACTTGCTGTAGCAGCAGTCCCGCCACTAATCCCGTCAATTAACCTTGCACTAAATAAAAGTATTAGAGGAAGAAATGATTCAGGAGGCCATTTTAAACTAATAGTTAATGCAAATAATCCTAGTCCTATGATTGATCCCGTGACACAGCTTGCAATCACAGGTTTTCTGCCGAAACGATCGCTTAATGCCCCAATTAGGGGGGTTGCTGCGAACTGAGCAAGAGCATAGCTACCTGCTAGTAAGCCTAAGGTGCGTCCATCTGTTTGAAAATTTGCAAGAAGAAATGGCAAAAGAGGAAACACGATGCTTTCTCCAAGCCGGTCATTTAGCAAAGTAAGAAATGTGCTAATGACGATAGGGAATTTTGTCTTCGTCACTTCTATTGATGACTGGTTGAGTCGTTTATAGATTTAGCTATATTTTCGCATTAGAGCAGTATCAAGTGGATGTTTCTGCTCTCCAACTAATTAATTTCTTTAGTATCTCCATTGCTGCACCGGAGCTAATAGTTTCTTTGGCAGTTTTTAAACCTTCATCCATACTTTTTGCTTTTCCAGCTAACCATAGATACGCTCCAGAATTCCAAGTTAGGGCTGGTACTAATGGACCTTTATTGTGGAGGGCCTTTAAGGCTTGCTCTTTCCAGATATCAATATTATTCCATTCAGTTTCTTTCCCCTGTAGGAAATGCTTCTTGGGATGAAGAATTAACCTTTCAAAGTTTCCATTTTGGATATAACTGGTTATACAGCTTCTACTGATTGGCAAGTCAATACTACCTTCAAGTCCTTTGATAGAAATTAAGTTTCTTTCTCCTAACATTTGTAATGTTTTCCAAGCTCTTGTTTCGGTCGGCGGGTGTACAAAACCACTTACAATTAGATGATCTCCTCTGTGAGCTGTCCAAAGTAATTCCATACTAGCTATTGGGGGCCTTTTGCCTAGTTCATCTCGATATTTGATCATTGATTCTGCAAGTGGAAAGTGATCTGGTTGGTGGATTAATGCAAAGTTATGTTTATGAAAACCAGTTTGCACTGCTTTTATATTTAGACCCTCTAGGCAGAGGCCAAGAGCTGAAAATAACTCTATTGGTGTGACCCCATATTTGATTGGCATTCGTCTCCCTCCATTTAAAACAATAGAATTGTTTGTGCTTAAAAGTACGAGACTTGTTAGTGGAAAAATAGGAGCAGTGCGACATCGGCCATCGAAGGGCATCCCAAAACAAATTGGCCTGACTTGATTTTTTGAGGAGCTTAATTGTGGACCTAATGCCAAATACGTATCAAGCATGCCCGCAAGTTCTTGAGGTTCGGGGCGCCGAATACGATGAGCCATCAGGAAAGCTCCTATTTGTGTAGGGCTGGCACTTTCTTTGAGAATTAGCTTGAGTGCCTCTGCAGACTCTGCCCTGGTCATACCCCGGCTTGTGCTCTCACCACTACCTATTTTTCCTAGCAGTCTTTTGAAGTGTTCTTTGCTATTCATTTTTTGAGAGGGCTCTTCCAGTGATAATTAGAGATTTTTGTTAGATTTGAATTTAGGTTTGTTGTAGCTTTTATAGCAATAGTATCGTCATAAGATTTGAGAGTAAATGTTATTCTTTTAAGGTATACAATTAGATCTTACCTGACGTAATTTTCTCTAATCTTTTCTCACGAACTTCATAGTCTTTCGATCCTAACTATGTTTCACAAGCGTTTATTAACAGTTGAGTACACTCTTCTTTGCTTTCAATCGCCTCTTGGAGAAGGGGTATGGTTGGTTTATTGAGGTTTTACTATGATAAAAATTCAATATGGCAAGGTTTTTTTAGTGGGTGCTGGACCCGGTGATCCGGATTTAATAACAGTCAAAGCACATCGTCTGTTACAAAAATGCGATGCTGTTGTGTATGACTCGCTTGTACCTAGTCAAATTCTTGAGGTGGTGCGTGCATCATGTGAATTGCAGTTTGTTGGTAAAAGACGAGGTCATCATTCGTCTTCTCAAGTAAAAACTAATTCACTTCTTTTAGAACTTGCAAAAAAGCATGATTGTGTAGTGCGATTAAAGGGGGGAGATCCATTTATGTTTGGGAGAGGGGGTGAAGAAGCTGAATATCTTTTTCAAAAAGGAGTTCCAGTGGAAGTCGTGCCTGGAGTAACTGCAGGCATTGCTGCACCTGCATATATTGGTATTCCTTTGACCCATAGACTCTGTGGATCCTCTGTGACTTTCGTTACTGGTCATGAGGAGATTGATAAAGCTCGCCGGACAGTTAATTGGAGTTCTTTAGCTGAGGTTAGTCATACTTTGGTTATATATATGGGGCTCCATAATATTGAACAAATCGTTCAACAATTGATTGAGGGTGGAATGGGTTTAGATACACCAGCAGCCGTCATTCAGCAGGCAACAGTTGTAGGTCAACGCTTTATTCGGGCTAACTTAGGTGATTTAGTGCAGGAGTCAAGGAGAAAAATGTTTTCTTCTCCTTCGATTATTGTCATAGGAAAAATTGTAGATTTACAAGTTAAAGAGTGTTCACCAGAACCGGCTAATGTCACAATGCCGATAACATTTTAATCTCACAATAGCTGGACACTAGGAGAAATTATTAGGGTATTTAAAATTAATAATCACCTAGTTAGTAATGTCTCCCATAATTCCTTGGTATTCTTTAAAATCTTTAGTGATTTATTATTGACACTAGAGATTGGATGACAACTTAAACTATTTATAAAAACCCAGTGATCACCTTCCTCTGGTTCTTTTTTGATTATGGCTTCTTTAATAATTCCTTTTTTTATACCTTCGCCTCTCATGATACCTGGTAAGCAGCCACTACTTTCTCTGGGAGTTAACCATTCATTTTTTCGGTGAACTAAAATATTGGATGTGGTTCCACAGCAAACCTCTCCATTTGTGTTTAATATCAACGCATCATCGAATCCAGCATCATTGGCTTCTTTTCTTGCCTGTATAGCTTGATTGTAAGCAAATGTTTTACATTTACTTAAGAGGCTATTTTGATTTCTTCTTTCTAATTGACTGATTACTATCGATTTTGTATGAAACACTGGCTCATATGAATTTAATTCCAGCCAGAATCGATGCGCATCAAACTTTGAGGTTTTTTTAGGAAGAGTGATACCTCTTGTAAGATTATTTCCTCGCGTCCAGTTTAGTCTTAGTGAACCTTGATTCAATGAAGTTCTCTCTAAGCCTTCTTCAATTAAAGGCTCCAGCCAATTTAATTTTGGTGGTGATGACATTCCTAGTATGGAGGCGCTATATTGCCATCTATTTAAATGTTCATTGAGTAATTTAGGTTGCCCATTTAATATTAAAATAGTCTCAAATATTCCATCTGCCATTTGTAAGCCTCGGTCACAGATAGGAAGACAGAACTCGTCGATTTCTACCCAGCGATTATTTATCCAACCAATTCTCTTTATCTGATCTTTTTTCATTGAAGTGCCTTGAGAATTGGAAGTAGTTTCCATTGCAACTCTTCAGCTTCTGTGGATGGCTTGGAGTCTGCAACTATTCCACAACCTGCATGAGCTCTAAGTGTTGTTTGGTTAACTATTAGAGAACGAATTATAAGATTGCTATCCAGGCTTCCATCCCAATCACGCCTAAGCAAGGATCCACAGTATGGACCTCTGGCTGTTGGTTCTAGTTCATGTAACCGTTGACATGCCCTGAGCTTAGGAGCACCACTGATGGAGCCACCAGGCCAACAAGATTCGAGTAAGTCGACCCATGTTTTTCCCTCCTGAAGTGAGCCTTCTATTACTGAAGTTAAATGATGTACTTCTGAAAAACTTTCAAGACCAGTAATCTGACCAACATTTATAGACCCTGGCTTGCAAACTTTGCCAAGGTCATTCCGCAATAGATCTACAATCATTATGTTTTCCGCTCGATCTTTTATGCTGCAAATTAATTCTGCTGCAAGTCTTGCATCCTGAGAAGCATTTATGCCTCTTGGCCTGGTTCCTTTTATAGGTCTAGTTTCTACTTGCCCTTTTGCAGATACTTTTATAAATCTCTCTGGCGATGCAGATATTATAGCCTCACCTTTGGCATGGTTTGCTCCAACTACTAGTCCTGAGAATGGCGCTGGACATTGATGACGTAGCTTATTAAATATATCTATTAAGGAAATGCCTTCGGGGAGTATTGCTTCGCAACATGTTGTTAAATTTGCTTGGAAGATATCACCTGCTTGAATCCAATTTTGGATTTGCTTTACGTCGTTGATATATTTCTTGTTATTCGTTAGCCACTCCCATTCTTCGAGCCTGATACCTAGTGATTTGTTTGCCATAATATTTGATGACAATTTTTGCTTTGTTTCGTTATTATGTTTTATTTGATTGATAAATTTGAATAATTCATTAAACCTTTTGGAATTATATCCTTCAAGCCATAGTTGTTTTGTTTTTAAGTCAAATTTTAAAATTGGGTCATGTTTTCCTAGCCATAGAGTTGACATCTTATTCGTCTTCCAAGGGTTTTTAGGCTCTATCCAAGCAGCAGCTTCATAGCTAAGCCAACCCGTCCAGTGACCATCACCCAAATTTCTTAGTTCTTTAAATGGATTTGGATCAAAAGATGAATCTGGTAATCCATGACAACAAATCTGGCTGACAGGATCTACTCCCATAATGATCCATCTTCCATGTTGACTGCCATCGCTATCTAACCAAATAAATCCTTCTATTCCCCATTCCTGACAAAGTTTGTTTGCAAGAACATTTGGTTCATGCCAGCAACACATTTTTTTCTTTGGATTTGTCACTCTTATATGGGTGTGCATAGATCTATTCTTCCTAAGTGTTTAAATGCTTCATCACGTAGTCGACAACTATCGCATTTACCGCAAGGGTTTTTATTACCCTGATAACAGCTCCAAGTCTTTTCAATTGGCAAACCTAGGCGCAAAGCCTCTCTAGCAATTTCTATTTTCTTCCAATTGATTAAGGGTGCCCAGAGTTTGGGCCCATTGCCTTCCCGACCAACCTTACTTGCAAGGTTGGCTAATTCTTGAAAAGTTTTCAGATAGTCCGGTCTGCAGTCTGGGTAACCTGAGTAATCCATTGCATTGATACCTAAAACTAGCTCACTGGCTCCACGCGCTTCAGCAAGACTTAGCCCTATGGAAATGAAAACAGTATTTCGATAGGGAACGTATGTATTTGGTATAACATCTTTTTCAATTCCTTCTTGAGGAATGTCTTGTTTTAAATCAGTCAGTGAAGAGCCTCCCCATAAACCAAGATTAATATTCAATGTGTGATGTTCTGAAATCCCTAGGTGCCGCGCAATTGAATTGGCTGCTTCTAATTCTTTGTGATGGCGTTGCCCATAATTTAATGATAGTCCGATAACGGTTTTTCCAGCATCTATTGCCATTGCAGCAGCAGTCGACGAATCTAGTCCCCCGGAGAGAAGGGCAATGGTTTTGTTTTTGCTCATGCACTACCTTCTGCACTCATTAGCTGATTCTGCATATATACAGAAAATAATAATCTAGTTTCCCAGGGGATATTTTTTCAATTGTCTATATTTGAGAGTTATTTAATATTAAGCCATTTATGTGTTTGGAGGCTTAATCTCCATTTTGGATTGCATTTTATGTAGTCTAAGGCAAGCCTTAAACCTGACTGACTATCCCAACCTGGCTGAAGGTATAAAAATGTATTATTAGAAGTTGGATTTTTTGTTGATTCATGTTTTAATTGTTTTATTTTATCAGCAATATTTTCCGCAAAAATAATATCTTTTTCTGAATGAATTACGACTTTTATTTCATGACACGATATTAATACATTTAAATTAGGAGGAGCATGGGGCTTTGGTGAGAGAGTAATCCAATTAGGGTTTCCAGTGATTTCATTTACTCCGCTTGTCTCTAGGTGGATAGGTATTATTTTTCTATTGGTTGATTGTGTTGAATTACGAATAGCATTACATAATTGACTAAGATCATGATGTAGAGGTTCTCCCCCTGTAATTACTACAAAGGACGCGCCCTTTTGTGATGCATGCAGCGTTTCATTTGCAAGTTGGCTGATTGTTTTTTTAGGGTGTTTTGTTACATCCCACGAGTTTTTAGTGTCACACCAAGGACAACCCACAGAACAATTTGCTAAGCGTATAAAAAAAGCACCTCTCCCTGCATGATTACCTTCTCCCTGAATTGAATGGAAGGTTTCCACTACGGGGAGATGATTTGACATTAGTTAGAAGTCGATCTTAGTTTTTCATTAGTGTCTTTTTTGTGATTTATTGCTTCTTGAGGGGAAACAGGTAGGCGTAGTTGTGCTGCCTCAATTAGTCCTTTAAAAAGGGGATGTGGTTTCCCTGGTCTAGAAAGAAATTCTGGATGGTATTGGCAGGCTGTAAAGAAAGGATGATTTTTTAATTCTATGAGTTCTACTAGCCGGCCATCTGGAGAGGTTCCACTAATTAAATATCCAGACTCTATAAAGAGATTTCGGTAGGAGTTGTTAAATTCATATCTATGTCGGTGACGCTCATAAACAACTTCTTCATTGTAAAGCTTTTGGCCAAGTGTTCTTGATTTTAATCTACAGGGATAAACGCCTAGTCTCATTGTTCCACCTAAATCCTCAACATCTTGTTGTTCAGGAAGAAGATGAATAACTGGATGTTTTGTATTTTCATCAAGCTCTGAACTTGTTGCTTCTTTTAGGTTTGCTAGGTTTCTTGCCCATTCAATAACAGCGCACTGCATTCCCAGACACAAGCCCAGAAAAGGAACTCTATTTTCTCTGGCCCAACGAATAGCTTCTATTTTTCCATCGACTCCTCTATTACCAAAACCACCAGGAACTACAACTGCATCCATTCCCTTTAATAGGTTTTCACTGCCATCAATTTCTATTTTCTCTGCCGATACCCAATGTAAATCAAGAGAAGCATTTTGTGCTAAACAAGCATGTCGTAGTGCTTCAACTACTGATAAGTAAGCATCATTTAATTGTACGTATTTTCCAACAAGTGCCACTTTGACTTCAGGTCCGGGGTTTCTAATGTTATGAACCAACTTTTTCCAATTATTCATATCACTTTCTCTGTCATCTAGATGGAGAATATTGAGTATTTCTTTGCAAAGGCCTTCTCCTTCAAGGGCTAGAGGTACTGCATAGATACTGTCGGCATCTAGAGAAGGTATGACTGCTTTATTAGGAACGCCACAGAAACCAGCAATTTTTCTTTTTAATTCTTCATTGATTGGGCGATCGCTTCGACAAACAAGCAAATTTGGTTGAATACCTATGGACCTTAATTCTTTAACAGAATGCTGTGTTGGCTTAGTTTTTAATTCTCCTGATGTTCCGATAAATGGCAGCAAGGTTACATGGATATACGCCAAATCATCTCTACCTACATCCTCACGAAATTCTCTTATTGCTTCTAAGAAAGGAAGGGATTCAATATCGCCAACTGTCCCTCCAATTTCAGTGATAACAACATCTGCACCACTGTTAGCAGCTACACGATGAATTCTTTCTCGTATTTCGCTAGTTATATGAGGTATAACTTGTACCGTTCCTCCGTTGTAATCGCCTCGTCGTTCTTTGTTTATAACTGCTTGATAAATTGACCCTGTTGTCACACTATTTAATCGCGACATTGCGGTATCTGTGAATCTTTCGTAATGACCAAGGTCTAAATCTGTTTCTGCTCCGTCTTCTGTGACAAATACTTCACCATGTTGATAAGGGCTCATTGTGCCAGGGTCAACATTGAGGTAAGGGTCCAGTTTGAGGATTGAGACGTCATATCCTCTTGATTTCAGTAGTCGCCCCAGGCTCGCTGCCACAATTCCCTTGCCAATACTGGAAACAACACCGCCCGTGACAAATAGGTATTTGGTCATAATTACTTCTTTGACTCCTTAATTTACTGCGACTCCACTAAGATCTCCAGTCAAATTAGTTGTTTTGTTTAACTTATTTGGATGAATTCTCTTCTGGGATGATCCAAGTACTTTCAACATGCAGTTCTTTTAATTGTTGATCCGAGGCGTGGGAGGGAGCCTGCGTCATTAAACAACGAGCTTGTTGGGTTTTTGGAAAGGCAATTGTTTCGCGAATTGATTCTTCTCCACTTAGGAGCATGATCATGCGGTCGATTCCAAAGGCAAGGCCACCGTGTGGGGGAGCGCCCATCTCGAGAGCTTCTATTAGGAATCCAAATTGTTGTTGTGTGTCTTCTGACGACATACCAATGGTTTTTAGCACTTCTTTTTGTAGTTCTGAGTTGTGAATGCGTAAAGACCCACCGCCTAGTTCTAGACCATTCAGGACAAGGTCATAGGCTTGTGCACGAGCCCTGGGTAGGTCAGTTGGCCAAGTTTTCTGGTCGTTTCCAATATCCTCTGGATTAGGGGAACAAAAAGGGTGGTGAAGTGCTTCGAGTCTATTTTCTTCTTGATTCAATTCGAACATTGGGAAATCAATGACCCATAGAAAATTCCAACTGTCTTTGTTAGGAATCAGGTTTAACTCTCTAGCAAGAAATTGACGTATTCGATCAAGAGTTTTATTTACCATTTGTGTATTTCCTGCGCCAAATAGAAGTAGATCTCCAGGTTCAGCATTTGTTAATTTAAGGATTTTTTGTTTCTCTTCTTCGCTAAGATTATCTTTTATTGCTCCTATTGTATCGATTTCTAATGATTCCCTAACTCTGATAAAGGCTAGCCCGCGTGCTCCTGCTTTTTGGGCTTCTGTAAAGATATCTCCACCAGGCTTAATACGTACATTACTTACTACATTGTTGCCTCCTTTTACGTTAATACATTTAACAGAGCCACCAGAAGCTATGGCTCCTGAAAAGACTTTAAATTTGATCTTTTTCGCAATTTCACTTATATCTTTCAATTCCATTTCATAGCGGGTATCTGGCCTATCTGTGCCGTATCTGTTCATTGCTTCACTCCAAGTCATTCTTGGGAATGGGCAAGGTAATGAGATCCCTTTGATCTGTTTCCAGATTGTTGCAATTAATTTTTCATTCATATCAAGAATCTCTTCTTGATTCATAAAACTCATCTCAATATCTAGCTGAGTGAATTCCGGTTGACGGTCAGCACGAAGATCTTCATCACGGAAGCAACGAGCTATCTGGTAGTACTTTTCAATGCCTCCAACCATAAGTAATTGTTTAAAGAGTTGAGGAGATTGGGGCAGAGCAAACCATTGGCCTTCGCAGACTCGTGACGGCACAAGATAATCACGTGCTCCTTCGGGGGTAGATCTTGTTAGGACAGGTGTCTCTACTTCAATAAAACCTTCTGATTCAAGGAACTCTCTTGCGGTTTTTATTGCTTCGTGACGCAGGAGTATGTTTTGACGCATTCTCTCTCTACGTAGGTCTAGATAGCGGTGTCTGAGTCTTAATTCTTCGCGTATTGGTTCTTCGTTATGAATGGATACCGTAAAAGGTAATGTTCCTTTGACAGGATTAAGTACATTTAGTGTTTTTGCTAGAACCTCTATCTCTCCAGTAAGCAGTTTTTTGTTGATTGCGTCTGATGGTCTATTTCTAACGGTTCCAGTTATTTGGAGAACAGTTTCATTACGCAGGCTCTCGGCAATTTCAAACATTGCATTGCCCTCATCTGGATCAACTGTTACTTGGACAGTTCCACTTCGATCTCTAAGGTCAATGAAGATGACCCCTCCATGATCTCTGCAACGGTCAACCCAACCGCACAATTTAACCTCAGCACTAATGTGCTTGTTGCGCAGTTCACCGCAATTGTTGCTGCGCATAGGTAAGGAAGAAATCAATGTCTGGAAAGAGTTTCCCATAACAACTCCTTTTTTTAGTTAAAAAGTCTTTCTCTGGAGATAGTTCATTTCCGTTTATAAAATGGGAGTTTGACCACTTTTGCTGGAAAATGCTGCCCTCTGATCTCAATATCCATATAGGTGTCAACTTTGGAGAACTCAATAGGTACGTAACCAAGACCAATTGCTTTCTCAAGAGTGGGTGACCAGCTGCCACTTGTTATATGGCCAATTTTGTTGTTGTTAGAAAGCAGAGGATATCCACTTCTTGCGATTGCTTTGCTTTGCAATTCAACTCCTACTAAACGTTTTTTGAGACCTTCTTTAGCTTGCTGTTCGAGGGCCGATCTACCAACGAAATCACTGGACATCTCAAGATGAATTAGCCAGCCAAGGCCTGCTTCAAATGGCGTGGTTTTGTTGCTCATATCTTTCCCATAAAGAAGCATTCCTGCTTCCAGGCGAAGGGTGTCACGCGCACCCAATCCACAAGGGGTAAACCCTTCTTTTCTTAATTCTTGCCATAATTTTTTTCCTGAATTTGCATTGATAAGAATCTCGAACCCGTCTTCACCTGTATATCCTGTCCTGGCAATAAAAGTACTGTTTGGAGGTTCACCTTCTAAATTGATGTTTAGATATCTATGGCCAAATCTTGGAAGGGTTGAGAGTGGTTGCTCAGTAAATCTTTCAAGATTTTTTTGTACAAGGGGGCCTTGTATTGCTATTAAAAGGTTTGTTTTTTTCTCATCAATTATAGAGATATTAGCTGGCTCTAAATGTTTTTTGATCCATGAAATATCGTTATCTGTGCAGGCTGCATTAAGAACCAGTAATAGATTCTCGTTGTCATCCTTATCGACCCCCAGGTCATAAATGATTAAATCATCAATAATTCCAGCACTATTGTTAAGCAGAACTGTGTAGCAAGCTTCTCCAGGACCAATTCTGTTGAGATCTGTGGGCACGAGCTTTTGTAGGTGATCTTTTGCGTTTACTCCTTGAAGCCTGACTATGCCCATATGAGAGATGTCAAACATCCCTCCATGATTCCGAACTGCATGATGTTCATTTACCAAGCTTGAGAATTGGATGGGCATTTCCCATCCAGCGAAGGGAACCATTCGAGCGCCAGCATTGCTGAAGTCTTCAAATAAGGCGGTTTTGTTGAGTTTCATGGATGCGTTTACCGTATTGGCAGGTTTATGGGCTGTTGAAATTGGTTTTGACAAACCTGAAGGAAAGCCGGAGATTTTCTGTTGAGTCAAGATAGATCTTCGAACTTTCTTTATCCTTGGTGCCTTGGAGGATATTCAGTGCCTAGGAACGACTGCTGCAGCACCTGTTGTCATTGTGGACCTGGCCAAAACCCAGCTGAAGGTTGGTGTCGTTTAAGACAACTGACCGTTACCCGTGATCTGGCGAAATTTGCTTTCTGTCACCATTGGACACAAAAGTCTCCATCTTTACCAAGTGTTCAGGAGCATTTTTCTTCGCCGATTATTGAGAGACAGCTTGACTTGGGACGTTCTTTTTCTAGTTCTTCCAAAGAAGACGAGTTTTCAATGATCTGAACATAGGTATATCTGAGTTTTCCTTAATACATAGAGATGGTGATTTGTTGTTTACCTTTAACGATAGATAGTTATGTACTGAGGAGCATTATCAAACTTCTTGTTACTTTTGCTGCCAGAACACTACTGCATTTTGAAGGATCAAGTTCAGGTGCAAGTTCAACAACGTCAGCGGCAATAAGATTGTATTGACGAATTACATCTAATAAAGAGGCGAAATCATTCCAATAAAAACCTCCGGGTTCAGGTGTTCCAGTTCCTGGCAATACACTTGGATCAAACCAGTCCAGATCGACTGTTAAATAGATAGGCTTATCTTTGTGAGGACTTAGTGCTTTCGTAAGAGAATTTGCAAGTTCTCCGTTTTCTGTTGATACCATTCTTTTTTGTAGGTCTATTTCGTCAAACTCTTCCTTTGTTCCACTGCGAATACCTACCTGAATTAGTTGCTTGCTTGGCAATACATCAAGACAGCGCCGCATTGCACATGCATGACTATATTTTGTTTTTTGCCATTGATTTCGAAGGTCTGCATGTGCATCCAACTGAATCATAATAACATCTGGATAAAAGTTTGCCACTGCTTGAACTGCTCCAGAAGTAATAGAGTGCTCTCCTCCTAAAATAAGTGGTTTGAGACCATTTCTAATTATTTTTTTTGTCCCTTTTTTGACTAGATTGATAACTTTTTTTGGCTTGCCTATTGGAATGTCTAGGGACCCAAGATCTGCATAATCAATATTTTCTAGATCTAGCTTGAGTTGAGGGCAATAGGTTTCTAGGGATGTGCTTACTTCACGTATAGCTGCTGGCCCAAAACGTGTGCCAGCTCTAAAGGAAGTTGTTCCATCATATGGAACACCAATGATTCCAATACTGCAGCCTTTTGGATCACGTCGGCTTTGCATAAAGATGGGACCTTCAGTATTAAACATGGCAGTGATTGATACCTCGCATTCCTTATTTAAGTGCTCTTTCTATAAAAGCTGGCATAGCTTCAAAAGCTCCTTTTTGCCATTTTGAGCTCCAAATAATGCAATCTTGAGAAATTGCATTAACTCTTTTGGAATGAGGGTGAAGGTAATGCGGTTTTCCCATGGAGGCAAAGGTCCAACTCCACCATCCACTTGGATACATTGGTACCCATCCGTATATGGGATCAGCAAATTGGAAAATCTTTTTGACAAGCCGAATAATATCTAAATGGATTTTGAGGAATGATTCTGGTGATTCACTTTGAATAGCAAATATCCCTCCAGGCCGAAGAATCCTTTTACAGTCTCTTATGAAAGTTTCATTGAAGAGACCTTTTGCAGGGCCTTTAGGATCTGAGCTGTCAATAATTACAAAATCATAGACTTCATTTCCTGCATGTTTAGTCCATTTGATACCGTCTTCAATATTGATTTGTAGACGTGGATCTTGCCAGGCATTTCCTCCTATTGTTGGAAGATATTTTTGACTAAGTTTAATGACATGTTCATCGATCTCTACTAAATCTAGATGCTCTACTTCTTTGTATCTCAAACATTCTTTTGCAGTTCCACCATCTCCACCTCCAACAATTAATCCTCTTTTTATTTCTAATGCACCGGAAAGAGCAGGATGGACAAGGCATTCGTGGTAGTGCTTTTCTTGCTGTTCTGCTGTCATCCAACAGTTATCTAAGAGGAGCGCTTTCCCATAGCGCTTGCTGTCGATAATTGTTATTCTTTGATACTTACTTTTTTCATCTACTAAGATCTGTCCTTCAAGGCCATATCTCACGCCCTTTTGATATTCATCAAACCAGGTGCTTGTTTGATTTTCTGGAGTGCACATAGTCTTTTTAAGGTTTTGATGGATTTACAATTAAGTATTTTTGTTATTCTTAGCAGCTTTTAACTTGTTTTTTGCGTTCTCCCATAAATAATTTAGTTCGGTAAAGGATTGTTTGGAAATCTTGTTCGTAGAGTTTTTTTCCACCCAAGAAAAGCGGTCAAGAAATTTTTGATTGGTTTTTGATAAGCATTCTTCAGGGTTAAGTTCATGCCAACGTGCAACATTAATAAGAGTAAAGATTATATCACCAAGTTCCCCTTTTATATCAGTCTTCTGCTTCGAATCTATTGCCTCTTTTAGCTCATTCATTTCTTCGATTACTTTATCCCAAACATCATTAAAATTTTCCCACTCAAAGCCTTCCTTTGCTGTCTTTTGAGATATTATCATGGCTCCTGAAATGGCTGATTGTGAACGTATTCTATTGCGTAACTTGTCGCTAATAGGGCTTTCTGATTTGGGGATTGGAGTTTCCTTTTCTTTAATTTTTTCCCATTGCTTTTTTACTTCTTCTATACTTAATGCTTCTTGATTCTCAAATACATGGGGGTGTCGCCTTATTAGTTTATTGCGTAAACTGGTTACAACGTCTCTCAGATCAAATCGCTTTTCTTCGGTTGCAATATGTGTATGAAGTAATACTTGCAATAACAGGTCACCAAGTTCTTCTTGGAGATCATTATCGTTCCCGTTTTTGATTGCATCGGTAACTTCGTATGCTTCTTCTAGAACATAGGGGATTAATGATGAATGTGTTTGGATTACATCCCATGGGCATCCACTTTTAGGATCGCGCAATTTAGCAATTATTTGCATCAATCTTGTAATGTCTTGTTCTACCATAATCCGATTGTAATACTACTCTTACATTACTATTAAATAGTCTTAATGAGTATATTATTTTTTCAAATTAATCATAGTAGGATCCCCATCTTGTATTAGGTGCAACCAAGCACTCATTTCTAGTCCTAAAATGAAAGCCACATATTTTTCTTTGTGCAATAAAAGATTTTGAAACAAGTTTTGGTTTATGTCTGCAAACTTGATAATTCCAAGTTGTCTAAAAATTGCGAGGCTGATATAGAGCCATATTGCTAAGTAGAGCAGCCTTATTGTTGTTCCTATTACTGGTCCGTGTGAAAGTAACGAGCGATGGCAAATTAGTTTTTTGTAGGGTATCCAAATTCCTTTAAGGAATCCCCATCTTTTTAACGCATTGGAGTTTGTATCGAGATCAGGTGAAAGCCATAATCCACCAACTAGGAAAGAGATGCCTCCGATCAGACCATTCTCGAGGCCAAGAGTAATTCCAACAGCTACTCCAAATGGGAGGCTAAGTAGTTTGGTCGCTCTGTCATGGTTCTTGCCTGATGCCATCTATTCAGCATAGAAAAGGTGTAATTGACCTGCGGTAGTGCAGAATTGTATGTATGGGCGATTAGCTCAGCGGTAGAGCGCCTGCCTTACAAGCAGGATGTCCCTGGTTCGAACCCTGGATCGCCCACTCTTACGACTCTTTAAAGCACTTAACCAAAAGTGTTGTATACAGTTTTAAACGGAATTTTGTGATCGTACTCAAACCTCTTCGATTGCTTTTCTACGAAGAATATGGAATAGGGAACTTATGTGCTGTTTCACTGAGTTGTCTATGATTTGAAAATATTTCTTTTTTTTCTCCATGCACAAGGGGCAAACCCTAAGTGTTACCCCAACTGCTTTAGCTGAATTAAGCAGACAGGCTGCCTTTGGTGGTATGCCAGGTCGGGTGCACATTGACTTACTCGATGATCCATGTGGTCAACGTTGGCTGCATATACGGCTTCGACCTGGGGATTTCTCTGGTGTACCTATTTTCCGAACTGATGGGGTCACTATTTATGCTCCAAAGGGGCAATTGGATTTACTTAAGGGACTTAGTCTTAGTTATTACGGTGATTTAAGTGGTGGTGGATTTTTAATTAGTTCCCCAAGAGGGGCTGAAAGCTGTGCATGTGGCGCAGGGTTTAGGTTCTTAAAATAAATAGGCTTGTCCCTTTCTGGATTAGTCTATGTGTATCAGTTTATTGCTTATTTTGGTATTGATTTGATTCATTAGTTGAATAGTATTGGTTGCATTTTCAGCAAGTGGAAATTTACATCTTTTTATTTGGTTTAGTTTTTCTTCTTTCGCTTTTAGGGTACCGGTTTAATCAATTTGAATTGTCTAAGAAGATTAATGCTAAACGTATGGTTAAGAAATTTAGAAAGGCTGCTAAAACTAGGCGTTACAAAAGACATTAATTCATATTGTAGGATTCAAATATTGAAGAATTTAAAATTTTTTCTTAATAAGGTCCGAAGGTACTAGCACATTTTGAACCACAATATGCTCCAAGGCTGATTGCTTTTTCAATATTCCAATTTGCCGCCAGGCCTGCAGTAACACCTGCTGCAAAGCTGTCACCACATCCATAAGCATTGACGACATTGTTCTTTAATGGAAATGCTTCGTATCGACCTAAAGGCCAAACTTCTCCACCTGAAGCACCTTCTGTAGATATATGGAGCTTTGGTTCAGGGCTTAATATGTTTCTAGCTATTTTTTCATCCGGGTCTTTTCCACTACCAATTAATGCATCTATTTGAATATTTGCTTCTCTAATTGTTTGTAATCCTGTACGTGGTGTTACTGCAAGTAAATTAGCATTACGAGATTTTTTTAGTCCTTCAGAATCTGTAGCGGTTACAAAAATACCATCGTAGTTTTTAAGCATTTCCCATGGCAAATTGTCGCGACCAAGTGGCTGAAGTCTTTTTCCTATAACTGTTATTGCTCTTTCTCCAGCTTGATCGATCATGCTGATCGCCCGCCTTGTTGGTTCTTTTTTCCAGGAAACATGGACATTTAATCCCAGCCCTGTAAGTCGTTTAATTGCAATTTCTCCAAGAGAATCTTTACCAAGGGCTGTAAAAAAATCGACATGACCTTGATTTAAGCTGACTAGTTGTGCTGCAACAACTGCTCCTCCACCAGCTGGCTCTTCAAGAAAATTCTTTGCATGATTAATAATACCTGCTTGAGGTAATTTATTAACAGCCACAAATGTTACCCACTCGACATGACCAATAACTGCAAGCTTTAACTTGGGTAGGCGAGGTAAATCTTTGAAGTCCCATCTTTTCATTTTAAGGATATAATAGCATTGATATATTATATACTTTTATTAGGTATTTTCATGTAGTATAGTCCGCATTTATAGATATATAATCTTTACTTAAATCACATCCCCAGCACACGCCTCTACCTAATCCACTTCCAACAATTAAATCTATTTTAACAATCTCATTCTCATGAGTATTACCTTTCATTCTTTTTGCAATGTATTCGCTACATCCAGCTTTCTCAAATTTAATAGCGTTACCATTTTGAATTATTTGGTATGGGCCTAACCAAAGTGAAAGCTTTGTTACTTCGATCCCGACACCTGCTCTTCCTATAGCAGCAATTATCCTTCCCCAATTGGGATCTTTGCCATGGATTGCTGTTTTAACTAATGCAGATGAGCAAATAGTTTTGGCAATTTTTCTTGCTTGTTGATCATCATGAGTTCCTTTGACTTCAACCTCGATTAGACAAGATGCTCCCTCTCCATCTCTTGCGATTTTTTTTGCTAGTTCCTGAGCTACTAGTGTCAATCCTTCTTCAAGGTAGGTTAAGTGTTTGCTATTCAATTTTTCCCCAGCTGAAAAGGCGAGAAATGTGTCATTTGTACTTGTATCACCGTCTACCGTTATGGAATTGAAGGATTTTTCAGCAACTTTTTGGATTAGTTGTTTCCAACTCTCATGTTCTAAACTTACATCACACGTTATATATGCAAGCATTGTAGCCATATTTGGATGTATCATCCCTGACCCCTTTGCCATTCCACCAATGCGAATTATTTGCCCATCTATTTCTCCTTCATAAGCAATTTGCTTCGTAACTAAATCTGTAGTAATTATTGCTTCCGCTGCGTTTTCTCCTCCTTGTTTACTTAACTGGAGAATTAAGTCATCTAGTCTTTTGATTAACTTTTTGATTGGTATGTGCTCACCGATTACACCAGTTGAGCAAATAAGTACTTCTTCTTTTGTTAACCCTAGTTTTTCGGCCAAGACTTTAGTTGCTTGGTTGTTATTAATGATTCCTTGTTCACCTGTGTAAGCATTTGCATGTCCCGAATTGATTAAGACTGCCCTTGCATATCCTGAGGTTTTAAATAGTCTTTCAGCACAAAGATCAACACAAGCAGCTTTTAAAATTGATTTTGTAAATGTGCCAGCGCATATGGCCCCCTTTGGTGCTAGTAATAATGCTAAATCTCGCTTTAGAGAGGGTTTTAGCCCTGCTGTAATCCCCGATGCTTGGAACCCTTGGGGGGCTGTTATCCCTCCAGTGATTAGTCTCCATTCTTTTTTCTTGAATGGACTCACGACGATTTACTGGAAATGGAGCGTTTCTTATGCATGAGAAATGAATAGGGTTTTCTCAGGAGGTATTCATAGTCCGCGTTGGCAAGGACCACAGCGCCGTATTGGCTTAACAGGTGGTATTGCCACTGGAAAGAGTAGTGTTTCGAGTTTTTTAGAGAAACACTATGGTTTCCCTGTTTTGGATGCGGATGTTTTTTCAAGGAAGGCTTTAGGCCCTGATACACCTTTGACGCAGGCTGTATTTGAGCGTTATGGGAAAGATGTGCTTGATACCACCAAATTTAACTCACTTACATTAGATCGGTTTGCTTTGGCACAAATAATTTTTTCTAATGTTGATGAGAGATTATGGCTAGAAGGATTGGTTCATCCTTTTATTAGAACTTGTTTTGAAGAACAGTTAAGAATTAGGGTAGATTCCCCAATAGTTGTTTTAATGATTCCCTTACTATTTGAAGCAAGCTTTACTGATTTATGTAGTGAAGTTTGGCTTGTTACATGTACTAAGAAGCAACAAGCTAGTCGCCTTTCTGGTAGGGATCATCTTTCATTAGTTGAAGCATATGAGCGCATTAACACTCAGTGGCCTTTAGACAAAAAGAAGAGCCTTTCTGAATCTATTATTGATAATAGTGGCGATCCAAATGCTTGGGTTTCTACTCTAAAATCCTTAGTGAGCTTATAGTTTTATGCGTTTAGTTTCTCATTAAGAATTTTATTGGCAAGTTTTGGATCAGCTTTGCCATTCGTTGATTTCATTATTTGACCTATAAAAAAACCTTGCAATTTTTTCTTTCCTCCACGGAAAGCATCTACTTCGTTTGGATTATTTTTTAATATTTTTTCGATAATCTTTTCAATTGTTTCATGATCACTAATCATAGTTAAGCCTCGTTTTTCAACTATTGAATTAGGAGATTCCCCTTTTTCGAGTAATTCAGGAAGGATATCTTTTGCTATCTTTCCGCTAATTGTCCCAGTTCGAATCATTTCAATCATTTCAGCGAGTTTAATTGGCTTTAACGCTATTTCTTGATAATTCAGTTGATTTGTATTTACATAAGCTGCAATATCACCGGTAATCCAATTGGCTGCTATTTTTGCATCTGCGCCTTCTTCTATCACTTCTTCAAAATAATCAGCCATCGACTTTTCATCTGTGAGAACCCTTGCATCGTATGGGGATAGATCTAAGACTTCAGCATAGCGATGACGTTTTTGTGATGGTAGTTCAGGGAGTTCTGAACGCCATTCTGCTTTTTGTTTCTCAGAGACTGCAATTGGTCCTAAATCTGGGTCTGGAAAGTATCTATAATCACTTGCACCTTCTTTACTTCGCATACTTTTTGTGAGTTGTTTACTTTCATCCCAAAGACGAGTCTCCTGCACAATGGGTTGGTTGGCTTCATAAGCAGTGATTTGTCGCTTAATTTCGTATTCACATGCTTTTTGGATTGCAGAAAACGAATTCATATTTTTAATTTCTACTTTTGTTCCAAAAGGTGCATTCGGCCCTTGTCGAACAGAGATATTTACATCGCACCTTAGAGATCCTTCTTGCATATTTCCGTCAGAGACATCTAGGTAACGCATTATTCTTCGTATTTCTGAAGCATATTCTGCTGCTTCACGACCTGAACGGAGATCAGGTTTGCTAACAATTTCTGCAAGAGCGATCCCAGCACGGTTGTAATCAACTAATGAGTGTGTAGACCCAGCTAAACGGTCACTACCGGCATGAACAAGTTTTCCTGCATCTTCCTCCATATGTAGGCGTTCTATTCCAATTCGTTTTAGATAGGTTTGCTTACCTTTTTCTGCAACTTCGACTTCAATCCAACCATCTTCTGCGATTGGTTCATCGTATTGAGATATTTGATAGTTTTTAGGGAGATCAGGATAGAAATATTGCTTTCGATCAAATTTACTGTGCTTGGCGATTTTTAAATTTAATGCCATTGCTGCTTTTACAGCATATTCCAGAACTTTTTTATTCATCACGGGCAAAGTACCTGGTAAACCACATACAACGGGATCTATATGAGTGTTGGGATCGTCTCCAAAAGATGTAGACGCATCGGTAAAGATTTTGCTATGGGTTTTTAGTTGCACATGAGTTTCTAGGCCAATGACTGCCTCCCAGGAATTACTTGCTTCTGTCATCACTATGCTGATAGATATAGGAATCTTATGAAAGTTGCTTCGATTCGTGGTCAATTTGTAGAGCTGAAACACAGCTTTTCATTTTTTTGCTTGTGAAATAGTGTTGAATACCAAGCCGTTATTGATTCTTGGTGGAGGCTTGATGGGTCTAGCCTTGGCGCATCAATTGGCGCGTAAGGGACGGTCTGTACTTGTATTAAGTCGAAGTCGAAGTGAGGCGGCTGGGTTTGTCGCTGCAGGAATGCTTGCACCTCATGCAGAAGGATTACAGGGTGATCTGCTTGGTTTGGGTGAATTGAGCTTGGAGCGAATTCCTGAGTGGGTTTCAAGGATTGAAAGTGATAGTGGAATTCAATGTGGATTGCGATTCTGCGGTGTAGTAACTCCTTTTATGAGTGCGCATGAACGGGATTTATTTTCAACATCTTCGTCTGGAATCATGCTTAATCGATTACAGCTGAAAAAAGAATTACCTGGGATCGCTTCTCATTGGAAGTATGGTTTGTTGTTTCCTCAGGATGGACAAATAGATAATCGTAGACGCCTTATGAGGGCACTGGAGAAAGCCTGTGTATGTCTTGGGGTTCAGTTTCAAGAGGGAGTAGAAGTTTTAGAACTTCTTCATGAGCATGAATTGTTTAAGGGGGTAAAAGTTCGCTCTGCAGAAGGACAACTTGAGATATTTAGTGCTGAAGAGGCTGTTCTTTGTAGTGGTGCTTGGAGTAGTCAACTCCTTAAGGAATTGCCAATTTTCCCTGTCAAAGGACAAATGATGTCCGTGCAAGGGCCGAAGGATGCTTTAAGGCGTGTGATTTTTGGCCGTGGGACTTATATGGTGCCCCGTGATGATGGACTGATTGTTGTAGGGGCTACTAGTGAACCAGAGGTTGGTTTTGTTGATGGGCTCACTCCTTATGGTCAACAAAGTTTGCAGAAAGGTATGTCGGATTTGTTGCCTGACGCAAGTCAATGGCCGCCGATGGAACGTTGGTGGGGTTTTAGGCCGTGTACGCCTGATGAGGGGCCTTTATTGGGTTCCTCTTCGATAGAAGGCTTATGGTTGGCTGCTGGTCATCATCGTAATGGTGTTTTACTGGCTGCAATTACTTCAGAATTAATTGCGAATTTAATTCTTGGCCAATGCTTAACTGGCCAAGAATTAAATTTTCTTGAGGCTTTTCGATGGGATCGCTTTGAAGATTAGTTTTTTTGAGAACCTATAAAAACTACTCATACGAGTATCCCTAATACGAATGGTATGAGTATTAAGGAGGAGTTTGGTTGGCTTAGTCTTCTACTCGCCAAGTTTGATCGGCTGGCTTCCATTCGTTGAGTTCTGATTTTTGGAACCAAAGTCCAATTTCATAGACGGCAGTTTCGGGTGAATCAGAGCCATGAATTACATTTCGGCCGATATTGATTGCTAAATCGCCACGAATAGTTCCTGGTTCTGCCTCTAGTGGTTTTGTTCCTCCAATTAGTTTGCGCGAGCTATTGATTACTCCCTCTCCTTCCCAAACCATCGCAACAACAGGACCGCTTGTAATGAAGTTCACTAGTCCTTTGAAGAAGGGTCGCTCCCGATGCACACCATAGTGTTGTTCAGCTAACTCACGAGTTGGGACTAGCTGTTTTAATGCAACTAATTTAAAGCCTTTGCTTTCAAACCTACTGAGAATCTCACCAATCAGACCACGTTGTACCCCGTCTGGCTTGATAGCAATAAACGTCCTCTCCAAAGTCATAGATCTACAAAATTAGAACTTTCACATCGTCATCTGTCAGCTGCCTAGTTGGCAAGTATAAATCTGGCAGATATTTCATTCGTCTTTAGATTTTAAAAAGACTTATGCAGTCTTATGAGTTGTGATGGCTGAATTTGCTTCGTCGCGCAAACCTTTTGCAGACTTGTCCCACAATGCGCAATTGTGGTCTGTTGAAGAAAGTGCAAATTTGTTTGGATTAGATCAATGGGGTTACCCTTATTTTTCTATTAATGACAAGGGTCATGTCATTGTTTGTCCAAAAGGGGAGAGTGGTGGATCTCTAGATTTAATGGCATTAGTGGATGAGATGGATGGTCGCAATGTAGGCGTGCCACTTTTAATCAGATTTGATGACATCCTTGAAGACAGATTAGAACGCTTACATACTGCTTTCCAAAAAGCGATTGCTCAATACCATTACAAAGGGAATTATCAGGGTGTATTTCCTATTAAATGTAATCAGCAGCGGTATGTAGTAGAGGAGTTGATTGCCTGTGGAAAACAGTGGCATTTTGGGTTAGAGGCTGGTAGTAAGGCAGAGTTGTTGGTTGCCTTGTCCTTAATGGATGATCCAAAGGCATTGTTGATCTGTAATGGTTATAAAGATCAGCGTTATATAGAAACTGCGATCTTGGCACGACAACTTGGGCGTTCTCCAGTAGTCGTTATTGAACAACCTGATGAAGTTGATCGTATTATTTCTGCAAGTAAGCTACTTGGTGCTGCGCCTTTAATCGGCATTAGAGCTAAACTTGCAAGTAGAAGTTCTGGTCGATGGGGTAGTTCAGTTGGTGAAACGTCTAAGTTTGGGTTGTCAATTCCAGATATTCTTTCAACAGTAGAGGCATTACGCAATGCCCATTTGTTAGATGAATTACAGCTTTTACATTTTCATTTAGGTAGTCAGATTAATAATATTGCGATCTTAAAAGATGCCTTACAGGAAGCAGGACAGATATATGTTGAACTATGTGCACTAGGCGCACCAATGGGTTATTTAGATGTTGGAGGTGGACTTGGAATAGATTACGATGGAAGTAGGACTGCTTCGTCTGCATCAACTAATTATTCCTTGCAGAATTATGCTAATGATGTTGTTGCAACAATAGGTGAATGTTGTGATTCTAATTCTATTGATCCTCCGACGTTGATAAGTGAAAGTGGTCGAGCAATTGTAAGCCATTTCTCGGTATTGGTTTTTAATATTCTTGGAGTTGGTGCTGTTTCTAATGATATTCCTCCTGTTTCTGATGATGCGCCTTTAATTCTTCGAAATTTGAGAGATAGTTTGAGGAATATTGAGTCAATGTCAGATAGTTCTTCTATTGATCCATCATTGCTCCAAGAGGTTTGGAACGACGCACTTAAGTTTAAGGATGATGCCTTGGTTGCATTTAGGTTGGGCTATTTGGGTCTCGCTGATAGAGCAAAGGCTGAGCAATTAACCTGGGGGTGCGCGCGCGCATTAATTAATAGACTATCAGGTGTTACGTCTAACTCTAAGGAGATAATCCATCTTCGCTCAGTACTAGCTAGCACTTATTATGCTAATTTTTCTATTTTTAGATCTGCACCGGATACGTGGGCTATAGATCAGTTGTTCCCAGTAATGCCAATTCATCGCTTAAATGAGAAACCTACCCAACTTGGTCATTTTGCTGATCTAACTTGTGATTCTGATGGTAAATTGTCTAGGTTTATTAATCATGGTCAGGACAAAACCTTGCTAGAACTGCATGAGTTTAATGATCATGATGAATATTTAATCGGAATGTTTCTTGCAGGTGCGTATCAGGAAGTGATGGGTAGTCTTCATAATCTATTTGGCACAACAAATTCCGTTCATATACGTATGACAAATGATGGGGGTTATCAAGTTGACCATGTAGTTAGAGCCAATATGAAGTCAGATGTCTTAGAAGCGATGGAGCATGACCCTAACCAATTGCTCGAACGCTTACGCGTTGCTAGTGAGCTAGCTATACAACGCGGTGCTTTGAAGATTAAAGATGCTCGTTTATTAATGGATCATGTTGAAACTAGTTTAAGGCAAAGTACTTATCTGAAAAGATAAAATTACTGTAGTTCTTCTTCCAGTTTGCTCATTGAGGTTGCTAAAGCCTTCCCAAGGGCTACGCCATTGCGACCTCCTGCCTGAGCTAGATGATCTTTTCCCCCACCTCCACCATCGCAAATTTTTGCAATTTCGCCTATAAACTTTCCTGCTTTTAAGCCTCTTGAAAGCAGACCTTTGCCAAATGCAGCAACTAGAATGACCTTCTTTTGATCTTGAGGTGTTGGTAGGCCACCGAGAATAACAGCAGTCTTTTCTCCTAATTTTGCTATTAATTTCTCTGCTGCTTTCTGCAGTGCGACTCCACTGAGGCCATCAAGCCTTTTTATGAGAACCTTATTATCTGCAATATCAATTGCCTCTTCAATTAGAGTAATTGCTTTTGCAATTGCTAATTCCTCACGCGCAAGCACAAGTTCTTTGTTAGTTTCCTTAAGTTCCTGTTGTAAAGCAATAACCCTTGTACAAACTTCGTTTGGTTGAGCCTTAAATCTATTGGTTAACTGATTAACTATTTCATCTCTTTCATTTAAGAATTCTAAAACGGCAGGCCCTGCTATGGCTTCAATGCGTCGAATTCCCGCGGATATACCACTTTCATTAATGATTTTAAAAAGCCCAATTTCGGAAGTATTTCTTACATGAGTACCCCCACATAATTCTTTTGAAACTCCCGGAATATCTACGACTCGAACTTTACTCTCATATTTTTCACCGAACATAGCTAATGCACCCATAGCCTTCGCCTTCTCAAGAGACATGTAGTTTATTTCTAGATCATATGCTTCTGATATCCAGTAATTGATGAGCTTTTCAATCTCGATTAATTCTTGTGTGGTCACTCCACATGAATAGTTAAAATCAAAGCGGAGACGATTGAAGTCAACAAGAGAACCTGCTTGGCTGATCTCTTCTCCAAGGATATTTTTTAGGGCTGATTGAAGAAGATGTGTAGCTGTATGATTTGCTTGGGCACGTTTACGTAGGTTTTGATTGACTTTCGTCTTGACAACATCTCCTAAAGCTATTTTACCTTGAATTAATTTACCATTATGAATGAAAATATTTTTCTTACGAGTGACACCACTGATTCGAATTAATAGATTATTATTTGATTCTTCATTGGATGTAATTACGCCACAATCACCTACCTGACCACCACCTTCGCCATAAAATGATGTCACGTCAAGTGCTATATCTACGTTGTCACCAGGTTGAACCTGTTTATCTGACTCCCCATTGACTACCATTCCTACGACACTGCTTTTTTTCTCAAGAATTTCATAGCCTTCAAATACAGTCGAACTTGTACTAGAAACCATTTTATCTAGGGCACCTTGGGTTGTTAAATCAATACTTGCAGTAGCTGCTTTTGCTCTTTCTCTTTGTTTTTTCATAGCTTTTTCAAAGCCTTCTAATTCAACGGATATTCCATGCTCCGCGATAATTTCTTGAGTTAGTTCTAAAGGAAATCCGAAGGTGTCATACAGTTCAAAGGCTGTATTTCCGCTAATTTTCTTTGGGTTTTTTGATAAAATTTCTGTGAGTAATTTTTCTCCGCGCTCGAGTGTTTCTAAGAATCGGCTTTCCTCTCTTTCTAATTCTAATAAAATCACATTACGCCTTTCTAGTAATTTAGGATAGGTTGATTTCATTAGTTCAATTACTGCGTCTCCCATTTCTCCTAGAAATGGTTTTTTAATGTTTATTAGTTTTCCATGTCGAATGACTCTACGAATTAGTCGTCTTAGAATATAACCACGACCTAGGTTGCTTGCTCTGATGCCATCGCTGATCATAAATGTGATTGCTCGACTATGATCCCCAATAATCTTCAGCGATGTTCTTTTTTGATTGTCTATTTTTTTGTAGTTGATATTTGCGAGAGATGATGCTTTTAGAATTATTGGATAAATAAGGTCTGTTTCATAGTTGTTCGGAGCTTTTTGAAGAATCTGAGCCATGCGCTCCAGTCCCATACCAGTATCAATATTTTTGTTAGATAGCGGGGTTAATGAGCCGTGAGTATCTTTGTTGTATTCCATAAAGACAAGGTTATAGAATTCGATAAAGCGATCATCATCATCAAGATCAATATGTTCAACGCCTAACTGTGGCTTAAAATCATAATAAAGTTCTGAACACGGACCGCATGGACCCGTTGGTCCAGAAGACCAAAAGTTGTCTTTTTCATCCATACGTATGATTCGTTTAGGGTTAACGCCTACAACATCTCGCCAAATTGTTTCAGCCTCATGATCATCACGAAAAATACTAATGACTAGATGTTCTGGGTTCAGGCCAAAGACTTCAGTGCTGAGTTCCCAAGCCCAAGTAATTGCTTCTTGCTTGAAATAATCCCCAAATGAGAAGTTCCCTAGCATCTCGAAAAATGTTTGATGCCTTGCTGTGCGCCCTACATTTTCTATATCGTTAGTACGTATGCATTTTTGCGAGCTTACTGCTCTAGCCGCAGGTGCTTTTTCTTGCCCTAAAAAAATTGGTTTGAAAGGGAGCATCCCAGCAATTGTCATTAGGACTGTTGGGTCTTCAGGGACAAGTGAGGCGCTAGGAATAACTAAATGATCACGCTCGGTAAAGAACTTGATGAAGGCGCTCCTTATCTCATCACCACTATGTGGATGGTTTTTTTGTGAAGGTCTTTGCCTGTTAACCGTCATGTCTATAGTCAGTTGATGGAAGGAGATTTGGTTTTCATGAAACCAGAGTTAAAATTGCATTCCGGTGTTTTTAGTTTTAGGTGATTTGGGAATAGTAATAGGGTTCAAGTTTTTTGTTAAAGGTTGCTGCCACTCATATAGACAAAATTACTATTTTAGGTTCTTTTAATGGAAAAGTAGAAGATTTGAAAGTTTAGTGATGACTGGTTTTAAAGTCCTTGGCATGATTAATATTAGATTTTCAGTGGGTGTGCTGACTACTGTTAGGTAGCGCACTCTTTTTGAGAGGAACCAAACGCATGATTGCCGTGTCTCGGCTATGAGTTTGCTTCATGCCACTTGGCTTCCGGCTATTCGCACACCGGGCAGTACCGGTAGGCCAGCTCTTTTGATTTGGGCTGATACATGGAGGGTCGCCACCCCGGCTGGCCCCAGTGACACCCCAGCTCAACATCCATGTACTTTGCTTCCTGACGATTTAAGGGCTTGGTTGAGTGAAATTGATCTGCTTCCTGATGAAAGTATTGATGCAACGGCTTGTTTGACTTTGCCCAGTAGGGCAGTTAGATCTCGTATTAAGGCAGGTGATGTTAAGGAATCTTTAAATGCGTCTCAAGATGGTCATCTTGGTTGGACTGGACTGCCGTTGCAAGCTGGAGAGCCTGTACCAAAGAAGCCAGAATGGTGGCCATGGCAGGTACAGGGACTGGCTGTTGAGCCTGGAGCAGCAACAGCATGGTTGTCGAAACTGCCTCTGTCCGGTGATCAACCTGATCTAGCTGATGAGCTTCGATGGTGGAGTCATTTACAACGTTGGGCTTTGAGCATTGTGGCTAGAGGGAGATGGCTTCCTCAGGTGGAGCTTAGTAAGGGTGAAGGTTATCCACATAGGGCCCGTTGGGTTCCACTTTTGAACCGTGAAGATGACCGTCGGCGACTTGAAGAATTGGCGGCAAGATTGCCACTTGTTGCAACGTGTGCTTTGCCTTGGAGGGAACCATTAGGAAGAAGGACTAATCGAACGACTAGATTGCGTCCTGAGGCAATGCGCGCTGCAAATCCTGTTGCATCTTGCAGACCTCGGAGTGGGAGATTGAGAGTCGCAAATCTTTTAGAAGAGCTTGTTGATGCGCAACTCAGGCATGCTTTTACCCCTGATTTAGATGGATTAGATCCACTGTTGCAAATTTGGCAACAAGCACTTGGGTCTGATACAGGAGTGATTTCTTTAGAAGATGAAGAGGTTGAACGTTTAGCAACTGCTAGTCATCACTGGAAAGAGGGTGTCGCTGGCAACGTTGCACCAGCAAGAGCATGCTTAGAACTTTTTAGCCCTGCTGAGGAAGAAGATCTTTGGGAGTTGCGTTTTTCGTTGCAAGCTGAGTCTGACCGCACTCTCAAAGTGCCAGCATCAGTAGTTTGGGCGATTGGTTCTAAGACTTTGCAATTAGGTGAGGTTCCTGTAGATCATCCAGGCGAACTTCTTTTAGAAGGATTGGGAAGATCTTTAACAGTGTTTCCTCCCATAGAGAGAGGCTTGGATACGGCTACTCCCGAAGTAATGGAATTAACCCCTGCCGAGGCTTTTGTTTTGGTACGAACTGCTTCAAGTCAACTTAGAGATGTAGGCATAGGTGTCGAATTGCCATTAAGCCTTTCAGGCGGATTAGCGAGTCGCTTAGGTCTTGCGATAAGAGCTGAACTGCCCGGAAGTTCAAGAGGTTTTACTCTAGGTGAAAACCTTGATTGGCATTGGGATTTGATGATTGGTGGCGTCACTCTTAACCTGCGAGAACTCGAACGTCTCTCTGGCAAAAGAAGTCCCTTAGTGCGTCATAAAGGTTCTTGGATTGAACTAAGACCTAATGATTTAAAAAATGCTGAACGATTTTGTAGTTCCAATCCATTGCTCAGTTTGGATGATGCATTGCGCTTGACGGCGACAGAAGGCGACACATTGATGCGTTTACCTGTGCATTCTTTTGAAGCAGGCCCAAGGTTGCAAGGAGTTCTTGAACAATATCATCAACAGAAAGCGCCTGACCCTTTACCTGCGCCAGAAGGTTTTGTTGGACAGTTAAGGCCCTACCAAGAGCGAGGACTTGGATGGTTAGCATTTCTGCATCGATTTGATCAGGGTGCGTGCCTCGCTGATGATATGGGTCTTGGAAAAACAATTCAATTATTAGCTTTTTTGCAACATCTTAAGTGTGAACAAGAATTTAAACGTCCCGTTTTGTTGATTGCACCTACTTCAGTTTTAACAAATTGGAAAAGAGAAGCTTTTGCGTTTACACCTGAATTGCGAGTTAGTGAACATTATGGACCGCGTCGTCCAAATACAATTTCTGCTTTGAAAAAGGAATTGAAGAATATTGATCTTGTTCTTACCAGCTATGGATTGATGCAAAGAGATAGTGAACTTCTTGAAATGATTGATTGGCAAGGGGTAGTTATTGATGAGGCTCAGGCTATTAAGAATTCAAGTGCTAAACAAAGCCAGGCAGTTAGGCATATTGCTCGACAACATAAAAATAATCGTTTTCGAATCGCTTTGACTGGCACACCAGTTGAGAATAGAGTTAGTGAACTTTGGGCATTGCTAGATTTTTTAAATCCAAATATCTTAGGAGAGGAAGATTTCTTTAGGCAAAGATATCAGATGCCTATAGAGCGTTATGGTGACATGTCCTCGTTACGGGATTTGAAGGCACGTGTTAGTCCTTTTATCTTACGAAGATTAAAAACTGATAAGGCTATCATTTCTGATTTGCCTGAAAAAGTAGAAATTAGTGAATGGGTTGATTTAAGTCAAGAGCAGAAAGTATTATATAGGAAAACCGTTGATGAAACGTTTGATGCGATTGCATGTTCCCCTAGAGGGCAAAAACATGGGAAGGTATTAGGTTTGCTTACTCGCTTAAAACAGATTTGTAATCACCCTGCTTTAGTTATGAAAGAGAATAATATTGATGAAAATTTTATCTTAAAATCTCATAAGTTACAACGCTTAGAGGCAATTCTAGAAGAAGTTATTGAGGCTGGTGATCGTGCTTTATTATTTACTCAATTTGCTGAATGGGGTTATTTACTTCAATCTTATTTTCAATATAGATGGCGTTTTGAAGTGCCTTTTTTGTGTGGAAGTACAAGAAAAAATGATAGGCAGGCAATGATTGATCGTTTTCAAGAAGATCCAAGGGGGCCTCAGATCTTTGTTTTATCTTTGAAGGCTGGAGGTGTAGGGTTAAATTTAACTCGTGCAAGCCATGTTTTTCATGTTGATCGTTGGTGGAATCCAGCAGTGGAAAATCAAGCTACCGATCGCGCATATAGAATTGGTCAGGTTAAAAGAGTAATGGTCCATAAATTTATTACTAGTGCATCTGTTGAGGAAAAAATTGATCAAATGATCCGTGAAAAATCCCGCTTAGCTGAAGATGTAATTGGATCTGGCGAGGATTGGTTAGGAGGACTTGGTACTGATCAATTACGCAACTTAGTTGAATTAAAGGATGATTAAATGACCAATTCACAGAATCCTGAATTTGCTTCGATTACCACTGCTTTGGGAGAAGAGGGTCTTGGACATCAACCTTGGTGGGTAGAACAGTGGATGGAGCTGATCAATTCTTATCGTTTTAAGAAAAGGTTGGAACGCGCGTGGACCTATGCACGAGAAGGAAGAGTTACCTCTATTCGATTTGAGGGAAGACGGGTTCATGCCCGTGTTCAAGGAACTGAAAAAGACCCTTATAAGGTCAAACTTTGGTTAGATGTATTGAGTGATGAAGATTGGAGTTATGTTCTTGAGGCGTTAACTCAAAAAGCACGATGGTCAGCTCAGTTATTAGCAGGTGTAATGCCTTCAGATATTGAACGAGCTTTTGCTGCTAGTGGAAGGAGGTTATTTCCTTTTAAGTTGCAGGAAGTCCGTAGTGAATGTAGTTGTCCAGATAAAGCAAATCCATGTAAACATATAAGTGCAATTTATTTTTTAATGGGAGATCGTTTTAGCGAAGATCCTTTTGTACTTTTTCAGCTTCGAGGTAGGAGTCGCGCCAAATTATTGGCTGACCTTGCCGATCAGCGAAAACAAGTTTTATCAGCATTATTGGAAAACAATAAATCCGATGAGGATGTTGAAACTAGTAGTCAAGATGAACCTGCCGCCCCCAATTCCGTTGTTCTGGAACCGGAACTTTGGTGGCGTTATACCTACAGTCTCAGTGCTGATCTTGTTGTAATCACTCCTGCTATGGAGGGGGAAACAGGTTTGGATGTAGCTGGTGACTTACCTCTTGCACAAGACCCTATGTTTCCAGATGCACGTAATCGTTTTTTGAGTCACTTGAGATCCCAGGGGGAAATTTTGGCTCAGAAAGCAATGGTTCAGGCGATGGCTGCCGGTGATTGATGCTCCTTGGCTCACTCCTGAAAAAGTGAGACTTGTAAATTTAATTTTTATCTCTTATCAGGAAGCTTTTGGAAGTTCTCTGCTGGCTTGTAACTGTTCTGAGGGCAATAATCGCACCCTTAGCCAAGAGGTTTTTGCAATGCGAATGCCACTTTTGGCACATGATAGAAGTAGAGATCCTTTACTTACATATGTAAATGCTTCGGCACTTCTACTTTGGCATTGTCGTTGGGATGAAATGGTTGGAATGCCTTCGCGAAAGACTGCACCAGCTGATCAACTTGAAGAACGTACTGCTCTTCTTAAGCGAGCATCTGTTAATTCATCACTGATTGGTTATAGAGGTATTCGTATCGATAGTTTAGGCCGCGAGTTTTATATCAAGAATGCGCGGATTTGGACGATATGGACCAAGGATGGAATTTCTTGTGGACAAGCGGCAACATTTCCTAGCTGGTGGTTTCTTTAGATGAATCCTTTTCAACAACATAGGCAGAACTAGAACAAGATCGGCAAAATTGGATTAGGTCGATATTTCGAATATCAGATCCTTGTGTTTTTGACATTTCTCTTGATTTGTCATTTCTCGTTAAAGCCCTCCACGATTCAGGATCTTTATGGAACGCCGTAAGCTATTAACTAATGGTGCTACTGCAGTCGGTGCGGTTGTTGGAACTGGGATTTTGAGCTCATGCAAAATCAGTCGGGAAGATCAAGTTAAGAATTTTTCATTGCCAAATGTTCGCTGGAGGATGGCCACTAGTTGGCCGCATTCATTGGATACTATTTTTGGTGGTGCGTTGACTATTAGTCAACGGGTCAATGAGCTGAGTGGTGGGAGGTTTCAGATTAGACCTTATGCGGCAGGTGAGATTGTGCCTGGGCTCGAGGTCTTAGATGCGGTTCAGGCTGGTTCTGTTGAATGTGGACATACAGCTAGTTATTACTACATCGGTAAAAATCCCTCTTTTGCATTTGGCACTTCTGTTCCCTTTGGATTGACGGCTCAGCAGCAAAATGCTTGGTTATATCAAGGGGGAGGGAATGATGAGATTAATCGAGTTTATTCGGATTTTGGTGTTATTAGTTTTCCTGCAGGAAATACAGGTGCGCAAATGGGTGGTTGGTTCAAGAAAAAATTGGATGGACTTGATTCATTGCAAGGGTTGAAAATGCGTATCCCAGGTCTTGGTGGCAAGGTAATGGCTCAGTTAGGAGTCAATGTTCAAGTTCTTCCTGGAGGTGAAATTTATTTAGCATTAGATAGAGGTGCAATTGATGCTGCAGAGTGGACAGGACCATATGACGATGAGAAGTTAGGTTTAGCACGTGCAGCAAGGTTTTATTATTATCCAGGCTGGTGGGAACCAGGCCCTACCTTGACAGGTCTTGTTAATCAGAAGGCTTGGGAGAAGTTGCCCAGTGAGTATCGGGCTATTTTTTCGACTGCTTGCTATGAGGCGAATCTCACTATGCTTAGTCGTTATGACAGCTTGAACGGATCTGCGCTTACTAGGCTTGTCAAGAATGGAACTGAATTAGTTCCTTATAGTTTTGATGTTCTTGATGCTGCTCAAAAGGCAGCCTTTCAACTTTACGCAGATATGGCAAATGGTGATATTACTTTTCGGAGGCTTTTTAATCAATGGCAGCTATTTCGTAAGGAGGTTTCTGCATGGAACAAAATCAATGAATTCTCCTTCTCGTCTTTTTCCTACAACTCTGTAGGAATTTGATTATGAAGGGTTGGCTTGTCTTGTCCAATCGTCTCGAAACCCTTGTCAAACTTTTGGCGGTAATTTCACGATGGGCTGTATTGATGATGTTAGCTGTGGGTTTTTGGAATGTTGTGGGTAGATATGTGGGAGCAGCTATTGGATATAACTTGAGTTCAAATCGTTTAATTGAAGGTCAATGGTATTTATTTGATTTGTTTTTTCTACTCGGATTGTCTTGGACATTACAACGTAAGGGGCATGTACGAGTAGATGTGTTGCAGACAAGTTGGAGTCCACGTCAGAAGAGACGAATGGATTTAGTCGGTATTTGTTTTCTTTTAATTCCTTTTGCTGTTTTAGTGATTGTTTTATCGATTCAACCTGCCTTGCATTCATGGAGTATTGGAGAACTTTCTCCTGACCCAAATGGTTTGCCTCGGTATTGGGTAAAAAGTCTTGTCCCCCTTGGTTTTTTCCTTTTGCTTTTACAGGGTTTGGCTGAGTTGATTAAGTCCTTAGTTTTTCTAAGGGATTCATCAATCTTCTTGAAATTTTATGGCCTTAAAAATGAGGAGGATTCACTTGGTTGAAATAAATATTGTTGGTTATGTGATCAGCTTGGACCTTGTAGGAATTTTAGGACCAGGGATGTTTATTGCTTTGGTAATCGCGCTTTTGAGTGGTTATCCAGTTGCCTTTTGTTTAGGTGGAATTTCAGTTTTGTTTGCGTTACTTGGAATTGGCTTAGGCGTCTTTGATCCCTTATTTGTAACAGCATTACCCCAAAGAATTTTTGGAGTAATGTCGAATTTCACATTGCTAGCGATACCTGGTTTTGTGTTTATGGGAGCGATGTTGGAAACTTCTGGGATTGCTGAGAGACTTTTGGAAAGTATGGGAACGTTGTTGGGTCGTCTTAGGGGTGGGTTGGCACTCGCAGTAGTGCTAGTGGGTTCTTTACTTGCTGCGACAACGGGTGTTGTGGCAGCAACAGTAACCACTATGGGAATGATTTCATTACCTGCAATGCTTCGTGCTGGCTATAACCGTTCTTTAGCTACCGGTGTAATAGCCGCATCAGGCACTTTAGGGCAGATTATTCCTCCAAGCATAGTTTTAGTTGTGTTAGGTGATCAGCTGGGAATTTCAGTAGGAGATCTCTTCCTTGGTTCTTTGATTCCAGGGATATTGATGGCTTTAGCATTTGCTGGATATGTTGTAGTAATTAGTGCTTTGAAACCTGAGCTGGCTCCACAACAGGCTTCTTCTAATCTGTCTTTTTCTCAAATACTGAATTTATTGAAGGTGATGACACCTCCTTTGGGACTGATCTTCTTGGTTTTGGGAAGTATTTTTTTTGGATTAGCTACTCCTACTGAAGCAGGTACTTTGGGGGCCTTTGGAGCAATGGGTTTGGCAGCTATGAATGGTGGTTTTAGTCGTCAAGCACTTTCAAGAGTTTGTGATGAAACACTTAGAACAACATCAATGGTCATGGCAATATTAATTGGGTCTACTTCCTTTAGTTTGGTTTTTCGTGGGATTGGTGGAGATGAGCTGATTGCTGATTTACTACTGAATTTACCTGGGGGCAAATTTGGCTTTATGACCATAAGCATGCTGACAATTTTTCTATTAGGGTTTTTTATTGATTTCTTTGAAATTGCTTTTATAGCCGTACCTCTTTTACTGCCAGCGGCAAGACAATTACTCGGACCGGATGCATTGATCTGGTTGGGGGTGGTCATTGGAGCAAATTTGCAAACTTCTTTTCTCACACCACCTTTTGGTTTTGCGCTTTTCTATTTACGTGGCGTCGCGCCCAAGGAGCTTCCGACTAGGGATATATATTTTGGAGCCTTGCCTTTTGTGGCACTTCAGCTTGCTATCTTAGTACTGATAATAGCTATACCTGGGCTTGTAAATTGGCTGCCTAACCTTGCTTATTCCTGATTATTCGCATACCTGTCAAATTATTTGTACAGTTTTAGGGATGGTTGAAGCACCTTTTAGCTGATCTGACCTGGAGCATTAATTTCACAATGAATAGTACGGATTCAAGACTATCTCTTCAATGTGAAGACATTGCGATAGATACAACCACGATTCGGTCGTTGGATTGGGATCGTAGTCGTTTTGATATTGAATTTGGGCTTCATAATGGGACTACCTATAATTCTTTTTTAGTCAGGGGTGCTAAAACAGCGCTTATTGATACTTCTCATAAGAAATTTCAGAACATCTGGTTTAGCTTATTACAAGAGCAGATTGACCCAAGTTCGATTGATTATTTGATTGTGAGTCATACAGAGCCTGATCATTCTGGATTAATAGGTGATCTGCTTCGAGTGAATCCACAGATTGAAATTGTTGCGTCGAAAGTTGCAATTCAGTTTTTGAAAGATCAGTTAAATCAACCCTTTCGTTCAATATCAGTCAAGTCAGGAGATACGCTGGATTTGGGGATTAATTCAATAAGTGGAATTGCTCACATCTTTGATTTTTTGAGTGCTCCCAATCTTCATTGGCCCGATACAATTTTTTCGTTTGATCGTGCTACAGGTGTTCTGTATACCTGTGATGCCTTTGGTTTGCATTATTGTTCGGATGATCTGTTTGATACTAATCCTGAAGCGATTGGCCCAGACTTTCGTTTTTATTACGATTGCTTGATGGGACCTAATGCCAGGAGCGTTTTGCAAGCGTTAAAGAGAATGGATCAGTTACCTGAAATTACTACAATCGCAGTGGGTCATGGACCATTGTTGAAAGAACATCTCACTTTATGGGTTAATAATTATCGGAAGTGGAGTGGTATACGAACTCAAGGTGAGAATTATGCAGCTGTTTGCTATTTCAGCCAATATGGTTTTTGTGATCGATTAAGTCAATCTATCGCGCATGGAATTAGCAAAGCGAATGCTCAGGTTCAGTTAGTTGATTTACGAGGATCTGATGCTCAAGAGCTTAGTGTTTTGATTGGTGAAGCAACTGCTGTTGTGGTTCCGACCTGGCCTAGTGATCGGGAGGCAGAAGTACAAAGCTCAATTGGAACCATGCTTGCAGCCTTGAAACCTAAACAATGGATAGCTGTTTACGATGCATATGGCGGGAATGATGAGCCAATTGATTCTGTGGCGAATCAATTAAGGTCATTGGGCCAGAAAGAAGCGTTTGCTCCGCTTCGTGTCCGTATGCCACCAGACGGGAAGATATATCAGGAATTTGAGGAGGCTGGCACTGATTTGGGTCAGATACTGAATCGTAAAAAAACTATTGCGATGATGAAAAGCCTAGATGGAGAGGTAGATAAGGCTTTGGGTCGTATTAGTGGAGGTTTGTATATAGTTACAGCTAGCCAAGGTGATCAGAGCAACCATCGACGTGGTGCAATGGTTGCTAGTTGGGTGACCCAAGCAAGTTTTAATCCGCCAGGGATTACGGTTGCAGTTGCTAAAGACAGGGCTATTGAGGCATTGATGCAGGTTGGGGATAGATTTGTGCTTAATGTTTTACGAGAGGATAATTTTCAACCTTTGCTGCGTCACTTTCTGAAGCGTTTCCCTCCAGGGGCAGATCGTTTTGAGGGAGTCAATATCCTAGAGAATGTAGCCAAGGGTGGACCTATTCTTGCTGGTGCTTTGGCATATTTGAGCTGTTGTGTTGAAAAAAGATTAGAAGGCCCAGATCATTGGATAGTTTATGCGGTTGTTGAGCAGGGAAACATTTCGGACACCGATGTTAGAACGGCTGTGCACCATCGTAAAGTTGGTAATCATTACTAATGGGATTTTTTTTTAATAGCAATTCTGAGAATCATCCTGACCAGCTGGAGATAGTACAGATTCCAATTGAGCCAGGCTTGGTTTGTTTAAGGGGCTTAAGCCCTAAGAGGTTGAGATTTGAACTTGAATATGGTTTAGAGCGGGGTAGTACAGACAATTCTTTTTTGTTTATTTCTTCTTTGGCAGATCGGAATAATGCTCAGGTTGTGGTTTTAGTTCATCCACCAGGAGGAATTTATTCCAAAGTCTTTCTACCTGCACTTGCAGACGCTTTGCCAACAAAAATATCTAAGTTTTACGTTGTCATTGGCCATGTTAATCCCAATCGAGTGGCTTTTTTGAAGAAATTAGTTGATTTGTATCCCTTTATTGAATTAGTCAGCTCAAACCCTGCTGCGCAATTATTGAATGAGCTTTGGGAACAGAAGAAACCAAATAGTCAAGGGAATGGTAGAGATGTGAATGTTGTTCCGATCTCTGCTTTACCGCTTGTACATGTGATTAAGCAGGAACAACAACTTTTACAATTTGAGGAGCGTCCAATACGTTTGCTTCCTGCGCCAACGCCAAGATGGCCAGGAGGCCTTTTGGCTTTTGATGAACTATCAGGCCTTTTGATGAGTGATAAATTCTTTGCATCTCATATTTGTACCCCTGAGTGGGGAGAAGTTAATAGTAGTAGTACAGATGAGGAACGTCGACATTTTTACGATTCACTCATGTACTCAATGTCAACGCAAGTCGAGTTAATTCTTGATCGTATTGACGAACTTAATATTCGTACAATTGCTCCAGTTCATGGTCCGGTTATAGATTCTAGTTGGCGAAGTCTTCTTAGTAATTATCGTAGATGGGGTGAAAGTCAGCATCGTGACTCTTTAAAGGTTGTTCTTCTTTTTGCAAGCGCTTATGGTAATACTGCTGCAATAGCTGATGCCTTATCAAGAGGTGTTGGTCGGACAGGTGTGCGTATTGATATTCATAATTGTGAATTTACATCTACTGCTGAATTGATTCAGGCTATTAGACAAGCGGATGCATATCTGATTGGTTCACCTACACTTGGAGGCCATGCTCCCACTCCGATAGTTTCAGCTTTAGGAACACTTTTGGCAGAAGGAGATCGCAAAAAAAAGGTTGGGATTTTTGGTAGTTATGGTTGGAGTGGAGAGGCTTTGGATCTTCTAGAAAACAAATTACGGAATGGTGGCTTTTCTTTTGGCTTTGAACCAATCAAGGTAAAGTTTACCCCTGATAAATCAATGATAAGAAAGTTAGAGGAAACAGGGACTCACTTTGCAAGAACGTTGATAAGAGCTGATCGTCGTTTACGACGACCTGCTTCGGGAGGGTTGAGTATTAACCGAAGCGATTCTTCTGTTTTGGCATTAGGACGAGTCGTTGGTTCGTTGTGTGTTCTCACGGTTCGTCAAGGATCTGGAGAAGAGGCTTTAAGTGGAGCTATGGTTGCAAGCTGGGTTAGCCAAGCGAGTTTTTCGCCTCCTGGGTTCACAGTCTCTGTGGCAAAAGATAGGGCTGTGGAGACTTTGCTTCATAGTGATGATGTTTTTGCTTTAAATGTTCTTGCTGAAGGCAGAGAGAAGGATTCGATGAAACAATTTCTTCAGCCTTTTGCAGCGGGAGCTGATAGATTTGACGGATTGGAATTAGAAGTTAGCCCAGGTGGGCAACCTCTTCTTAAAAACTCAATTGCTTGGCTTGAAGCACGTGTTAAAGAGAGAATGGAATGCGGAGATCATTGGTTGATATATGCAGAGGTTCTCGATGGACAGGTTCTAGATCTAGATGGAATTACTGCAGTACATCACCGAAAAACAGGTGCGACTTATTAGATCCACTAGTTTTGATAAAACCCCATCAAGTTGCTTACCTGATTTCTGATGTCGTCTCTAAAGGATCTTTTGATTATCACAGCAAGTAATGGGGAGAATTTAAAACTTGCAAAACGGTTTGTTCAAATTGCTGCAGGACTTGGCCTAAACCCGCATGTGGTGGATTTGACAGAGTTTGATTGTCCTTTGTACAACCCAAGGACGCATGCAAAGCTCGGTATTCCCTCAGAAGTGGCTGTTTTAAGCCAAGAGTTACTTTCTTATGAACGTTGGGTGATATGTGCGCCCGAATATAACGGCTCAATCCCACCTGTTTTGACAAGTGCCATTGCTTGGCTTTCTGTTCAAGGTGATGATTTTCGAAATCTTTTTAATGGTCGCCCTATTGCTATGGCTAGTTTTTCAGGGGGTGGTGGTCTCGAGCTTCTTTTATCTTTACGGATTCAGTTGACCCATTTGGGTGCTGAAGTTCTTGGCAGACAGCTGATGAGCAATAGCTCAAAGCCTGCCAAGGATTCCTCTATAGAGGATTTATTGATCCGATTAATGCAAAAGAAACTACTGAAGCTTTGATTTGGGATAAAGGGCTTAAAGCTGCTTTTATTTATCTCCCAAATAGGTATGAGGAATTTTTAGTTACCTTTAACACTATATATAGTTCTATTATTTTCAGCTGAAGATCTTTTCGACCAGGCCTTAATGACCGAAATGTCATGACATGACCATGGTTTTTAGTTGAATCATAAAGATTTTAAGTATTTACTCTCTCCGCTACATATTGTGTATTGAAATATTAGCAACGCTAAGTTTCTTTTCCTTTAGTGATGTCATCACCTCACTCTGGACATGATCCTTTTATTAGATATCGAGGATTTCTTCTACTTCAAGAGGTCAATAAAACGTGGCTAGTCAGGCCTGAACGTAGCCCTATGAATTTTCTTCCTTTTAGGATTGCTAATAGCTCTGTTGAAGATGTTAAAAAAAAGGTGGATAGGCTGCTTTTGCAAGAGAATCAATTCAAGCAAGCAGCCTAATTTTCTTAAGCCGCTTGTGGAGGTGTGGGATTGTCTTGTGGCTGAAGAGGCAACACTAATGTTGCCACCCTTTCAGGTCTCTCAGGCCTTTGTTTTTGTGGCTGTCTTATTCCGAATGGAACTCTTATTACATTTGTGCCTTCCATAGCAAGCGTTTGGCCTTTGTGAAGGGTTGCTTGAAGCCCCTGATCAAGGCAAGGAAGTTTCAATTCCTTGTTGTCTTGTCCTGGAAAACAATGTTTGACTGAAGTTTCGCTATCCATGCTGTCCCCCCAGCGATTGGTCTAGCTGCGCAGCAGTATGGTCAAAATACTGGCTTACAGCGTGAAATTAAACCAAAAATTCGGTTTTCGGTGAAAATTTACCGCTTTCAGGGGAATTGCGCTAGTGCTGGTGCATCTATTTTGACTAGCTGAGTTCTTCCATGGAGCTGCAGGTGCATACGAGATTTCTATCTCCATAGGCATTGTTTATTCTTGAAACCGCTGGCCAGAACTTGTTTTTGAGTTGTATTTCGAATGGAAATGCCCCCTCTCTGCGTGAGTATGGGCGGTCCCATTCTTCGGAGGTAATAGCAGTCAAAGTGTGCGGAGCATGTTTAAGAGGATTGTTTTGTGTGTCACTACGTCCATCTTCAATTGCTTGGATTTCTTTTCTGATCGCAATCATTGCATCGCAGAATCGATCTAATTCATTCAAGCTCTCACTTTCTGTGGGCTCGATCATAAGGGTTCCTGCCACTGGCCAACTTATGGTTGGTGCATGAAAGCCATAGTCCATAAGTCTTTTCGCAATATCATCAACTTCCACACCTGTAGATCGCTTGAGCTCTCTTAAATCCAAAATACATTCATGTGCCACTAGATGATGAGCACCTGTAAATAAGACTGGATAATAAGGATTTAGTTTCCTAGCTACGTAATTGGCTGACAATAAAGCTATTGAACTAGCTTTCTGCAGGCCTTTATAACCCATCATTCTTAAATACATCCAGCTAATAGGAAGGATGCCCGCGCTTCCCCATGGGGCGGCGGATATTGCACCAATTGATTCTTTTTGACTGTTTTTGCTGAGTGGGTGAGATGGGAGATAAGGAACTAAATGTTGTGCTACTCCTATAGGTCCGACTCCAGGTCCACCACCACCATGCGGAATGCAAAATGTTTTATGTAAGTTCAGGTGACATACATCAGCACCATATTTACCTGGCTTGCATAGACCAACTTGCGCATTCAGGTTGGCTCCATCCAAATAAACTTGACCGCCATGCGTGTGAATAATGTTGCAGATTTTCCGAATTTGTACTTCAAAGACACCATGTGTTGATGGATATGTAACCATTAACGCGGCTAATTTTGAAGAATATAATTTTGCTTTATTTTGTAAATCATTTATATCAATATTACCATTCTCATCGCATTGAATGGGTACAACCTTCATGCCTGCCATAACAGCACTGGCTGGATTCGTGCCATGAGCACTTGTAGGTATTAGGCATATATTTCTATGTTCTTCTCCGCATGAGTTATGCCACGAACGGATAATTAGTAGGCCTGCAAATTCACCTTGAGAACCGGCATTAGGCTGTAGTGATATTCCTGAGAAACCAGTTAAATAACCAAGCCAATCCTCAAGATCGGAAATCATTTTTTGATACCCTAAGGTTTGATAACTTGGGGTAAATGGATGTATTGATGAAAAAGTTGCCCAGCTAATTGGACTTAATTCAGAGCAAGCATTTAGTTTCATCGTGCAACTCCCAAGAGGGATCATTCCATGAACCAATGAAAAATCCTTCGTTACTAATTGCTGCATGTATCTCAGTAACTCGGTTTCACTTCTATAAAGGTTAAAAACAGCTTGCTCTAACCAAGGCTCTTTTCTGAGAGGAAGACCATCAAGTTCTTCTGCAAGGGAGATTTTAAATTCATGCAGGTCAGGGATTGGTTTTTTATTGACATCTGCCAGGATTTCTAGAAGTAGTTTGACCTCTCGCTCGTTGCTAAGTTCATCAAAGCTGATCCCAAAGCCTTGTGCTGATTCTTCTCTTGCGCCTAGAGGCAGAATTCTTAGATTAAATCCTTTTGATAAGGCTTCCTTGTGTACTTCGGGGGCATGAGAACAAATGACGTCAATGCTATCGAAACGGTTAATATCTTGAACTTTATAATCTAGTTTTTTCAGGCCTATTTCAAATTTTCTTCGTAAGTTAATTATTCTTTCAGCAATTGCTTTTAGTCCTTCTGGACCATGATGAATGGCAAAAAATGAGGCCATTATTGCTAATAGCACTTGAGCTGTACAAATGTTGCTTGTTGCTTTATCGCGACGGATATGCTGCTCTCTTGTTTGTAAGGCAAGCCTTAAAGCAGTGTTTCCTTCAGTATCTATTGATTTCCCAACAAGTCTTCCAGGAACTTGCCTTTTAAATTTCTCTTTGGTTGCGAAAAAAGCAGCATGTGGTCCGCCGAAGGCAATAGGGATTCCGAGTCGCTGGACACTTCCGATCGCGATATCAGCGTCTAGCTTCCCAATTGGTGCAAGCAAGATCTGTGCAAGTGGATCAATAGCTACCGTTGCGATTGCATTTACAGTATGAGCCTTTTTAATAATTTGGACTGGATTCCAAATTTCTCCATTTTTACCTGGTAATTGTAGAAGTACACCAAAAACACTTTCGTCAAATATAAATTTTTTGGGATCATCTATTTCAATTTTTATTCCTAGAGGTTTAGCTCTTGTTTGTAGAATTGAGAGTGTTTGTGGAAAGACTTCTCGATCTACTAAGTAGTGCTTTGCATTTTGTTTTTTGCATGCAGAAAGACTTACAGTCATAGCTTCTGCAGCGGCTGTCCCTTCATCCAGGAGGGAAGCATTCGCAATAGGTAGACCTGTTAATTCACTGATCAGTGTTTGGAAGTTGAAAAGGGCTTCGAGTCTGCCTTGAGAAATTTCTGCTTGATAAGGTGTGTAGGCCGTATACCAGGAAGGGTTCTCTAAGATTTGGCGCTTGATCAAAGATGGCGTTGCTGTGCCGTAATAGCCCAATCCAATCAGTGAACGCTTAAGTATGTTTTTATTCGCAATTTCATTCAGCTCTTCTAAGGCCTCAGTTTCAGAGCATCCCCAAGGTAGTTTTGTGTCTATTGATTTTTTCTCGAGGATTTCTGAAGGAATAACTTTGGCTATAAATTCAGCGAGGTCTGAATGACCAAGTTCTTGGAGCATTTTTTGCTGGTCTAGAGCATTCGGGCCAATATGCCTTGTAAGAAACTCTTCACAGTAAATGCTTGAAGCCTCAATGGGCTGCTTTTCAAGCACGATTAGCGTTTAGCGAAGGTGTTTATAACCTTAGAAAATCTTTTGTACATGTGAAGCATTGGATTGACTTTGTTATTCGAGTTATTTGGGATTGACCTTGTTGGAATAAGTTGTTGCGTCCATAAGTTGGTCTATTTCGTTTGGATCGCTAGGACGTAGCAGCATTAGCCATCCTTTGTCATGAGGATCGTTTTGAAGTTCTTCAGGGCTATCTAGGACCGATTGATTGATCTCTAAAACTTCTCCACTAATGGGGGAATACATATCTTCAACTGCTTTGACTGATTCTACTGAACCAAAGCTTTTACCTCGAATTAGTTGGGTACCGGTTTCAGGCAGGTCAACAAAAACTATGTCACCTAGTTGATCTACGGCATATGCACTGATGCCTATTTTGACGACATCTCCTAAGGGATTGGCATATTCGTGGCTATCCGCAAAGTGAAAGTGTTCTGGAAAGTTAAAGGCCATGTGTTGGGCCAAGTAGAGCTAGTTGGTGGTAGGGAAAGAAATTAATTTAGCTCTTATGAGAGCGATTAATGCTCGCCTTAAAGCAATTTTGACATGTGTGTGATGGGTTCCACCTTGTATGTATAAGTTGAAAGGTGGTTTTAGAGGTGCGTCAGCAGAAAATTCGCTTGTGCTCCCATCAATAAATGTGCCACCTGCCATGAGTAAATCATTGCTGTAACCAGGCATCTCTCCTGGTATTGGGTCTAGATATGAACCAATTGGTGAAGAGGCTTGGAATGCTTTACAAACTACTGTTAGTGCTTCCTCACTTTTTAAGCAAACTGCCTGAATAATATCTCCTCGATTTTGTCCAGATGTTGGGTTTACATCAAACCCAAGAGATGAAAAAACTTCTGCAATCAGCTCAGCCCCAATAAGCGCTTCTGAAACCATTTGAGGAGCTAAGAAGAGACCTTGTAACACTAGTCGATATAAATCAAAGCCACTTCCACCTTTACTTCCTATACCAGGTGAAGTTAAGCGATAGCAGGCTTGTTCAACTAAATCAGTTTTTCCAGCTATATAACCACCTGTAGGGGTAATAGTTCCTCCAAGATTCTTTATTAAGGAGCCAGCTATTAGGTCAGCCCCTACTTCAGTTGGCTCTTTATCTTCTACAAATTCTCCGTAGCAATTATCTACAAAACATACACATTTTGGTTGCTTCTTGTGTATTTTTTCGCATAAGACTTTAATGGAATCAATTCTTAGAGAAGGCCTCCAGCTATAGCCACAACTGCGTTGAATTAAAATCATTTTTCTTGGGGTTTCCAAAGCCTTGTCTAGTTCTTCTAAATCAACTGTTCCATCATTCCTTAGGTTCAGTTCTTCGTAGGAGACACCAAAATCAATTAGGGATCCCTGTCCTTTCCCTCTTGTCCCAATTACTGCCTCTAGGGTTTCGTAAGGTTGTCCAGTGATGCACAAGAGCTCATCTCCCGGCCTAAGCACTCCAAATAATGCGCTGCAAATTGCATGTGTTCCACTTACCAGTTGTAAACGGATGGCAGCCTTCTCAGCACCTAGTACTCTTGCGAATACCCTGTCTATTGCTTCTCTATTTTCATCACCATGGCCGTAGCCTGTAAAGCTAGAAAAGTGTTGTGTTCCAATGCGTTCTGATGAGAACGCATCTAAAACTTTTTCAAGGTGGCCCATCACGCAGGTAGTTTTTGCAGAAACGGAACTCTCAATTCGTTTAAAAGCAGAGGCTATTTCGTTATTGGCCCATGCCTCGATTAAATGCTCGTTGAGTTCATTGGAGGGAAGTTTTTGCACAAAAAGTCTTATGGGGGATAAAAGTTGTTTTAGATTCTCCTTGTTGCTATTCAGTACGTTCTCTTGTGATCTTGTACTGAACGCAGTTTCAATCTAGGGGGTTTGCTTTGGTATCAGATATTTCAGTATCCCAAAAGACTAGTAGGGAGCTGCGATTAAGAGAGGGGATTGGTTTACGACGGAAACGGTTGCCTTTGTCTCAAAGAAAATTTAGAGCTGGGACAACAGGCTTTATGTTTTTGATGCACGTGGCTGCTGTTTTTGCCTTGCTTCCAAGGTTTTGGAGCTTGCCAGCTGTTTTAGCTTTTTCTTTCCTTTATTGGGTAACGGTTTTAGGCGTAACGCTTGGCTTGCATAGACTTCTCGCTCATAGGAGTTTTGATACACCAGTCTGGGTTGAGAGAATATTTGTTTTTATGGGATCTTTAGCTTGTCAAAGTGGGCCTATTGAATGGGTTGCACTCCACAGGCATCATCATAAGTTTTCTGATCAGCCAAATGACCATCATGATGCTGGTCGTGGTTTTTGGTGGAGTCATAGTGAGTGGATGTTGCATGAGATACCTGCTCTTCGTATAAGTGATAAATTTGTTGGTGATCTAGTCCAAGACCCCTTTTACTGTTGGCTTGATCATTGGTTTTTGCTGTTACAAATACCTCTTGGATTAGCCCTTTATTGGGTGGGGAATTTAACTCAGGTTCATGGAGGAGGCTTAGGTCTATTTTTATGGGGAGTTCCCTTGAGATTAGTTGTTGTTTACCATGTGACTTGGTTAGTCAATTCTGCTACACATAAATTTGGCTATAGAAATTTTGATTCGCCAGATTTGTCTACTAATTGTTGGTGGGTTGCTATTTTTTCATTTGGAGAGGGTTGGCATAATAACCATCATGCTTATCCAATGAGTGCCCGTCATGGATTGCGATGGTTTGAATTTGATTTCACATGGCAACATATAAAACTATTGAGAAACTTAGGATTAGCGCGTCAAGTCCGTCAGGCGAAATATCTTCCATGAGAATTTCTTTCCTTGATTTTTTTTGATTCAATACGAAGATTATTTAAGAAGTCATTGGCGCCTTGTTTCGGGTTTCCACCTAGAGCAATATGGGTTGCATTTAAGTCAAGTAATTCTCCATCAAGATCTTCGGCGCTGTAGTCCTTAATGCCTGCCATTACTGCTGCAAAACGTTCTCGTCTAGATAATTTGTCTATTGGATAGGCTGCCATTACTGTTTCGCGGCAATTACGCCATGTTTTGCCAGCGCATAAATATTCTGCCAGTGCTGCACTTAGCCCTATCGCCTCTTCATCTTCGATATACCAATCAAAGCAATTGGGTAAGGGGGCTAAGCCGATAAAAATTTCGAATAATTTTCCAGCTCCTAATGGTTTGCCATCATCACCTGCCAAAGGTTGGGAGGCCTTTGAAAGTACATCAAGTAATTCTGGATGAACTTCTGCTAAATGCTCTTCTACATTTTCGATCCCTGCAAAAAGCACTTCATTGGCTTGAGCCAGAGCTAAGAAAACTTCTGGACCAGGCGAGGAAAGCTTTCCATTTCTGAGATTGGATATTTGAGAACTATGAACTTTTCCGAGGTCTAATGCTTCTGCAAGTGCGGGCAGAATTTTATGCGACCAACCATTCCTCTCATGCCATACATGGATGAGATGGGCCATTGCCCGCCGTCCATCTGACAGCCGATCGCGAAATCCAATGCTCAAGAAATAAGATTCAAGATCATGCTTGCCGGATGATACGGATCCTGATCTATTATTATATCCGGACCGTTTGCGGATTGCTCATGGCTTCAGGTGTGTTTGCTGCCCCAGCTCCTTTGTCTAGGCCTGTAGCCTCCCGTAAGGCAATGGAATATTCCGAAAAGTTGCAAGTCTCTTCAACAGGTATTACGAAGCACTGGAAAAAAGAACAAAAGCGCTGGGGAACGATTGGCTTCATGATCGTTATCCATTTATTAACAGTATTTGCTCTATTCCCAAAATTTTGGAGTTTTCAAGCTGTTTCAGCTTTGTTGATTTTGTATTGGGTGACGGCATGCTTGGGCGTCACCCTTGGTTATCACAGGCTTCTTTCTCATCGCTCATTTCGAGTTCCAAGATGGTTAGAGCGATTTTTTGCTACTTGTGGTGCATTGAGTTGTCAACATGGACCTATTGACTGGGTAGGCCTACACCGTCATCACCATACTTTTTCTGATACTGATGCGGACCATCACAACAGTCATAGAGGTTTTTGGTGGAGTCATATGGGATGGATGTTTCAACCTATTCCTGCGATGAAAGCTGTTTCTCGATTAAGCGGAGATTTATATAGGGACCCTTATTATCGTTGGCTGAATAAAAATTTTCTCTTGCTTCAAGTCCCTTTAGGGGCAATGCTTTTTTGGATTGGTACGATTAATGGAGTAGGCGGCTGGTCAATGGTTCTTTGGGGAATACCACTTCGTTTAGTTTTGGTTTATCACGTTACTTGGTTAGTTAATTCTGCTACGCATTGTTGGGGCAGTGAGGTCTATGACAGTGGTGATAATTCTAAGAACAATCCTTGGGTAGCAGCTCTGACTTTTGGGGAGGGTTGGCACAACAATCATCATGCATACCCTAACTCAGCTCTACAAGGTCTCCAAGCAGGACAAGTAGACTTGACCTGGCAGCATATACGTCTTCTTAGGTTTCTTGGTTTGGCCAGCAAGATTAGATTGCCTGCTAAGTATTAGGGTTAGGTGAAGTACATGTTCAATTCTTTTTAGGCGCTATGGCTAAGCGAGTACAAGTAGTTCTTAATGAGGATATTCTTAGCCTTGGCAAGAACGGAGATCTGGTTGAGGTTGCTCCTGGATATGCAAGGAACTTTTTATTACCTTTTGGGAAAGCTCTACCCGTTACTCCCGCGGTGTTGAAACAGGTCGCTCATCGGAGGGCTAAGCAGGCTGAGCATGAAGCAGCACTTAAACAAGAAGCAATTGATTTTCAAACTGCCCTTGTCACTATCGGAAGGTTTACTGTCAAGAAACAAATTGGGGAGGATGAAGTTTTATTTGGCACAGTGACCAATGGGGATGTCGCGCAGGTCATTCAAGAAGCTACGAAAAAGGAGGTAGACAGAAGAAATATCACTGTCCCTGAAATCCATCGTGTTGGAAGTTACAAAGTTCAGGTCAAGCTTCATACTGATGTCACTGCAGAGATCAATCTTGAAGTTGTTAGTTACTGATTTGTTGCAAGGTTGGATTGTCAAGTCAAAGTAGGTTTCGGTTAGTTTTGAAGTTTTCATATGGTTCCTCCTAAATCATCAAAAAATTTTGATACCAATGGCAAGGGTTCAGAGCCTATGGGAAGGAGGCTTGATTCTCTAGAACCTCGTTTTGAATCACCCCCGGATCTTTTACCTCCGCAAAATTTGGAGGCCGAGGAATCGGTTTTAGGCGGAATACTGCTTGATCCGGATGCAATTAGTCGAGTGGCTGATTTGCTTCAGCCGGAGGCTTTTTACCTGAACGCTCATCGAGAGATTTTTAGGACAGCTGTGATGTTGCATAGCCAAGGCAAGCCGACTGATTTGACTGCAATGACTGCATGGCTTGCTGACACGGGTGCTTTAGACAAGGTCGGAGGGAGCAAGCGTCTTATTGAATTAGTTGAACGTGTTGCTTCAACGGCCTCTATTGAGCAGGTTGCTCGGTTGGTCCTAGATAAGTTTTTGCGCCGGCAATTGATACGTTCTGGTAATGAAGTTATTCAACTTGGTTTTGAGCAAACCATGCCTATGGATGAGCTTCTTGATAAAGCTGAGCAGACAATCTTTGCGATTAGTCAGGAAAAACCATCGAAGGGCTTAACGCCCACATCAGAAATTCTTACTAGCACATTTAATGAGATTGAAAGTAGATCCTTGGGGACTTCTGTTGCTGGAATTCCAGTTAATTTTTACGATTTAGATGCAATGACTCAGGGCTTACAAAGGAGTGATTTGATCATTGTTGCTGGAAGGCCAGCGATGGGAAAAACTTCGATCGTTTTGAATCTGGCTAAGAATGTTGCGCAACTTCATAGCCTTCCAGTTTGTGTTTTTAGTTTAGAGATGAGCAAAGAGCAGCTTACTTATCGTTTGCTTTCTATGGAGTTAGGGATTGAAAGTGGTCGTTTAAGGACGGGTCGATTACAGGAGGATGAGTGGCCTTTACTTGGACAAGGGATTAATACCCTTGGTCAGTTGCCAATTTTTATTGATGACAAACCTAATTCTGGAGTTTTGGAAATGCGTTCTTTGTGCAGACGTCTTATGGCAGAACAAGGTAAAGAATTGGGTTTAATAGTGATTGACTATTTACAGCTGATGGAGGGTTCTACACCCGACAATCGTGTTCAAGAACTTTCTAGGATCACTAGGGGACTGAAAGGGATGGCAAGAGAGTTGAAGGTTCCTGTGGTTGCTTTGTCTCAGCTAAGTCGAGGTGTTGAATCTCGTACAAATAAGCGACCAATGCTTAGTGACCTTAGAGAGTCTGGCTCAATTGAGCAGGATGCTGATTTGGTTTTAATGATTTATCGAGATGAGTATTACAATCCTGAGACAACAGATAGAGGAATAACTGAAGTCATAGTTACCAAGCACAGAAATGGACCTGTTGGTACAGTCAAGCTTCTATTTGAGCCTCAATTCACGCGTTTTCGGAATCTTGCTGCTTAGGGTTTGATTTTTCTGAATTCTCAGATTGCCGAGAACGATACAGAACCAATGAGCAAACTTGATGAGCTAACAGAAGAATTCGATGTGATTGTCGTTGGAGGTGGTCATGCGGGATGTGAGGCAGCAATTACAACCGCTCGGTTAGGACTTTCCACTGCATTATTTACACTTAATCTTGATCGGATTGCATGGCAGCCTTGTAATCCAGCAGTTGGAGGTCCGGCTAAAAGTCAACTAGTTCATGAGGTTGATGGATTAGGTGGAGTGATTGGACGAATAGCCGATGCAACTGCTATCCAAAAAAGGGTCTTGAATTCAAGTAGAGGTCCTGCAGTATGGGCGCTTCGGGCGCAGACGGATAAAAGACTATATGCGAGAAAAATGCTTGAGTTGCTTCAAGCTACCCCCAACCTAGCTATACGCGAAGCTATGGTTACAGGATTGGAAATAGAAGGTGAAACCCCAGAAGCTATTCAAAATTGGGACCCTTCTAAAGGTGCATTAGCACGTATTAGAGGAATTAGAACTTATTTTGGCAGTGTTGTTGGCGCAAAAGCCGTAATCCTCACAACGGGCACTTTTTTAGATGGGAAAATATGGATTGGAAATCAATCCATGTCTGCTGGGCGTGCAGGTGAACAAGCGTCTGAGGGATTGGGTGAGGCACTTGTAAATTTAGGCTTTGATACTGATCGCTTAAAGACTGGCACTCCTCCGCGTGTAGATCGGAGGAGTATTTCCCTTAATACCCTTGAAGAACAACCAAGTGACGCGGAAGATCATTTTTTTTCATTTGATCCTGCTGTATGGGTTTCAGGTGAACAGATTAGTTGTCATATCACTCGAACGACTACTGCTACCCACAAGCTGATTAAAGAAAATCTTCATTTAACCCCAATTTATGGCGGATTTGTTGATAGCAAAGGGCCACGTTATTGCCCTTCTATTGAGGACAAAATTGTTAGATTTACAGATAAGTCATCACATCAAATTTTTCTTGAGCCTGAAGGATTAAATACTCCAGAGATATATGTTCAGGGGTTTTCAACAGGTCTTCCTGAACGCTTGCAGCTTGAGTTGTTGAGAACTCTTCCTGGATTGGAAAATTGTGTGATGCTGAGACCTGCATATGCGGTTGATTACACCTATCTTCCTGCAACTCAATTAACGCATTCTTTGGAAACCAAGCGAGTAAGTGGACTTTTTGGAGCGGGCCAACTAAATGGAACGACTGGCTATGAAGAGGCATCAGCACAAGGTCTTGTTGCTGGTCTTAATGCAGCTCGAATGGTTAAGGGGGAGGCAAAATTTTTGTTTCCACGCGAAGGAAGTTATATAGGAACAATGATTGATGATTTGGTTACTAAAGATTTAAGAGAACCATATAGAGTTCTTACTAGTAGGAGCGAATATCGTTTGTTATTACGAGGGGACAATGCTGATAGACGGATGACACCAATTGGACGTGAGATTGGACTCATAGATGATCGCCGTTGGCAAATTTTTCAAGATAAACAGATTGCATTAGACAAGGAAAAGATGCGTCTTGAAAAGGAACGTTTATCAGCTAATGATCCAATTGCAGCTACTGTGGAGTTTGAAACAGGTGCGCCGATTAAAGGCTCAATAACACTTGCTAATTTACTTAGAAGGCCGGGTGTACATAGCAAAGATCTTTTACGCTATGGATTAGCTGATTCCTCTTTACCACTTGCAGTTAGAGACGGAGCGGAGATTGATATTAAATACAGTGGCTACCTTCAACGTCAACAACAACAAATTGACTACATGAAAAAGCAACGTCAGCGACCTATCCCTATAGATATTAATTATCAAAGTATTCATACACTCTCCAATGAAGCCAGAGAGAAGTTGACACAAATTCGTCCTTTAAGCTTTGGTCATGCAGCTCAATTGCCTGGGGTGAGTAAGGCTGATTTAGCTGCTCTTTTAGTTTGGTTGAAGCTTAAGAACCGTCGTGAACTCCCAGCATCGGCTAAGAAGGGATAGTCTCGCTTTGCTTTCGGAAGGACCTCTGAGTAGATCTTCGCCGCTATTCATTTCCCCAGAAATCATATGGGAAGCCCCATCTAAGGCAGTTATGTCTGGAGATGGACCTTCGCAATTACCAGGCCCATGGAGGATGATGTTGTTGGGTGATGGAAGTCCAACTCGACACCTGAGATTATTGACTGGAGATGAAGTTCAAGTGCAGTTGATAGCTATGGAATCGGAACTAGATCAGAAGCAAAACAGTTCCTTACCTAGAGAGGTAAGTGAGTTGAGGCCTCCGCTATTACGAAGACAAGTGTGGCTGAATTGTGGAACTAATACTCTTGCTTGGGCGGAAAGTTGGTGGAATAAAAAGGAGGCTGATCATCATCTGAGCAATCGAAATCAGCCTATTTGGCATAGTTTGACAAAAGGTCGATCAGAACTTTTTCGTGAGGTGGATGGATTGGCTTTGGTAAGTGCATCATGGTTAGAACAAGGTTTTGGTCTTGAAGGTCCTTTTTGGAGTAGGCACTATCGTTTTTTTCGTCAAGAAAAGGAATTGACTGTTATTCGAGAGGTGTTTAGCCCTTTATTAGAAACATGGCTAGGTCCTGTTCCTCGTAGGGGATTCCTCTTGGAATAATTAATTCGTTTCAGACGCTTTTGGATTTCTTGGCAAATCTTGGGATAGTAGTTGGACTAAATTTTTTATCAAAGAATTACTTATCTTCGTCTTCGGTTTGATTTTGGGAGAGAGCGTTTCTCATGTGTTTGGACATGGTTTTTGTTTTTGGGCGTTTGAGCTTGATCTCTCAAGGATTCGTTTCTTTCCCAGCGATTGACTTTAAAAATATTTTCGTTTGGCCAGTCGTCTTTTTGTTGAGGTCTCGGGGGCAGCATAGGGGTCATTCTTCTAGAGATTGCGTCTAAGGGCCTTTTCGTTTTTGACGCTTCGTTTTGATTATTAACGCCTAGCTCTTCTAGCCAATCTTCTTCTTCTTCAAGGAACCAGTCCAACTTGTTGCCCACCCAGCGTCCTACTGTTGTTAGGTTGGATTCTGAGCGCCTTTCAGAACGACCGTATTTTCGCTGACCAGGCTTGGTTCCTGCTACACCATCCACAAATTGACGGCCTGTCTCCAGCCATTGATCAACTCTGCGATCTAAGGGGTCTCGTGATCTTTGACGTGGATGCGAGTTTCTATTCATAGTTTGAACTTAGCGTTCATGACGCTTTAGCCAGTATTCTCTTTGCCAACCAATGAAAGCAATAGAGATTCCACTTAGTTGGAGGACCCATAAGAAAACAGCCAAATCATGTCTCATGGTTTATTGCTTGAAAGGTTAGAAGAAATCTTGGATTCCATTTCCCTCCATGATGTTTGTTACAACAGTATTTGCATGCAGCAGTGGGGACACGGCGTAGATAAGGGGACTGCATTCCACAGGAGGGACAGATAGCTATCCATTTATGCTTTGTGCTGGGTACTGGAAATTTGTGACAAACACTTACTTGGAAGTTTTTTTCCGTTGCATTAATTGCTGCCATACGAGCCCGAAAATGGGGTCCATGACCTTCATTGATCTTTAGAATTAAATCAATCCATGCATGGATCATTTCGTGGCATAGGGTACTTTCAATAGCGCTTTGAGGAAGTGGTCCAAGCAATGGTTGAGATAGAACTATTTCGCAGTTTTGTCTGCCATCTGAAAAGTGCTTTCTTCTGTAAAACCCTGCGGTCTTACGCAATCGCCCGTCACTCCAACGTATATCGATGATTGGCTTTGACTGCTTGACTAGAGCCCCATTAAAGTGCTTTTTGCTCAGTCTATGAAAGATTGGTAGCAAAGGGATTAGGGGCATGGATATCGGTACTTAATTCCGTTAGCAAATTTGCGCATAGTCTGCCTCTAATTGGGTAGGTCAGATAAGATTAATTTTTTTAGAGTGTTTCTGAAACACTCACTAGTCATTTGCTGCTTTTCCAATGGATGGGGTATTAGTTAAGGAGATTGGAACAAAGGCTCTTTTGGGAGGTGCTGGAGCTCTTGTCCTTTATTGGACTTTTACTGCAGCAAAGCTTGTTTTTAATGCAAGGGGCATCAACCCAATGGTGAAGCAGTTTTTCAATCAGATAGCTGCAGGAAGGGTTGATGCTGCATATCGTTTGACTTCCAAAAGTTATCGACAACATGTCAACCGTCAGCAATTCATCAAATTCTTGGTTGATCTTAAGTTGAATCGTTATAGCAATCTTAAGTCTGGTAGGCCGAGAATTCAGGAAGGGAAAATTATCTTGACCCTCAAGCTTAAAGCTGAAAATAAAGATGAACTACCTTTGGATTTCACTTTTGTTAAGGTTGAGGAGTCCTGGCGGATAGACCGAATCGTTGATGTGAGTAGCTAATAATTAAAATATGTTGTGAAACTGACGCCTAGATCCATTATTGAGCGCGTAGAAGAACTGCGCATTCTTTTGAATAACGCAGCTCATGCTTATTACGTTCTAGATGAGCCTCTTATCAATGATTCTGTTTATGATCGTCTTTATAAGGAGCTAATTGATTTAGAAGGAAAACACCCTGAATTAAAAACTTCTGATAGTCCAACTCAGAGAATAGGTGGAGAGCCTGTTGAGCGCTTTCAAAGAGTTAGACATCGAGTCCCCCTATTTAGTTTGGATAATGTATTTTCTTTTGAAGAATTTGCTTCTTGGCATAAACGATTAAATAAAACTCTGCAGGGAAAGATCAATAGAGAAAAATTAAGTTCAGAAGCCTCAATGGTGGCTGAATTAAAAATTGATGGCAATGCTCTTGCTTTGACATATCAAGATGGGATTTTGCTTAGAGCAGCAACTAGAGGAGACGGAGAGGAGGGAGAAGATATTACTACTAATGTTAGAACTATTTCTTCGATTCCACTTCGTTTACTGATAAAAGACCCTCCTCCATGGGTAGAAGTGCGAGGCGAAGCTTTTATGCCAGATGCAGTTTTTTCAAGGATAAATCTTGAACGTGAAGGACGTGGAGAGGTGCTTTTTGCAAATCCGCGCAATGCCTGTGCAGGCACTTTGCGACAGTTAGACCCTCAGGTAGTTGCTTCAAGAGGTCTTGATTTTTTTGCATATACAGTTCATTTATCTCCAGATTTGAATTCTCGAGATGATTCTTTTCTCAATCTTACTTGCCAGTGGGAGGCGTTGAGCTGGTTAAAAAGAGTTGGTTTTAAAGTTAATCCTCATGCTGCTTTTATTCAAAACCTTGATCAGGTTAGAGCGTTTTCAAATAAGTGGGCTTCTGATAGGGATCAACTGCCATATGCAACTGATGGCCTTGTAATTAAAGTGAATGATTTTTCATTGCAATCAAGTGCTGGTTTTACTCAGAAGGCACCACGTTGGGCTATTGCATTGAAGTTTGCGGCAGAAGAAGTACCAAGTAAATTGATAAGAATTACTTTTCAAGTAGGAAGGACAGGTGCTGTTACTCCCATAGCAATATTTGAACCAGTTTTATTGGCGGGCACTTCTGTAAGTCGAGCAACATTGCATAATGCAGACCGTATTGCGGATTTAGATCTTTGTAGTGGTGATACAGTTGTTGTTAGAAAGTCTGGAGAGATTATTCCAGCGGTTGTTCGTGTTTTAAAAGAACTTCGGCCATCATTTGCCAAGAGATTGATAATACCTAATCAATGTCCTGAGTGTTTCTCAGAATTAGAAAGGGAGTTGGGGAAATCGGTTACTCGTTGTATGAATACTGCTTGCCCAGCAATTTTGCGTGGCGTCTTGCGGCATTGGGTGAGTAAGTCCTCGTTAGATGTTGAAGGCTTTGGGACTAAGCTTATTCATCAGTTAGTGGCATCATCTTTAGTTCATTCCATCGCTGATCTTTATAGGCTGGATCTTCATGCATTAACAAGTTTGGACCGTATGGGACCAAAGTCTGCTTCGAATTTGATTTCTTCTCTTGATGCATCTAAGAAGCAGCCTTGGCATAGACAGTTATATGGATTAGGAATTGATCATGTTGGGGCCGTGAATGCAAAGTCTTTGGCTAAAAAGTTTCAAAATTCTGATCAGTTGTCAAGTGCTGTAAGTAATAACTTTGATGCAGTTCAATCAATTAGTGGGATTGGCCCCGAGATCGCTTCTTCTCTAAAAGAATGGTTTTCTAAGGACTCTAATCAAAAGATTTTGTTTGATTTAAAAGAGGTAGGTTTTTCTCTTGGGAAGGTAGATGTTTTAGAAAAGGCCTCAGCTCATCAAGAAGATCTTCCTAAGCCTTTAGAAGGAAGAACTTTTGTACTCACCGGTATCATGAACTCTCTGAATCGGAACCAGGCTGAGATCTTGATAGAGGAAGCAGGAGGGAAAGTAAGTTCTTCTGTTAGTAGTAAAACGGATTATTTAGTGGCTGGAAATAAAACTGGCAATAAGCGCATCAAGGCAGAGAGACTAGGAATTAGAATTATTGATGAAATAGGTTTAATGGATCTACTAAACCCTGACAGCCCAATCTCACACTAGGATGCTGCAAAGTGATTTTCCAAATTAGAATTAATGATCTAATTAAAACCCCATGCGGTCGTATGAAATTTGTAGAGCTGTCAAGACAACAGGGGGTTTTTTCGAGGGTTCGACTTGTATGGTTTGTTGTCTTTGCTACTCTCCGAGATTTCTTTTTAACCAATCCTGATCAATCTAGTGAATCTAACTCTTGAAGTATTTTGGTTGAAGTGCGACTAATTAAAATAATAATAGCTAGGGTGGCGAAAATACCAATGACTTTTAACAATAAACTGAAACTATTTTCATTATTTTCTAATATTTCATTGAAATTACTAAGAGTCCCAGCAAGAGAACCAAGATTGCAAAATAATATTGTACCTGGAAGTATTCCTATTAACCCAATCGAATAGTCCTTAATACTAATCTTGCTTAGTCCATACGCTAAATTCAATAGGCTAAATGGGAAGATTGGGGATAAACGAGTTAGCAAAATTAGTTTTAAACCTTCTTTATTTACTGCTTTCTCAATCACTAGTAATTTGGCATTTTTAGATAATTTTTGCTGAGCCCAGTTTCTGAGGAGAGTTCTCCCTAGAAGGAAACTGATAAAAGCCCCAATACATGCTCCTATAAATACTATGCAGCTTCCTATCCATGTCCCATACAACGCACCTGCAAGCATTGATGCCCAAATTCCTGGTAGAAGAATGGAGACCCAAAGCGCATATAAGGGGATAAATAATAAAGTTCCTAAAGGAGTTTGCAAGAATGGCAGGATATTCTCTATTGGATTCATTTTTCTTTTTACCTTAAGAAAGGTCAGACAGCCGTTTTTTTGCTAATGCTGCTTGAGTTTGCGCCTCGGTAAGTTTGGCTTTGCATTCATTTATAATTTCTTTTGGAGCTTTAGAGGTAAAGTTCTTATTATTAAGCCTAGAAGATAGATTTTTAATATCTTTTTCAGCTTTAGTGATATCTTTTTCTAAACGACTATGAAGTGCTGAAAGATCTATAGATCCATCTACTAGAAGTAGTACTTGTAGATCTCCTGTTACTCCTGCAAGAGCTTTATTTGATGGATTATTTTTTAATTCTTCAGGGTCTAGTATCTCAATCTTGCTAGCACGAGTAAGGTTTTTGATCTCATCTTTTGCTTCTTTCAGGATCTTGGCTATTTCCTTTCGAGGTGTTACCAGCCTTACAGGAGCACTTAGAGAGGGCTTTAATTCTGCAAGTGCTCGTAGATTTCTAATTACTCTTATTGCGCCAATAATATTTTCAAAAGATTCTTCCAGGGTTGTGTCAATATAACTTTTGTCTAGTACTGGCCAAGCTTGTAGAGATAAAAATTCTCTATGAGAATTATTTGTAATGCTATGCCAAAGTTCTTCTGTTAGATGAGGCATAAGTGGATTAAGCATTATCAATAACTCTGTAAGGACCTTATGAAGTATCTTTTGGGCTATTTTCTGATCTTTAAGAGATTCTTTTTCATCGGGATTAATGCGCTTTTTAATTAATTCTAGATACCAATCACAGAAGTCGTTCCATGCAAATTCGTAAAGACCTTTTGCAGCTTCTCCAAGGTTATATGTTTGATATCGTTTGCAAGTTTCTTGGTTAGCTGTTGCAAGTCTAGATAGTATCCATCGGTCTGACAGCTTGAGATCATCTGGGTTAATAATTTGATCAAGGTCTTCGTTTTGATGAGATTTCTGTAGTAGTACGAATCTTGTTGCATTCCATAATTTATTAGCAAAGTTTCTTGATGCTTCTACGGTTATAGAAGTGTCTTTGTTCCGGTCGTAATCCAATCTTATGTCTTGTCCCGCACCAGCCACTTCCCGTACGAGTGCAAATCTTAGGGCGTCAGCTCCATATCTTTCTATTAATAATAAAGGATCAATTCCATTGCCAGCACTTTTGCTCATTTTTTGGTTTTTTTCATCTCTAACTAACCCGTGAATATATACATCTTTAAATGGTATTTTCTTGGTAAATATCACAGATAACATTGTCATCCTTGCAACCCAGAAAAAAATGATATCGAAACCCGTTACGAGTGTGCTTGTAGGAAACCAGCAAGAAAGGTCATCATTTGATTCGTCAGGCCAGCCCAACGTTGAAAAAGGCCATAGACCACTTGAAAACCAAGTGTCTAAAACATCTTCATCTTGTTGAATCACACATGATTCGCCAAATTTCTTTTTAGCTTTAATTAAGGCTTCGTTTGTTGAATGAGCGATTACGTAGGGGGTTGCGTTTGTCACCTCTCCTTTTGTTTCGCTGACAACAAACCATGCAGGTATGCGGTGCCCCCACCAGAGTTGTCTACTTATGCACCAGTCTCTTATGTCGAGTAGCCAGTTTCGATAAACTTTTTCCCATCTTTTTGGAACGAAATTTGGTTCTCTTTTCTCTAGATGATCTCGAGTTTTAGATGCAATTGGTTCCATGCGTACGAACCACTGTGTTGATAAAAGTGGCTCAACAGGAACTTTCCCTCGTTCAGAATAGGGAACGTTATGTCTATGAGGTTTTGCCTCGATTAGTAAATTGGAATCTTCTAGAGCTTGTATAACAGCTTTACGTGCTTCAAAACGTTCTAGCCCTGCAAAGCGACCAGCATTTTTGTTCATGCTGCCATCTTTATTCATTATGTTGATTTGTGGTAATTGGTGCCTTTGTCCAATTGCAAAATCGTTAGGGTCATGCGCGGGAGTGACTTTTACGCAACCCGTGCCGAATTCTTTATCTACATGATTATCTGCAATTAAAGGGATTTCACGGTTCAAAAATGGGACGATTAAGGTTTTGCCGATTAGATGTTTGTAGCGTTCATCTGAGGGGTTAACTGCAACGGCAGTGTCACCTAGCAAGGTTTCGGGACGCGTAGTAGCAACTTCAATGTAATTTGAATGGTCTGATTTTTCTTTAAGGGGATAGCGAAAATGCCAAAGGAAACCATCTATCTCTTTCATTTCTACTTCTAGGTCGCTGACTGCTGAACCAGAAGCAGGACACCAATTTACGAGATATTCTCCTCGGTAGATTAAACCTAGATCGTGTAAACGAATAAAGGCTTCTCTGACAGCTTTGCTAAGGCCTTCGTCAAGGGTAAACCGTTCTCTTTCCCAATCTACGGAATAACCCAATCTTCGAAGTTGGCGAACTATGTTGCCTCCGCTTTCGGCTTTCCATGCCCAGGCACGTTTGAGGAAGAAATCCCGTCCTAGTTTTGAGCAATCTATGTTTTCTTTTTTTAGTTGTTTCTCAAGAAGTGTTTGTACAGCAATTGAGGCGTGATCTGTTCCAGGAAGACAAAGTACATTTTTCCCTTGTAAACGTTGAAAGCGAACAATCGTGTCTATTAAGGCTGTATTGAATGCATGACCCATGTGCAGGGTACCTGTCACGTTTGGAGGTGGAATTACCACACAAAATGGTTCTGCAGATGAATTCGCTTCAGGGTGAAAGGCACCATTTTCTTCCCAGGCATTTTGCCAACGGTTTTCGGTACCTACTGGGTCATAGGTTTTAGGCAGTGAAGTCTCTTTCTCCATAGAGGATTCAGCTTTGGCGTTCAGCTCAGTCAAGGCGGAAGTAGAAAGCACTTTGACCATGGTCGCAAAGTGCGACTGATTTATGGTCCGATTGCTAAAAATTCAGCTTTTTTTATAAGGGAATTTCCAAGGGATTGCGAGCAAAGAGTCATGACTTTCCCAAAGTGTGGGATCAGCAACAGTTCTGTCTGCAAGCCCAACTAGCCTAAGTGCATCTGATGCTAGCTGTTCAGTGATTTCTGTTTCAGCGGCAGTGGGCATTATTAAGACCTGTGCTTCGGAGGGATCTGCCATCAATAGCAGCCCTTGTTCTTCAAGTGTTCTTTCGAAAAAAACACGTCGCATTTTTGACGTCACCCTATGTCCTATTGATTCTGCAAAAAATTCTAGAGATTCTTGTTCTCCCGATAAGCCAGATTTCAGCGCAAGCAAGATAAGGAATTTCACCCAACTATCTGTACTCCAGAGAGGTTCGAAGCTTTCGCGATAATTCTTTACTAACTCTAATAAGGCTAAATCAAAAAGCTTTCCTTGGAGGTTAGTTTTTAGAGAGGCGTCGATGGAGGACATTCTTTCTTTTAATATTCAGACTGGTGTTGCCTTCGAACCGGCATTTAGAAATGACTTTGGATTTGAATGACCCTGAACTCGAGTTTTCTGATTTGGTTTATGCCTATCAAAGTTGGGTAATGGCCGTAATTAATGATGAAAAATTGGAAAGCGAGGACCAGTTGCTTACAGAAGACATAACTGAAGATGCCTTGAATTCCATGCGCTTTTTATCTGGTGAGGTAACTAGTGCAATAGAAACTAGTCTTGCAAGAGTATATGACGTAGATGCTGATGAATTGGCTAGTTTGCTTTTCCCTGAAGAATAACCGGTTGAATTGGCCCAGGATAATCTTTATGTATTCACAATTCTACAGGGGTGAGGAATTGCTAAAGGCCCTTTTGGGCTAAATCAAGAGCTTAAAGAGACTAGGTTTTAACATAGATGGTTTAAATGTACTTGCGCATTTACCAAGAAAGGAGCTAATCATGAAGTAGTGGGTGAATACCCAATCATTACCTCTAGAGCCATGACCCTTACAAATACCCAGCCTCCAGAAGTGCTGCACAAGGGGGTGCGAGAAGCGATTGTTGATCAGTTGCGAGCTTGCAAGACTAAGGAACAGGTACTTTCATTTGAAGAAAGGTTTAATTGTGAAACAAATGCTGGGCCTTTGTATTCATGGATTTGTGATTTTCTACACGACCGAACAATTTCCCCAGCTCTAGGGGCAAAATGGTTGAGAACAATTCTTGAAGACCGAGAGAATCAACTTCAATCTTCTGCCAAGCATGGAGCTAGAAAATACTGACTAACTTTCTGAGGCGTTTGACCATAGGTAAATGCCCCAAAATTATCCCTGACACTAGATCTCTATTCTCTAGCTTATTGATTTAAATGAACTCTCTTCCTTAACAAATCTGCTAAGTATTTATTCGGATGTATCGGTTATTTCGCCAAGTGTCGCACCGTGCTGAATCTGTTTTTCATTTAAAATGTTTTATAAGTAAATAAAAGATGGAGAATCCATGGCTGAGTTTTCTTCGGTACCGAATGAGATCAGTCATAAAGACTTGAACTCATTATTGCTTTCAGCCTTAAAAGAAAGTTACTCTTCTAGCAATGATTTGCCTGAATCCAATGCGAAGGAGGAGAGCTTCAAAATAATTTTGGCCGAATGGACGAATATGAGTAAAACAATTGTTGAGACATTACGGACTAAACATCCTTCAATCATTAAAGATTTGAAACCTAAGCAGGCTATGGCATTAGGGGCTTTAGAGGTACATCTTTCCATGGCCTTGCAGGCAAGATTTGCTATAGACACAGATAAAGATTCTTAAATTCAGTTTTCAAAATTTTATTTACTTTTTCGACGATTGGTGATTAGTTTGTGTGTAAAATATAAACACATTTTAAAAATATCTGAATAGTTTAAGGTGAGTAACTATTTTGGAATCTTCAAGAAAAGCTAATCAATCCTCAAATAAGCGTCCTCGGTTTTGGTTGGGACCACTAGTAGCAGGTGGATGCTTCGCTGTTGGTTATGGAATTACACAGCGTTTAATTAGCCTTGGTAGTCCAAAAAATTCATTGCAATACCAATACTTTGAAGAGAAGGTTTTTTCTGGAGTTGACTTGGAGACACTTCGCAATCTTCATGATGGTAAAAGTTCAGAATTGCTTCCAGGTTCTTATTTGATCGATACGCAGGGTTCAATGAGATCTGTGGCCAGTGCCAGTGAGATCAATGATTTTGTTAATTCACCTGAAGAAAGTCGCTCTGTCCTTGATTTGGTTCAGTCAAGCAAAGTTGAGAAACTATCCAAAGTTTTAAGCAAACAACCAGAAAATGGTTGGACTTCTCTTCCTAGTATTCCTTGGGTACCTAGGTTCCCTTCTGCAAGGACTTTCTTCCTTCCAAAAGATTTGCCTAAGGTGCCCTAGAGCACAATTTTTGAAGTGCATTATTTACGTTTTATGAGTTCACCAGATTTTTTGATTCAAGCCACATTGAAGCGTTTTTTCGCACGAACTGAGAGGCTGGTTAGAGAGGGACCAGACCGCTTACGCCACGAACTAAAGCTGTTTTACGAAGAAGTGATCACTGAGGCCGATTTGATGGAGCAAGAATCCTCATCAGAGGAAGTGGTAGAGGATGTTAGTTCTTTCTGCCCAACAGATATTGATCAACCCCAGGAAATAGTTGATCGGCTTCGTTCCAAGGTAGCCGACTTAAGCCACAAGTTAGATATCTGACTTGATGATTGCTGTAGATTTTTTTGATACTGTAAACCGTGGAATACGGGCTATAAGAATATGGGCAACATTTTTGTGCTTAATTATTTTTCTTTGGTGGGATAGCCGTCCTTGGACATATTGCAGGGGATTTAGTAGGTCTAGACGTGAAATACGTCAACAAATAAGAGCTAAATGGCTTGCTTCAGAGCTAATTCGGCTTGGGTCTGCATTTATTAAACTAGGCCAACTTCTATCGGCGAGACCGGATGTCCTACCTTCTGGATGGATAGTTGAGTTGGCTGAACTTCAAGATAAGGTGCCACCATTTGCTTTTAGTCAGGTTCAGACTTTGCTTAAGGAGGAATTAGGAGCGAGATGTCTAGATATTCGTGATTTGGAACAACACCCTCTAGGTGCAGCTTCGTTAGCTCAAGTTCATCTCGCCAAATTACGCAATGGTCGTCAGGTTGTTTTTAAGGTTCAAAGACCAGGCCTTGAGAAGTTATTTCGCCTTGACTTAGATGTAATGCAAGATGTTGCTGCAGTCTTGCAACGACATCCAACTTGGGGACGTGGAAGAGATTTGATTGGCATAGCTAAGGAATGTAGAAGAGTGTTACTACGAGAACTTGATTTTCGGCAGGAAGCGCAGTTTGCAGCTCGTTTTCGACAGCAATTTTTAGATGATCCGCAAATACGTGTACCTTCAGTTGTTTGGAACTTAAGTACCCGGCGTATTCTTTGTCTTGATTATTTGCCTGGCATAAAAGTTAATGATCGACAATCAATCTTGGAGCTAGGTGTAAAGCCTTCTGATGTAGCGGAGATAGGAGCAGCAAGCTACCTACAACAATTAGTTAGGTACGGTTTCTTTCATGCTGATCCCCACCCTGGAAACCTTGCTGTAGCAAGTGATGGTGCATTGATTTATTACGATTTTGGAATGATGGGCTCAGTCTCTGATCGCCTTCGCAAAAGGTTAGGGGCAATGGTTCGTGCAGCAGCTAGACAAGATGCGACTGCTCTAGTTAATGAATTGCAAGCTGCAGGTGTTATTGCTGTTGATGTTGAGTTGGGGCCTGTACGACGTTTGGTGAGACTGATGTTTCGGGAGATATTGACACCTCCATTTAATTCAAAGCTGATGGAGAAATTATCTGGCGATATTTATGACCTGGTTTATGGACAACCTTTTCGCATTCCTGTTGAGTTAATTTTCGTTATGCGTGCGTTATCTACTTTTGAAGGAGTTGGCAGGAGCCTTGATCCGGGCTTTAACCTGATGTCTATTGCCAAGCCTTATTTTCTTCCACTTATGAATTCGAGTAGCTCTGGGCCGAATGACTTGTTCAATGAATTAGGCCGTCAGGTTGGCGAAATAGGGAGTCGCGCCGTGGCTCTGCCAAGACGGCTTGATGAAAGTCTTGAAAGACTTGAACAAGGAGATTTGCAATTGCAAATTCGAATGGGTGAATCAGATAGACAATTTCGTCGCATGGTCAATGTTCAGCAGTCATTCAGTCAATCAGTTTTGCTAGGCAGCTTTGCTATCTCTGCATCGCTACTGTTTTTAAGTAACCAGCCTAGGTTTGCTGGTATACCAATCATTATTTCGATTCCAGTATTATTTAGTTGGCTAAAATTGCAGATTAAACTAAGGAGGGAGGCTCGCTTGGATAAGAAAATATCATCTGCTAGATGATATTGATTTGTAAAAAATTTCAGCAAGTTCAACCATTAAGCTAAGCCTATAGGACCTTCTCCAGTCATTCCTGCATATTTGCTCTGGCTTCCTAGTTCATCCTCTATTCGTAGAAGTTGATTATATTTAGCAACTCTTTCACTCCTACTTAGTGAGCCAGTTTTAATTTGTCCTGAACGTGTCGCTACAGCAAGATCTGCAATAGTTGTATCTTCTGTTTCACCACTACGATGACTAATAACACTCGTATAGCCAGATTTGGTTGCTAAGTTTATGGCTTCCAGTGTTTCTGTGAGAGAACCTATTTGATTTACCTTTATTAAAATTGAATTTGCTATATTTTGTGTGATTCCTTTTTGGAGTCTTTCGGTATTGGTCACAAATAGATCATCGCCAACAAGTTGAATATTTTCACCCAGTTCTTTAGTTAGTATTTCCCAGCCTTCCCAGTCATCCTCAGCTAGTCCATCTTCAATCGAAATAATTGGATATGCACGAGTTAATTTTGCTAATTCATTTACCATTTCTTGACTGGAGTAGCTATTTCCTCCAAAAACATATTTTCCATTTTTGAAGAATTCTGTACTTGCAACATCTAAGGCCAATGATATTTGTTCACCTGCCTTATATCCTGCTTTTTCAATTGCATCTACTAGGAGCTCTCCTGCTGCATTATTACTGGTCAAATTTGGAGCGAAGCCACCTTCATCTCCAACAGCAGTTGATAGGCCTTGTTCAACTAGTAAAGATTTCAGGGTGTGAAAGACCTCAGCACCCATTTGGAGTGCTTCTCGAAAGGATGTCGCACCATGTGGAACTAGCATGAATTCTTGGAAGTCAAGATTATTTTCAGCATGTGCCCCACCGTTAATAACGTTCATTAAAGGAACTGGAAGTAGTGATGCCATAGGTCCCCCCAAATATCGATAAAGAGGTAATCCCAATCCATTTGCACAGGCTCTGGCAGTTGCGATGCTTACAGCCAGGATTGCGTTAGCACCAAGATTTGATTTGTTGGTAGTTCCATCTAGATCTTTCATTGCTTGGTCAATAGTTGCTTGATCATGTGCAACCAGACCACAGAGCGAGGGGGAAATTTGCTCTTGAATAGCATTAATAGCTTTTGTTACTCCCTTTCCCATATATCTGGTTTCACCATCTCGCATCTCGTGCGCTTCGTGGGCACCTGTGCTGGCCCCGCTCGGAACGATTGCTCTACCAAGAGCACCTCCTTCTAGTAGGACATCGGCTTCGACGGTTGGGTTACCTCGAGAGTCAAGAACCTCTCTGGCAAAAATGGTATCAATGACAAGGTCGAGGGAATCGATCACAATTGATAGGTAATGTTTTTGTATGAACTTGTTTGGTCTCCCACTGGTCTAGCAATATGTGCGATTGCACTACTAGATCTTCATATGGGTGGACCAAGCTCTTTGTAAGAGCAGAATGAACTTAGCTGGCTCGGTGTTCAGAGTCGATAGTTATGCGGATGTTGCACACGATGCTCAGAGTTGGAGACCTTGAGAGGTCTTTGATTTTTTATACCGAGGTATTGGGTATGAGCCTTTTAAGGCGTAAGGATTACCCGTCTGGACGCTTTACTCTGGCATTTGTTGGGTATGGGGATGAAAGTGAGAATACTGTGTTGGAATTAACGCACAACTGGGACAAAGATAATTATGAGCTTGGGGAAGGTTATGGGCACATTGCATTGGGAGTTGATGATATTTGGTCAGCTTGTACTGCGATAGCAGAACGAGGGGGCATTGTGGTAAGAGATCCTGGACCAATGAAACATGGAAATACTGTGATTGCATTTGTTGAGGATCCAGATGGTTACAAGATCGAACTGATTCAGATGAATTCCCGTCAGGCTGTGATCTAAAGCTGATGAATTTCCAGACTGGGACTAGATTTTCTAATCAGGGTAGCCTCACAACACAGCCTGATCTTTTTAGTGACGATGCATGGGATCTTTTGTTGGCTGCGCAAGATTTGGCTCGCAGATGGCGTCATCAGGATCTTGATGTAGAGCATTTAATGCAGGCTCTTTTTAGTGATATTTCCTATAAAAATTGGTTAGATGGTCTTCCTATTGACAATGCAGAGTTGTTAGATCGTTTAGAAGCGTTTATGGCTGACCAGCCAATGTCACGTAGTGACGAATTATTTGTTGGGGAAGACTTGGAAAACTTACTTGAAGAGGCTGAGCGTTCCCGAGTGCGTTGGGGCTCTCGATTAATTGATGTTTCCCATCTCCTAATCGCGTTAGGTAAAGATTCTAGAATTGGCGCAGAGTTATTTGATGAGCTTGGGCTACCTGGACAAAGATTAGAAGTGGAATTGAGGCGACTGCCAAATGCATCTAGTAAAAGTAAATTTTCTCGTGTTGCATCTCCACCAGACAAGGCAACTTCAAGGGTAAATACCAATAAGCAAACAACCGCGCCAAGGGTAAATACCAATAAGCAAACAACCTCGCCAAGGGTAAATACTAATGAGCAAACAACTTCTTTGGAATCTGGACTGATTTCAGAATCAACCAAAACTTCTCCTGAGTCATCTTCCTTGGAGTTAGTTCAAGAGCCAAAGGCTATTGATTTGTATGGTCGAGATTTGACATCAGCTGCACAGCAAGGGGAACTAGATCCTGTTATTGGTCGCGATCCTGAGATTCGTAGGTTGATCAAGGTTCTTTCGCGAAGGGGTAAGAATAATCCCGTGCTTATAGGAGCCCCGGGTGTAGGGAAGACAGCAATTGTTGAGCTTTTAGCCCAACGAATTGTTAATGGGGATGTTCCTGATTTACTGAAAGGGCTGAGATTGGTTGCCCTTGATTTAGGGGCATTAATTGCTGGCGCGAAATTCCGGGGTCAATTTGAAGAGCGATTAAGAGCAGTTTTGACTGAGGTGAGTGATCCAGATGCAGGTGTAATTCTTTTTATTGATGAGTTACATGCTTTAGTAAGTAATGATAGGTCTAGTTCTGATGCCGGAAGTTTGTTAAAACCACTTCTTGCAAGAGGTGATTTGAGGTGTATAGGAGCTACAACTTCAGAAAATTATCGTAGATCGATCGAAAAGGATCAGGCCTTTAGTCGTCGTTTTCAGCAGGTTGACATTAAGGAGCCCAGCCTGGATCTAAGTCTTCAGATTTTGCGTGGTTTGAAAGAAAGATATGAACTGCATCATGGGGTTGCAATTACTGATGCTGCTGTTCAGGCGGCCAATCGTTTAGCAGATCGTTATATAAGTGATCGTTGTTTGCCTGATAAAGCTATTGATTTGATTGATGAAGCTTCTGCTCAATTGAAGATGGAAGTCACTTCCAAGCCACAGGTTGTTGAGGAGGCTGAGGTAGAGCTACGTCGTATTGAAATGGCTTTGCTGGCTTCTAATGAGGCAAAACAATCAGAAAGAATGGAGCTACAAAAAGCACGTCTTTCGGCTGCCTCTTATTTATCTGATCTGAAGGAGAATTGGCAACAGGAATTGGATCAGGTTATTGAGTTAAGAAAGCTTCTTCAACAGGATGAAGATCTCCGTACTGCTATTGCTGAAGCTGAACATTTAGGTGATCTTGAGGATGCCGCTAGGTTGCAATATGACCACCTTACTGTTGTACAACAACGACGATCAGAGTTAGAGAATGCTTTAGCCAAAGCCCAAGCAGCAGGAACAGCATTGCTTCGTGAACAGGTTGAGCCAGAAGATGTTGCGGATGTAGTGGCTCGGTGGACAGGTATACCAGTTCAGAGGTTATTGGCTGGGGAAAGACAAAAGCTGTTAGAACTCGAGGATTATTTGTCTGAAAGAGTTGTGGGTCAACTGGAAGCTATTAAGGCTGTTTCTGCAGCTATAAGGAGGGCCAGGGCAGGGATGAAAGATCCTCGTAGGCCAGTTGGATCATTTCTTTTTTTAGGCCCTACTGGCGTTGGTAAGACAGAATTAGCTAAGGCTTTGGCATCTTCTTTGTTTGATGAAGAAGATGCTCTGGTGAGGTTAGATATGAGTGAGTTTATGGAAAGGAATGCAGTAGCACGCCTTTTGGGCGCACCACCTGGTTATGTTGGATATGAAGAAGGGGGTCAACTTACTGAAGCTGTTCGAAGACGGCCCTATGCAGTTTTGCTTTTAGATGAAATAGAGAAGGCTCATCCAGATGTTTTTAATTTACTTTTACAGGTGCTTGATGATGGACGTTTAACTGATTCGCAAGGGAGGACAGTTGATTTCCGTCATACGGTAATTGTTATGACGAGCAATCTTGCAAGTCGAGAAATCTTAGAAAAAGCAAGGTTGGCTGAAAAGGAAGATGGAGATTCTGTCGCGCTGGAGCAAATTTTGAAAAAGCAGGTTGACCTCTCTCTGGCAAAGCAGTTTCGTCCCGAATTTTTAAATCGAATTGATGAAGTTATCCGATTCCTTCCTCTTCAGCCAAATCATCTTCAGAAGATTGTTCGACTTCAATTAGCTGATCTTGCTTCTTTACTTGCGGAACAGGAACTTGAGTTAAGAGTCGATGATCAAGTTGTTGTTTCTCTTGCCGCTGAGGGATATCAGCCTGAATATGGAGCCCGCCCCTTAAGGCGAGTATTGCGAAGAAGGCTTGAAAATCCTTTGGCTACTGAATTGTTGGAGGAGCGCTTTAAAGGTTTTGGTGCTTTACGTGTAAAGGTTGGTATGAGCCAGTCAGAACCCTTTCTTTTTGTTCCAGAAGACTAAGTCAACCTTAATCCGTTAATGTATCAGCCTGCCCGAGTGTGCATTAACACCGGTATTAGCTTCTGGTTTTAGCTTCGTGACTAGTCCATCTTCAGAGGAAACTTCATCCGATAGCTCGCCCTCAGAGGAAACTTCATCCGATAGCTCACCCTCAGAGGCTACTTCAGCTCCAAAGCGTAGTTTTATTGCTGCTACTTATGATGAGCTAAAGCTGGTTGTCTGGCCTAGTCGTCAGCAGTTATTCAGCGAATCGATTGCAGTAATTTTGATGGTCAGTCTTTCGGCTGCATCTATTGCTGCAGTAAGTCGTTTTTACGGCTGGGGTGCTTCCCAAATCTTTCGTTGACTAAACATTCGCTTGGTCTTTCAGCCCATTTTTCTATATTTTTCCACAAGTGTCTGAGTTCGATACCACACCTCAACAAGAATCTGATTTGGCCCTTGAAACTGTTTCGGTGGCTAAAACAAGTGTTGCCCGGTGGTATGCAATACAGGTTGCTTCCAGTTGTGAAAAGAAAGTAAAGGCAACTTTGGAGCAAAGGGCTCTGACCTTGGGAGTTAGTAATCGAATATTAGAGATAGAAATACCTCAAACGCCTGCGGTGAAATTGAAGAAAGATGGGACTAGACAATCTACGGAAGAGAAGGTTTTTCCTGGCTATGTTTTAGTTCGTATGGTGTTGGATGAAGACACTATGATGGCTGTCCGCAGTACACCCAACGTTATTAATTTTGTCGGAGCTGAGGATAGACGTGCTACCGGTAAGGCGAGGGGGCATATCAAGCCACGACCCTTAAGCCGTCAAGAAGTTGATCGAATATTTAAGAGGGCTGCTGAGAAGAAGACTGTTGTGAAGCTTGACCTCACGGAAGGAGATCAAATCCTTGTGACTGCTGGACCTTTTAAAGATTTTCAGGGAGAAGTTATAGAAGTTTCTGGCGAGAGGAACAAGTTGAAGGCTCTCCTTTCCATATTTGGTCGGGAAACCCCAGTGGAACTTGAGTTCTCTCAAATAAGCAAACAGAATTAATTTTTTCAGGGCCGTCTCCCTGCGGAGGGCGGCCTGAGAGGTAGGTTCACTACTTATCTCGTAAAGCTTGTCTTTTTGACAGGTATCCGCAATTGTCTAACACCGCTAGCTGATGGCAAAGAAAGTAGTAGCCGTGATTAAGTTGGCCCTCCAGGCCGGCAAAGCGAATCCCGCGCCACCGGTGGGTCCAGCCCTCGGTCAGCATGGGGTCAATATCATGGCGTTCTGTAAGGAGTACAACGCTCGAACTCAGGACAAAGCGGGATTTGTGATCCCTGTGGAAATTTCTGTCTTTGAAGACAGAAGTTTTACCTTCATTACCAAGACTCCTCCAGCATCGGTACTCATTACCAAAGCTGCAGGTATTGAGAAAGGATCTGGTGAATCTGCAAAGGGAACGGTTGGCACAATTACGCGTGCCCAATTGGAGGAAATAGCTAAGACAAAACTCCCTGATTTAAATTGCAGCACGGTTGACTCTGCAATGCGTATTATTGAGGGCACTGCTCGCAATATGGGAGTCTCTATTAGTGATTAAGTCTTTCTAAAGCCCTCTTAGGGGTTAATCTTTCTCTTGTTCATTTATGGGGAAGGCAAGTTTTGCCGTTAGCACCCCAATTTTGTTATGAAAAAACTATCAAAGCGCTTTAGCAATCTTTCTGCAAAGGTTGAAGATCGAATCTATTCCCCTTTAGAGGCAATAAAACTTGTCCAAGAAAATGCTACAGCCAAGTTTGACGAGACCTTGGAAGTTCACGCTCGTTTAGGGATAGATCCTAAATATACAGACCAACAATTGAGGACTACCGTTGCGCTGCCAAATGGAACTGGTCAAGCTGTTCGTATTGCTGTGATAGCAAAAGGAGAAAAGGTGGCTGAAGCAAAATCTGCAGGAGCAGATCTTGTTGGAGAGGATGAGCTGGTAGAGACTATTTCTAAAGGTTCGATGGAGTTTGATTTACTTATTTCTACTCCCGAGATGATGCCTAAGGTCGCAAAGTTGGGTCGAGTTTTAGGACCACGTGGCTTGATGCCTAATCCCAAAGCTGGCACAGTTACGACTGATTTGAAGTCTGCAATTAAGGAATTTAAAGCTGGAAAATTGGAATTCAGAGCTGATCGTGCAGGTATTGTTCATGTTCGATTTGGCAAGGCAAGCTTTAAAGCAGAAGACTTGCTGGAAAATTTGAGGACTTTGCAGGAATCTATTGATCGCAATAAGCCAAGTGGTGCTAAGGGCCGTTACTGGAAGAGTCTTTATTTGACTTCTACAATGGGTCCTTCAGTGGCAGTGGATGTCACAGCACTACAAGATATGCAGCAAGAAGGGTAACCGTTTTGTTGTATCTTATATATGGCGAAAGCCAACGGGCGTGCTCCCGGCCAAAGACAGCAGGTAACAAATTCATTTTGATGTAATTACATCAAATTTGAATTTTATAATTCCTGCCGAGGTGAACGCTAAGGTTTTCCCCTAGGGATATGAACTAATGCGGCCTCGTTTCCAATAATGGAGCTGAGCTCCGGCTGCATGTCCAGCTTGTTCACCTGACTCGATCCAAATACTATGGGCCGCACTCTGGAGAGCAAGCAACAGATTGTCGAAGAGTTAAAAGGACTCCTCGATGAGGCTGAATTAGCACTAGTCCTTGATTATCAAGGACTTTCTGTCAAGGAAATTTCTGACTTGCGAAATCGTTTGCAGGCTCAGAATGGTGTATGCAAGGTTACAAAAAATACCTTGATGCGTCGTGCTATTGATGGAAATAGTGCTTGGGAGAATCTCGAATCCTTATTGAAAGGCACAAATGCTTTTGTCCTTGTAAAAGGGGATGTGGGTGGTGCAGTTAAGGCTGTTCAATCTTTTCAAAAGGACACCAAAAAATCTCAAACAAAAGGAGGCTTGTTTGAAGGCAAGCTTCTTTCTCAAGATGAGATTAAGGCTATTGGGAATCTGCCTTCGAAGGAGGTATTGATGGCTCAAATAGCTGGGGCAATTAATTCTCTTGCAACTAAAGTTGCATTGGGTATTAACGAGGTTCCTTCTGGCCTAGCGAGGACTATTAACCAGCATGCCGAAAAAGGCAATAGCTAAGACCTTCGACTTTAATTTTCCACTCTGATCTGTTGCTGAATCCCACTCATGTCTGCAAAAACTGATGAAATCCTTGAGTCTTTAAAGACTCTTTCTTTGTTGGAGGCTTCTGAACTTGTCAAGCAAATTGAAGATGCTTTTGGAGTCTCAGCTGCTGCTTCTGCTGGTGTAGTTATGGCTGCACCAGGTGCACCTGGTGCAGCTCCTGGGGAAGCCGCTGAAGAACAAACTGAATTTGATGTTGTGCTTGAAAGCTTTGAGGCTTCAGCCAAGATCAAAGTTTTGAAAGCAGTTAGAGAAGCTACAGGGCTTGGTCTTGGTGATGCCAAGGCTATGGTTGAGGCAGCTCCTAAGACCATTAAAGAAGGAGTTGCAAAAGATGAAGCTGAAACAGTCAAAAAGGCTATTGAAGCAGCTGGGGGTAAGGTCACCCTTAAATGATTGTTTGATTGATATTGAGACTTTCCTCTTGATATTTTTTGTTTCCTTCTGTTATGCCGGCTTATTTTTGGCCGGCATTTTTCATGTATTTAAGAATAATAAAAGACCCTGTCATAGACAGGGTCTTTTAGGTGGAAATTACCAGGAGTCTTTCCTTGTTTCGACCCTGAAAAATTCCTCACCCCTCACACAAGCGTAAAGATAACTTCCTGTCTCAGGATTATGCCTTATAAAAGGGGCGCTATTTCAACTGTCCTATAGAAAGATCTTTACTTTATTAGCTTTCTGTTGGAATGTGGTAGTGGGGATTTGTATTGTTCCTAATTAAGTTTCCAGGATGAATGCTTGAAGAAATTGACATACTTTTTTTATGACTGATCAACCTCTAGGAAGGGTAATAGCGGCTGCAACTGATGGTGCATGCAGTGGTAATCCAGGTCCAGGCGGTTGGGCTGTACTGTTTCGTTTTGAAAATGGCTTTTTAGAAGAATTTGGAGGACACGTCAGGTCAACTACAAATAATCGGATGGAGTTGCAGGCGGCTTTGGAAGCATTAAAACGACTAAAGCAGTTTTCAATGCATCCAGATTTGCAGATTCGCACGGACAGCAAATATTTGATTGATGGTTTTACCAAATGGATAACAGCTTGGAAAAAAAATGGATGGCGTACGTCGTCTGGTAAGGCTGTATTAAATAAAGACTTGTGGTTGGCTTTGGATCATGCTCGATTGCAACAGGTTCCTTTTGCTTATGTAAAGGGCCACAGCGGGGATAAGGATAATGATCGTGTGGATAAGATTGCCGTTGCTTTTTCCAAAGGTCTTTCGATCAAACTAAATACCAGGACTGATCATCAAGATAATTCAATTCCACACGAATCAAGTCTTAGAGATAAAGCAATTTCGGATATTGCTCCAATGAATCTGCAGAAGCTTTTGACACGATTTGAGCTTGCAGATCATTTTGCCAACTCTGGTCATACCCTCAGCGATGGTGAGATCGCGCAATTAATCGAAGAGCCTATTGAAAAAATTCGAACAATTACTGAGTCATGGGTTTGGCGAGATTGGGTTATAGAGCCTTTAAGTAACCAAAAGTGGCGTTTACGGAACAATTTGGAAAATATCATTTCATCAGAGGATCGATGTAATGACTGAGAAATCGCAAGTTGCTTTAAGCCCAACTGCACATCTTTATCAACGATGGTTTGGTCCTCTCTTGAGGAATGACGAAGGTTTTGATGCTGAGCAGTTGACACAGATTGCATTGGCTGTTTTAGGTCAAGTGTCACGACGAAGGGAGTGGCCTTTTTTATCTGGACTTTTATCAGATATGGCAAAAGATTTGCAGCGATTAGATTTGCGACTTGAGCAAAGACTTTTTGGTTGTTGTTTCCCTAATCCCATAGGGCTGGCTGCAGGTTTTGATAAGAATGGTATTGCGGCTGGAATTTGGGATCGATTTGGATTCGGTTTTGCTGAGCTTGGTACAGTTACTTTTAATGCTCAGGAAGGAAATCCTCGACCTCGATTATTTCGGCTTGCTGCTGAACAAGCTGCATTAAATCGTATGGGATTTAATAATAAGGGGGCTCGGGTTATGTATAGAACCCTTGAACAGCAGGCTTTACTTCCTCGAGGACAGCGACTTTTCCCTATAGGGATAAATTTAGGGAAGTCTCGTATTACACCTTTAGAGCTTGCTTCTAATGATTATTTTGCCTCCCTTGAATTGTTGGCTCCTTTTGCTGATTATGTAGTGCTTAATGTCAGCTCTCCAAATACTCCAGGATTGAGAGACCTTCAGCAACCAAGACAGTTAAGGCTTTTAGTGGAACGATTGCGTGGTCTAGATGGTTGTCCGCCTTTATTGGTAAAGATTGCTCCAGACTTAAAAGATCGAGAGATAGACGATTTAGCAAGATTGGCTACCGATGAAAGTCTTGAAGGAATTATTGCTGTGAATACTAGTTTAAATAGATTGGGTTTAGAAAATAGAGTTCTTCCTCAAACTGGACGAGCGCTCGAGGAGGAGTCTGGAGGTCTGAGTGGTACACCATTGTGCGATAGAGCTTTGGAAGTGTTGAAACGATTAAGAGCCATAGTTGGTTCATCTATTCCTCTTGTAGGGGTTGGGGGCATTTCTTCTTCAAAAGACGCTTGGGAGCGAATTACTGCGGGTGCCTCTTTGGTGCAGCTTTATACAGGTTGGATTTTTCAAGGTCCCGATTTAGTCCCTCGCATTTCAGAAGGCATCCTTATGCAGCTTGAGAAACATGGATTTAGGCATATTTCGGAAGCAGTCGGTAGTGAGGTGCCATGGACGTAGTTCAGAATGGGTTGTCACTTTCCCGACCAATTCTGTGGGGAATAATTTCAAATTTTTTCATGTATGGCTGTATGACTAGTAGTCCCTATAAGAGATTTTTCTTGAGCATCTCCTTTTTGATTGATTTATGAGTGAAGCAATTTCTTTGCATGGTGGCAACCTGATTTATGAAGGGAGAAGACTGGGATGTAGACCTGATCAATTATTGGACGCAAGTGCATCTTTAGTCCCTTTCCCAATGAGTAAGTCTTTAAGTCGATGTCTTGTTAAAGCCCTTAGAGAAGACGTGTTGCATCACTATCCTGATAGGGACTATCTCGAGTTGCGTCAGGCCATTGCTAAATGGCATCAGATTGATGCTGCAATGGTATTACCAGGCAATGGTGCTGCAGAATTAATTACCTGGGCGGCTCGGGATGCCTCTTTTCAAGGGTTAAGTTCATTACCTTCCCCAGGGTTTGCTGATTACGAAAGAGCTCTTCGTTGTTGGCAGGCAGCCTTTCGGTATGAGTCTTTACCAAGGGTATGGTCAGCTACTAGACCACAGTTGTTTCCATTGACTCCTAAATCAGATGTTCTTTGGATAACTAATCCTCATAATCCTACTGGGCAGTTATGGAGTAGAGAATCAATTAAGAGTTGTCTACCTAACTATAAGCTTGTTATTTGTGATGAGGCCTTTTTGCCTTTGGTGCCATGTGGTGAGGATGAATCACTTGTCTCATTGATAGCTAATAATTCTAATTTGGTTGTTATTCGTAGTTTGACAAAACTATTTTCCTTGCCAGGCTTAAGAATTGGTTATGCGATTGGAGATCCTGAGCGCTTAGAGCGATGGAAGAACTGGCGTGATCCATGGCCTTTAAATGCCTTGGCCATAGCTGGTGGAATTTATTTAATGACGAATACTCCTCCCGTAGAAAGTTGGATACAAAGAGTACATCGCTGGGTAGAGAAGGAGGGACAATGGATATATCGCAATTTGGATCAGCTTCCAGGAATCACACCTTATCCATCCGCTGCAAATTTTTTACTTATCGAAGGAGATGTTTCTCTGTTGTCTATTAATGAGCAGATGGCTCAGAAACGGATCTTATTAAGAGACTGCCGCTCTTTTGTTGACCTTGATGAACGATGGCTGAGAATATCTCTGCAAGGGCGACTTGATAATAGAAGAATTGTAAATGCTTTGGGAACTTGTCTATCCCATTAAATAAGCCCTTCTAAAAGTTTGACAATTCTTTTCTCAGCATCCTTAACAGCTAATTTTCTTATTTGCTTGCTCATTGTAAGTAGAAGATCTTCTTTTGACCCTTTTGTTGATAGTCGTGGATTTAGTAAATAAGTAATGTTGTTTCTAAGACTATATTCATTGGCTTTATGTTGATGAACTATCACTGCTCCCCCAAATGATGCAACACATGAGGCATTCGCATCTTGATGTCTATCGGAAGCATTCGGAAATGGCACCAAAATACTTGGTGTTCCACATATGGCAAGTTCACTGATGCTACCTGCACCAGCTCTGCTGATAGCCAAGTCTGCATTTTGAAGGAGCCCTGCGACCTCTTCTGTGAATTTTTTTTCAATGAGGTTGGGATGGTTTATATGATTAATTTCCTTATCATTGTTCCCAGTTATATGAACAACTCTGCAACCTGCTTCTAGCAGAGATGGTAACAAAGGTCTAACCATTCGATTTAGTCCTATAGCGCCTTGACTACCGCCTATAACGATTAATAGGGGACCTGAACCGATAGGTACCCATGTTGGTACAGGTTGAATTTGATAAAACTCTGCTCTAACAGGAGTTCCAGTAAGGATCGTCTTTATTCGTGGGATCTGCCTAGCTGTATCTGGAAGTCCGATAGCTACCACTTTGCAGAATCTCCCCATGAAGCGGGTTACTTTCCCAGGGATCACATTGGATTCATGGAGTAAAACTGGTATCTGGCATAGCCTTGCGGCCAAAATTGCAGGCGCTGCTATATATCCACCTGTTGTAAAAACTACTTGTATTTTTTCTTTTTTTATCAACCTTCGTATCTTTAGGCTTACCGCAAGCGCTTGCAGTAATCGTAGAAGTTTGTGAAAAAAGCTGTTTTGTAGTCCACCCGCGCTAACTGTGGTGAGGTGGTATTCAGTCGGGATGATTTTGGCCTCAAGTCTGTCTGGTACCCCTATCCATCTGCATTGCCAGGTGGCAGGTAAAGCTTTTGCTACTGCTAATGCGGGGTAGATATGCCCACCTGTTCCACTTGCTGCAATAAGGAGTTTTGGCATCGTATTTGGCACATTATGCGAAGTGCCGATTAACTTGTCTTTATTAGACCAAACACTAACTTGCGACAATCAACAAAGGCTGTTTTTGCATCATCTCTGTTGGCGTTAATGATTTTGATGGGATTGCCCTCATCAAGAGCAGGCGACACACTGGTGTTAGTTGATGACATAGAGACTGCATTAAATAGCTCTGCAGAGGGCACTCTTAGTAATTTCTTCGATGTTGAGCAGGCTTCTGATTTATTGCTTCGCTTTAGAAGGTTGAAAACTCGGTTCCCAGATGCTAGATGGCTTTTGAAGCCATCTAGCAAGCTTCAGGATGGCCGTTCAACTCTGGAAGTATTTATTAATGGCAGTACTCAATTAAAAGAACAAGATTATCATTTTCAATCTAAACAAATTCTGGCTTTTCGAACTCGCAAGGAAAAGATTATTGATCAGGAATTGTTATTTGAGGAGTCAATTCTTAGAAGCAATAATCACTTAATTCCGATCACTTTGCAAATACCTGATGCTGTCCTTACTGGTAGTAGATATGACATTGATGTTTTATTTGATGAGCCATTAGGAGAATCAATTGTTGCTGCAGGTTTGATTGACCTGACAAGTAAACAGATTAATGCCGATGAGAGTCCTGAGATATTGCTTGCGCCTATGCATGGGGGAGGACTATTTAAATCAGTACTTGCTCCCCTTATCCCAGGGAAACAGACTTGGGCTATTCTTTTGGCTCATACTAATGGAATTATTTCGGTAACGAAGTTGGTTAGAGTTGTCCCAACAGAAGAAGAATTGGCAATTAATTAAATAATTATTGCCTTGCACCTTCATGTTCAGCTTGCTTCGTCTAAAGCTGCTACACCAGGTAGAACTTTACCTTCTAATAATTCTAAACTTGCTCCACCTCCAGTAGAAATGTGAGACATCTTTTCAGCAAGACCAGCTTTTTCAACTGCTGCAACTGAGTCACCACCACCAATAATGGTACAACAACCAGTAGATCCAATTTTTGCAAGTGTGCTTGCTATAGCGTTAGTTCCCTTGGCAAATTTGTCGAATTCAAATACTCCCATGGGTCCATTCCAAATGACTGTTTGACAATTCTCTAGGGCTGATTGGAATGTTGCGATTGATTCTGGACCAATGTCAAGGCCCATCCATCCATCTGGCATTGCATTTATAGATGTGATTTTGGAATTGGCATCAGGAGAGAAATCATCAGCAAGTACAACATCTGATGGCAATAATAATTCCACTCCTTTCGCTTTGGCTTTCTCTTCGAGGTTTTTTGCAAGTTCAAGTTTGTCATTTTCAATCAAGCTTTTTCCTACATCTAGGCCTCTTGCTTTATAGAAGGTAAATATCATCCCTCCACCAATTAATACCTTGTCGCATTTGTCGATTAAAGACTCAAGAACACCTATTTTGCTACTTACTTTAGAGCCCCCTACAATTGCTGCTAATGGCCTTTTGGGTTGATCTATAGCCCCTTGGAGATATTGCAGCTCTTTTTCCATTAGATAACCGGCAACATTTGGAGATAGGAACTTGGTAACTCCTTCAGTGGAAGCATGTGCACGATGTGCTGCTCCAAATGCATCATTTACATAAACTTCTGCTAGGGAAGCCAGACTTTTAGCAAAACCCGGTTCATTATTTTCTTCTTCAGCGAAAAAACGGACATTCTCTAGAAGTAAAATGTCACCATTTTCCATGGCGGACACTTTGTTTGATGCGTCTTCGCCAATGCAACTATTGCTTTTTTGAACTTGTTTATTAAGCAGCTCACTTAGGCGAGCAGCAACAGGTGTGAGGCGCATTCCTTCTTTGACTTCTCCCTTTGGTCTACCGAAATGAGCACAAAGGATCACTCGCGCACTTTTATGAATGAGGTCATTAATTGTTGGGATTGCTGCGCGGATCCTTGTGTCATCGGTTATTTGGCCTTGATTATTTAGAGGAACATTGAAGTCCACGCGAACCAATACTCGTTTGCCACTGAGATCTGCTGGGCTGAGGTTAGATAGAGAACGCTTCGCCATGATGGTTATTTCATGAAGTAACTAAACTGGCTGAGGTTAACCCTTTGGTGGCCTTTTTGGCTTGCAGTGCAGTTGGCCAAATAACGTTGAAGTGCTCTACTACAAATAAGAGTTGAGTGTTGGAGCTTATTGATTTGTTCGAAACAGTTCTTTTCCCAATTGGGCATCCTCGTCAGGCAATTGATACAGCAAAGAAGGCTTTGGACTTGGCAAGAGCTCAACAGAGCCAATTGATTTTGCTTGTAGTGGAAGATCCTGAGGGTACAGATGGAAATGATTCCACGTTGAGAAAGAACATATTAGAAACCATTTTGGATAGGTCTCAGCAGGCTGGAATTGTTTGTGAGGCACTTAATAGAAAAGGGAAACCTGCTTTTGTGATTTGTGATGTAGCAGATGAAAAAAATGTTGATTTGATTGTGATGGGTACTAAGGGCATAAACCTTGAGGAAGAAAAAGAAAGTATTGCTGTTCGTGTTATTCAGTTGGCACCTTGTCCTGTGTTAGTGGTGCCGTGAGTTTTCCAACTATCCAGTGGTATCCAGGCCATATAGCTAAAGCAGAGCAACAATTAACCAATGGACTGGATAAAGTTGATTTGGTGATTGAAGTACGTGATGCAAGGATTCCTGTATCCACTTCTCATCCGCATCTCAAGAAGTGGATACAGGGTAAGCAGCATCTATTAGTGATTAATCGACGTGACATGGTTTCTGGAGAAGCCATGCATTCATGGGATAAATGGTTTAGGGATCAAGGCCAGACACCATGGTGGTGCGATGCGAAAAGAGGTACCGGTGTTAAGCAGATTCAGCAAGCTGCAATTCGTGCTGGGGATCATCTCAATCAGCGTCGTCTTTCGAGGGGGATGCGTATTCGGCCAGTACGCGCTCTCGTTTTGGGTTTTCCAAATGTTGGCAAGTCTGCTTTGATTAATAGATTGGTGCGTCAGAAGATTGTTGCGAGCGCTAGGCGCGCTGGTGTTACAAGGACTTTACGTTGGGTCAGAGTTGGCCAAGATTTAGATTTGCTTGATGCTCCTGGAGTATTACCCCCAAGATTAGATAATCAGAAATCGGCTTTATTGCTTGCTATTTGTGATGATATTGGGATGGGAGCATATGACGTTCAAGTTGTTGCAGTTGAGTTTTTGAAAATGCTGGCTTTGTTAGAAAACAAGGTTGAGGTTTCTAATCAGATTTTGCATACCCGTTACGGAATACCTTTTCCAACAGAACCCGATGAATGTTTGAAGTGGTTGAGCCTTTTGGCACAAAGAAATACCTCAGGGCAGATTGAGAGGATGGCGCAAAGGGTTTTGGATGATTTTCGAAAATCGCATTTGGGTTTGATTTCCTTGGAGCTCCCATGAAGCTTGAGGAGAAAACACCTGAGTTTGGAGAAGGAGAAGGAGAGCTGGTCAAGCTTATTTATCTCAGACCATTGCCAATGAGACTTGACCGTTGGTTGGTTAGCCAAAGACAAGAACAAAGTCGTAGTCGCATACAGAAATTTATTGATGCAGGATATGTTCGTGTTAATGGAAATAAGGGACTTTCTAAAACACCTCTAAGAAAAGATGATGAGGTTCTTTTATGGATTCCACCTCCTGAGCCTTTGCCATATTTAAAGCCAGAAAAAATGCAACTAAATATCCTATTTGAAGATGAACATTTGATTGTTATCAATAAACCTTCAGGCCTAACTGTTCACCCAGCACCGGGTAATAAAGATGGCACTTTAGTGAATGGTGTTTTACATCATTGTAGAGACCTACCAGGGATTAATGGAAAACTTAGGCCCGGCATAGTTCATCGTCTTGATAAGGATACAACAGGTTGCATTGTTATTGCTAAGAATCAGGAATCTTTGGTGAGTTTGCAAAAGCAGATTCAAACTCGTATTGCATCACGTAATTATCTTGCTGTGGTTCATGGTGTACCTAAAGGTGAAGAAGGAATAATCATTGGTCCTATCGGGAGGCATCCAGTTGATAGAAAGAAATATGCTGTTGTTTCCGATCAGAATGGAAGACATGCCTGCACAAATTGGCGTTTAAAAGAACGTCTAGGGGATTATTCATTGCTGAGCTTTAAGTTAGATACTGGCCGCACGCATCAAATACGAGTTCATTGCTTGCACCAAGGCCATCCCATTGTGGGCGACCCTATTTATAGCCGTTGTAAAAAACTTCCTGTTGATCTACCTGGCCAGGCATTGCATGCAATTCACCTCGGCTTGGAACATCCTGTTACAGGAACAAGGCTGGAGTTTAATGCTCCATTGCCACCATCTTTTACTCAGTTATTATCTGTTTTGCGCAGAAGATTAGATCATTTATCTTGACGTTGGTAACCTTGGACAAGATTTGACAAGAGATTTTGTGACTCGGGAAACAGGTTCATTAAAGACCTTTTCTGGCAACCCTTCTTCAATTACTTTGCCTTGATCCAATACGATTATTTTCTGACAGAAACGTGATGCAATCTGTAAATCATGCGTAATAAAAATTATCCCTATTCCTAGATTCTGTTGTAACTGTTTAAGCAGGGACAGAACCTCAGCTTGAATTTCTGGATCCAACATGCTTACGCTTTCATCACAAATAAGAACTTTTGGTTTTAAGGCTATAGCTCTAGCTATAGCAACTCTCTGCTGCTGACCGCCAGAGAGCTGATTTGGTAATCTATTTTGAAAATTCTCGGGAGGGTTAAGCCCTACTTTTTGCAGGAGTTTTAAAGATATTTCTTTTGCATTTGACTTGTTACAGATTCTATGAATTAGTAAGGGATCTGCTATCGCTTCGCCAACAGTCATTTTTGGGTTAAGGCAAGCATATGGATCTTGAAAAACCATTTGAATTTGTTCTCTTTGTTTGTAAAAATCTTTACCTTTTAAATTCAGAATTGTGCAACCATTTAGTTTTATCAGTCCACCCCGCACAGGGATTAGCCCCATCAAAGCCCTGCATAAAGTGCTTTTCCCACATCCTGACTTTCCAACAATTCCAATACTTTCACCGGTGTGCAATGAAAAACTAATTCCATTTATTGCCTTGATCCAATTTTTGCTCCATGGGAGCCCGCGCTCTCTATGCCAACAACGCAAATTATTTATTTCTAGGACAATTGATTTCTGGCATTGAGATGGATTAATTAACGCCTCTTTTTCACGCGCTGCTTCTACCATTCTTTTGCCAATTTCTGATTTAGGTTGGCTCAGTATTTCTTTGCAAGGCCCTTGTTCAACTATTTGACCTTTGTACAGGATTGCGATCTTTTTACACCAGCGGGCTGCTAAGGCAAGGTCATGGCTTATTAGCAAGAGGGCAACACCCATTTCCTCACAAAGGTCATTTAATTGACCCATTATTTGATTAGCTACTGCAACATCTAGGCTTGTAGTTGGTTCATCAGCGATGATTAAAGGAGGATTGAGTGCTATTGCTAAAGCAATTCCTAGTCGTTGACGCATACCTCCACTTAGTTCATGAGGGTAGGCATTAAATCTTTTGGGATCAATGCCTACTCTCTCTAAGAGTTCTTCGGCTTTTTCTTTTCTTTGTTTGGAGTTGCTTCTGGGTTGGAAAGCTTGGAGGGTGTCAAGTAAATGATCTCCCACTTTGATTAGGGGGTTTAAACGAGTCATTGGATCTTGAAAAATCAGCCCTACAGTTTTTGCTCGCAATTCTCTAAGTTTCTGTTCTGTAAGTTGACGAGGATCTTTACCTCCAAGGAATATTTCACCTTCACAAATGCTTTTGGCTGGGAGAAGTTGTATTGAAGCTTTTGCTACCGTACTTTTTCCACATCCTGATCCTCCTACTAGAGCGATCTTTTCTCCTGCAGAAAGCTCAAGGTTTAGCCCATTCAATATCCAAGTATTGCTGGATGGATAAGCGATACGCAAGTGTTTCAGCTGAAGAACCTGCCCCGAAGAATTGGGCATAGGAGTAGCACGTCTTATAAGGCCTGAATACCATGGAATTATCAGGCTTAGTGGATGCTTAACGTCAGTTCCCAGATTGATCCCAAGCAGGCTAGTAAGGTTTGTGACTCGGATTTGAGTGGGGTTCTTTCAGTGAGCTCAACCCCTATGGGGAGAATTGAGGATTACGGAATTGATCTACCGAATTGGTTACAAGATTGTATTAAGAAAATTCCTCCAAGGGTTGGACAATGCTGCCCTTTGGATTCTGAGGCCTTGTTGGCGGCAGCGTTTGACTTTGCTTTTCAGCTTCATGAGGGTCAATTTCGAGCCAGTGGAGAGCCTTATATAGTTCATCCAGTTGCAGTGGCTGATCTCCTTTGGGATATTGGATCAAGCCCATCAGTAATTGCTGCTGGTTTTTTGCATGATGTCGTTGAGGATACGGACGTTACTCCAGAGCAGTTAGAAGCATATTTTGGAATTGAAGTACGTGGCTTAGTGGAAGGAGTGACAAAACTAGGAGGAATTCACTTCACGAATCGGACAGAAGCTCAGGCTGAAAATCTTCGCAAAATGTTCTTGGCAATGGCAAGTGATATCAGGGTTGTTTTGGTGAAATTGGCAGATAGGCTCCATAACATGCGCACTATTTCTTCTCTTCAATCTGATAAGCAGCAGCGAATAGCACGTGAAACTAGAGAAATTTATGCTCACTTAGCTAATCGCTTAGGTATAGGTCGCTTCAAATGGGAATTGGAGGATTTGGCATTCAAATTGCTTGAACCTGATGATTTTCGTGAGATTCAACAACAAGTTTCTACTAAGCGCAGTGAGCGAGAAGATCGCTTGAAGGTAACTGTGAACTTGTTAAGTGATCGTTTGAGATCTATGGATCTTGGAAATTGCGAGATTAGTGGCCGGCCAAAACATCTTTATGGAATTTGGAGCAAGATGCAACGTCAACAAAAGGCATTTCATGAAATATTTGATGTTGCAGCTCTTCGCATACTTGCGCCCTCTGTAGAGGCTTGTTATCGAGCATTGGCGGTCGTTCATGATACTTTTCGCCCTATCCCAGGTCGTTTTAAGGATTACATTGGTTTACCTAAACCGAATGGCTATCAGTCGCTCCATACAGCTGTTATTGGTAGACATAGGCCAATTGAAGTTCAGATTCGGACTCCAGAAATGCATAGGGTTGCAGAGTTTGGCATTGCTGCGCATTGGAAGTATAAAGAGGGTGGATCGCCAGCTTCTGGAGATGCAGAGCGCTTTAATTGGTTACGTCAGTTAGTTGAGTGGCAACAAGAAGGAGGTAATGATGACCATAATGATTATCTGGCTTCAATCAAGGAAGATCTTTTTGATGAAGAGGTTTTTGTGTTTACTCCAAAAGGTGATGTTGTAGGCCTTCGAAAGGGATCAACTGCTGTAGATTTTGCTTATAGGATTCACTCGGAAGTTGGTAATCATTGCCATGGAACGAGGATTAATGATCGACTTTGTCCTTTATCAACACCCTTGCAAAATGGTGATTTTGTAAATGTATTAACGAGTAAAACGGCCCATCCAAGTTTGGATTGGCTGAATTTTGTTGCGACACCAACTGCTCGTAATCGTATACGGCAGTGGTACAAGAGAAGCCATCGAGATGAAACAATTCAAAGAGGAAAGGAGTTATTGGAGAGAGAGTTGGGACGAAATGGTTTTGACGCCTTACTTAGTAGTGAGGCAATGACCAGAGTGGCTGAGCGCTGTAATTTGCAAACCACAGATGATTTATTAGCTGCTTTAGGGTTTGGAGCCTTAACATTGCAGCAAGTTCTTAATCGATTGAGAGAGGAGGTACGTCTACAGAATTTAGTTCCTGACCATTTAGAAACTAATTACGATGTTGCACGAAGTATAGTTACCAAGAATGAGTTAAACCCCTCGAAGACGTCTCATAGAGAGGGTGAGCCAATTATAGGTATTGAAGGACTGGAATACCGTCTAGGTGGTTGTTGTAGTCCTCTCCCTGGAGAAGCAATTGTAGGAACTGTGGCTTTAGGTAACCACGGCATTACGATTCATCGTCAGGATTGCTCCAATGTGTCATCTACACCGAGTGAGAGGAGGTTACCTGTTCGTTGGAATCAGAGGACAGTCTATGAATCACAACGATTTCCAGTACAGTTACGAATCGAAGTCATTGATCGTGTAGGTATTCTAAAGGATATTTTGATGCGTTTATCAGATAGTGGGATTAATGTTAGTGATGCACGCGTAAAGACCGCATATGGCAAGCCAGCTTGTATTGATTTGCGGGTAGAATTGAAAAGTTCTTCCCAACTTTCTAAAACAGTTGAACAAATTAGATCAATGGCTGATGTCCTAGATATTGCACGTATTGGCTTGGGATAGATACGTTGTAGATTAAAAGTTTTGTTCAACTTCGCAATAAACAAATGATTGATCTTTTGATCAATCATTTGTTTATTCTTTTTCTAAGATTTGGATCAGAATTCTTAATTGGAATAGGCAAGAAATCAATCAGAGTGTCTGTTGATAAGCTTTGTAAGTACTTCCAATCAGTTATGGTTGCACTTCTTTTTATGCTTAGTTAGAGATGATAAGGGTCTTTTAAAGTAAATTATGGACAATAGGACTGTCTTTATCTTGATTAAGATTATACGCTGAATATCTATTTAGCACTTCGACTCAACTTCTTTAGGATGTGGTAGTAGATAGCCCCAGAAAGAGTTCCCGCAATACCTCCAACAATGAAAGAGCCTAAAATTACCCTAACAATAAAACTTAGACTTTGTGACCAAACTTCTTGTGAGTCGAGGTTGCTTATATTGGGAAAGTTTTCTTGTTTGCCTATAAGTGTTGATCCAACATAATAATTCATCCAATATAGAGGAAGATAAGTGAATGGATTGCTAATCCATGTTCCTATAGCTGCTAGGAGGTGGTTGCCTTTGATAACACTCGCAAGACTGATGCCTAAAAGTGTCTGTAATCCAAAGAATGGGAAACATCCGCTAAATACGCCTACTGCAAGTCCTTTTGCACGTTCGCCAGCAGAACCTTTATGGTGCCAGATCCATCTAAGTGACTTGGACAACTTTTTTTTTGGTTGCCGTAGGAATTTAATGTTAAGCAATCTCAGAGATACGATTGTTGAACGATGCAGACGATCGTAGAGAGTGAGTAGGGTTTCATGCCAATGTCTTCTTTATCAACCTTTGATCATGAAACTATTGCAGCTGTTGTAACTGCAGTAGCTCCCGCTCAAGGAGGGGTTGCCATTGTGAGGGTCTCTGGGCCAGATGCCGAGAGTGTTGTTAAGAATGTTGTTTCCATTCCCGGGACTCAGCTTTGGGAAAGTCATCGCATTCTTTATGGGTATGTATTGGGTGAAAGTCCTACAGAACGTTTGGATGAGGTTTTGATTTTAGTCATGAAGGCTCCGCGAAGTTTTACAGGTGAGGATGTTGTGGAGATTCATTGCCATGGAGGTTTGATATCTGTACAGCGTGTGTTGGGTCGGGTGCTTTCGCAACCAGGTATACGTAGGGCTATGGCTGGGGAGTTTAGTCAACGTGCTGTTCTAAACGGAAGACTAGATCTCACTAGTGCTGAGGCAATAAATGAACTTATTTCTGCTCGAAGTCGTAGAGCGGCTCAGTTAGCAATGAAGGGATTGGACGGAGGCATCCAGCGTCGTATAACGCTACTTAGAAAAAGGTTGTTAGATCAACTGAGTGAATTAGATGCACGTGTAGATTTTGAAGAGGATTTGCCGAAATTGGATAGTGCTTTGGTTCTCAATGAACTTCAAACAGTTTCTTTGGAATTAAGACAATTAATTCAAGACTCAGAAAGAGGTCTTGTGTTTCGAAAAGGACTTCGAGTTGCTTTAATTGGTCGCCCAAATGTTGGGAAAAGTTCTTTACTTAATCGATTAAGTGGCCATAACAAAGCAATTGTTTCTGACTTACCAGGTACAACAAGAGATCTATTAGAAAGCTCGTTGGATTTAAATGGTGTTCCAATTACTTTGATAGATACAGCAGGTATTCATGAAACAAAGGATTCATTAGAAAACCTTGGGATTGATCGTAGCTATGAAGTCTTGCTAGGAGCAGATGTTGTTTTGTTGGTATTTGATTTAGGGGTTGGTTGGACTAAGGCAGATTCTCAGTTATTAGAAAAGATTCCAGCTGATATCCCACGCCTTCTAATTGGTAACAAGGCGGATCTTTTGGATTCTGATAATCGGCACCATAGTTCTTCTTGTCATGAAGAAAGTTCTCCTAATGTGATTATGAGTTCTCTTACAGGAGCTGGTGAGGAGAATGTAATTCAAGCAATTTTAAAAGTTTGTGGTGCTACTGACACCGAAAATTTGATAATTTCGCTTAATGAACGACAACGGGATCTTGCATTAGCAGCTCTTGCAGCATTGGCCCGTGTTCAGGAGGTTGCGAATGAGAAGCTGCCGTGGGATTTTTGGACTATTGATTTGCGTGATGCAATTCATAGCTTGGGAGAGGTTTTGGGCGAGGAAGTAACGGAGGCTGTACTTGATCGAATCTTTTCACGGTTTTGTATCGGTAAATAAGATCAGCATTTTTCTTGGTTAGGTAGAGTTATGAATAGGCTTTAGCCAGAATTTATACTTGAATTTGCGTTTTGGATTTCGTCTCTCCATGGATTAATCGTCTTTTGGACACTTTCCTAGAGGAGGATCTAGGACGTGGTGATTTAACAGCTAGTGCAACTAATCAGGGTTATGGCAAAGCAAATTTAATAGCCAAGCAATCAGGAATCTTTTGTGGGGGACCTTTAGTTGAACGAGTGTTTCAGCGACTAGATGGTTTGGTTAACACTCGTCAGCTAGTTTTGGATGGAGAAACTATTGCAAGCGGACAAAAATTATTAGAACTAGAGGGACCTGCCATGAGTCTTTTAGCAGGAGAAAGAACAGCGTTAAACCTTGCGATGCATCTATCGGGTATAGCTACTGCTACAGCATCCTTAGTAGCAGAGTTGAATGGTACTTCTGTGAAGCTTGTAGACACTAGAAAGACTACGCCCGGATTGCGTGTATTGGAAAAATATGCGGTGCGTTGTGGAGGCGGTGTTAATCATCGTCTTGGTTTAGATGATGCTGCAATGCTGAAAGAAAACCATATCGCTTGGTCAGGAGGAATTGAAGCTGCAGTACGAGCTGTTAGGTCAACATTGCCTTGGCCATCTAGCTTGATTGTTGAAGCAGAGACTTCAATACAGGCAGAGGAAGCTGTTTGCCTTGGTGTTGATGGTGTACTACTTGATGAGTTTTCTCTTTCTGAGTTAAGGATTCTGGTTCCTCGACTTCGGGAGCTAGCGTCAGCACTTATGAAGGAGGGAGGACCTGGCCGGATTGTTCTTGAGGCATCGGGTGTTAACCCAACTACTTTGAAGGAATATGCATCTACAGGTGTTGACTTTATTTCGAGCAGTGCATCAATTACCAAAAGCACTTGGCTTGATTTCAGCTTGCGCTTTGAAAAGAATGTTTGATGTTGTTGCCTTGTGCTGTCACCTCTTTCTAGCGCCGATTCCAATTCTTTATTTCTAAAACGCTAATGCTTTCTATCTCTCATCAAATAGAAACCAGAATTCGAATGGCTCTGAAAAAGATTATTGCAGAGTCGGAATCCTCTGTAACGTCTAGCATTTCAGGTTTCTTGTTAGACCCTCAATTAGTGCCAGCCACAAAACCAGAGTTTGGAGATTTTCAGGTGAACTGTGCTTTAGCGTTGGCGAAACCCATGCGGAGACCTCCTCGTGAGATTGCTTTAGCAGTTAAAGAACAATTGGCGAATGATGATCAATTTTTAGAGTTGTGTGAATTACCTCAAATTGCTGGACCGGGTTTTATCAATATCACACTTAGGTCTCAATGTTTGATTTCTGAGTTTCAGGCTCGCTTGAAAGATGCAAGGTTAGGAGTGCCACTCGTTGATAGTGACAAGACGCTGAAAGACAATTTAAGGGTAGTAGTTGATTTCTCTAGCCCAAATATCGCTAAGGAAATGCATGTTGGACATTTACGCTCCACAATTATTGGAGATTGCTTGGCAAGGGTGCTTGAGTTTCGTGGTTATTCCGTATCTAGGCTTAATCACGTAGGTGATTGGGGAACGCAATTTGGGATGTTGATTACTCACCTTAAAAAGGTGGCGCCTTCAGCACTTGAGACTCCTGACGCAGTTGATCTGGGAAATTTGGTGACTTTTTACAGAGAGGCAAAGCATCGTTTTGATACGGACAAAGCTTTTCAAGAGGATTCACGTCAAGAGGTGGTGAAGCTTCAAATGGGGGATGAAATATCCTTGCAAGCGTGGTCTTTACTTTGTACGCAATCCCGTAAAGAATTTCAAAGTATTTATGATAGGTTGGATATACGTCTACATGAGCGTGGTGAATCTTTTTATAATCCCTATCTTCAAGAAGTCGTAGAGGATTTAGACAACCATGGTCTTTTAGTTGTAGATGATGGAGCAAAATGTGTCTTTCTAGAAGGATTAATTGGTAAAGATGGAAAGCCTTTACCTGTGATTGTGCAAAAGCGTGATGGGGGGTTTAATTATTCGACAACTGATTTAGCTGCCATTAGATTCCGTTTTCAGCCTATTCCGAAAGGTGATGGAGCTTGTCGTGTTATCTATGTAACAGATGTAGGTCAATCTAATCATTTTGCTGGTGTTTTTCAGGTCGCAAAGAGAGCTGGATGGATTCCTTCAAATAGGTCTGTTGAACATGTTCCTTTTGGCTTGGTTCAAGGTGAGGATGGTAAGAAACTTAAAACTCGTTCTGGAGACACAGTGCGCTTGAGGGATTTGTTGGATGAAGCAGTTGAGAGGGCTGAACAAGATCTTTGCAGACGTTTGAAAGTAGAGGGTCGGAATGAGGATGCTGCATTTATTAGCAAAGTTTCTTCGACAGTTGGACTTGCTGCAGTGAAGTATGCAGACTTGAGTCAAAACCGAATTACAAATTATCAGTTTAGTTTTGACAGAATGCTTTCTTTACAGGGAAACACAGCTCCATACCTTTTATACGCTTTGGTTCGAATTTCTGGAATTTATCGCAAGGGAGGGAAGTGTCGCATGACTTCTGAAGACCTCAAATTTTCTGAGCCTCAAGAATGGACATTGCTTCGAGAATTGCTCAAGTTTGATCAAGTTGTCGTTTTAGTTGAGAAGGAGTTGCTCCCTAATCGGCTTTGTAATTATTTATTTGAATTAAGTCAGATCTTTAATCGCTTTTATGACCAAGTTCCTGTATTGAAGGCAGAAGAGCATCAGCGAGTTTCTAGATTGGCACTGTGCCGTTTAACTGCCGATACTCTGCGATTGGGAATGTCTTTATTGGGAATTCCTACTTTGGAGCGAATGTGATGACTTCGAGTGATAAATCTTCTTTTCTTCATAGGCCTACGCCACGACTAGAAGTTGATAATTTGAATCCATATTCAGCACCACTCGAAGGCAGGAGACAGTTCTTAAGGTTGGATTTTAATGAGAATACACTTGGTCCAAGCCCAATTGTAGTAAATGCTCTTAGAGATATTCCGGCTAGTGAAATAGCTATTTATCCAGAGTATGGCGGTCTTAGAGAGGCTTTCATTGATAACCTTAGGCTTCAAGGTCTGAAGAATAGATTCTCTTTAAACCAAGTTGGCATTTTCAATGGAGTTGATGCTGCAATTCATGCCATTTTTCATGCTTATGGTGATCGTAGTACGGAGTTATTGACTACATCACCAACCTTTGGTTATTACGCCCCGTGTGCTCAAATGCAAGGTATGGATGTTCAATCGATTCCTTATGAGGGCGAAGATTTTCAATTTCCATTAAGAGTTATTCGTAAAACTCTTTTAGAAAGGAATCCAAGACTTTTGTTTATATGCAATCCAAATAATCCAACGGGAACAAGGTTGGCTCCAGAAAAACTGATTGATATGGCTGTTAACTCTCCAGGAACACTTGTTGTTGTTGATGAGCTCTATGAGGCATTTTCTGGAGATAGTGTCTTACCTAATGTCGATTTCAATATGGCACCTAATCTTTTGGTTTTACGGTCGCTTGCAAAGACTGCTGGTTTAGCAGGTTTGCGTATGGGTTTTGCAATTGGTTGTTCTGAAGTTATCGATTATGTAAGTCGCGTGACAGGGCCTTATGACATTAATAGCTTTGCTGTCACTGCTGCTTTTGCTGCATTGTCTGATCAAGCATATGTGGACTCATATGTTTCTCAAGTGCTACAGGCTCGTGATTGGATTAAGGGTCAATTAGTGAGTAGCCGTATAAAACATCATATCGACGGAGGTAATTATTTTCTCGTATGGCCAACAATTGATCCCCAAGAAATGTCAAATTCTTTGAAAGAATCAGGAATCCTTGTAAGAGAAATGAGTGGAAAACCTTTAATTGATGGATCCTTACGTGTAAGCATCGGCACTCAAAGTCAAATGGAACAATTTTGGGATGTTTTTTCCACCCTTAGTAAGATTGCAAACTAGCTAATAGCAAATTTCATTTTTGTTTGTTCGAGTTGGTGTTAGTCATTCCAGAATATTAATCACGATTGAATTGCTGAGCTTGTTTGAGATGGTTAGAGATTTACCTGGTTTGCTAATGGGAGTTCCTTTGATGGCATTTAAGAAGGGTGCAATGCCTTTTTGATCGCAGTTTTTCGGAGTAGAGCCCTTGGTGTATTGAACAGGTATCACATGTTTCGGCTGAAGTGCTTTTACTATTTTTGCTGCTTCAATCCCGTTATAGACCTTTGCTCCGCCACCCACTCCAATAATAAGAACATCTGGCTGTCCGAATAGGACTTTGATTTCACCTGTCAGAGGAGCAGCGCTGCCTCCGAGATGGGCAAATGTCAGTCCTCCCTGTCGCCATCTCCATAACGTGGCTTGACCAAATCGCCGACCGTTCAGCCGATCATGGGGTGCGGCGAACCCTTCCAGATTAAGGCCTTTTATTCGATAAGAGCCTGGCTCTACAAGGAGCTTTCCGTTCGCGACCTTAGCCCCTTCATCTGCCAATTTTGAACTAGCAAGAATTAGATCAACATCAAGTTTTGGTTCTTTTAGTCCTGCGGCACATCCAACGGCTTTGAAAGGATTTATTAGAACGGATTTCCCACTGCCAGTAATTAGTAATGCACTATGCCCGTAACTTTTAATGGTTACACCACTTGCCTCTACTGCGCTCAGTGTAGAAATCAGGATTCCAATCGTTGATATGATCGGGAGAACGAAAGATTGTGATATCCAGTTAAAGGGTTTCATCACGAATAATGGATTAGCAAGAAAGTTAGCAGTCTTTGGAGTTGCTCTCAGCCATGACTAAAAAGTTGCTTAGTAGTTGATGACCAGCTTCGCTTAGAACACTTTCAGGATGGAACTGAACCCCTTGAAGATGAGAAAACTTACGATGACGCAAACCCATAATCGTTTTGTCTTTTAACCAAGCCGTAACTTCAAGGCACGAGGGGAGACTAGACCTGTCAACAATCAAGCTGTGATATCTGGTAGCAGTCAGTGGTTGTGGTAGATCAGTAAATATCCCTTCACCTGTATGGATGACTTTGGAGGTTTTTCCGTGCATAAGTTCATTTGCCCTAATTATTTTGCCTCCATACGCTTGGGCTAAAGCTTGATGACCAAGGCAGACTCCAAGAATAGGTATAGATGGAGCTAGCTTTTTAAGGATTTCAAGGCAAATGCCGGACTGATTTGGATCGCCAGGCCCAGGTGAGAGAACTATTGCTGATGGCTTTAGATCTTTAATTTGATTGAGTTCAATCGCGTCATTACGCTCTACACGCAAATTTTTTGCAATAGGGTGTTTTGAGGCCAGTTCTCCCAAGTATTGGACAAGGTTGAAGGTAAAGCTGTCATAGTTATCGATTACAAGAAGCATCGGCTATACGTAGTTAGGAACCCAGGTGGATTAGCAAGGGTGGAACAAGGATAAGGAAGGCTATTAGCAAAGCACTTATCGAGGCAACTAAAACAGCTGCTGCTGCACAGTCCTTTGCAATCTTTGCGAGTCGATGAAATTGTCGACCTATTGATAGATCTACCACAGCTTCAATAGCAGTGTTTATTAATTCAAGAATTAGAACAGATGAAATTGTAAGAACAAGTATTGCTGATTTTATTAAGCTTAACTTCAGCCAGAATATTAATCCTAAAACTATAGTGCTAATTAATATATGGATCCGGAAATTTCTTTGGGTTCCATAGGTATAGACTAGGCCTTGGAGAGCATATTTAAAACTCGATGGAAGATCTCCTGCAATTTTCCAGGAATCTCTTTTAGTGTTTTTGAGTCTTTGGCTGGTTGAAGAAATGCGTTCTTCTTTTACTGAATCTGTCTTTTCATTGATCATTGGTTTTCCCTTGAATGGAATTGATTTGGCGATCAGCATCGCTTCTGATATTTAGAAGTTTTTCTTGGCAAATCAACATTTCCTTTAATTGCTTGTCGTTTGAGTGTTCCCAACCCAAAAGATGAAGGAGACCATGACTGACAAGCCACCGTAGTTCTTCATCTAATGAGTGTTCATGTGTCAAGGCTTGAATACTTGCTTTTTCGACAGACACTATGATGTCACCTAGTTCAATGCATGTGTCTTTTGGGATGACAAATGTATTGTCCAGGACTGGAAAAGAAAGGACATCAGTCGTTTCTTTCTTGTCTCTCCAAGCCTCATTTATTTCGGTAATTGTTGAGTCATCTGTCATTTCAAGACCAAGGCTGAATGATAAGCTATCTCTAATAAATTCAGGGCATTTTATATGTTTATTTCTTTGAATAAAAGAGATCCAACGAATTAACTCATCATGCCAAAAAGTCGAATTTTCTAGTCCTCTATTGCTATTTACACTTGCACTCTCAGATATTAGCTCCTTGGAAGTAACTGTAAATGCTAGGTCCAACTCTAACCGTTTTAACATTGTCTTGTAAGTTCTGAAATTAATGAGGTAAGGTTGGGCGTCCTAGAAACGCTATGATTAAAATAAAAATAATAAAACCAATTGCTGTCAAGCCAAAGTGGAATATACTTTGCCTCCCTTTCTTCACCATATTTCTCATTGCCAGTTTGATAAAACTTGGAGGAGTAACTTTTTTCATTTTTTGATTTTCTGTAGATTCTTTAATGTTCATAAGATTTTAGTTACTCTATTAAGTTCTTCTCAAGATCTTCTACTCCTTGGCGAAGTAGGCCTTGGATGAAATTGTCTAGGTCTCCATCCATAACACTTTGCACATCTGTCGTTTCTTCTTCTGTGCGCAAGTCTTTGACCATTTGATATGGATGAAAGACATAATTTCTAATTTGGTTCCCCCAGGCAGCTTCAACAATATCTCCACGGATATCTGCTATTTCAGCGGCACGTTGTTCTTGTGCAATCACAAGAAGCTTTGCTTTTAAAAGTGCCATTGCTTTTTCTTTATTTTGCAATTGGGATCTTTCTTGAGTACATCGAACGGCAAGTCCTGTAGGGATGTGGAGAATACGAACAGCTGTCTCAACTTTATTTACATTTTGACCACCTGCACCTCCTGAGCGGCTTGTAGTTACTTCTAAATCTTTTTCAGGTATATCTAGTTCAACTTCTTGATCCAATTTGGGCATTACCTCAATACCTGCAAAGCTGGTTTGCCGTTTATCGTTAGCGTTGAATGGAGAGATTCTTACAAGGCGATGTGTACCTTTCTCATTTTGTAGATAGCCATACGCATAACGTCCTTCAATTTCAATTGTAGCGCTTTTGATACCTGCTTCTTCTCCTTCTGAAATTTCATCGATGGTTACTTTCATGGCATGATCTTCTGCCCATCTGGTGTACATCCTTAAAAGCATTTGTGCCCAGTCTTGAGCATCAGTTCCACCAGCCCCTGCATTGATTGACAAAATAGCCCCTTCCTGATCGTAAGGACCACTGAGCAGTCTTTCTAATTCCCATCTATCCAAGTCATTGCAAAGTTTTTTAAGACCTATTTGAGATTCTTCTAGGATCTCTTCATCAGGCTCTAATTCATATAACTCTAGAGTCGCCTTTGCATCCTTAATTGCATTGTTCCAAGTTACAAGAAGATTCAATTGTGCTTTGACTTCGTCCAAAAGCCGCATCTTTTTTTGTGCGTTTTGTTGATCATCCCAAAACCCTGCTTGAGAGGCTAATTTTTCAAGGTCTTTTTGCTGTGCGGTAAGAGCGGGGACGTCAAAGACAGTCCTGGGCTTTGCCCAGGCGCTCAGTGAGGAGTGAGAGGTCTCGTTTGAAGTCTGTTAGATCTTGCAATGGTTTAGGACGGTAGCGGATAATTTAGTCTTGAAGTTATCAGTACAACGACTGAGAATCACAATTCATAGGATGATTAAGAATGTTTTTTTCATTATGAACAAGGTTGAGATCTATACATGGCAATCTTGCCCATTTTGTATACGGGCGAAAATGTTGCTTGAAAGAAAGGGAGTGAGATATGAGGAGTATTCCATTGATGGCGATAATGAAGCAAGAACTCGTATGGCGAACAGGGCAGGTGGCAGAACTACTGTTCCTCAGATATTTATCGAGGGAAAGCCAGTTGGTGGATGTGATGATTTATATGCATTGGAAAGTACAAAACAGTTGGATGTTTTGCTTGGTTTAGTGGGTTGATTTTATGCGACACCTATTTGTACTGGACCCTATCCCGCTAATCAACCCCTCTAAGGATTCCTCAGTTGCTCTTATGCAGGCGGCTCATAGAGCTTCAATAGGGGTCTGGGTTTGTACAACTTCAGATCTTCAGGCTCAAGCTTCCACTTCTTGGGCTATTGCTTCTCATGTCATTCCTGAGCCTTGGTTGCAGCAAGGCGAGCCAGAGGCTTGTCAGTTGATTGATTTTGACTGCATTTGGATGCGAAAGGATCCACCTGTTGATGCTGCATATCTTTATGCAACCCATTTGTTAGAACTCGCTGAGCGTGATGGAGTTCGAGTCGTCAATAAACCTAGTTCTCTAAGAGCATGGAATGAAAAGTTAGGTGCATTGCGTTTCAGTTCATTCATGGCCCCTACTTTTGTAGGTAGTCGAGTAACTGCTCTAGCATCATTTGCTCGTGAACAGGGCGAGGTTGTACTTAAACCGTTAGGAGGTAAAGCAGGGCAAGGTGTAATTCGCGTGGCAAAGTCAGCCCCAGGTTTGGAGGCTTTGCTTGAGTTGGTCACGGATCAGGAACGCTTGCCAGTTATGATCCAGCGTTTTCTTCCTGCAGTGCTTAATGGAGACAAGCGAATCCTTTTAGTAGATGGGAAGCCTTTAGGAGCAGTTAATCGGCGACCTAAACGGGGAGATTTCCGTAGCAATCTTGCAGTTGGAGGAACTCCAGAGGCAACAGAGCTCAGTTCAGTTGAAAATGAGATTTGTGAACAGATTGCTCCAGCTTTAAGAGAAAATGGACTTTTTTTTGTTGGTATAGATGTGATTGATGGGATCCTTAGCGAGATTAATGTGACTAGCCCTACAGGAATCAGGGAAGTAGAGAGACTTATGGGAATTCCACTTGCAGATCAAGTCATCGATTGCCTTTTGAACTCTTTGTCGTGAGGATCACATTGCACTGCCGCTAGTTGGTCAGCAAGAACAGTTAGTTTCAGTCCAACCTCTTCGAGTTCTTTTTCTGCTATTGATCCTTTTACCAGTCCAGCTCCAGCAGTTAGTTCTAACAAGTTTCCTTTCACTGTTCCGCATCTTATCGCCACTCTTAATTCGGTTTCTCCTTCACTATCAATCCACCCTATAGGTGCAGCGTAGTTCCCTCTTTCAAAGGGTTCTAATGTCCTCAACCAGGATATGGCTTCTTTGCGAGGTAATCCTGCTACAGCTGGAGTTGGGTGTAATTTTTCGGCCAGCAATAATGCTCTTTGATTGTTAGATATAGCCTTGATCGGAGTATGAAGATGTACTAGTTTCCCAAATTTTGCCAAGCATGGTTTGTTTGGCCTTTTTGGCTCTAGGCCTTCATTAATGAGTTGCTGAGTTATTTCATTTACAACTAGTTCGTGTTCCAACCTATCTTTGTTTGATTTGAGAAGAAGAGAACCATTGTCATTGCGACTAGCAGTTCCTGCTAAAGCATCGCAGTAGAAGTGGCCTTTTTTTAGGCTTAGGAGTTTTTCAGGTGAGGCTCCAAAAAACGCTTCGCCAAATTTTCTTTGCCAGAGAAATCTACAACTTCCATTTTGTTGCTTTCTAAGACGAGATAACAGTTGCAAAGGATCTAAGGATTCTTTGAGTTGTATGGATTGCCTCACAGCCAGTACTAGCTTGTTGAGTTGTCCATTTTCTACTAATTCAATGCCTTTACTTAAGGCTGGCATGTAGCTGTTTTGCCAGTCTTTTGAGTTTTGGTAATGAGCCAGGCTATAGGTATTGGTAGTGATTGTTTTTTTGTGATTGCTCATTAGAGCTTCTTTCATTATCCAAAGATGTTCAGCAAGCTCTCTTGCATCTGCTTCATGAGTGACTATTCCGTTAAGGCGTAACCACGCACTTTCTCCTTGCCGACTTATTTGCCATTTGGGCAGCACAGCTTGCATTGCTGGGATGTTTTCATGGCTCTGCAGTCTTTCCATTGCTTGTTTAAAGAATGAAAAAGCCAAGAGGATCCTTGGTCTAGCTAGAGGATATGTATTAGGGGATGCATTTGTTAGTTTCCCAAAAGTTGCATCGCTAAAACGTTGTGCTAATTCAAAACGTTTAGGACCAGCAAGCTCTATTTTTTGGCAATATCCTGCAGCTGCAAGACTTAGATCTTTAGCTTCATCCCAAAGGAAGCGAAACTGATGTTCTTCAGCTATTACGGGTAATAGTTCCAGTGGGTCTGCATTTTTGATCGGTAAGGCAATGCTTAGAACACCTTCATCACCTTTCTTGTCGCACCAACCTATGGATGATGCGTTCATGATTTCGCTGAAGCTTGGATCAGCTTTCATCCTTCAGTGCAGATTTACTGCAGGGGCTGCTCAAATGTATAAACCGTCACGTGGGTAAAAGGGGGATTGATTACATGCAAGACCATAAGGCTGTTGTATCCCTTCATGCGTTGAAGTCAGAAAAAGTTCGCCTTTGGAGGGCTGCAATTAAGTGGCCTTTGTACTCTGTTGCTGTGATGCCAGTACTTTTGGCGGCTGGTTGGCGCTTCGGGGCAGGTGATTTTGTCCGAATTGATCATTTGTTTGGATTTCTGCTTGCTTCGGTCCTTTTATTGCTTTGGGAAAACTTAACTAATGATCTTTTTGATGATGAAACAGGTGTAGATGAATTTGCTAAACCGCATTCGGTCGTAAAACTTCTAGGTGAAAGAGGGATGGTTGGGCGTCTGGCTTATTGCGCACTGCTTTTAGGTTTGCTCATTATTTTCACTTTGGCATGGAGAAGTAGCTTCGCAGTATTTGGACTGGTTTTGTTTAGTTGCTTTTTGGGATATCTTTATCAAGGCCCCCCCTTTCGATTGGGTTATAAAGGGCTAGGGGAGCCTCTTTGTTGGCTTGCATTCGGACCCTTTGCTACTGCAGCGGCATTACTAGTTTTAGCTCCTATCTCAATCAATGAATCGGTAGTGCCGTGGGCGTTATCTCTCGGATTGGGATCGGGACCTGCTCTTGCAACAACTCTTGTTTTGTTTTGTTCGCATTTTCATCAGGTTGATGAAGATGCTGCTCATGGTAAAAGATCACCTTTGGTTCGTTTGGGTACAAGGCGTGCGGCGAGACTTGTTCCATGGTTTTTGTTTGCAATATTTGCTGTGGAATTGCTGCCAGTCTTTTTGGGCAAATGGCCTATTACTTCTTTGTTAGGGTTTTTGGGATTGCCTTCAGGAATTAAATTAATACGCTTATTACATGCCTATCACGATCAACCTGAGAAGATAAGTGGATGTAAGTTTTTAGCATTGAGATTTCAGGCTCTTAATGGTTTGGGTTTAAGTATTGGCTTTGCTTTGGCTCGTTTTTTTGAGTTTGGCTTACTAAGAATTGGTTGACCTATTTGTGGATTTAAGATTTCATTTCAAGCCTTATTCATTTCGGTTGCTGAGACCTTTACAAACTTCACATGGCATTCTTCACAAAAGAAGTGGTTGGTTAATTCGTATACAGGATTCTTTGGGGAGATGTGGCTGGGGAGAGGTTTCACCATTGGGTTTAGATGACTTCAAGGAATGTTTTGATTTGTTTGATGTTCTACAGAGCAAAATGACTCGAAGAAGTTTGGAAGATTTTTTAATGCAGGCTCCAAGTGCATTTGCCTTTGGAATCGGCGCGGCATTAGGAGAGCTTGATGGTTTATTTGATTACCCTTCAGATTGGTTAGAAGCTCCAGAGTCTGCATTCCTTTTATCTAAAGGTCATCAGGCTTTGTTAGATGTTGAGGTATTTCTTAAACACTATTCTCAACAAACAAATTCTCTCACTTTTAAATGGAAGGTTGGAGTTGAATCAGTGGATGAGGAGCTTTCTATTTTGGATAAGTTGCTAGACATTCTTCCCGAAAATATTCGTTTGAGACTGGATGCCAATGGTGGTTGGAATAGAGCTATTGCAAAGAATTGGGCTAATCACTTGCGACATGAAGAAAGGTTGGAATGGTTTGAACAACCTTTGCCAGTTAATGACTTGGAGGGCTTAATTAATTTGGCTACATATGTCCCTGTTGCGCTCGATGAGTCTTTGTTAGCAGATACGTCTTTACGGGAATCGTGGTTTGGTTGGCAGGTACGAAGACCAGTTATTGATGGTGATCCTCGCCCCTTATTAAATGATTTAAAACGGGGTAGGTCTCATAGAATGATTAGTACTGCATTTGAGACAGGTATTGGCCGTAGATGGGTGAATCATTTGGCGGCTATACAACACAATGGCCCTACTCCTACCGCTCCAGGCCTTGCACCTGGTTGGTTCCCGCAAGACAAATTGTTTAGCGATAATCCTGAGATTGTTTGGCAAGCAATATGAGTAATTTAGTTCTACTTGAATGTAATCCAAAGCATATAAACCTCTGTATTGAGAAGCTTTTTAAAGAGCTTAAAAATGGTTCTTGGGTTCATTTGTTGCCATACCCCGCTACTAACCGCTTGATTACCAGGGATTGTTTACCTTTAGGCCCTGGTGTCGTAGTGGCGAGTGGTGGTAGCTCTGGTTCTAGGAAGTATTGTTTGCAGCCTTGTAGGCATTTAGATCGCTCAGCTAACGCTACCGCAAGCTGGCTTGGCGATCTGGGAATCAATCCTAAAGACTGTGTGATTTTTAATCCTTTGCCCCTTCACCATGTCAGTGGCTTAATGCCATTGTGGAGGAGTAAATCTTGGGGAGTTAAATACGTCTCGCTTTCGCGAGAATTAATGCATGATCCAGCTTTGCTGGAAGAGTTTTGTCGCGTTGAAGAAAAGGACTCTTTAAAACCTCGTCTTCTTTCTTTGGTCCCTACCCAGTTGGCACGCTTGATGTCTGACCCCTTTGGGATGAAGTGGTTAAAACGATTTTCTGTTATATGGGTAGGGGGGGATAAGCTTTCGAAAAGTTTGGAAGAATTAGCGAGATTGGAAGGGTTGCTTCTAGCTCCCTGTTATGGATCTACTGAGACTGCGGCTATGGTAACTGCACTTTCCCCGAAGGATTTTTTGGCAGGTAAAACAGGTTGTGGGAGTCCTTTGAGTGATGTTGAGTTACGTTTGTCGAATGATGGGACTTTATTGATACGTACTTCCAGGTTGGCAATTAGCAGTTTTACAGAGCATGGTGTGCAGAAACCCTGTTCTATTGATGGATGGTGGCGATCCGCTGATAAAGCTCAGTTGGAAGAGTTTACTAATAAGGTAAGTTTGAAGATCATTGGGCGAATAGATTTTGCTGTTCACTCTGGAGGTGAAACTGTTTTTCCAGAGCAATTGGAGCAACGATTATTTAAACTTGTAAGAGAAGCAAGTTTGCCAATTGAAAACTTGTTGCTTTTGCCCAAAAAAGATGATGAGTGGGGACATAGGTTGGCAGGATTGGTGCGCTTGAATCAAGAGCAATGTTCCTATACACCTAAAGTGTTGTTCCAAAAGTTGTTTGGACTTATCGAAGATTGGTTGCCTGCAGAGAAACCTACTGCTTGGTATCTATGCCCGAGTCTTTCTCGTACCGAAGCTGGCAAATGGGATCGAGCTAAATGGATGATCTGGTTACGTGAGAACTCTTAATAGGGTTGGTTACCTTGGGTTGAGTTTTTTAGAGGTGTTTTCAAGAGCTTTTCTTTTTTTAATTTCAAGTCGGAGTTGGCCCATGGTTTACATACGAGGCTTCTAACCACTTTTGAATCTTGTCAGGCATTTCTATGCGTTGACGAGTGTCAGGATGGATAGCCATATGTCGAATCAATCCAATAGCCAAAGTCTTTCCCTGCATATTGAAAGTCGTTGTTATTTCAAAACTGTTTGGGTTTAATTGCATGGGTTTGATTATGACGATTAACTCATCACCTGTATAGATTGGACCTCTAAAGCTGGCTTGGCAGTGAACTACGGGCAAGCCAACTGGGTGAATATCTTCACCCAGTTGAGATGACGGGAAGATCTCATTACTTTGTATTCCGTAAGTTTCAAGGCTTTCTTCCCATGCTTCATGACACCACCGTAGTAGCTGATGAAAGTGCATGACTCCTGCGGCGTCGGTATCACCAAATCGTGCAGTTCGTTTTAAAACAAGCCAGGTTTCGGGGTTTTGCTTCAACACTGACTTCCTTAGCGGTCAACCGACCCCATGATTACGTCAATAGAACCAAGAATGGCCATAATATCTGCGACTTTTGCTCCTTTAAGGATGTGAGGCAAAATTTGCAAATTATTGAGGTCTGCGGCACGGATCTTGAACCGCCAAGGTGTTACGTCATTGTTTCCTTGTAAGAAAACCCCGATTTCTCCTTTACCAGACTCAAGGCGGGTGTATAGCTCCCCATTTGGAATTTTAAATGTGGGAGCAACTTTCTTAGCAATGTATTGGTAGTCAAAGCCCGCAAATAAACTTTTTTTGCCTTCTAACATCTTTTTGGCTTCTAGGTTTTCAGTTGGCCCACCAGGGATCATTTCGGAAGCTTGTTGGAGAATTTTCAGTGATTGGCGCATCTCTGCAATTCTTACTCGATATCTTGCATAACAATCTCCTTCCTTCTCCCAGGGGACATCCCATTCAAAATCGTCATAGCATTCGTAATGATCTACCTTCCTTAAATCCCAGGGTATGCCAGAGGCTCTTAGCATTGGGCCAGAAAGACTCCAGTTAATAGCTTCCTCTTTGGTTATTGTTCCTAACCCTTCGATCCTTTTGCGGAAAATTGGATTATTAGTAATTAACTTTTCATATTCATCAATTTTCGGGCCAAACCAATTGCAAAAGTCTTTGCATTTTTCAAGCCATCCCCAAGGCAAATCACTTGCAACACCCCCTATTCGGAAATAGTTGTTATTTATTAATCTTTGCCCAGTAGCTGCTTCCCATAAGTCATAAATCATTTCTCGCTCTCTAAAAATATAAAAGAATGGGGTTTGAGCTCCAACATCAGCAAGAAAAGGGCCAAGCCAAAGGAGATGGTTAGCTATTCGGTTGAGCTCAAGCATTAAGACACGTATATAACTTGCTCGCTTGGGAACAGAAATATTTGCTAAGCGCTCTGGCGCATTAACAACAATTGCTTCATAAAACATCCCAGCGGCATAGTCCATTCGACTCACATAGGGAACGAACATTACATTTGTTCTGTTCTCAGCAATTTTTTCCATTCCTCGATGGAGGTATCCAATGACAGGTTCACAGTCCAGAACATCTTCGCCGTCCAGGGTAACTACCAGGCGAAGGACTCCATGCATTGATGGGTGATGGGGCCCGAAGTTCACGACCATGGGTTCTGTTCGCGTTTCAAGCTGCGTCATGGCCCTTTGGATTGAGGAGCTATTGCAAGATATTAGGAAGAACTCATGCCAGAAAACTTATCTTCGTCTTATTCGGCATTTCAACACCTTCCTGTCTTAGGTGATGAGATCATGGAAATCATTTCCAAATTGCCTTTAAAACTCTTTGAAGACAGTCTTTTAATAGATTCCACACTTGGAGGTGGAGGCCATTCTGAACTTCTTTTAAGGGCTTATCCCACATTGCGTTTGGTGGGGCTTGATCAAGATCCTGCAGCGCGGGTTGCTGCTGCTGAGCGTTTAAGACCTTTTGCGGACCGTGTCGAAATAGTTGCAACAAATTTTGCTGACTTTATGCCAACCGAGAAGGCTGCAATTGTTCTTGCTGATTTGGGTGTAAGTAGCCCACAGTTGGATAGTGCTGAAAGAGGATTTAGTTTTAAACGTAATGGGCCATTAGATATGCGAATGAACCCTGAAACGTTATTAACTGCAGCCGATTTGATCGATCAGGTCAGTGAAAAAGAACTTGCAGATATTATTTACTCATACGGAGAGGAGCGCCTATCTCGAAGAATTGCTAGGCGCATTAAAAAAGATCTTCAGTTGCATGGTCAATATGATGGAACTGCAGCATTGGCATATTCAGTTGCTGGTTGCTTTCCAAAAAAAATTCGTCATGGTCGAATTCATCCAGCTACGAAAACTTTTCAGGCTTTGCGAATAGCTGTTAATGATGAATTAAAGACTCTTGATCGTTTTCTAAGCAAAATCCCTGACTGGCTTGTTGAAGGTGGATTAGCTTGTGTCATTAGTTTTCACTCATTAGAAGATAGACCTGTCAAGAAGGTGTTTCGGGAGGATGATCGTTTCGACCCATTAATGCGTAAGCCACTGAAAGCAAGCAAAGATGAGGTTGCTATTAACCCTCGCAGTAGGTCCGCAAAGTGCAGGATGGCAAGAAGAGTTAATTGTGTCTCATAGTGACCTTAATTATGCAAGGTGATTTTAAGATTGTTCTCGCCTTCAAGAAGATTTTGTTTTATTAATTTCTTAGTTCATATATGACTTTACTAATTTCCATGGAAGCTCTATTTATTTCTTCCAAGGTGGTATCTCTGCCTAGACTTAATCTTAATGAAGCTTCAGCTTCTTTTTTAGTTCTTCCAAGAGCTATAAGGACATGAGATGGTAAACCCCTTGTGCATGCTGAACCGCTACTGCAGCTAACAAAACGTCTAAGTGCTCGATGTAATTGACTTCCACTTACACCAGTTACAGTGAAATTTAGATTATTTGGCAGGCGGTTTTCTAAACAACCATTTAGTAATAAATCAGGAGTACCTCTTTTCAAATTCTCCCAAAGTTGGTTTCTTAGCATTTTTAATCTATTTGATCTTTCGTTTAGGCCACTCATTGCAAGCTCAGCTGCCTTTGCTAATCCAATGATTAAAGGTACAGGAAGTGTTCCAGGCCTAATACCATTTTCTTGACCCCCTCCCCAATGCAATGGCTCTAAGATAATTTCTTGATTCATTACTAAGGCTCCTATGCCTTTGGGCCCATAAATTTTGTGAGCACTTAAACACATCAAGTCAGGTCCACTGAAATGTGAATGTGTTTTGAGATTGCCAAAAGCTTGAGAAATATCGCTATGGAAAGTAATACCTTTTTTTTGACAAATCTCAGCAATTTCTTGTGTATTTTGGATTACCCCTATCTCATTATTTGCCACCATAATACTAACGATCAAGGTTTCTTTTTTACAAGCTTGAATAAGCTTATCTAGCTTTAGAAGTCCATCAGGCTCTGGTTGAATTTCAGTTAATTCAAACCCTTCTGCTTGGAGTTGCCGCATTGGATCTAGAACGGCATGATGTTCTGTCCTAAGTGTAATTAAGTGTCCTTTTTTTTTCAGCAATTTTGCTTTTGCTCGCGCGTGCCCTAATAGTGCAAGATTATTTGCTTCAGTTGCCCCGCTTGTGAAAATGATTTGTTTAGGGTTGACATTGAACCAGGATGCTAGTTTTTCTCTAGCTAGATTCACTGCTGCAGCTGCTTTTAGTCCTTCTCGGTGTTGTTTGCTTGATGCATTCCCCCATTGGTCTGACCAAAATGGGGCCATGGCTTCAATTACTTCACATGCGCAGGGGGTTGTCGCTTGAAAGTCCAGGTGGATAGGAAAGTTTTCTGCGGTTTGTTTTTTCAGGTTTGAAAGCATGATTGGGACATCCCTTGTCTGGAATCGTTTACGCGGTGTGATCGTGGTTGGATGTTTTTATTTGGTGTGTTTCGGAGGGATAGCAGTAGAGGCTTTTGAAGTATCTCGCCAAAAGAGTTCTAGTGAAAAGATGAAGAAGTTAAGACCTCCTAATCTTGTTGTATTAATCAAGAAACCAGATCTAGGAGGTGATTATGTATTGGGGATGTATGAAGTGGAGATAGATAAGAGAGATCAAAGCCTGCGTCGATTTAAGCTTTGGGAGGAATGGCCTTATAACCTTAAAGTCCGACGTGAATCAGTTAGGTGTAATTCCGAAGGTCCATTACGAGTTAAGCGTGATTCTAAGTCAATTTATGTGCGTCGCCTAAACCCTGGGGGACTTATTACGCCAGTAAATAGAGAAGACCATTTGGTTTGGTGGGCTGCTTGTGTTCCTGAGATGGCAGGTGTAGATCCATCAACATTGAAGAAAAAGGCCCTCTCATTAGGGTTTTCAACGTTTTTAGTTGAAAAACAAGAAGTCTTGAGAATTCCAAAAAGGTGAGGTATAGGAAGCAGTACTAACTTCCCAAGCTAAACGCTTCTAGATTCACCTTATGAATTTATGAAAAATCAGAATGATTGATTCACCTACTGAGAATTCTGAGGCTATAAAGCCAAGTCGATTATTGCTTGTTGATGATGAACCAGGCTTACGAACAGCTGTACAGGCATATTTACAAGATGAAGGCTTTGAAGTGACTACCGCTGTGGATGGTGAGGAAGGTTGGCAGAAGGCTCAGCAAATGCTTCCTGATCTTGTGATTAGTGATGTGATGATGCCTAGATGTGATGGCTATGAGTTGTTGAAACGCTTGCGGGATGATGAACGTCTTGGAGGAACACCAGTCATTTTCCTTACAGCAAAGGGAATGACAATTGATCGAACCCAAGGTTATCAAGCTGGTGTTGATGATTACATACCAAAACCTTTTGATCCGGAAGAATTAGTTGCACGTGTTCGCAATGTTGTGAGGAGACAAGATCGATTACTTGCGGAAGCAGCGCGTTTCGCAGATGCCGATGTTGGTCAAATGGCAAAGCAAATCACAGAAATCAAATCTTTACTTTCTAAAGGAGATGCTTCTAGCAGTAAGGGAGGGGTGATTCATAACTTTACACCTCGAGAAGCAAGTGTCTTACAATTAGTAGCAGAAGGTTTGATGAATAAGGAGATAGCAAGGCAGCTTGAAACATCAATTCGGAATGTAGAAAAGTATGTGAGCCGCTTGTTTAACAAGACTGGAACTTCAAGTCGTACGGAGTTAGTTCGTTATGCTCTTGAAAAGAATTTGGTTGATTAAAAAAACTGCGAGATAAAAATTTTTCTTCTTTTATATACCCCAATCTAACGACCATTGAAAGGGCTAAAATTATTAATTAAATAACATTTAGCAACTGTTAAATTGGATTGATTAAGCCTTTTTGAATTCAATAAGCTTAGAGAAATAAAATGGAGCTGTATTTAATTTTGTACGCTTTACGTTAAAACCACAACGATTTGCCATTTTTGTGATTCCTTTCTCGCGCAGGGTATAAGCTCTTGTTGTTTTGCTTGGGCCAGGAAATAGTTGACCTATTTTTTTTAGTGTGGCAAGAAAAAGTGTATATGGTGCAAAACTAATAATTAGCCTTTCTTCTGTAAGAGAACAAAGATGCCGAACCATTTCTTCAGCAGCTTCCTGTGGATAATGTATTAGTACATCGAGGCAAATGACTGTATGGAAATTTCCCGAAAGGCTTTCAAGATCTGATTTTTTGAAATTGATTTTCTTGAGGTCTATTCCTTCCAGGGTTGCACGCTTTTTGGTTTCTTCAATCATTGCTTGTGAAATATCGCTGGCATAGATGTGGCCAGCTCCCATCAATGCGAGTGGAAGAGACAAGCTGCCAACTCCGCAACCTGCGTCACAGAAGCTTACTTCATTTAGTTTTTCAGTTTTTTGTAGCCAAGACAGAACATCGTCAACTGTTTTTTGGTGACCTATTCGTATATTCCGCTGAACTCTATTTACATCATTGCTTTCACTGTAAATGCGATTCCATCTTTCAAAGCCCATTTCGTTGAAGTATTTAGCGACTTCTTTTTTTTCAGCTTCCTTGAGCTTGTTTAGTTGTTCGTTGCTCATAGATTCATTGGTGGTCAAAAGTAAATTACGCAGCTTGTTGCCAATTCAATGCGCAATTAGCGTTTTTCTGTCGCCAACGTAGAAGTCTACTCAAGGATTGGCCTATAAGAAGTTTAGATATTGACATTTCACCCCATATAACTTCTCTAGGAGCAATTGTGGCTGACCAAATTGCAGCGGAAGGGTTGTGAATCCAACTTGCAAGATTTTTGCAGCCCTCTAGCAGGGACAATCTTGTCCCTGCTAGAGGGCCATTTTTGATGAAGCATGTGCCTTCACGAATTATTAATTCTTTTTCTCCCCAGAAGTAGTTGGAATTTTCTAATCCATAGGCGGGGAGAGCGTCACTTACAAGAACTAATTTTCGTGGGGCCAGTTTGTGCAACATTGATGCTATTAAGGGATTTATGTGTACTCCATCTGCAATAAGTCCTAAGGCAATATTTCCATGTTCAATAGCAGCTCCTATAGGACCAGGTTCTCGATGGTGAAGCCCTTTCATCGCATTGAAAGTATGGGTGATCATGGTGATCCCATTATTGAAGGCTATTTCGGCATCAGTTTTATTAGCTTCTGAGTGCCCCAGACAACTAATTATTTTTTTTGAATGTAATTGCTTTATTACATCTTTCGCTCCTGGTAGCTCAGGTGCAAGGGTCATCATTTGGATTTCTTTTTCAAAACCTTGAATTCTCTTTTCCAGTTCTTGAAGGTTTGGAGAGGAGATATCCCTTTCAGGGTGTGCTCCAATCCGTCTTTTAGAAATGAAGGGCCCTTCGAGATGGGCACCTAATAATTTGCAGCGATTTGGAGAGTGTTGTTCTCTTGCTTTTTGTAAAATAGCTAGAGATGTGCGTAATTGATTCGTCTCACAGGTTATTAATGTTGGACATATGAATTCGATTCCATCTTGCCAAAGCATATCAAGCAGCTTTAGTAGGTTTGGAAGTTGTTTTTCGGTTAGTTGATTGAAGCTAATACCCATTCCTCCATTGATTTGAAGGTCTATACCCATAGGGCTCAGAAAGTCTTTTTCCCAGTTTTCACCTTCGATTTCATGCTCTTCGTTTGACATAGGTTGAATCTGAATTATCTTGTTTTCGCTATTTAGGCCAATCCACCACAGGGAGTTCAGAGAGGAGTTCCTGCTGCCTTCTGGAAGTTTGACATTGATGATCCGACGCATTGGAATAAAGGTATTGGATCTAATGCGAGAGAATTACATTCTCTTCATTATGAATACATAGTGCCCTTTTCAAGTCTGTCTGTGTCTTCTGAAGTTGTTGAACTAAATCCCCGGGTTGCCATCTTGATGGGTAGCGATTCTGATTTGTCTACTTTGAAGCCGGCTGTGGATATTTTGAACAGTTTTGGCGTCAATTGTGAGATAAGAGTCCTTTCAGCACATCGGACGCCCTTAGAGATGGTGGCTTTTGCAAATGATGCGAAGGCCCTTGGCTTCAAGGTAATTATTGCTGGTGCTGGAGGTGCGGCTCATTTGCCTGGGATGATTGCTTCATTGACCTCTTTGCCGGTGATCGGTGTACCAGTTCAGACTAAGTCTCTTCAAGGCGTAGATTCTATGCTTTCAATTTTGCAGATGCCTGCAGGCATTCCTGTCGCCACGGTTGCTATTGGTGGGGGTTTGAATGCAGGTTTGTTGGCTATTCAGATCCTTTCTACATTTGATTCTAATTTGGAGAAAAAACTATTTGCATATCGTCAATCGATGCATGATCAAGTGATCGCAAAAGATCACAGGCTATCAGAATTGGGAGTCTTAGATTACCTGAAGCAAATGTAGGTTAAATGTTGCCTATTCATATTATTGATCTCATAAAATTAGATTATGGTTTGTCTGGAATTACATTGAATTGAATTAGTTTTTTGATTACTATCTCTACGCATTCTTCAAGTTTCTTGCTGCCTGTATTTAATTTAATTTCTGGAGAGATAGGCTCTTCATAAGGACTAGATATTCCTGTAAATTCTTTAATTTGCCCGGTCCTGGCTTTTGCATAAAGTCCTTTTGGGTCCCTTGCTTCGCAGTCTTTAAGTTCTGCTGCACAATGAATCTCTAAGAAGTCAGAGTCCGCAACAAGAGCCCTTGCGCGATCCCTATCACTTCGAAAAGGGGATACAAAAGCAGTTAGAATTACAACGCCTGAGTCGAGAAATAGTTTGGCAACTTCTCCAATCCTCCGAATATTTTCTGCACGATCTTGATCTGAAAATCCAAGATCTTTGCATAGTCCATGTCTCACATTGTCGCCATCGAGCACATAGCTGGATATACCAATTTCAAACAGTTTTGCATTAACGGCATTTGCCAATGTGCTTTTGCCTGATCCAGAGAGACCTGTGAACCAGAGAATTGCACTTTTATGACCTCTTTGCGTTGCTATGGCATTTCTGTCGATAGAAGCTGTATGCCAAGAGATGTTTTTTGCTTTGTGATCTATGGCTTGATCTGAGGGTGTGCTCATTGTGGCAATGCTCATATGGGTGCCATTCTCCATCGAGGAGGTTCATATATTTTCTTTCTTGTTAAGAACCAGATTGTTTTGGGCGATATCCTTCCATTCTGAGTAAATCCATAACTGCCTTTATTTGGTCTCCTTGGATTTCTATGGAATTTCCTTTTACTGTCCCTCCTGTACCCAGTCGAGTTTTAAATTGCTTTAGTAATTTCAAGTACTCCTTATGAGTTAAATCTAAACCGCTTATTACCGTAATTGTTTTACCTCCTTTGTTATTACGGACTCGCTTTATCCTGATTTCCTTCTTGGCTTTGGTTTTTGTGGATGCATTAGGTTCTTGTTGATGGGTTGGCGTTGGGTCGTTGAATTCAACCCAGTTTCCTTTTGGCATGGATTTAAGTCTTTACTCCAACTGATATCTATTTTCAATCTTTTTGTCGATGAGCAGCACACTTCCTCCTAAACCTAAAGAGGGTGATCTTTCACTCACAGCAAGGCCCTCGAAATTGGGACGATTTGGTCGATTTGGGGGACAGTATGTCCCAGAAACCTTGATGCCAGCACTTGCCGAGCTGGAGAAAGCTGCTACAGAAGCCTGGAAAGATCATTCTTTCACTGAAGAATTAACTAAATTGTTGCGTTCTTATGTAGGTCGTCCAACACCTCTATATGAGGCTGAAAGACTTACAGCACATTATTCAAGGTCTGAAGGTGGACCAAGGATTTGGCTCAAACGAGAAGACCTCAACCACACCGGGGCACACAAGATTAATAACGCACTGGGACAGGCTCTTTTAGCTTTACGAATGGGTAAGAAGAGAATTATTGCTGAAACTGGAGCTGGGCAGCATGGAGTGGCAACCGCAACGGTATGTGCACGTTTTGGTCTGGATTGTGTTGTTTATATGGGAAAGGAAGATATGCAAAGACAGGCTCTAAATGTTTTTCGAATGAGGTTGCTTGGGGCAAAGGTTAAAGCTGTTACAGCAGGTACTGCGACTCTGAAGGATGCAACTAGTGAAGCGATTAGAGATTGGGTTACCAATGTCGAGACAACTCATTACATTCTTGGTTCAGTTGCGGGACCGCATCCATATCCAATGTTGGTTCGTGATTTTCATGCAGTAATTGGACAAGAAACAAAGCTGCAGTGTCAGGAGGCATTTGAAAGACTTCCTGATGTACTTCTAGCTTGTGTAGGTGGAGGATCTAACGCCATGGGCTTGTTTCATCCATTTGTTGAGAACACTGAAGTCAGAATGATTGGTGTTGAAGCTGCTGGAGATGGAGTATTAACTGGAAGACATGCCGCAACTCTTACAGAGGGTCGTATTGGGGTTTTGCATGGGGCTATGAGCTTTTTATTACAGGATTCCGAAGGGCAAGTCCAAGAAGCACATTCGATAAGTGCTGGATTGGATTATCCAGGAGTTGGTCCTGAACATAGTTATCTTGCTGAAATTGGAAGAGCGGAGTATGTGGCGGTAACTGATCAGCAAGCACTTGAAGCTTTGCAATTGGTTAGTCAACTAGAAGGAATAATTCCGGCATTGGAGACAGCGCATGCTTTTGCTTGGTTGGAAAAGCTTTGTCCCAAATTGGAGCCAGGGAAAGAAATTGTTATTAATTGTTCAGGGCGAGGTGATAAGGATGTAAATACAGTTGCTAACAAATTAGGTGTTGATTTGTGAGGTGCTTTTAATTTAAAAGTCTCTCCAGGTGCTTTGCTACATGGGTAACAGCAGCTATTGCTGTTGAATAGGCCATGCGCATTGGACCTATCAAAGCGACGTGTCCAATACCATTGGTGGAACTTTTATAAGCAGCTTGGACAACAGAGAAGTGTTTTAAAGCACTTTCAGGGTGTTCTGCTCCAATCCAGACACTATTACTCCTTTTAGTTAATTCCGGAACCACTGCTGATGGTTGACTATCCATAAGTTCTAAAAAAGGTCTAAAACTATTGCTTTCTTTGAATTCTGGTTGGGAGGCAAGTTGTGAGATTCCTCGTGTGATGACAATTTCTTCGGTGTTTGTTGGCGCTTGTTTATGATTTTGGATGGCTTCTTTAAGGAAAGAGCCACTTAAATTGAGATGGGAAGGGAGGTTGGCCCAGTTAATAAAACCATCATTTGATCTTTCTAATTGGTCTTGCGTCCAAGCCTCGAGCCCTTCTAGTTCCAGATTGGTGTCATGGGGTAGCTGAAGGTTTAAGAGGGTTGCTTGATCTGATGTTTTTACAAGCATTACTAGAAGTCTTGTACCGCTTTTGACAAGTCGAATGTCTTGAAGTCCATGTTTTAGTTTTTTAGGCTTTGCAATCAGACTCATTAGTCCTGTGAAATCAGTAAGTCTCTTTGCAAGATGTACAAGTAAGTCATCTAGTGCTGCCCATTGCAAGCCTAAATTGGTTAGCTCATGTTCTAAATGATTAATTGTTGCTGCTGGTGGCGGGAGAAGGCAGTCGACGTAATGCCGATAACCTCTCTGGCTAGGTATTCGACCAGACGAGGTATGTGGTTGAGTTAGTAAACCTCGTTGTTCAAGTGCTCCCATTGCAGTGCGAATAGTGGCAGCACTTGCTTTTAATCCAAACCGTTCAACAAGTGTTTTGCTACTTACTGGCTCGATTGTGTCTACGTAGTGACGAACCGTTGAACGTAGAACTTGTTTTTGTCTAAAGGACAGCGTCTCCACTTGATTTAGTAAGTTGACTCGATATTACGAGCTTCAATATGCTGTTAAGAACAAATTTTAGACTTGTTTTTAACCTTTTAATACCTTGGGGTTTCTGGGCTAATCTCAGTACTCCATGCATCTATTCCTCCATCAAGATTCCAAACGTCATAACCAAACTCTTGTTCTAATAGCCACATCCCAAAATTCCAGCTTCTGATTCCTTTATGGCAAATAACAACAACAGATTTATCTTTTGGTATTTCTACTTGTAAGTTTTTTAGCCTATTATTTACTTGGCTTAGCGGAAGATGCATTGCTTGAGCAGGGAAAGGAGCAATATTCAGTTCTTCTTCTTCTCGGACATCTATCAAAAATGGCTTTGTGACTTCTTGGTTCAGCCAACTTGATAAATCCTTTGGAGAAATTCTTTTTGGTTGGAGTTGAGCCATTTGTTTATTTTTTGATTGATGTGGTTTTTTCAGGTCAAATTTACAAGGATGTGCCTAAGTTCAGAAGAGGCTTGAGAATTAGAATGTTGGAGACAAACAATTAAAGCCTTGCAGTAAAAGAAAACATGATAAAGGTTTTTGGGCTGCCTCTGAATCAAATAAAATTTCCTAAATGTTCAGGAGAAGATTGTCTGCGCGCAATCATTGCTCTAGAGGCTGAGTCCAATCAAAATCAATTTGAGGTATGGCGACCATCGATTTTGATGCAGATTTATATAAACCTTTTAAGTTGCTTTGAAGAGCTTGCTTCTAGTCCAGGGGCCTTTGGAGTGTTATGAGGTCTCAGGGATTCAAATTTTTACGTTCCTTTCCTTGGGGTGACGTATTGTTTTTATCATTAAATAAGAGGAGTGATGAATCAATTTAGAAATTGCAAAATAGGTTCTTGCAATGAGTAATGGAGCGCATGAAATAATTTTCCGTCCAGGTTTGGAGGGGGTTCCAGTCACCCACTCTGCAATTTGCGACATAGATGGCTTGAACGGTCATTTGTCTTATCGGGGGTATTCCATAGAGGACCTTGCTGCACATAGCACTTTTTTAGAAACAGCTTATTTATTGATATGGGGTGAGTTGCCAACAGAAGAGCAACTTCATGATTTTGAAGCAGAAGTGCAGAGGCATAGGAGGGTTAGTTTTCGTGTTCGAGACATGATGAAGTGTTTCCCAGCTACTGGGCATCCCATGGATGCTCTGCAGTCAAGTGCTGCATCTTTAGGGCTTTTTTACTCTCGAAGGGCCATTGATAGACCTAAATATGTTTATGACGCTGTGATTCGATTAATTGCCAAGATCCCAACAATGGTGGCGGCTTTTCAACTGATTCGGAAGGGACAAGATCCGATTCAACCAAGGGATGATTTGGCTTATTCGGCCAATTTTTTATACATGCTTACAGAGCGGGAACCGGATCCCATCGCCGCTCGTATTTTTGATCGATGTCTAATACTTCATGCTGAGCACAGTCTTAACGCGAGCACTTTTAGTGCACGCGTTACAGCGAGTACTCTTACAGACCCTTATGCGGTCGTTGCTTCGGCTGTAGGCACACTTGCCGGGCCACTTCATGGAGGGGCGAATGAAGATGTCTTGGCAATGCTCGAGGAGATTTCTTCGCCGGATCAGGCTGCTGCTTATTTAAAGAAAGCCGTTGAAAATAAACAGAAAATCATGGGGTTTGGCCATAGGGAATACAGAGTGAAGGACCCAAGGGCTTCCATTTTGCAAGGACTTGCGGAGGAAATGTTTGCAAGGTTTGGCAGAGATGATATGTACGATGTTGCTACAGCTCTTGAGAGAGAAGCCTCTTCTCTTCTAGCTGTTAAAGGCATTTATCCAAATGTAGATTTTTATTCGGGTTTGGTTTATAGGAAGTTGGGAATTCCTAGAGATCTTTTTACTCCAGTTTTTGCAATATCTCGTGTCGCGGGTTGGCTTGCCCACTGGCGTGAACAGCTTGGCGCTAATAGGATTTTTCGGCCTTCACAGATTTATACAGGTAAGGTAACCCGAGCTTGGTGTCCTGTAGAAGAGCGCACCTTAGAAATGGATGCTTAATTTGCTGTTATTAAAGTCATGAAATTAGTGAACACTTTTGTCACAACACTCCTTGGCACTGCTGGATCAGGAATTGATCTTGAGTTGAGTTTTACGAATGTCTTTCAAGGTTTGGGGTTTTCCTCTGAGTTAGCCCATGTACTTTGGCTGCCTTTCCCAATGCTGCTGGTTTTGATAGCTGCAATAGTTGGGGTTTTGGTGACAGTTTGGCTGGAGAGGAAAATTTCAGCAGCAGCGCAGCAGAGGATTGGACCTGAATATGCTGGAGCACTTGGGGTTCTTCAACCAATGGCAGATGGGTTGAAGTTGTTAGTTAAGGAAGATGTTATCCCTGCCAAGGCGGATGGGCTGTTGTTCACCCTGGGTCCTGTCTTGGTTTTGGTTCCAGTGATTTTGTCTTGGCTAATTGTCCCTTTTGGGCAGAATCTATTGATAAGCAATATAGGTATTGGGATTTTTCTTTGGATTGCCTTAAGTAGCATTCAGCCCATTGGTTTATTGATGAGTGGTTATGCATCTAATAACAAATATTCCTTACTAGGTGGTTTGAGGGCAGCTGCGCAGTCAATCAGTTATGAGATCCCTCTTGCTTTATCTGTTCTTGCAGTTGTAATGATGAGTAATTCTTTGAGCACAGTTGACATTGTTGAGCAACAAAATGGTTTTGGTTTGCTCAGTTGGAATATTTGGAGACAACCAGTTGGTTTTTTGATTTTTTGGATCTGTGCACTTGCTGAGTGCGAAAGATTACCTTTTGATTTGCCTGAGGCAGAGGAAGAGCTTGTTGCTGGTTATCAGACTGAGTACGCAGGTATGAAATTCGCTCTTTTTTATTTAGGAAGCTATATCAACTTGGTTTTATCAGCTTTATTGGTTGCTGTTCTGTATCTAGGTGGATGGGGGTTTCCCTTTCCGGTGGAATGGCTTACGTCTTGGCTTGGGCAGTCTCAAGATGCTCCTCTTATTCAGATAGTCATTGGATCAGTAGGAATAGTTATGACTGTTCTTAAGGCATATTTGCTTGTATTTCTTGCAATATTACTTAGATGGACGACGCCAAGAGTACGTATTGATCAATTATTAGATTTGGGTTGGAAATTTCTTTTGCCTATCTCTTTAGTAAATTTGCTAGTTACTGCAGGCCTCAAACTGGTTTTCCCCATTGCTTTTGGGGGTTGATTCCTTGTCGCAGGCAAGTCATTCTCGAGACAATTCAACGTAGTTATACCTATCATGATCCAAGGGCTTGTAAGATTTGCAATGTGTATGTGCACGCGTTGAGCTAGGTCCGTTGTGATGTTTGGGTTCCTTAAGAAGGTTTCTAATTACACCCGTGAGGCGGTTGATGCAGCTAATTATTTAGCCCAAGGGCTAGCTGTGACATTTGATCACCTCCGCAGAAGGCCAATCACCGTTCAGTATCCTTATGAGAAGTTGATCCCTTCAGAGAGATATCGCGGAAGGATCCATTACGAGTTTGACAAATGCATTGCATGTGAGGTTTGCGTGAGAGTTTGTCCAATAAATCTTCCTGTTGTTGATTGGGTCATGAATAAAGAGACTAAGAAGAAAGAATTGCGAAATTATTCTATTGATTTTGGAGTATGTATTTTTTGTGGTAATTGTGTTGAATATTGCCCTACCAACTGTCTTTCTATGACTGAGGAATATGAACTCTCTTCTTTTGATCGACATAGTTTGAACTTTGATAATGTGGCGTTGGGTCGATTACCTACTAGTGTCACCACAGATCCATCCGTACAACCTCTTCGAGAGTTGGCTTATCTACCTTCAGGAATAATGGATCCACATGACGTGCCTTCCAATCAGACTCGTGTGGGAAGGTTACCTTCTGAGGTCTTCCAGGAAATGAAGAAGGCCGATCCTGGCCCTAGAGATCAAGATGTTTCCTCACAAGTACCAGAAAGCAAAGACAAATCTGATTGATGACAATTCCTATTACTGCTGAGTCGATTTGTTTTTTGGTTCTGGCCATAGTTGTAGTCATTGGTGGTATAGGGGTAGTTCTTCTTAGCAATATTGTTTATTCAGCATTTTTGTTGGGGGGTGTGTTTATGGCTATAGCAGGCCTTTATCTTCTACTTAATGCGAGCTTTGTAGCGGCTGCACAGGTCTTAGTTTATGTAGGCGCTGTAAATGTTCTTATTCTCTTTGCAATTATGTTAGTTAATAAACGCGAGGAATTAAAGCCTATTAAAGGATTGCAGGTTAGGAGGCTGGTATCAGGAGGTGTCTGTGTTGGAATGCTTTCTTTATTGATTCGTGTTGTTTTTACTACACCTTGGGCAGTTCCTGGTCCAAATGCCATTGGAGAAGAAGCTACTGAGAGAATAGGTGAGCATCTTTTTACTGATTATCTTTTGCCATTTGAACTTGCTTCTGTACTTTTGCTTATGGCAATGATTGGAGCAATTGTTTTAGCACGTAGAGATGTGCTAATTGAAGATATTGCTACTGGTGATCCGGTTGATCAAGGTCTTCTTGAGAAGGCAAAAACGCCACTTTTGACTGATAATTCAACCTAATCAAACACCAATCATTATCACAATTGCGATGAAAGATCTTTTTGCTAATGGCCATGTCTCAATAGAAGCATACTTGTTGCTGGCTGCTTTTCTGTTTTGTATTGGAATATGGGGTTTGATTAATAGCCGTAATGCAGTTCGAGTACTTATGAGTATTGAGTTGATGTTGAATGCTGTAAATATAAATCTAATGACATTTTCTTCCTATATAGATGGACAATTGATTAGAGGACAGGTCTTTGCTGTTTTTGTAATTACTGTAGCCGCAGCTGAAGCTGCGGTTGGCTTAGCAATTCTTTTGTCCCTTTATAGAAATCGTGTAACTGTTGATATGGAGCGTTTCAATCTTTTGAGGTGGTAGGGAGGAAAGTAATGCGTCTCGATTTGGTCTGGGTGATCTATCGGGGAGAAAGCCCTCAGGCAAAAAAAGCAGCGGAAACTTGTTCAAAGGAGCTTGAATCTTTGGGTGTTCAGGTAATGACATCATTAAGTAAATCAGAGCTTGCACTTTTCGAGTCGAATTCTCAAGTACCAGATTTAGCTGTTGTACTTGGTGGAGATGGAACTGTTTTAGGTGCAGCTCGACATCTTGCTATCCATGAAGTTCCAATTTTAAGTTTTAATGTTGGCGGACATTTGGGATTTCTTACGCATGATTCTCGTTTATTACAAAAGAGAAACCTTTGGGATGAACTTTTTGAAGATGCTTTTGTTATAGAAAGACGAATGCTGCTTCAGGCAACTATCCATTCCAAAACAAACACTTTATCTAATCAAGAAATATCTACTAATACAGAAGTTGAAATTACTCCTAACTCTCATCTTGCATTAAATGATTTCTATATGCGTTCTTATCGAGATGAGATTTCACCCACATGTACGTTGGAATTGGAGATTGATGGAGAGGTGGTTGACCAATACAAAGGCGACGGCTTAATTCTTGCAACTTCTACTGGTTCCACAGGATATTCTTTGGCTACGGGAGGTCCAATTTTGCACCCAGATATTGAGGCAATAATTGTTAGCCCCATATCTCCAATGAGTCTTTCAAGTAGGTCTGTTGTCGTGCCACCCAAGTCAAGATTGATTATTAGACCTTTGGGTGATGCTTCTAGAAGAACAAAGCTTTGGAAAGACGGAGTTAGTATAGCTTTGTTAGAGCCAGGCCAGTTTTGTGAAGTTCAACGATCAAGGAGTTATGCACATATGTTGTGGCTTGAAGATAGTCCTTCTTATTATCGAAGCCTGACACATAAACTTCATTGGGCAGGAAGTTTTGTCAAAGGTGTTAGTCAGTTTTAATTTGACAAAATGAGTTTGGAGATTGAAAGACGTTTTCTTGTTGCTTCTGATGATTGGAAGAGTAAAGCTAATGGTTCGAAATCATTCAGACAGTGTTATCTTTTAGCTTCCGAAACAGGAATAATTGTACGGGTAAGAATTATTTCTAATCATCAGAGCTGGTTGACCATAAAAGCCCCTGCCAAGGGTATTGCAAATCATGAATTTGAATATTTGATTCCCAACAAGGATGCACAAACACTTTGGACTGTATCTCAGCATCGCTTAGTGAAAACACGTTATCAATTAGCTATAGACGGGGGTGATTGGATTGTGGATTGTTTTGAGGGGGAAAATTTCCCTCTTGTATTAGCAGAAGTTGAGCTTCCTACGGAGGATTTTCCAGTGGATATTCCTGAATGGTGCGGGGAGGAAATTACAGGTGAAATTAGCTTCAGTAATGCATCACTCGCTCGAGTTCCATTTTCGCAGTGGGAGGTAAAGCAACAAAAAGCCTTCTTCAGGGAATAAAGAGCACCTCGATCCTTTAGATTCTCTTTATACTTTCATTAGGGCCTGGTATGCCAGGGCTAACTCTGAGGGATGAAAGGTAAGGAGGTTCAATTGTTTGGTTTGTACGATACCGACGGCATTTTGCGATTTATAGGCGCAGATAGAGAAGCTTGCTTAGCTTATGCAGAATTATTTGAACTCCCTACGGCTGCATGCTCGTTGATGTCATTACCCGAGACAGAACTTCACGAGGCTAAGAGTCGGAAGAGGGTTCGTCTTGTAATGAACAGCAATTAAACCCTTCTCGGCAAATTTTGCCATGGTCCATTGCCCAGTTGAGAAGACCAACTCGATTTTTGGAACCAGTTTTTGTAAACATGTTGCTTACATGGTTGTCCACGGTTCGTTTGCTGATGGTGAGTCGCTCAGCAATTTCCTGGTTTGTAAGACCACTTGCTACTAATTCAATAATTTCCATTTCCCTTGCAGAAAGGGACATTTGACTTGAATCAGAGAATTCGCCTGGCGTCATCCACCTGCCTTTTAGCCCATGCAACACATCTTAGGCAGACTTGTGCCATGCGATAACCCATAGTAAGTAGCTAAATGCAGGAGGGTTTTGATTGCAACGCTTCAGCGGTCTCTTGAGGTCGGAGCCGTAACAATTACTGCTGAGATAATGCCTCCACGAGGTGCTGACCCCTCAAAGTCTCTAGCAATGGCAGAGACTTTGAGGGGCTGCGTGAATGCAATTAATGTCACGGATGGAAGCCGCGCCTTCATGAGAATGAGCAGTCTTGCCTTGTGCAAGTTGTTGCTTGATGCTGGTTTAGAACCCATCTTGCAGATGGGTTGTAGAGATAGGAATCGTATTGCTATTCAGGGTGACTTGCTTGGGGCACATGCTTTGGGAATAAGGAATGTGCTCTGTCTTACTGGGGATCCCGTACGAGTTGGAGATCAACCTGAGGCTAAAGCTGTTAATGATTACGAATCGGTAAGACTTCTTCAGCAAATAGATTGCTTTAACAGACAGGAGGATCCCGTAAAGGGCTTTTTACCGGATAAAGGTACCAATTTTTTCCCTGGAGCTGCTGCTGATCCGAATTGTAGAAGTTTTTCAGGTTTATATAAACGTTTGGAACGGAAAAAAGCTGCTGGCGCCAAGTTTTTACAGACACAAATGGTTATGGAATCGACTGTGTTGGAAGAATTTTGTTCAAGGGTTGCGAAGCCTTTAGATTTGCCAGTTTTAGCAGGGGTGTTTTTACTTAAATCAGCTCGCAATGCGAGATTTATCAATAAAGTTGTTCCTGGAGCTTGTATTCCTGAAGCTCTTGTAGAGCGGCTTGAAAAAGCTTCTGATCCACTTTCAGAGGGAGTTGCTATAGCTTCTGAGCAAGTGAAAAATTATGTGGAGATTGCACAGGGAGTTCATCTAATGGCCGTTAAGGCTGAGAACCTCATTCCAAAGATTCTCGCGAAGGCAGGTTTTAATTAGCAGGAGATGTTAAGTCTGTACCTAGAAGTTCTGCCATGGCCTTTTGTTGGGGAGATGGCTCGACAAGATCTTGACGTCTTGCATCAGTGATTAGCCAATCAAGTGCTGCCTCTTGCAGGTCAAAGTGGTTGCCATTTTTACCAACGCAATATCTGCCAAAGACAAGTTTTTCAACAAGTTGCACGCCTGGCCCAATTCGTGAGTAGTCAAAGATGATTGAGTTATCTATTGTTGCGCCTTCACAGATGCAACAACTTGGACCAATCATTGATGGCCCGATAATAGTTGCACCGTCTTCAATTCTAGTCATTCCTCCAACATATATAGGGCCTTTAACATTTATTTTGTCCCAGTTAGCGGCTACATTTAATCCTGCAAAGATGCCAGGCTTGACTTGCTTGCCTGGGATTCTAATCTGCCTTACCTCGCCTTGAAGAACGCTTCTAATGGCTTTCCAATAGTCGGGTACTTTTCCAATGTCAACCCATTCAAAATCCATTGGAAGTGCATAGAATGGTGCTTTCATATTTACTAGCTTAGGGAATAAGTCGGAGCCGATATCAAAAGGTTTTCCAGAAGGAATGTGTTCAAAAATTTCTGGTTCAAAAAGGTATATTCCTGTGTTAATTGTGTCGCCAAGTGCTTCGCCAACCTGAGGTTTTTCTTGGAACGCTTTTACTAAGTCGTTTTCATCGGTAACTACAACGCCATAACTACTTACTTGATCTTTCGATACTCGCTTTGTAATTAAGCTTGCCATTGCCCCTTTGGCCTTATGTCTTTTTACGGCTTCTGAGAGATCAAGATCTATAAGCGCATCGCCACATAAGACTACAAATGTGTCATCAAAGAACTGTTGGAAGTCTTGGATCTTTTTTAATCCTCCTGCAGACCCAAGCGCGTCCCCAATCAGTTCACCATCTTCAATACGCCCCTCAAAGCTATATGCAATTTCAACACCAAACCTTTGACCATCTCTGAAATAATTTTCGATTTCTTCGGCCAGGTGAGAGACATTGACCATCACTTCCGTAAACCCATGTTCCTTAAGAAGTTCCAGCAGAAACTCCATCACAGGCTTCTGCAGAATTGGAATCATGGGCTTTGGGATCACGTGGGTGATCGGCTGGACTCTTGTACCCTTTCCGGCCGCCAGTATCATCGCCTTCATAGGCGTTTGTAGGCCTCAGCTAGTCAGACAACATAGACGGCCATGAACCATCACTTCTATGCAGCGGCCGGCGTGGCAGGTGGCACGTTGATGGTTTTTAGTGGAAGTTGCGCGAAGCTGCCTTGTGGAAGTATTCGTTTTAGTCGAATAGGAGCGTACAAAGAACCTTTTTGTTCAAGCTCTATTTGGCCTTGTGAGGATAGAAATAGAAGGGCCCAAAACACTCCAACTCGATCAGTGTCTAAATCTTCTTTAGCAGCTTGTTGCCATTTCTGAATCAACATTTCAAAGTCTGTCCAATACAAAGCTGGCTCCCAGCTCTTCAGGAAAACTCCTAAAGCAGCTGTTGTCTCTGGAAGCTTTTCTCTATGGGCTAAGGCTGTAACTTGAGCAATTGCTTCTCTTTCGCTAAATCGCTTTTTTTTATTCCTTCTTCTATGCTCAAGTTCGTCAGATTCAAGCTGGGCTGCAATTGTTTCTAGCTGTTCAATGAGCTCTCCAAGGCTTACAGGTCGTCGTAAAGGAGGAGGAGCGACAGGACGTCTTAATAGATGTCTTTCTGGCCTTATAGGCAGCACAAAGCTTGGATCAAGCCATCCTTGTTCGGTTAATTCACTATCAAAGTATTCATCTTCGACTTGCGCTGGGGGAAAGGTTTCAGCTTCAAGGACTTCAGCTTTTAATCCAACCAAGATTGATGCTGCAAGAAAAGCTTCGCTGCTTTCTGCTAAATCATGTTCGTAACTTCCACCATGTTGATGGATTTGATTGGCAACTCGTCTTGGGATTTCGATCCTTTGTCGTAATTGATCTAAAAATCCATCTATAACTGCTATTACGTCCACATCCCATGGATCTAGATCACCTTTCTCAGCAGCATCTTGGAGAAGACGGATGGCAAGTCGTGCAGCCGAATTAACGCCTTTATTGTGTCCATCTTCTTGCAAGGTTGGAAAGAGCTTTTTCGAAAGGTATCTGGATTAACGCAAACTTGCCAGTTTAATCTCTTTGGTTGTGGTGGAGATTTATAGAGAGGATTCTGATTAGGAGGTTTCAGGTGAAAAAATTCAAGACTTCTTCTTATTCAATTTTAGGGGCGCTTATAAAGGCAGGAATTAGATTTTTATTTCGAAAAATTGGAGCACTGGGTTTCTTTAGTTGTTCGATTGCCAAGACATCTCGTTTCACGAGAGCTTCAATAGAAGCTGTATAGCTATCTGTCACAAGCCTTGGGTAAAGACCGATGCCAATTATGGGAACAAGAAGACAACCAATTATGTAGATCTCTCTTGGTTCTGCATCAACAAGATTTGTATTTGATACCAGCTCTCTATTTTCTTTACCAAAAAAGATTTCACGAAGCATTGAGAGTAAATAAATCGGGGTAAGAATGACTCCTATTGCTGCTAGAGCTGCGATTACAACTCTGAATGTAAGGGTGTAAGCCTCATCAGTAACAAATCCTGCAAAAACCATTAGCTCTGAAACAAAGCCACTCATTCCAGGAAGTGCAAGAGAGGCGAGGGAGCAAACAGTCCAGAGGGCAAACATTATTCTCATTTTTTGGCCAACTCCTCCCATTTCTTGTAATTGAAGTGTGTGGGTGCGGTCATAAGTTGCACCTACCAGGAAGAAAAGACTTGCCCCGATTAGTCCGTGACTAATCATTTGCAGCATTGCACCACTCGTCCCTAAGGCACTGAAACTACCTATCCCTATCAGTACAAAACCCATATGGCTGATTGAGCTATAAGCAATTTTTCGTTTCAGATTTCTCTGGGCGAAAGAGGTCAGGGCTGCATAGATGATATTTACAACTCCAAGGATGATTAAAAGGGGAGCGAATTGTGCATGGGCATCAGGTAGAAGTTGTGCATTGAACCTTAAAAGTGCATATCCACCCATCTTTAAGAGGATGCCGGCTAACAGCATATGCACAGGAGCAGTTGCCTCTCCATGGGCATCTGGCAGCCAAGTGTGTAAAGGAACAATAGGTAACTTGACGCCGAAGGCAATCAGAAGACCTATATAACAGAGCAGTTGGAAACTAGTGTTAAACCCTTTTTCTGCGAGAACTGTATATTCAAAATTTGGACTACCTCCACCGAAAAAGCCCATAGCAAGGGCGGCTAATAATATGAATAAAGAACTACCTGCCGTATAGATAATAAATTTTGTCGCTGCATATTGTCTTTTTTTACCTCCCCATATTGCTAGTAACAGATAGACAGGTAAAAGTTCCAGCTCCCATGCAAGGAAAAACAACAGCATGTCTTGCACAGCGAAGACCGCTATTTGGCCACCATCCATTGCCAAAATCAGAAAGAAGAAAAGTTTTGGCTTGAAACTGACTGGCCATGCTGCAAGAACCGCTAGGGCTGTAATGAAACTAGTTAGAAGAATCAGTGGCATCGAAAGACCATCTGCTCCGACTGACCAATTCAGGCCTAGGTCTGGTAGCCAACTGATTTGTTCTGAAAGTTGAAGACCTTTGATGCTTGGGTCATAGCCAGTTGCATAAGCACCAACGGTTATAAGGAAGGTCGCTAGAGCAATTCCTAATGCAAACCAACGCACTTGCTTCCCTTCTCCTTTGTCAGGAATGAAAGGGACTAGGAAAGCTCCGGCAATAGGGAAAAGTATTGACAGGCTTAGCCATGGGAGATCGTCTGTAATTAGTTCTTCCATTAGGCCATGGGTAAGCTCAAGTGTTGCGAGACAATGAGACTGCAGCACTTCAAGCGGTTTACTTCAAGGAGTGTAGAAATACTGGAAGCTCTCGCACCTCCTTTATAGGCGTTGACACATAACAGCATCTCAGGCTGGAAAATTTCTTATCCACCGAGAACACCAAAAAGTAGTACTAGAGCGATAACACCTCCAAAAACGATCAATGCATAGAATTGTGCTCTTCCTGTCTCAAAGTATTTCAACCCTTCCCCGCTACCAAGTGTTAATAGGCCTGTTAGGTTAACCACGCCATCAACAACTTTTGCGTCAACCTCAAGTACTTCTTTTGCTAGTTTTCTGCTTCCTTTAACAAAGATCTTGTAATTTATATCATCTAAATACCATTTATTTTGAAGAAAACTATTGATCTTGGAGAAGCGATTGACAAATAAACTCTTGAGGTCTAATCGATTTAGATAATAAGCTGAAAAAGCAACACTGATACCTATAGCTGAGATTGAGATAGATGCTCCTGCTAAAAGAAGAAACTCCCCCCAATGGAAATTTGTTGAAATTTCCATTGCTTCCTCTGGGTCTAATAAATTTGCAAATTTGCTTGACCAGGGTGTTCCGAGTAGTCCAATAAGCACTGAAGGGACTGCTAGAACAGCTAAAGGGAAGGTCATTGACCAGGGAGATTCATGCAAAATGCCTGATTCTTGCGAATGATTGTTTTCGTCTTCATCTCCATCAGTGACTTGTCCTGCAAGAGCAAGTAATTCGGTTTGAAGGTTTTTATTCTCACCACGGAAATCACCTTCAAATGTAAGAAAATAAAGGCGAAACATATAAAAAGCAGTCATCCCAGCTGTCAGGAAGCCTATTGCCCATAGGAATGGAAAAGTATTAAACGCTTGACCTAGGATTTCATCTTTGCTCCAGAATCCTGCAAGTGGAGGTATTCCGCTAATTGCCACACAACCAATAAGGAAGGTAATTGAAGTAATAGGCATTTTTTTTCTTAATCCGCCCATGAGTCTCATATCTTGAGCAAGGATTGGTTCATGACCCACAACCTCTTCCATCGCATGTATTACCGAACCTGATCCCAGGAAAAGCATTGCTTTAAAAAAGGCATGTGTTATCAGATGGAAAATGCCTGCAATTGGAGCTCCACAACCCATAGCAAGCATCATGTAGCCCAATTGTGAAACAGTGCTATATGCCAGGCCTTTTTTAAGATCCATTTGGGTTAGGGCTATGGATGCACCAAGAAAGCATGTGATAGTTCCAATAATTGCTATAACCATTCCTACGCTAGGAAACTGGCTATAGAGAGGATCTAATCTCGCTACTAGAAAAACCCCTGCTGCGACCATTGTTGCTGCATGTATCAGGGCAGAAATTGGCGTAGGTCCTTCCATGGCATCTGGTAGCCAAACATGAAGTGGGAATTGCGCAGACTTTGCCATTGGCCCCATAAATACCAATAAACACAAAGTCAAAGCTGCCCATTCAGGAATGCTCCCTGACGCAAGTCCACTTGCAAGACCATCAGCTATCCCTTGGAAATCAAAACTGTTAGTAGCCCAAAAAAGACCAAGAATCCCAAGCAATAGTCCAAAGTCACCAACCCTATTCACCACAAATGCCTTTTGTGCTGCATGAGCTGCAGCTTCTCTGTCATACCAAAAGCCAACAAGTAAGTATGAGCACATTCCTACTAATTCCCAAAAGACATAAACCTCAAGGAGGTTTGGACTGACAATTAGCCCGAGCATTGAGCTGCTAAAAAGTGCAAGATAAGTAAAAAACCTTACGTAGCCCTTGTCGTGAGCCATATAGCCATGCGAATAGATCATCACCAATAGAGCCACTGTTGTTACTAGTGAGAGCATTACTGCTCCTAGTGGATCGATCACATAGCCCATTGGAAGGATGAAACTTCCTGCACTAGCCCAAACAAACAGGTGCTCAACAACAGGTCCTCCATTGATTTGCTCAATAAGAACCGCATAGCTCAGTATTGCTGAGGCACCTACGCAGCTAAGTAGGGTTATTGCAACGGGCTTTCGAAGGTCATTAACCCATTTATTGAAACCAATTAATCCCAGGCCTACAAATACTGCTCCTATTAGAGGGAGTACAGGTATTAACCAGGCAAATTCTGCAGCCGAGGGCATCCGTACTTTTTAGGCTCCTGCGAGTGTAGGCATTTCATCCCATCAGTTTGGATAGGTGTGAAGAGATGAATGCATTGCTAGATAGAGAAATGAAACGATGGGACCACCAGATTAAACCAATTGCAATGCCTATACCTAGCTGTGCAGGCCTGAGAAATTCATGAAGCTCCAATTTCTGACGACCCTCCAATACGGCCAAAAATGGGATTACGGATGTTTTAATTTTTAATTCATCGAATGCTAAACCGAACTTGTTTTTTAATCTTCGATCACCATGCCAGATTGCAAAAAGATGATGTGCAATCAAACCAGCAGAAGTAACCAGCATAAATGAACTGCCAATCCAGAGTGAATGTGCAAAGCACCAGAGGATTTGGCCAATAGCCTGAGGATGCCTGCTAATTCGAATTATTCCAGTTGCATAAAGCCTGACAGTTGGTTTCTGCAATGCGGGAATTTCTAAAAGGTTGTATGTGGCTGGGTAGAGAAAGAAAAAGCTTAAGGCAGTTAAAACCCAGACAGATGTTGCCATCCCAGGTAGACCTTGAAGGTTCCATAAGCGAAGCCCGTCATAACGATGAGCTAGGAAATACCCAATTAGAAGAATGGCAGATGGAATACTTGCAGTGGCAAAAATCAAACGCCATGCCCTTGCTCCGATTCTTTTCTCTGCACGCGAACGTAAAGCAGCTCCACCACTATGAATAACAGCGAAGCCCAGGATCAGGAGCACCATTACACCACTGCTGTGATGCGTGCTATTTGCAGAGAGTTGTAGCAATTGCTAGTTGAAATGGTTAGGGAACATAGGGATTACTAGATTCCCGCGTAGAGTTTTTTCTATTGTTGCTGCCAGCTTGGCAGCTGTCATGGCCGAACTGCCTTTCACTCTCGATCAGCTTCGAATTCTAAGAGCCATAGAGCGAGAAGGCAGCTTTAAAAAAGCTGCCGATAGCCTTTATGTGACCCAGCCTGCAGTCAGCCTGCAGATTCAGAATTTAGAGAAACAACTAGAGGTTGTTCTATTTGATAGAGGCGGCCGTAGAGCTCAGCTCACTGAGGCTGGACAGCTTCTTTTGGGTTATTGCGAAAGAATTCTGAGTCAATGCCAGGAAGCTTGCAGAGCAATAGATGATTTGCACAACTTAAAGGGGGGTTCTTTAGTCGTAGGTGCAAGCCAGACAACAGGTACCTATTTAATGCCAAGGATGATTGGATTATTTAGAAGTAAATTTCCAGAGGTGGCTGTTCAGCTTCAGGTGCATAGCACACGCAGGACAGGTTGGAGTGTTGCCAATGGCCAAATTGATCTTGCGATTATTGGGGGTGAGCTCCCTCAAGAATTAAATGAGTTGCTTCAAGTAGTTCCCTATGCAAGCGATGAAGTGGCACTTGTGTTGCCTATAAAGCATCCTTTGGCAAGGTTGAGTGAATTAACCAAGGAGGATCTCTATCGTCTTGGGTTTGTAAGCCTTGATGCGCAATCCACAACACGAAAGATGGTTGATCAATTACTCTCACAATCAGGATTAGATGTACAGCGGCTCCGAATAGAAATGGAGTTGAATTCGCTAGAAGCAATTAAAAATGCTGTCCATTCAGGCTTGGGAGCAGCATTTCTTCCAGTGGTATCAATTGAGCGTGAGTTAGAAGCAGGTACTGTTCATAGGCCGGTTGTGGCAGATCTGAAAGTTTCCAGACAACTTAAATTAATTACACATCCTGCTAGATATCGTTCCCGTGCTGCAGAGGCTTTTAGGCAGGATGTGCTGCCTCTTTTTGCGAGTGAAGATAGTCCTCTTCGAAAGACTATAGGTTTTTCTGCTGAAGGAAAGAGATAAGACGGTTCAGAATTGCACTGCCTCTTGATTCACTCCCACAGCATCTTCGGCTGCCCCTTTAATAATAAATTTGTTTTCATTGATATCTGCTTGGTAAACACAACGAACTACAGGGTTATCTCTGATTGAACCTATATAAGCGAATGTGTTCATTCTTTGTTTACATTCTCTTACGTCTTCGTTAGTTATTGCGCCTTGTTTTTGTAGAACTGTCCAGTTTTCCCTTCTTATTACGCAACCTGGTTGCAGGGCAGGCTGGGTCACAAAACTAGTTGATGGGTTGAGTGTTGTATACATCTCTACATCGATTACAAATGCACTTGCTCCCCATTGTCTACAAAACTCAGGATCTGGGACTGCCATGTCCAGTTGTTGTTGACTAGCAATATTGCCTTGACCTCCTTGAGTGGTGCTTGTAATTGCGCTGCCTATACCAATTCCTACTACTAGTACTCCTGCAATCACTGCAACTGTGCCTGTATTCATAGAAAACCCACCTCCACCCCCTTTGCCACCAGAAGAGGAGTCATAGTTTGACCTTTGGCCATAGTTGACTCGCCCAAAATTTTCATTAGGTCCGTATCTGTTACCACCTTTTCTGCTTCTTTCCCCGAAGTCTCTCCGGGATTGTCGGTTGTAGGGAGATCTAGTCACAGCAGTTCACTTGTTCTGGGTAGTCCCATTGAATAGTTGAGAACACGACAATCGGGGTTGTAACTCAATTGACCTTCTTGGAGAAGTTGGCGAATAGTACCTTCAAGATCTGAGCCAATTCGCCTGAGGTTGTATTCACTGAGTTCTTTCCCATCGTTTTCTTCGACTAATTCATTGAAGCGTTGATGCACTTTGTGAATAACCTCATCTGTCCATATGAACTCGTTATCAGGATCAAGATCTAGAGTTAGTTGGCTGGGATCAGCCACTAGCTTGTCCTCCTCAACCCTTGCGGTGAAAAGCCTTATATGGCGTGTAGTGCATTTAAGTTGTGTATCGGTCATAGTGTTTGAGACCAGTCAAATAGTCGGACCGTTCCTTGACTTTATAGAACTCTACGTAGCAAAAGGGGGTCTGACCCTTTTAATGTTGTTCTTGACCTTATTTTTTGAGTATGAAGGTTGTAGTAGCAGGAGCAGGTCTGGCTGGCCTCTCTTGTGCCAAATATCTTGCTGATGCAGGCCACACTCCGATCGTTTTTGAAGCAAGAGATGTTCTTGGCGGCAAAGTTGCTGCTTGGAAGGATGCAGATGGGGATTGGTATGAGACAGGTTTGCACATATTTTTTGGAGCATATCCAAATATGCTCCAATTGTTTGAAGAGTTGGGAATTCAGGAAAGGCTTCAGTGGAAAAGCCATTCCATGATTTTTAATCAGCCTGAAGAGCCAGGAACATATAGCCGTTTTGACTTTCCAGATTTACCAGCACCTTTCAATGGTGTAGCAGCTATTCTTAGTAATAACGATATGCTCAGTTGGCCTGAAAAAATCGCTTTTGGCATTGGTTTGGTGCCAGCGATGTTAAGAGGCCAAGAGTATGTCGAAGAGTGTGATAAATACTCTTGGACTGATTGGCTGAAGCTGCACAATATCCCTGAAAGAGTGAATGAAGAAGTCTTTATTGCAATGAGTAAGGCGCTTAACTTTATTGGACCTGATGAAATTTCATCTACTGTTTTACTTACTGCGCTTAATAGATTTCTCCAAGAGAAAAATGGTTCGAAAATGGCATTTTTAGATGGAGCACCACCTGAAAGGTTGTGCCAACCAATTGTTAATCATATTGAAGCTAAAGGTGGCGAGGTCTATTTAAATAGGGCCCTTCAAAAGATTGTTCTTAAAGATGATGGAACTGTTGATAGTTTTTGTATAACTACAGCTGATAAAAGAGGCCGTGAAAACATTTACGCAGATGCATATGTAAGTGCACTGCCAGTAGATCCTTTTAAATTATTATTGCCAGAGCGTTGGAAGACTCTAGACATCTTCCAAGGTCTTGATGGACTTCGTGGGGTCCCAGTAATAAACATACATTTGTGGTTTGACAGGAAGCTTACAGATATTGATCATTTGCTTTTTAGTAGATCAAAATTGTTGAGTGTATATGCAGACATGAGTATTACTTGTAAGGAGTATGCCGATCCGGATAAATCAATGTTGGAGTTGGTTTTTGCACCTGCAAAAGACTGGATTGGCAGAAGTGATGAAGATATAATTGAGGTTACTATGAAAGAGCTTGAAAGCCTTTTCCCTATGCATCTTACTGGAGAAAATAAGGCAAGTTTAAGAAAATATAAGGTAGTAAAGACTCCTTTGTCTGTCTATAAAGCAGTTCCTGGATGCCAGCAATTTAGGCCGAGCCAGAGGACTCCGATATCTAATTTCTTTCTAACGGGTGATTACACCATGCAGCGCTACTTAGCTTCTATGGAAGGTGCAGTTCTTAGCGGTAAATTGTGTGCTAATGAAGTACATCGCACTCAGTCAGAGGTGTAAATCTATGAGCTGCTTTTCTTTCGCATTATTAGATTATGAAAGATGACTAATTCAGACTCTAAAAGTTTGAATAATTTAGAGACTATTAATCTCGACTCGGCCTATGAGGTCTGTAGAGAGGAGACTGCAAAGTGGGCAAAAACTTTTTATTTAGGGACATTATTACTTCCACCTATTAAAAGAAAAGCTATATGGGCTATTTATGTTTGGTGTAGACGTACCGATGAGTTAATGGATAGCCCAGAGGCAATGAAGCTTCCTATTAATCAATTGTCTGATCGATTAGATAATTGGGAGGAGCGAACTAGAGAAGTTTTTAAGGGAAAGATTAATAATGAATTTGATGCAGTTATGGTGGATATGCTTGAAAAATTTCCAATGGATATTCAGCCTTATTTGGATATGATTGAAGGGCAAAGGATGGATTTAAATCTTCATCGTTACGAAACATTTGATGATTTAAAGCTGTATTGTTATAGGGTTGCTGGAACAGTTGGATTGATGACACAGGGTGTTATGGGCTTAGATTCAGCCTATACATCTGCCCCATGGAGCTCTGCTCCAGACCCTTCAGATGCAGCTGTTGCTTTAGGCATAGCCAATCAACTGACAAATATTCTTCGAGATGTTGGTGAAGATAGAGGACGTGGCAGAATTTATCTTCCTCAAGAAGATCTAGTGAGATTTAATTATTCAGAAGAAGATCTTATGCAAGGCAGAGTAAATGATAATTGGAGGTCCTTGATGGCATTCCAGTTAGAGCGAGCCCGTGAATGGTTCGCGCTTTCGGAATCCGGCGTTAGATGGCTTTCTGGCGACGCTCGATGGCCAGTTTGGACATCACTTAGGCTCTATAGAGGGATATTAGATTCTATTGAAAAACTTGATTATGATGTATTTAATAATCGTGCTTATGTAAGCAATTGGGTAAAACTGTTTAATCTACCAATTGCCTATGCAATTTCTCAGTCACGGTAAGCAATAAGATACTTAGAATTCTTTAAGAAAATGAACCCTAAGTATTATTTTTAGACAGCTGTTTTTTGGTTGTCGAGCAACTCTTTTAGTTTAGATAGCTCTCCTGCCCAGCGAGGATCTGGCGCTTCTGGGTTAGGTGCATCGCTATGCACGATTTTTTTGGCTCCTTTGCGATTCCCTCCTTGAGAATTGTTGTTAGAGTTTCCGCCACCTCGGCGTGCATTCCCATTATTTGAATCACGGCGTTCGGATCGTTCAACTCGTAGGTTATTGCCATTAAATTCGCGGCCATTTAACTGATCTATCAGTGTGTTCGCGACTTTTTTGTCATCAATATTGGCAAAGCCAAAACCTCTGCAGTTACCGGTTTCTTTGTCGAGGACAGCTTTGAAGCGAATACCTTCAGCAACACTTGCCAGCAAGGCTTCTAGTTCTTTGTTATCGAAGTTTTGCGGCAAGTTGCCGATGTAGAGGCGAACACTCATGAAAGGGGAGGAGATAGAAGAAAATTGGGGATCAAACTGATCGGCATGTTGAATTCATGTCCAATTAGTTAATCACAACAAGGTCTGTTTGTGTTTCAACCAGTAACGTGCGGAGAGAAGAGCATCTTGTTGATTCTCTAATCTTCCGAAAGCTTTTTCAAGAGTTAGGTGATGTATTAACTCTCCTAGCAAAGGCCCTGAAGGCACTCCAAGGCAGTCCTGAAGCGTATTCCCGTCGATAGGAGATGAGGGGTGGAATAGGGGATCTTTTTCATTGCGCCAGCGTTTTAACCAGGTTGTTTGTTCCGTAAAAGAAAGTTCAATTATTAAGGCAGGTAAGTCTTTTTCTAGTTGTTCATGCAGTTTCAGTAGTTCATTTTCATTGAGATTTTTAAACGCGTAGTCTGTATTTTTTTGTTTCCAATAACGAAGTCTTTTGCAACGTTCTTGCTGCACGCGACTGAATCTAAGTAGTTGTAGGCCTTTATCGCTCAACAGGCTGGTTAAACGAGCTAATGGAAGTGCTCTGGCCTTTTCTTGGACAGTAAGCGCTTTGCAACGATCATTGGATAAGCTTTCTGCCTTGATAATTTTTTGAGGTTCTTGCCATTTCTTTAGGAGTTCAAGCTCTTGAATTAAGGGGACAATCTTATCGAAAAATTCTGCTTTGATAAGTTTGTCAATCTCTGAGCTAATTCTTTCGGGAGCAGCCTTTTCAAGGTGTGCATGGTTTTTGTGCATCCATGTTTTTGTTTGATCTTCGAGGGTTAGGTTTAACTCTGCTATTAGTCGCAATCCGCGAATTAAACGCAAGGGATCTTCGATAAGGTTTTGTTCATTTACTGCCACAATCTTCTTGTGTGCCAAATCCTCTAATCCTCCAGTTGGGTCTATGAGCCTTGGCTCATCACAAAGAGATAGAGCAATAGCATTGATCCTGTAGTCACGTCTCCAAAGATCCTTTTCTAAACTAGAACTCATTTGGGCGGCAAAATCCAGAGTCCAGTTCTTAATGATTACTCTTGCGATATCTCTTGATGCATCTAAGAGCACAAAGGTTCCTTTTTGTTTTATTGCAAACTCTCTGGCTAATACAGATGCATTCTTTGGGACGATAAGATCTAGATCTGGTTTTTCTTGCGATTTCCCTAGGACACTATCTCGAATAGCACCGCCAACTAAGACAGCTTCACTTGGTAGATTTTCAATTGAGATGGGCCATTTATGGGGATTAATTCTTTTGAATAGCTTATGCGCCAGAATATTTCGATCGCCTTCAAGTATGACTTTTGCCTGAAGAGGACTAGACATGTGCATTTGTGTTGACTGCCGCTGGGTTGACCGCTGCTATGCCTATCACGCAGTTGAGAGACAGCATGGAGTGGATCATCTCACTGAGAGTCCCGACCTGAAGCCCATTGACCCATATATCCATGTCAGTGTGATTGAAATTTCTGAGGGTGTTACTGGTGTTGAATGGGATGTTCGTTCTTGTGGAAGTTTCCTAGAAGACTCGGGCAAATGGCAACGTTTAAGACCTGGGCAGGACATTCCTAGATGAAAACAGTTTTAGAAAAACCCTTGTTTATAAAGAAGAACAGAAACATTGTGTTGGCTTTGCATAGTTCGACTGAGACTTTGGGAGTTGCTTGCATGGATTTAAGAGAAACTCCTTTGAAATTGAAAAAGAGGACCTTTCCATTAGGAAGAGATCTCTCGAATAGTCTATTGAGTTGTATCAATGAGGTTTGTCCTTATGAAAACTGGAAGCAACTCGCTCGATTAGCTGTCGCAACAGGTCCAGGTGGATTTACTGGTACGCGTTTGACTATTGTTATGGCAAGAACCTTGGCTCAGCAAATTGCTTGCCCTTTAGATGGGATCAGTAGTTTTGCGTTAATGGCTACACGACTTTCAGAAAAATTAGATCCAAAGTTCATGGATAAACCTTTTTGGATTACTCAACAATTAAATAGAAGAGGAATTGTTGCAGGTTGCTATCAATTGATATCTCATTCCAAGGAGAATTCCGTTAGAAAGGCAATGGAACTAGAGGTTCCAAAATTGTTAGCGTGTGATGCCAAGTTGGAACCTTCAGTTGATGTTGAGGAGGATGTAGAGACTGATGTTCAACATCTTCTAGAATTATCTTTAGAAGCCCATTTGACCAGTAAAGATGGAAACTGGGTTGATGTTCTGCCCATTTACCCTACTTCTCCTGTGGATAATTCTTAGTGTTACGTTTCTCTTTGAGGGTATTAGTTTTTAGCGGATTAGTTTATGGTCTTTTTGAAATAAGTTTTTTGAGATCATATCGAACTGCTATTTTCAATTTAGATCCCCCACAGCTGATCTTGGTCCTTGGTGGTGACGTGGATAGAGAGCATGTCGGAGTTCGTCTTGCAAATGAATTGAAATTGCCATTAGTAGTTAGTGGAGGCAGTAATCCAGAGCATGCTGATTGGTTGATTAGGAGTGCAGGTTTGCCTCCAGAATTAGTAAAACTTGATTATCGAGCTCAAGATACTCTTGGAAATTTCACTTCTTTGGTAGATGAATTTCTAATTGACGGTATTAGTCATGTCTTGCTAATAACAAGTGAAGATCATTTATCAAGAGCGATGTTAGTTGGTTGGATGGTTGCTGGAAGCAGAGGAATTCATCTGACGGGATTATCTGTTCCTTGTAATTCTTTGTGTATAGAGGAGAAGTGGCAGAAGAAAGCTTTTGATCTTGTTCGATCTTTTGTTTGGATCTTAACTGGTAAAGATATGAAGGCATTGCTAACATTAAAATGGCCTCAACTATTTAGTGCAGCTTGAGTAATTTATTCATTTATAATCTGCTTATCTAAAAGGGAGTTTATTTGATCTTTTAGTTTTAATGTTGTTGCTTCTAGATCTGATTTTTTTCTTGATTTAGGTGGCTTAATTGGATCACCAACCCTTATGTAAATAGGGATTAGTCTTGGTAAAAGCCTGCCTTTAGGTAGTACTTTGTGTGAATTAGCTATTGCAACAGGTAGCAATTTAGATTGACTTCTTGCGGCGAGTAAAGCAGCTCCTGCCATAGGTTGATTTATGCGTCCATTGGCTTGTCTTGTTCCATCAAGAAAAATCCCAGTTGCCCAACCTTCTAATAGCATTTTTGTTGCCATACGGATCGCATCACGGTCACTTCCGCCTCTTTTTACAGGGTAAGCACCACAGGCTTTGATAATCTTTCCCAATAAAGGAATCTTGAATAGTTCAGCTTTTGCCATAAATGCAATAGGCCGCCCTAAAGCATGCCCAAGAATTGGAGGATCAAGATGTGACCCATGATTAGCTACGACAACTAAAGAGCCTTTCAGCGGTACTTTTTCTAGGCCTGATATTTTCCCTCGAAATAAACCCCGAAAAATCGGATATACCAACAAATAACTAATAGCCAAGTATATAATACTTGGCTTTATTTTGTGTGATTTTTTAGAAGTTTTGTTTGGATGTAAGATGAGGTTTAGCAATGGTTAATGTCCTAAATCATTTGCATTTGAGATTTGTGTTGATATCATTCCTTTCATTGACCGTTTGGCAAGACCGCTTAAAACATTTCCAGGGCCAATTTCGACAATTGTATTGATATTTTCTTGTTGCATAATTTCCATGCTTTCTCTCCAACGAACTCCGGTTGTCATTTGCTGCTTTAAACGTTGCTTCAGCAATGCTGAATCAGTAGTTGGGGTTGGGTCTGAATTGCTTAGAACTGGCACACTTGCATTGTTGAAAGCGACTTTATCGAGTTCTTGAGCAAATATATCAGCGGCTTCTTTCATATAAGGAGAATGAAATGCTCCAGAAACAGAGAGCGGAATTGTTCTTTTGCAAGTTAGTCTTTCGCTAACTGATGACACAGCTTCTGGGCTTCCTGATAAGACAATCTGGGACTCACTGTTGTCATTAGCGATAACTACCCCCTCAGTTGTGTTTACTAAGTCTTCTAGTTGTTTGCGGTCAAACCCTAAAACTGCGGTCATGGCGCCCCCTCCGGCTGAAGCCATTAATTCCGATCGTCGATAAAGGAGCTTTAATGCGGTTTCTGCATTGAAAACATGAGATGCATAGAGCGCGACAAGTTCACCTAAGCTATGTCCTGCCATTAAGGATGCTTGTCGCCCTTGACGGTGCAAATCATCTACAAGGATAGATTCAATAACAAATAGGGCTGGTTGGGTGTTTCTGGTGTCATTTAGGCTGAAAAGACTATCCTCAGAGCTTTTAGAACCTTTACAGATTTCTAATAAGTCTCTGCCGATTATTTTTGATGCCAGCCCAAATCTTTCTGTAGCACCTTCAAGACTGAGAATATGATCAGCCATTCCGATTTTTTGTGATCCTTGTCCAGGGAACACCCAAGCAATAGTCATCGAATGATTGGAAAGAGCAAATAAGCCTAGGAGGGACCTTGCCAGCGGAGCAAGGCGGCACCCCAGCTAAGGCCAGCTCCAAAACCACTTGTTGCAATTAGGTTGTTAGTGTTTATTCGGCCATCTCTTACAGCCTCATCAAGCATTAATGGGATAGTCGCAGCCGAAGTATTGCCATATTCTGAAAGATTAGAAAGTACTTTTTCATGTGGTATTGAGAAACGATCTGCAACCGAATCAAGAATTCTTTGATTTGCCTGATGCAGTAGCAGCCAATCAATTGAACTTGATTCAATATTGGAGGATTTTAAGAGTAAATCTAAGATTGCAGGAACTTCTTTGACCGCAAATTTATAAACTTCCTGACCATTCATTTGAATTGGTAAGTAACTTCCTTTTTGATGACTTTTATCTTTTACTAGAGATAGGTGGTCAGTTGATTGTTTTAAATTGAGGCAATTTCTTTTTCTTCCGTCTGACTTTAGCTTGAAACTCAATAGCCCATTTTTTTCGTAACTTGTTTTTTCTAAAGCAACTGCCCCTGCACCATCTCCAAATAATATGCAACTTCTCCTGTCATCCCAATCAATCCAACTACTTAGTTGATCTGCGCCTATAACAATTGCACGATTCATATCTCCATTTTTAATGAATTGTGCTGCAGTAACTAAGGCAAATAGAAAGCCACTGCAGGCAGCTGTTAAATCAAAGGCAACAGCATTGGTTGCGCCTAGTTTTCCCTGAATTTCCGGTCCAGTTCCAAACAAATCATCCGGAGTTGAGGTGGCAAGAATAATTAAATCAACGCTTTCAGGTTCCCAGCCCGCCATTTGGATTGCCAGTGATCCAGCTTTACAACAAAGGCTTGTAAGAGTTTCATCTTTACCAATGATTTGACGATTAGCGATACCAGTCCTTTCTCTTATCCAAGAGTCATTGGTTTCGACTCTTAGCCCTAATTCTTCATTGCTAAGAGTTTGTGAAGGTACAGCGCTCCCTGAACCAACTAAAGCTATTCCGGGCACGTTTCTAGAGGGTTCAAGCAAGGAGTAAACAGTCCTAGGTTTTGAAAGTCAGTCAACGAGGTTAGACCTTCATAGTCCTAGACACACTCGGTTGGGTTTTTTGTAGTTCAGCTAAATCATCCATTACCCCGTGACTAGCTGCTGAGTGGGCTAGCCGAAGCGCACTTACAACAGATAAAGCTTTGCTACTCCCGTGACCTATGACACATATACCATTTACCCCTAGGAGCAATGCCCCTCCATGCTCAGCATGATCTAATCTTTTTTTGATTCTTTTTAAATTACTTCGCAGGAAGGCGGAACCAACTTTGCCACGCCTACCTCGCGGTAATTCTGCTCGAAGAACATCAAGAAGAACACTCCCAACTGATTCTAAAAATTTGAGCAGCACATTTCCTGTGAAACCATCACAAACAACAACGTCGAAATCTCCTGAAAGAACATCTCTTCCTTCGCAATTTCCTGCAAAGCTAAGGCGTGTTTCTTGAGTTAGGAGTTCATGTGTACGTAGGGAAAGATCATTACCTTTACATTCTTCCTCACCAATATTTAATAATCCAACTCTAGGGATTTTAGTTTGGAGAACATCTCGTGAGTAGATATTCCCAAGTAAAGCGAATTGATGAAGATAGGTGGGTTTGCAATCCATGTTTGCACCCACATCAAGTACTAGTACTGGTTGGCCAGGATCTTTTGTGGGAAATAGAGCTCCTATTGCAGGCCTATCAATTCCCTTAAGCCGTCCTAGACGGAAAATAGCCGATGCCATTAATGCCCCCGAGTTGCCTGCCGAATACATAGCCGTGGCCTCTCCTTTCTTGACTAGATCCATCGCAATGTTGATGCTTGCGTCACGCTTCTTTCTAACAACAGTTGCTTCTTCATTCATTCCTACTGAAGGACCGCTAGCTATTACTTCGATGCGTCCGGATGTCTTTGCTTCTTCAAAAATATCCTTTAAGCCTAAAGCTTGCGTAGCTTTTTCAATTTTGTCGGATTCGCCAACGAATTTGATCTTTATTGGCAGACGTTCGAGTGCCTCTATGCAACCTTCAAGAATAGGGCCAGGGGCATTATCTCCACCCATGCCATCTACGGCGATCCACAGATAATCTTTGTTGCTTAGCTGGGTTTGGCCAAGCTCACTTTCAGAACTTTGCAGCCTTCTTAATGGATCGAAGACGAGTGGCTGCAGCATATTTCCAGCCATCGAACCAGCATTTGTGACAACAGAGCTAGCACTTGAAACAACCGTACCTGCAACATTTCCAGCTGCAGAGGCTGAGTTTGTCGCGGTATCTACAATTGTTGTTACTGCTGCATTTCTGCGATACCAAATAACCAGCCGCCTTATTGCACGTGGACGGCTAGACCTCACCCTGGATTCAGGGACAGGATTTATATCAGGGTCCTTCGGAAGCAAGGGAGTCGACAATGCGCTGGAATAAGTAGCCTGTTCCTCTGGCTGTAAGAATAAGCTCTGGGTTGGCTGGGTCATCCTCGAGCTTTGACCGCAGTCTAGAAATGTGGACATCTACAACGCGAGTATCCACATGTCGCTCTGGTGTATAACCCCAGACCTCTTTAAGGATTTCACCTCGACTGAATGGTTCGCCTGATCGGCTGACTAGGAGTTCAAGAAGACTGAACTCCATACCTGTCAGACGAATTCTCTCATCTGCTCGAAAGACTTGACGTTTGTTGGTATCTATTCGGAGATTTGTGACTTGTATGACACCTGAATTTGGGATGCCTGCAATGCCTTCCTTATCAACCCGCCGAAGTACACATCTAATTCTAGCTTCAAGTTCTTTAGGGCTGAATGGTTTCACTACGTAGTCATCTGCGCCTAGCTCAAGGCCCGTGATTTTGTCGGCAACATCACCAAGGGCTGTCAACATGACAACAGGCACATCTGATTCTTTCCTTATCTCTTGAATGACGCCGTAGCCGTCTAATTTCGGCATCATGACATCAAGAACTACGAGGTCTGGTTCGTTATTTCGAAAAAGTTCTAGAGCTTCTTTACCGTCGCTGGCAGTTACGACTTGGTATCCGATCATCGACAGACGAGTTTCCAGTATTCGTCTAATGCTGGCCTCATCATCGACCACGAGTATCGTTTCTTTTGATGGACTTGATACCGTCAAAACTCTCTTTTGTGTTAGTGAGGTTGGAACCTAGATAAATCCCCTGCGCTCTTTCGTGGGGGATGAATCTCCCCAACTTTAACTTTTTACATAAACCTAAGTGGTCAGAACGACATCTTTTTTTGTTTGTCAGAGCTGTGGAGCTCAAACTAAGAAGTTCTTTGGACGTTGCTCAAGCTGTGGGGACTGGAACTCCTTAATTGAGCAATCAGCTCAATCAATTGATGGAAGACTTCGCCGAAACAGTGTTGATTTTGATCAGGAGCCAAGGAGTATTAAATCAATGCCAATGGCATCTTTGAAGGAAAATCCTTTATTAAGGTTAGGAAGTGGATATCAAGAGTTTGACAGGGTTCTTGGAAGCGGCTTAGTCCCGGGATCACTTGTTTTGCTTGGAGGAGACCCTGGGATTGGAAAGAGCACTTTGTTGTTGCAAAGTGCCACTGCCATGGCAATTAGTCGTTCTGTCTTATATGTCAGTGCGGAAGAATCTGCTCAACAGGTGAAACTCCGCTGGAATCGTCTTAAAGGAGCGGAGACAAATTTACATCTTTTGGCAGAAACTGATTTAGAGAATGTTCTGAAGGAATTGGAATCTTTGAGACCTGAGGTGGCAATTGTGGACAGCATTCAGGCATTACATGATGCTGAATTATCTAGTGCTCCAGGGTCAGTTGCGCAGGTAAGGGAATGCGCAGCTGCTTTGCAGCGTCTTGCCAAAAAGCTTTCTATAGCCATGATCTTGGTAGGACATGTCACCAAGGAAGGACTACTTGCAGGACCAAAAGTTCTAGAACACTTAGTCGATGCAGTTTTAACTTTTGAAGGAGATAGATTTGCAAGTCATAGACTTTTGCGTGCTGTTAAAAACCGTTTTGGAGCAACAAATGAATTAGGCGTTTTTGAAATGCAGGGCAGGGGCCTATCTGAGGTTATTAACCCCAGTAAGTTGTTTTTGAGTGGGACTTCAGCAGCTGGTATTGCGACGATCGTTGCATGTGAAGGGACTAGAGCACTCCTGGTTGATGTACAGGCTTTAGTTAGTTCAACAAGTTATCCCAGCCCACGAAGAACTGCTACTGGGGTTGGGACTAACCGTCTACATCAAATTTTGGCTGTACTTGAAAAACATATGGGTTTTCCTCTCTCTCGTTATGATTGTTATCTTGCTGTGGCAGGTGGTTTAGAAGTAGAGGAGCCTGCATCAGATCTTGGCATTGCTGCAGCAATTGTTTCTAGCTTTAAGGATGTATCTTTGCCTAAGGGGACTGTTTTGATTGGGGAATTGGGCCTTGGAGGACAATTGAGACCGGTGGGACAAATTTCTCAGCGCCTTCAGGAAGCAGAAAGATTAGGTTTCAATCGTGCTGTTGTCCCTCGAGGTAGTGGGTTGGAATCTATAGGGTTCTTAAAATCAATTGAGTTAATACAGGTAGTTAATATTAACGAGGCAATCATAATGTCATTAGAAGTTGATAAGTAATAAGAGGAAAATCTTAGGGCCTAGAAATATACATCGATGTTGCTTCTACCACTTGTTTTAAGCCAATTCTCAATATCTAAATATCCTCCTGGATAAAGTCTGACGGCTTTTGCCCAGACTTCAGCTGCTTGGTCAAACCAGCTGTCAGCTTCATCTTTTTTTCCAGCCTGCTCTGCAAGCCTTCCTCGCTTTTCATATATTAAACCCATGTTTTTTAGACAAGAGGGCTGTTTAGGGTTCTCGAGAAGGGCCTTTTGGTAAGTCTCAAGTGCTAACTCTTCATCACCATTGCTCATGTAAATGATGGCCATGTTTTTAAGTGTCTCTCCTCTATCAACCGCATTCTCTTCAAGTTTCAGGCTTTCTTCATAGCATTCAAGTGCTTCAGAATAGTCTCCGCAGTCTTGAGCGGAAAGCCCTTCTCGATAGTAGATATAAGCTTTCTTTTCGTTTTCTGCGATTGGCATCATCTTGACTATTAACTCAGCCATCACCGTGAAGGCTTTGTCGATGAAATTGTCTTTTTTTTGACTAAGGGGCACGGTTCGCCTTCAGAAAGCTTTGATGGTAACCATCCTGACTGAAATTGTTCCTTTTTGCTTATTTAAATTGCTTTATACGTTTTGGAATGAATTAATTGTTCTTTAACGGAGCTGTATTTATTAACGTGTATTTAGCCCTCACCGACTCGTGAGCTCACTTCAAAAGCATTCTTTGAAAGAAACCATATTGCTCGATGTTGAGGGCATGAAATGTGGAGGTTGTGTGCGATCTGTTGAGACCACTTTGCTTGAACAGACTGGTGTTTCAAGTGCGAGCGTGAACTTGGTCTCAAGAACTGCTTATTTGGATTTGGAGGATCCATCTACAAATCTTGCTCAAATACTTGAAGCACTAGCTCATAGAGGCTTCCCTGCTCAGTTAAGGGATAAGAACCCTCTAGAAAACTTGCAAGACTCTGAGGCTGATTCTGCTGGTGAGCTTTGGCGACAGTGGAAAAGCTTGGTTTTTGCTTTGCTTTTGTTGTTGCTTTCCGTCTTAGGCCATCTAGCTGAAGGTGGTTTCTTAACGCTTCCTGTCTTAGGCGCTTTGCCTTTTCATGCTGCATTGGCAACTTTTGCACTTTTTGGACCCGGACGCTCAATCCTTACAAGTGGAGCTTTAGCTGCCTTAGCTGCTACACCAACAATGGACACTTTGGTCGGTCTGGGTGTTTTAAGTGCTTATCTTGCAAGTCTTGTGGCATTGATATGGCCTCAGGTTGGTTGGCCATGCTTTTTTAATGAACCGGTAATGCTTCTTGGATTTGTCTTATTGGGCCGCTTTTTGGAGGAGCGTGCTCGATTTCGAACAGGTCGAGCATTGAAGCAATTGGCTCAATTACAGCCTGATAGCGCGAGACTCCTTTTGGGTAATGGTCTTATTAGAGAAGTGCGAGTTGGTTCTCTTCGGATTGGGGATAGGGTTCAATTATTGGCAGGAGATCGAATTCCTGTTGATGGTGTTGTAGAGGAGGGTTCTTCGGCGGTAGATATCTCAAGCCTGACAGGGGAACCTTTGCCATTAGAGGCATCCCCAGGTACGGAACTTTCCTCCGGGAGCCTTAATCTTCAATCAACCCTTGTTTTGGCGGTTAGACGTGTAGGAGCCCAGACCGCATTAGCTCGCATAATCTCGTTAGTGGAGAGGGCACAATCTAGAAAGGCTCCAATCCAAGGTTTGGCGGATCGAATAGCAGGCAGATTCTGCTATGGCGTTGGAGTACTTGCATTGGGAACATTTTTCTTTTGGTGGTTAATTGGTTCGCGATTGTGGCCACATGTCTTACATGCTTCAGGACAAGGTTTGTTGCATGGTCACAGCTTGCATGGATCACTAGGTAGCGGTGCTGAGACCCCTTTGGGCTTGGCCTTACAGCTTGCTATTGCGGTGCTTGTAGTTGCTTGCCCTTGTGCTTTGGGGTTGGCTACTCCAACCGTTATCACTGTTTCTTCTGGTCAAGCTGCTCGTAGGGGCTGGCTATTTCGTGGTGGTGATGTCATCGAAATGGCAGCTTCAATCAAACAAATAGTTTTTGATAAGACAGGCACCCTTACCCTTGGTCGACCCCTCGTTTCGGCAGTAATGCTTGCAAAAGAGCCTGCAAGAATGTTTCAGCTTGCTTCTTGCTTGGAGGAGAACAGTCGCCATCCTTTGGCTCACGCAGTCATCCAGGAGGCACAGCGGTACAAAATGCCAATATTGAAGCCCTTGAACACATCCACAATTGCAGGTTCTGGTATTGCGGGAGAAATTGAAGGAATTGAAGGAACAGTGCGAGTAGGAAATCCGGAATGGATTCGATCTGAAGGAATTTTTTGGAATGAAGAGATTCAAAAAGCTCTTAAGGATGCATCTCGCAAGGGGCAATCTGTAGTTGGTGTTTCTTGTGGGGAAGAGTTGCTAGGACTTATCGGGATTGAGGACTCCCCCAGAGCAGATTCGCATCTTGCATTAGCCAGGTTGCGCGAAGAAGGTCTAAAAATGGCGATTTTGAGTGGAGATCGCAGAGAATCTGTAGAACGTTTAGGACAAAAACTTGGCTTTAAGAATGACCAACTTTTTTGGAATTTATTACCAGCAAAAAAACTCTCACAGTTAGAGCAACTTAAAAGTTCTGGTCCATTAGCAATGGTTGGTGATGGTATTAATGATGCGCCTGCCTTAGCTGCCGCAGATCTTGGCATAGCTGTTGGAACGGGTACCCAAATTGCGCAGGAAACTGCTGATTTGGTTTTACTAGGAGACAGACTGGAAGGTTTACCTGAAGCTCTTTTATTAGCTAGGAGAACAATGAGTAAAGTTCGCCAGAATCTATTTTGGGCTTTTGGTTATAACTTAATTGCTCTTCCCATAGCGGCAGGAATACTTTTACCAAGCTATGGTTTGTTGCTTTCCCCACCTATAGCGGCATTATTGATGGCACTAAGTTCAATCACGGTTGTTCTAAATGCTTTGACATTGCGAACCACATGAAAGGTCGGCTTTTTGCTTTAGAGGGTATTGATGGCTGTGGAAAATCTACACAGTTGAAGCATCTTTCACAGTGGCTTCCACAAAGTGGTTTGATGCCAAAAGATGCAAAATTACATATCACAAAGGAACCGGGAGGTACACCTCTAGGAAAAGCTTTGAGAAAATTTTTACTGGACACAAAAGATGAAGTTTCTCCAGAACCATTAACTGAATTACTGCTATATGCAGCCGATAGAGCACAGCATGTATCTACATTTATTGCACCATTAATTCATAAGGGAGACTGGGTTATTACTGATAGGTTTAGTGGATCTACGCTTGCATATCAAGGGTATGGTAGGCAACTTGATCGAGATTTAATTCTGAATCTTGAGCATATTGCTACTTTTGGGATTGTTCCAGATATGACGTTCTGGTTGCACTTGCCAGTTAAAGAAAGTGTTTCACGCAGGATGTGGACTATCGATGATCGAATGGAAGGTGAGGGGTTGGAGTTTTTGCAAAGGGTATCAGAGGGTTTCTCTAATATTGCTCATGCTCGAAATTGGACAAAAATATGTGCTGATCAAAGTTCTACTGATGTAAGTAGATCGATAGAGAATGCCCTCAAGAATTTTGGATTTGCAGGAGACTCTTGATATGGAATTTTTATAGAAATGGGATCTCTTTTTGATGATGTTATTGGTCAGCCTTTCGCGGTTTCTTTGCTGGAAGCGGCGATTGCAAACGGAGCCTTTGCCCCAGCGTATATTTTCTCTGGCCCTGAAGGTGTTGGCCGCCGGTTAGCAGCATTTAGATTCTTAGAGGGGGTTATTAGTTCTAGAGACCCGCAATTAAGAACAAGACGTAGGTTGGAGCAAGGAAATCATCCTGATTTGCTATGGGTAGAGCCTGCTTATTCTCATCAGGGGCGTCTCGTGCCTCAATCTCTTGCAGATCGAGAAGGAGTTAGCAGAAAGACCCCACCTCAAATCCGTTTAGAGCAAATACGAGCTATCAAAAGTTTTTTAGGGAGAAGACCGGTTGAGGCTTCAAAGGGAATGGTTGTAATTGAGGCAGCTGAAGCAATGCCAGAGGCTGCAGCTAATGCTCTTTTAAAAACACTAGAAGAACCGTCTAATGGTTTGCTAATACTGCTTTGTTCAGCCCCTCAAAGGTTATTGCAAACGATTCGTTCAAGATGTCAAGAAATTATTTTTGGTCGTTTGAGCCGTCAAGCTATTAGGGAAGTTCTAACGAAAATGGATAATCAATTTGAAGAGAAATTATTTGCTCAATTAGATGAACCTGAGTTGTGTGCACTTGCTGCAGGTTCCCCAGGAATGCTTCTGAAGAATTCCATGATCTGGGAGGCATTACCAAAGGATCTCATTGGACGATTAAAAATAAGGCCGTCTAATTCACTTGAAATTCTTTCTCTTGCGAAAGATTTGACAGATGTTTTAGATGTTCAGGATCAGCTTTGGGTTCTAAATTGGTGGGAATATCATCTTTGGCAGAATGAGTTGCATTCAAGCCCTTTAATAAGATTAGAAAAGCTTAGAAAGCACTTATTGTCTTTTGTTCAGCCAAGACTTGCATGGGAAGTTGCATTATTGGAAATATTTTCTTTTCCTTAGGCACTTTCTCTTTCGTTTTTTTTCTTTTCCCTCTCTTCTCGAGCTTTAGCGAGAACATCTTGCATTATCGCTATCTCGCCACCAGTGGGTAGCTCAAGGCAATATCCCGCTCCATAAACAGTTTTAATAAACCTTGGCTTACGTGGATCGGGTTCTAATTTGGTTCTGAGGTGCCGGACGTGAACGCGAATAGTTTCAATATCGTCATCAGGCTCATACCCCCATACTTCCTTCAGGATGAGAGATGGAGCAACAGTTTGTCCATGTCTTTGTAATAGGCAGTGGAGTAGTTCAAATTCGAGATGGGTGAGCCTGACTGCTCTGTCAAACCAAATTGCTTCAAATCTTTCTGGAACAAGTGTTAACGGTCCAAAACTAAGAATTTCTTGGTGGCTACTTGAGCCAATAGGGGCCCTATGTGTTCTCCTTAAGAGTGCTTTAACTCGTACTGCAAGTTCTTCTAGATCAAATGGTTTGGTGAGGTAATCATCAGCTCCAGAATTGAAACCACTTACTTTGTCTTTAGTTCCTCCTAAAGCTGTGATCATCAGTATTGGGATTCCTGCGGTCCTTTCATCTCTTCTTAATCTCTGACAGATGGTCAGCCCATCAACGTTGGGTAGCATTAGATCTAAAAGTATTAGATCTGGGCTGTACTGAAGAGCAAGCGCTTGACCTTTTATTCCGTCCCCTGCTTTTTGCACATCAAAACCACTGTGCTCTAAATGACCACTCACAAGGTCACGCATGTCCTGGTCATCTTCGATTAGCAGGATGCAGGGCTTCATTAGATCGCCTTTTTGGTGAAATCCATAGTCAGCAAAAAGCTGTTAGATGGAGAATTCACTGATTCTCTCAAGATTTGTATTACTTTGCAGGGGTGGGTTGGATCAAGGTCTCTTTCCTCATTTGACCGAGATAAGCTGCAAATAAAGGCATTTAGGGTGTTTCAAGGCAATTTTCGAAGTCATCTCTCTTTAGGAATTCTTCCGAATCTCTCCATGCTCTGTTGCGGATTGAATGACTTTTATATATTCCCAAACCTCGCAGCCGTGGCTTCACCAACAAAATAGGAATTTTTACTTGCTGACCATGTACTCAATCCTTTACTAGAACAGAAAATGTCAGGGCAATGCTCAGAGAAAATAGTCCTGGCTTTTAGAGAAAGGCATCCACTTGTCCGTATTGCAAAGGATGCCTTTCTTAATGTCTTGCGGTTTTCACTGCCTTCCCATCTTGCGTGCAATCAATTGAATTAATATTGTGCTTGAGCATTCTCTTTGAAAAACAATGAGCAAAGAAGACAAAAAAAACAAAAAAAACAAGAAGAACTGTGGCACTAAAAAAGGGTTAATGCTTGCTTTTGGATTCACTACTCTTGGTGCAAGAGTCATCTCTGCCGTTTCACTTGCTGCAATTGCATTGAGTTTTTGCTCTATTAAGAAGGAATCAACGGTTTTTAATGAGTGTGTTCAAGAAATTAGAAAAAGTGGTCAGACTCCTTCTGCTGCGGTTCGCTTCTGTAATGGTGGTTAATAGCTTTGCTTGCTTCGAGGGTGACCTATTACTGGATAATGAAGAGAATTGGAGTCATATAAAGACCCTTTAAATAACGGGCAATCCTTTAGTAGCAAAAGGGGCTCAATTTATTTCTTGGTAGAAGAGATAATCTTGGTATATCAGGCATCAAAAGGGCAATCTTTAGAAACTATGCTAATTCATAGTGACTCTTTTGTTTTGTATTAGTTATTAATTTAGGTAAAACGATCAAAGATATAAGCGAAATTGTTTGGCTAACATAGACAAATCGAGGGTAATATGCATATCCGAACACCAGAGTTGGACCAATAGTCGCTAACAATAATAGGAAAGCAATTTTTCTTGTTTGTTTTCTTTTGGAAAGGAACTCTTTTAGGACTAGGAATGTTCCAATAGGAACAAAGATCCAGGCTATTGCTAGAGCAAGAATATTTGTTTCTGGTTCATAACCTATATACTCTAAAGAACGTAAGGCTGCAGCGAAGATATATTTTAATGGAGTAATAATATTTAAGCTATTAAACCTATCAACGGATGTACCTGTATTCTCAACCAGTAGTTTAAATTTTCCTGCAAAGTATAGATTATGGTATAGCGGCAATGCTGCTATAGTGGGGTAGAGTAATATTATCCATCGCTTACGAAACTGTATAAATAAGAGCATGGCTAGAACCCCTGAGGTAATAAAAAGGTTTTGCCTTATAAATGGTAGAAGTGCCGCTAGTATAGTTGATATTAATGGCTTATTAAGTGTTAAGAAGGTTATATATCCTAGAAATAATACTATTGAAAACCATTCGGTTAATCCCATTAAGATGTTTTTAGCAGCATAGGGAGATGAAAGCATGAAAAAGAGAGCAATCTTAGAAATGTCGATGCTATTTAACCTTGGCTTTATTGATAGAAGTAATCCTAAAGAACAAAGTAAGAGCACACCAAGGTTAAATATTTGAAGAGCACGTGTTTCACCATTAAATATGCACATTAACAGAGCTAGCCAATATCTATATCCTGGCTGGTCTATGTAATTGAGCTTACCTTCATACATAAGTCCATCAGACCCCCACAACGTTCTTTCGCTAATTATGTTATGAGCATATAAAGCATATCTGTTTGCATCGTCCATTCCATGAGCGATCGTTATTGATAAATAAGGAATCAATGGAATGCATAAAATGACAAATATAATAATACTTTTTAGAGCTCTATTCTTGTTAAGCTGGCCTAGGAAGGTACAGATTCCTATATACAGGATCGCCAAACAATAAGGAGTGATCATGGAAACGGTATGTACACCATAATCTTGATTTGATGCTTGCAGAAATGCACTTGAACTGGCACCAAGAAGCAAACCACTTGCTATGATTAAAAAGAAAATGTTGTTCAAAAAATTGTTTTTTTGTTTTAAAGTTGATAGCTTTGCTGTAACTTTCTGTAAGAAATAACTCGATGAATTAAGCCAACTTTTAGATAACTCGTGAAGCTTATTTTTATTTAACATGAAAAGCCCATATCTATCAACTAATCTAGCACTCTGTTTTCAGTTAATGACTCCATTGGAACAAATATCATGCTAAGAAAGCTATTTATCTCAAATTCTTATCTTTCAAGCCAGAATTCAACCAAACTTCTCGCAATTCATGCGGAATCTTTTTTATGTTTTTTGTTTTAATCATTATTCCAAAACTGCTTTCATAGCAATTGTCGTTGCTTTTGGAGTTTCACTCTTTGCCGTCTGAAAGGCATCTTAAAACTTACTGACAATCATTATGCTTTAAAGGCCTGACTACCTTGGTAGAGATTGACGTTAACTTTCATTGCTCTGCTCTCAAAGTCAAGCAGGGGAACTTCCAAATTGCTTGGAACCATTTAAACCTCTTTATCTGCGCTTCACAGAAAAGGCACTCACCCACTGATAAAGAATGGTTGTCTGTATCTGTATTCTCCATTCAGGGTCTCCATGCCCACAGGAACACGCTTAGAGATGTCTTGTTGGTTTCTTGGAGCCAATCTTCAAAGTCCATGCAGCCCCATCCTGATTTCGCTCAAGGGATCGTTCGTTTAAGGGTGCGCTTGACCTCAGTCACGGCAAAAAAAAAGACCCCTGGATTGCTGTGGGGGTCTTTTGAGGGATAAAAAACTCCCCGGGCGGGATTCGAACCTGCGACCAATCGATTAACAGTCGACCGCTCTACCGCTGAGCTACCGAGGAATGGCTATCCCGAAGAACTTACAGCTCATGCTGGTAAAACGGCAAGGGGATCTAAAGATTTTCTGAGTTGATTACCTGATTGCCATTTCCCGATCTTCCCATTTTCCATTCTGGTTGCTCCATCTGCATGCTCTAGTTCCTCGAGGCGATGGGTGATCCAGATTGCTGTAAGAGGCTTTTGTTTGCGATGGCATAGCTTTTTAACTGTTTTTAAAATTGCCACCTGACTTTCAGGGTCGAGCAATGCAGTTGGTTCGTCTAAAAGAAGCAGCTCGGAATCGCTTGCCAATGCACCTGCAAGAGCTAAACGTTGTTTTTGCCCACCACTCAGCGTGTGTATTGGTCTGTAGGAAAGGCCACTTAAGTCGACTTCTTTCAAAAGTGATTTCACTAGATCATGGCGCGTTTGGTTATTTAGGTGGGCTGGCAGATTTAGAGATACATCACTTCCGCAACTTGGGAGCAGAATTTGATGATCAGGATTTTGAAACATCAATGCTGGTTTGACGTTGCATTTGAATTGGCCTTCTTGAGCCTTTAATAGTCCACTGATGATTCTGAAGAGTGTGCTCTTGCCACTGCCATTTCTCCCAACAAGCATCCATAGTCCTGGACCTGGTATTGAGAAGCTGCAATTGGATAATGCTTTCTCACCAGAAGGCCAAGTAAAGGATATGTTTTCAATTTCTAAAATTGGTTGTGCGATGCGTTTGGTGTGTAGCACGTTTGCTTCTTTTTGGTAATTTGTTTAAGCATCCACTGTGAACCCAGGTCGTTTAGTCCCTATTGAGGAAGCAGTTTTTTCATAGATTTGAACTGCAAGAATTTCGCTGACGAGAACCGCTATCTTTTTGCTCTCAAGTTTCTCACAAGTCAGGTCTAGGAGTTCTGGACGACCTTTCTCCAGAGCATTTCTTACCTGATGGTAAAGAGCCTCAGCCTGGGTATATTCTTTGCGCTCCACAGATAAAGGGAAAGGGCTATATTTGAGAGCTAATTCGATGACATACACGGCAAAGCTTACAAGTCTCTTATTAATATTGCAGTGCAACCTTCGTTTGTGCAATTAGGAGCTCTTATATTTAATTTTGAACATATTTGAGAGGTTGAATCTTCATGCAATTAGGGTTTTGGTGGAGTGATTGAGGAGATCTTTTCCAGTAGTTTTTTGTAATTACTACTTACCTTTGGATTGTTTTTGCCATTTAATTGAAATAAAACAATTCCATCTTCGGTAAAAACCGGAGAATATTTTCCTTCCATATTTTGAAGAACTTGGATAATTTCCTGAAGATCCTTCCATTCATTCTTGAAAGAAGAAGCATATTTCTGGTGATGATATATGTCGGCAACAACCCAATCCACATAGGCTGTCTCTCCTTGCCTATTTTTGTAGCGAATGTGATAAGGGAAACGGATGAGTGCTTCTCTTGAAGCAAGATGAGGTACTAATGTTGAGCTAGCTGATACAGATGCGTTAGGAGGAATCTGTTGAATTGACTTTAGTGCTATTCGAGAATGCTTCCATTGTTTAAAAGGAGAATGATAGACCCAGGGATTAATACTTTCCGGCATAAGCCAAGAAATAGTACGATTCGGGTTGCTAGTTAATGTAAAAATCAATGATAATAAAATACACCCTACCCAGATACTCTTAAGCCTACTATTAAGTGTAATATTTGGATTGTTTTTCCACCAGTATATGCTTCCAGAAAATATTCCAGGAACGACTAGATATGTGTATCTCCAATTGATGGCAAGTGGATTACCTTGTGCCATTAAAAGCCCTAAAAGAGGGAGTCCCATAATAACCCAGCTATCGAGTGAGATGAGAGGAATAAACATTAGAGGCAAAAATTGACCTAGAAGATATCTCAATGTTTGCCCTGGTGGTGTAACTATTTCCTTGATAATTACCAGAGGTTGCTGGAGGGCTAATTTAATAACCTCGAGACTATTGGCCTCGTTTTTCCCTTGTAAGTATTGACCAAAATTTTCTACCATAAATCTTTTAGATGTGTCGTCGCTAAAGATAGGCATAAGTAAATTAGTAGCTATCAGCACCCAAGCCCCACCATAAAAGAGAAGTAAACTTCCAAGAAGCAAATTTTTTCTTTGACGTAAAATTACCCATAAACCTATTCCCATAAGGACTACACCTGTATCTTCACGTATTAGCGGAATAGCAAGAGCAGGAATTAATATTAGCCATTTGTTGCGTGTTTCTATTCCTATAATTAATGCAAATACTGTAAGAGGAAGCTGTGCTAGGTCTGTGAAATTACCAAGACAAGGACCTATAACAGCATTTGCCCCAAGATAGGAAAATGTTATCATTGAAGCCACTTTTTTTTTCAGATGTAGCTTTGCTAATTGATAGAGAAATAATCCGGAAAGTGTAATAAGCGCGACCTGTAATATCGGTAGGGCCCATTTCCCCATTAAACTTATAAGAGGAAGCCAGATGATTAGGATTGGTGTGAAATGTTGCCCTAATCTGTGGTAACCAACTGTAGGTATATCACCAGTATGTACGACGTTGGATGATAGTTGAGAGGATAAAGTGCTTTCGAAAGGATGCCCTTGGAGACCGTTCCATAGAATTTGATATAAGATGCCTTGGTCCATTGAAGATGTAAGACTTTGCATCCGCCAAACTTGTAGAAGAAGGCAAGTGAAAAAGAAAATGCTTGCAGCTAACCAGACATGTCTGTCAGAAGTAAAACTTTGTTCTATAGCAGGCTTCATTAAGTTTTTATAGATCTGATTACAATAGAGAAGATTGCTCAAGATTCACGATCTTTTATTATAAAGTTAACTATTTATTTTAATTAGCTTAAGCCTGAGGTTTTTTGCAAAGCACTAACTCTTCTTTAATATGACTACAATTCCATTCCTTTTCTTTCACAGCCTCTATTAGATCAGATTGAATATTGTTAGTTGACCCCCATCCAGGATCAATAGGATTAAGCAACAAAATATCAGTATCATTAATAAGTTCTAAATCATTGCCTTCTCTTGGAAAGTCAACTTTGACTCTATGGCTGAAATGGGGTACCAAATAGCTAGTTGTGATTAGTTTAGCTTCCTTTGGTATTTCTGTTGTTACTTCTCTAATAACCCCAATATATTGGATGCGATTTAAATAATGACCAGCAAAAAACCATGGCTTTGCAAGTGTCACCCAACATAGAGTACTCCAAAAGAGTTTTGTATAAGGAATGTTTTGTCTTGGGTTTATGGCGAGTCCGTCGATTGCACCAATAACCGTTATGACAGCAATTGGCAGACTGTAATGATGTATAAGTGTCCTTTGAGGTGCCTCAGAAGATAGGAAATTCACTATTATTAAAGGAATTCCTGATGACAATGCAAATACTGATTGTTTTTTCCAGAAAGGTGCTAAAGATATTGATATAAGAATCAAATAAAAGATTCCATCTAGCCAATTTACGTTTTGAATAAGCAGATTTGGCTTGGTTAATAGATTAATTACAACCTCCTCCAGACTGTTTCCGAGATAGGAAAAGAGAGTTCCAATAGCTTTAGGACCCGAATTATTTTTTGTTAGAAATGGGTATAGCAAATTATTTAAAATAATTAGCCAGCCGAAAGAAATCCCGATAGCTGTAATTCCCCATTGCCATCTTTTCCTTAAAATCTGTTCTATTCCAATTCCAAGAATGATTAGTACTAAACCATCCCTGCAACTAAGTAGAAAGAATAATGAGAGGAGCCAAAGCCAAAATTTTTCGTTCCGACTACACCAGAAGCTGATTGCAAGAGCTGGCATTGCCCAAACTTCAGGGTGGAAATCAAAAAGATTTACATTAAATACAACAGGTTGAAGCCACCAGAGGCCACATGCAAGCCAACAGAGCTTTCTGCTAAGTCCTGCCTTCTCGGAAAGCCACCACAAAGGTATGGCAGTAAAGCTAAGTGCCGCAGCTTGACTTGCTAGGAGCCAGTGAACACTGGAAAAAATTCGATAAGGTATAGCTGCTATATAGAGCGATAATGCTCCATGATCAGCAAGTACATGAACTCCTTCCATAGAGGAATAAGGAGGTAGTCTTTTACTAATCAGCCATATCCATTGGTCGAAGAGCCCTAAGTCATATGCATTGCTTTGTAGAAGCCAATGTCTAGTGGAGGAAAGTATCCAGAATAATAGGAAAATTGCTGTACAGACTGTAGTTAGTCTGATTCGTGGTTTTAGTGTTTCTATCAAATTGTTTAGGCCTTATGATTTAGGTTTTTGATGAGATGGTTTGAGGAGAATTCAATTAAAAGAGATTAAGTTTCTGAATTAGTTGACATACTGATTTTGGCATATGTCCATTAATTATAGTTTCAACACTCCATTTTGCATTAGGTTCCTTTCTATTCGGCAGCTTGCTTCAGAAATAAGTGAAAACCTGATATATTTTTTGTTTTAAGCCTATTAGTTGAGTTCTTTTCTTATTTTAATTTTTGACATTTAAACTTATTGAAGTGACTTGCGCATTGTTTTTTTTAACTGGGTTGCCATGCACTTCTTATCTTTAGCTAGAGATTGTAAATCTTTTCTCAGAATAATTGAATATGGGTCGCAATAGTAGACACCATATGCTTTAGAATTGACTAGCTTTTCTAGAGTTTGATTGCTTCTTAGGACCCAAATTCTATGATGTCTAAACGCAGAAGAATAGTCTGCATTATAAGCTGGTTGGCTGATGATATAATCCACTTCTTTTCTTTTTCCGTTTAAGTCTTTATACATATAGTTTTCTGGGAAGCGAAGAAGAATTCGTCTTTCAGAAAGTTGAGGTATTAGATGTGTTTCTGCAGCCACAGATGAGTCGGGTGGAATTAAAGAAAAAAGATTTTGTGCATTAACTCCGCGTATCAATTGTTTATGAATTGGTATATGTACCCAAGGATCAATACTATCCGGTATTATGACTGATAGTGAACGATGTGGGTTTCCAGTTAAGGTGAAAAATATGCCTATCACCATACAAATTTTCCATATGCTTTGATATCTTTTCACCTGAAATAAATGATGCTTTTTACTCCACCAAAAAATTGAACCTGCAAAGACACCAGGGACTAGGTAAAGCATAAATCGGAGATGCACAGACATTGCATTTCCACCTTGTGAACTAAGTGCAACAAAGAGCGGAACCGCTATGAGAAACCAAACATCTATTGATAACAAAGGTATAAAAGCTAACGGAAGAAATAGTGTTACGAAAAGCCTAACTGTACTTCCTATAGGTGAAATTAGCTCTTTTAGCAATAAGCCGGGCTGTTTAGCCATACTAATTAGAACATCTATTGTCCCGCCTGTCTCTCCATTTAGATACTGACCAAATCTCTCTTGGATAAACCTTGTTGATAGTTCAGAGCCAAATAAAGGCATGATTTGATTTGTAATTATAAGTACAGCAGTTAAAGCATATATGCACAGGCCTATTCCCCACACTCTCCAATTAGGTTTTCGAAAAACCATCCAAATACCAATACTAAATGTCATTAATCCAACATCTTCTCTTACAAGGGGAAGTAGAAGTGCTGGGATAAAATATAAAAGCTTTTGTTCCCTACTTATCCCTAGAATTAAACTAAAGACAAGTAATGGAATGATGCAAAGATCGTGAAAATTTTCAAGTGATGGACCTAGAACTGTTCCAGTTGTGAAAAAGCTACAAGCAATCCAACCAGCAAGTTGCTCTGGCAGGTATTCTTTACCTAAAAGGAATAACACCCATCCTGCGGAAGCAATTACTGCGACTTGAATAAAGGGGAGAGACCAGATTCCTATAAGCCCTACCAAAGGAGCCCAGATAGCTAGAAGAGGGGTGAAATGTTGAGCTAAATGTCTATATCCAAGCTCGGGAAGCTCACCTTCGAATTTAACTGGTGAAGAAAGTTCTGAAGCTAATGTGCTTTCAAATGGCCTTCCCTGTAACGTATTCCAGATTTCTTGGAGGAAAAGACCTTGATCATAAGTTGCATTAAGACTAAATATCCTCCATGTTTGCAGTGTAAAAATTACAATAGAGAAACAAATTATCCAAAGAAGAACAATTTTTGAAGATGGCTTATTGGAATTTGGTAAGATATTTATCTTCATTGAAGTACTTCCTTAAGGTTAAATATATAAGTTAAATTATTGCTTTCGATACAATTAGCTTGGCCATTATTTATACATAATAATTCCTCTATATCTTTCTTGATTTTCTTTTCATTAAGAGGTATGTGAGTCTCTTCCCAGTTGAGGCTTCCCACGATATATTTTGCACCTTGCTCTGATAATAATTGTAGATACTGCTTTGTGACATCTTTTACAGATAGTATCCATCCTTGTCTACGTGCTAAATTAAGCAGTGTTGGATCGGCTCCAGTAACACTAATTATCAAATTATTTTCTGGAACTTTTGCACGTATTTCCTTTGCTAAAGGCATCCAGACTCTATTCTGGCGTTGCTCTAAAGACCAATAATCTAGGGAAAGAATTATAAGGCTAGTCGTAATAAGTAGTGAAATAATAATAAGATTCCAATGCTTTAAAGATGATTGAGTTAAGTTTAGGAATTCTGCAAATCCTTTCCCCATTAGCGGGCAGAAGAATAGTTGAAGTGGTAATTGATAGTATTCATGGGTTGCACTAGCTCGGAGTGCAAATAATGTACAAATAAAGACACCAGTTAATCCAGAAAACAAGATTTTTCCTCCTTCAGTTTTAAAGGATTTTATAATGCCAATTATCAGGAGAGGAAGACCAAAAATCGAAAGATTTCTGAGAGTTACCCTTAGAATAAGATTTGACCATATCCCTGCATCTATTAGAAGCTTTAGACTACTTCTATCAGAGCTTTCACCCCAGAAGCCGAAACTTAATCCATTCACCTTACCAAGGTTATATGAGTATGAATACCAGAAAAGAACCATTAATAAAGAACCTAATAGATATAGCCATGGACCAATCTTTCTGAGCATTCCTTTGATTAATATGATAATATGAGTTAGATCTAATTTTCTTGAATAATCCCCTGAGCCGATAAATATAATTAATATAGGTAAGCCTAACCATGCCAAAGGTAGAACTTTGATAAGACAGGCAAGTGTATATGCAACCCAGCTAACTATTAGCCTCAAAAAGCTTTTATTAGATTTCCAATCCATCATACTCTTAATACTCAATGCACCCAATAGTAAAAGTAATGACTCGGCTTGAACTGTTCTACCGTAATACACACCAATCGGACAAATTGCGAAGAATAATCCACCCCACCAAGCACTTTTCTCATCTAAAAGTTTTGTACAAATCTTTATTATTAGTGCAATAGTTAGTGAACTGAAAACAGCGGAAAGTCCTCGACCAATCCATTCATTTATTCCTATGTATTGATAAAACTTTGCCAATAGATAAGAGTATATTGGGAATTCAGCTTCCACTAAGCCATCTGTTGCACCGCCCCAGTCAATTTGAGGTAGCCAAATAGGCGTATTGTTAATAGCAAAGTGCCTAGCCATTGCTGCAGTATCTGCTTGTCGCCAGCTATGTACTCCTAGGACTGGCATATTTAAATTGATTAGACGTAGGGAAAAACCAATTAATATTGGTAGGAAAAAATTATATTTTCTTGTATGTGGTTGTATTTTGGGCAACACTTTCGCTAGGGAGTATTCCATACAAACCTTGAAGAAGCTGCATAGTTCCATACAAACACTACAATTATTCCTGCTAGTTGAGCAATTACTGGATTCGGTGAGATTAAGTTATAAAAAGTTGTTGCCAAACCAACATTTGCGATTACAGGTAAAGAAGCCACGAGAAGAAATTTTAAAAGTCCTTTTGCTAACTTTTTGCCAACTAGCCTTTGAGATCTAAAAGTTAGTGCATTATTTATTAGATAGTTTGAGGTAGCTGCAATAATTACTGAAATTGGTAGAGCTTTTTGAAAAGCTAGTTGGAAAATTATCATAAGCACTTCAGTGGATAAAAGTTGAACCAATACCCCGCCACTGCCAACTAATGCAAAACTAATTGCCCTTCTTGGTAATAGCCTTAAGGTTAGAGTATGCAGAACTGATATCAAGAAATCCCAGAGAATCGCTAAATCTAATTTTGAGTTCCCATACGAGCGAGGTTGAAAAGATAATGGTATTTCTCCAACCTTTAGCTTTCCACGACTGACAGAAAGGATCTCATACAGAAATTTGAATCCATTTACATCAACTTTGTATATAATATTGAGACAAGATTTGAGTTTTATCACAAAGCAACCGCTCATATAATCGGTCAGCTGACGGTAGTTTTTTGAGAGACTCATACGCGCAAAATTGTTGGCTAATGTTGATCCTCCTGTTCTCCTTTTGCTAAGTCCATGGATTTCTGCACCTTCAAGGAAACGACTTCCAGCAACTAGGTCTAAGTTTGCCTCTTGTTGAAGAGCTAATGCATTTATTAATGCAATTGGTTCATGCTGGCCATCACTGTCCATTACAGCAGCAATATCTCCAGTGGCTGCAAGCAACCCTTCTTTGATTGCGCTAGCGAGTCCGGAACGTCCAACTCTTCGAATCAGACGAATTCTGCAATTTTCCTGTGAGATTTTTTTGACGATCTCTGCCGTACCATCTTGCGAGTCATCATCAACAACGATTATCTCCACGTCAGAAGTTTGTGTAAGTTGAAGAAGCTTATTTATTAGAGGGCTAATATTCTCTCTTTCGTTATATGTGGGCAGAACCACCGAAAGGCGTTTTATTGTCGGTGGCATTGGCATGATTACGATGTTACTTCTTTGAGTCTTGAAGAATTTAAGTTAATGCTTCTTAATTACAAGAAAGTAATGTCCATTCTTCATTACTAATGTAACTAGAGCAATCTCTAGCAGGATTTAACTTTTTAAATTCCTTTGGATTCTTAGTGAGGATCCATTTTGCACTTGGATCATCTTGCAGTCGTTTGATTTGTTTCCCTGCATACCAATTTAGACTAGGTCGTTCTTCGCTACCAGCAATTACAACAGTATGGTCTTTGGTTTTTTCTATTAGTTTTGCAACTGGTTGCACTGCCCAACTCTCATTTAGCTCCCATAGCCACAATGACGATCCCATTAGTAATGCTAGAGCTGTGATATTTCCTGCTAAGAGTGCTAGGAACCCAAAGCGACGTTTTGTTTTTGAACGCTTATAAATTAGTAGTCCTCCTGTTGCCCAACCTAAACCTCCTGCTAAGGCAAGAGTGCTGTAAGGCTTTAGTTCCTTTACTAACCCCAAAGTACCAATCAAGCCCAGTAATAGAATAATTGAACCGAGTAAAATCCATGCCAATGGAATCTTCTCTAAGACTTTTTTACAAACTATTGGATGTTTATTTTCTCTTGTGATTAGCCAGGACAATATTGGGCCACAGAGCAAGCCAAAAGGAATCCAAAGAGGGTGGCTATACCAGGGAAGTTGAGTTTTTAAGGGCAGGATGGTTAAAGCTAAAGTTATTTGAGTGCCAAGTGTCCATTTTCCCCAGCGAGTGTACTTTGATTTCCAGGCCCAAGCTATAGCAATTGGCCAGAGCAAAAGCCAAGGCCAACCCCCTTCTAAAATTTCAATTAATGGTACCTTCCAACCCAAATCACTTCCTTCCCCTGGATCAAATAAAACTCGTACAGCACCGTCTCCACCCCAAAGCCATAAGGCAGCATCTCCTCTACTAATTCCATGCCAAATATGCCAACTTATGCCAGGTAATAGTCCTATTAATAGAACAATAGCAAGTGGCCATCTCCACCACTTCTTCAATTCCCTTCCCCAAAAAATTGGTATCAATGCTGCACATATAGTAGGAACTAATAGAGGTGCTTTTAACATTAAAATAAAACTACTTGTTATTCCAATAGCAAGCATTCGTAGATAATCAATTATAGTACGGTTGTTTGATAAAAGAAGTAGCCAAATCAATGCCATTGCAGTAATGCATGGCCCATCAAGCATGGCTAGCCGACCATGTCGTGCGATAGGTAGCAGTGTCAGAAAGATTGCTGATGTAGCCAGACTAGGAAATTGCTCACCGGGTTTTAATTGCCATTGAATTAATCCACAGATTGGAATTATTAGTGACGAAATTATTGCAGGGAAAAGACGTATTACTATCTCTGGTGGTGGTTGCGATCCGTGAGGGTTTAAAACACTATTTAGATTTATAAGAATTGCAATTAACCAATGTAAACCTGGGGGCTTGTTTATATACGGTTCATTCCAAAGGGTTGGAAGCAATGCCCCAGTTCCTTTGTGATGACTAAGTTCAAGGGCTACTCTGGCTACTATCGCTTCATCAAAGTCTCTAAGGGGAACCGCTCCAAGGCCTATTAGGCCAACTAATAAGCCAATGATCCATAACCCAATCAAGCCTCTAATGGGGATGGCATTTATTGCTAGATCAGTATTGGGTGCCCTTCGCATTGGGATACCTTTTCAAGTGGGAATATAAAGGAGCTTTAGTTTCTTGACATTATTTTATTGAAATCTGGGTGGTTAATTAAATTTTTTGAGTCTGTCGGTCTACATGAATGTTGCTATTGGAATTTAAGGATTGTCAGTTATAAATCCAATAATTAGCTTTTGCTAATCCCTGTCGCAATAACCAGTGTCTTTTCTTGGCCAATTGCCGTTGTAAAATGTGTCACATTAGGGAGTGATTAAAGCAGCATTAACCGCGAAAATATATTCAGGCGTATTGCGCCTATTTCCGTGTGAGGAACTAAATGAAACTCTTCCAGCAATTGCTGGTGGCTCCTGCTGCATTGGGCCTTATGGCACCAATGGCTGCACAAGCCGCAGACCTCAACATTGACGGTGTGTCTGATTATTCAGCAGCCGGCGAGCAGGTCACCAGCGTCTCTCAATTTTCTGACGTTTATCCAACCGATTGGGCATACCAAGCTCTTTCAAGTTTGACCGAGCGTTACGGCTGTGTAGCCGGATACCCCGGTGGAACTTTCGGTGGTAACCGTTCAATCACTCGTTACGAGGCAGCTGCATTATTGAATGCATGTCTTGATCGCGTCACTGAAGTTAGTGATGACGTCAAGCGTCTTCTTTCAGAATTCGGTCCTGAGCTTGCTGTTCTTAAGGGCAGAGTTGATGGCATCGAAGCTCGCGTTGGCGACATGGCTGCAGGTCAGTTTTCAACCACTACCAAGCTAAGCGGCGTAGCAACCTTTGTTGTTGGCGGCAATGCCTTTAGTGGTGATGATGCTTACGGTAAGGATTGGAACGATTCCAACATGGATGACAGCGATCCTCGTCATGCCAAGGCTGGTGAGTCTGATGGTGCAGTGAGCTTCAACTATGACTATAAGTTGAGCCTTGACACAAGTTTCACTGGTGAGGACCTTCTAAAAACAAGGCTTCGTACCGGCAATTTTGGCAGCAATGCGTTCAGTGGTAGTGGCTATGTTCAAATGGCCGCTTTGGAAGTTGCTAACAGCAACGCCGATGCCATCAAAGTTGATCGCCTCTATTATTCGTTCCCTTGGGGCGATGACTTCACAGTGACCGTTGGTCCTGAGGTTCGTCAAGATGACATGCTTGCCGTTTGGCCAAGTGCTTACCCATCTGACAGCGTTCTTGACTTCTTCACTTATGCAGGTGCTCCAGGAGCCTATAACTTGGCGAATGGCGGTGGTGCTGGTATTTCTTGGAATTCTGGCAACTTTGATGTAACTGCAACTTACATCTCAACTAATGCTGAGAGTTCTAACCCCCACACTGGTGGTGTTATGACTGAGGGTGGTGGTAATGCATCCTCTCTCCAAATTGCTTACACCCAAGATAGCTGGGGTTTAGCCGCTGCTTATGCAAATACAGCTAGCGACAACTGGAATGCTGCCATTTCAGGTGGTAAGGGAACTCCTCTTGCAGCAACTGTTGACAACATTGGAGAAACCAATTCTTACGCTCTTAGCGGTTGGTGGCTTCCTTCTGAGTCCGGCCTTATCCCTAGCGTTAGCGCTGGTTGGGGTATGAATACCACCGACGATAATGATGACGCTAGAGGTGGCGGTAATCATGCCACTTATGACAGTGCAACATCACAGTCATGGTACATAGGTCTTGAGTGGGCCGACGCATTCGTTGATGGTAATGATCTTGGCTTTGCCTTTGGTCAGCCTACTTTCGTAACGGACATCGATTACGACACAACAACTCGTGATGATGATGCCGAGGATGGCAACTATGCACTGGAATGGTGGTACAAGATTCAGGTTTCAGACAACATCACAGTTACCCCTGCGATGTTCTACCTGACTCGCCCATACGGTGACTGGACTGATGGCAGACAAGACACCCATGGTGGAGATGCTGGTTCTAAGGATTCCACCTTTAGGAACCTAGGTGCACTTGTTAAGACAACCTTCAAGTTCTGATAAGCGACTCTGCTTTATTTCCAAGTTGAGTCTTCAACCCCCAGCGAATATTTCGCTGGGGGTTTTTTTTGTGAGATTTAAATTTTCTTTCTTTGCACTGAATTAGTATCCAAGAAAGTTCATTTATCTCTTACCCAAAATTTCCCAATTTAGTTTTTATGGAACTTGCTTTTTTTGCATCTAAAAGTAAGTTCTTTGGGGAGTGGGATGACTATTCAGTGATCACTAATGTCTATAGCACCAGATATCACAGCATTAGTTGGTGGAACACCTCTAGTTCGCCTTAATCGTCTCCCCCAAAGCTTTGATTGCTCTGCTGAGGTGTTGGCGAAGCTAGAGAGTTTCAATCCAACGGCTTCAGTTAAGGATCGCATTGCTGGTGCAATGGTTATGGCAGCTGAGGAATCAGGAATTATTGTTCCAGGTAAAACCATTTTAGTTGAACCTACTAGTGGCAATACAGGTATTGCTTTAGCAATGGTTGCGGCGGCTAGAGGTTATAGGTTAATTCTCACGATGCCTGACACAATGAGCATTGAACGGCGTTCAATGCTGAGGGCTTATGGGGCTGAATTACAGCTGACTTCTGGGGATGAGGGAATATCAGGTGCAATTGATTTAGCAAATGAATTGGTCTCGACTTTGCCAGATTCATATTTGTTGCAGCAGTTTGACAACCCTTCTAATCCAAAAGTTCATGAATTAACTACTGCAGAGGAGATATGGAATGATTGTGATGGACGTTTAGATTGTCTTATATGTGGAGTTGGTACGGGTGGAACATTGACAGGTTGTGCCCGAGTCCTTAAAAATCGTAATCCCAATCTTTGTGTGATTGCGGTTGAACCAGAATCAAGTGCTGTGTTGTCAGGTGGTAAGCCTGGCTCTCATTTGATTCAAGGTATAGGAGCTGGATTTATACCCACAGTTCTAGACATATCTCTGATCGATGAAGTTATCCAGATTACTGATCAAAAAGCTATTGATATTGGTAGGCGACTTGCTCGTGAGGAGGGATTGTTGTGTGGCGTAAGTAGTGGAGCAGCTGTTGCCGCAGCAATTGAGATTGGAGGTCGACCTGAGATGTCTAACAAGCGACTTGTTGTGGTTTTACCGAGTTTTGGTGAGAGATATCTTTCTACGCCAATGTTTAGTGGTGCCTTGCCAACTTCTGCTTTAGGAGAGGGAAACTTATGAGCCAGATCAAGCCTGACTTGGTACCTGACCAAGACCCATATGAGATTCTTGGAGTTAGTCCTGTTGCATCTACAGTTGAATTAAAAGCAGCATATCGAGATTTAGCGAAAAAATACCACCCTGATGCAGGTGGTGATGTTCAAAAGATCTTGCAATTAAATGCAGCCTGGGAAATCATTGGTGATGCAGAAAATCGACGAGTTTTTGATAGGAAGCATCACAATGCTGAATCACTTCATCAACGGAGTGCACGCAATGCTCGAGCGAGTACCGCTGCTAAAGAAGTAAAAGAGAATACAGTTGAGCTTAAAGGTGCTGTTGAGGATTGGTTGAAAGATATCTATACACCTGTTGACCGTCTTTTAGGTCTGATTATCAACCCTCTCCCCCGTGAGCTTCGTGCCCTTTCTGCGGATCCTTATGACGACTCATTAATGGATTCTTTTGTTGGATTTTTAGCAAAGAGTCGTCATAGGATTGAGAAGGTAAATACTATTTATAGGTCAAAACCTGTTCCTTCTTATTTGAAGGAATTTGGCTTGAGTCTCTACCAATGTCTTGCACAAGTTGAAGATGGCTTGTCCGAATTGGAACGCTACACAATGGGTTATGTTGATGGCTACCTTCATGATGGTAGAGAAATGCTTAGTGAAGCGAAGAAGCGACGTAGCTATCTCAAAGGAGAGTGTCGCCGCCTGAAAAATTTGTGAACAGTAATTTTCGATTTTGGGTTTTTGTAACATCCATATGGGTGCTGTCGACAATTGTTGATCGGGTTTGGTGGAGTCATTACGCAGGTCTTCCCTCTTGGGATCAGGCTGATTATTTAAATAGTGCTTTAGACCATGGTCGCGCTTTAGGTTTGTTACCAGGAGGTCAATGGAAGGGAGTGGCGGCTTTGTTGGATCTTTCTCCAAAAATTCCACCACTGGCTTCTCTTGTTAATGGAACCGTTATTGCACTCGCTGGAGATTCGCCCTCTCAAGCAGCGTGGAGTTTGAGTCTCTGGCACGGAATGCTTTTGTTTGGGGTGGCTTTGTGGGGATTGAGATTAAGTGGTCAGATTGTGGCTTTATTGTCTGTAGTTTTTGTAGCTATTACACCTGCTTTATTGCAGCTTCGTTTGGATTATCTACTTGAAATGCCTTTGACAGCTGTTATGACTCTTGCCATCTCTAGTTTGGGAAGTTGGTGGCATCCTAAAACTGGTGAAAAATGGTCTCAGGTATTCACTGCTGCTTTGTTATGCCTGTCTGCCGTGATGATTAAACAGAGTGCCTTATTGCTTCTCATACCAATGTTTTTTTATGCCAGTTGGAATATCTTTACCCGAAGTAAAACATATCGATATCAACTCTTTTCTGGTGTTCTAGTCGTTGTGATAGGAGTACTTCCATGGTTGCATCACAATTGGATTACAACTTTGGGTGGGACAAATCGTGCGGTAATTGAATCTGCAGCCCGAGAAGGGGATCCAATGTTGTGGACTTTGGAAAATTGGATTTGGTACCCTCGGATTTTGCCTGGACAATTAGGATCTGCTGTACTTCTTGTTGGAGTCAGTGGCCTGGTACTTTTGATTTTAAGGCGGCAAAAGAGTTGTAGGGATTTATTGCCAGACAAACTATTTGCTGATGATTCTTATGAATGGCGTTGGTTGATTTGTACATTGGTAGGGGGTTGGCTTTTGACAAGTATTAGTCCAAATAAAGGTGATAGGTATATAGCTCCCTTATTGCCACTATTAGTTCTTTTGTTAGCAAGAGGTTGGATGCAATGGAACATATGGTTAAGGTCTCGTTGGCCTATTTTTTTTAAAGGTTCTTTCTCTTACCTACTGTTTGCAAGTGTCTTCGCTGTTTTACCAGCTTCATGGCTCTCTCAGAAAAGTCGTCTTTCTCAGAGACATGAGGGACCTCTTGAAGAAATCGTCATTGCGGCAGGGGGAGCCAATCCAAACTTACCGCCAACTACTTTAATTGTTGTTCCAAGTACCCCTGATTTAAATCAACACAATGTGAGTTACTTTGGACGGAGAACAGGTGGAAATTTAGTTGGACGCCAACTCGGAAGTAGTAAAGACGATATAGATCTTGTTTTAAAATATGCACAGTGGTTGGTTCTTGCTGAGGGCGATCAGGGATCAGTACGTGACTCCGCGTTATTACTAGATCGTGCAGTGCGAGCAAGCGATGTATTTGTTATGGTTCGTTCCTTCCCTCGCGGCAATGGGGATAGTTATTCCCTTTGGCGTAGAAGTCCTGAAGCACCATCTTTTCCTACCTTCGCGTCAACATTTCCTTCATTGGCAATTGGCTTAAGCCAAGGACTTAAAGGACTTGAACCTGTTTTTAGTGCGGTAGCTGTTCATCATATGCTTGATGGACATTTTCTTTATCAGGATAGGGTTCGAGAAATTGCTGTTCGAAAATTGGCTGTGAATGCATTAGATGCTGATGCACACTGGTCACTTGCTCTATTGTCAGTTTTAGCTAATCGTCCTGGGCAGGCAGCAAAGCACTTCGCTGTTTTAGAGAAGATTAGTCCTGAAAATCCTTGGCCAAGTATTTATCAATGTGTCGTAACCATTGCTAATTGGAACCCATGGAAAGCCAAAGCAATAGCAAATGAAGCTCAAAAGATACATTCCAATCCATTGCTTTTTGGGATTGCTGATTTGAGTAGTGTGCTTAGTGGAGCCGTTTGGCGCTTGCCTCAATTAAAACGTTCTCTCCCAAAGAGTATTGAAGTGGTCGAGAAATCATTATCTTCGTCAGGTTAGTAATTCTACTTATCTGACCATTCCTCTAATTGGTCTACTCGTAACCAAGTGTCTGGAACTGGAAGTCTCCAACGCATTTGGGCGTATTCTCCTTTGACAGTGAGCACCTCCCCTGGGCCTTCAAAAATGTATCTGGGAGGTGTTGGGTCGCTTGCTTTTGATTCGAGACTAGTTGAATATTTGCTGCGATTAACTCGAACAAGAGCCCCTTTCCTAAAGTTTTGAGGCGGGTTTTTTCGGGATGTGATTTCCAAATCATCTTTGGGTGTTTCAGTCATAGTGCGCTACCTAGCCACTTCCAACAGAGGAAAGAGATTTTCATTCCTGAGTGCATTTTCTAAAAGCATTTCTATATAAGCATTGTTTAATTTATTTCATATGGTCGTTTAGTGAATTGCCTTAACCTTTTAGGAGTGCTCGATCTTAAAGATGCGTCTCTTGCTACTTGGCTGCACAGGTTTTATTGGCAGAGAGTTGGTGCCAAGGTTATTAGAGGACGGTCATACTGGCATTCTTGTCAGTAGGAAAGAAGCACCTGGTTTTGCCAGTAAGGAGAATTCAGACAAGTTGGTTAATTTGAGAATTGATCCATCAAAGCCAATTAATTGGGAAAAAGACTCTTTGTTAAGGGGGTTAGAGGAATCCGATGGAGTAATTAACCTTGTCGGGGAACCAATAGCTGAAAAGAGATGGACCCCTTCTCATTGCAGAGAGCTGTTTGGAAGTCGCATTGAAACAACAAGGTCTCTGGTGGAGGCAATGGCTAAAGTTAAAAGTATTCCGAAGGTATTAGTGAATGCATCTGCAGTTGGTTATTACGGAACGAGTTTAGAGAGTAAATTTACTGAAAGTAGTCCCCCTGGAGATGATTTCTTAGGGCGTCTTTGTGTCGGATGGGAGGACGCGGCTAGCCTGAAGCCACGAAGGACAAGACTAGTTATACCAAGACTAGGGATAGTTCTAGGTGCTGATGGTGGTGCTTTGGCAAAAATGTTGCCAGTTTTTCGAGCGGGGTTTGGAGGTCCAATAGGTACAGGACTTCAATGGATGAGCTGGATTCACAGAACCGATCTTTGTGAACTTATCAGTCAGGCATTAGTTAAAAGATCATGGAAAGGTGTAATCAATGCTGTTGCTCCTGAAACAGTATCAATGTCTACTTTCGCATCTACTTTAGGTCAGAGCTTGGGTAGACCAGCAATTTTGCCTGTACCAAGTCCAATTTTAAAGTTGCTGCTCGGCGATGGGGCTAAGGTTGTTTTAGAAGGGCAAAATGTGGTTTCTGAACGATTGGAAAAGCTTGGATTTCGATTTGAATTCCCTTCTTTAAAAGAGGCCATCTGTTCCGATTTTTCTCATTAGCTTTTAGATCATAGAAGTCAATTAAGAGCTTATTTCTAAATTTTTTTATCATCTTGACGGCTTAAGCAAGTAATTTGAGATCGATTCAGCTATTCGTTTGCTTCCTCCACTTTTCCCAATACGATGAATAGCTTGAAGATTACATTCGTTCTGAAAATTAACATCTGATTTTATTCTTTTTAAAAGACTTGTTGCCATTTGTGCTGTTTCTTCAAGTGTTTTCGTACTACCGGGCTTTCCATTTGCACAAAATACAGTTGGACCGAGTAATCGCCTTTGAGCGTCTGCAAATCTAAATGTAAATTGTGGCCCTTCTCCAATGATTTGCAGGACTGGTTTGGCGAGTCCAATTGCTTGTTCAGTTGCTGTACCTGCCATTGCTAGAACGAGGTCACTGGAATGAAGGATTTGTCCGAATGATTCTCTACGTACCGAGACTGTGCAATTTCCTTTAATAAGCTCGGTGCTTTGTGTGTTTATATTTTTCTCTACTCTCCATCCAAGACAATTAACAAGTCTATGCAGGTTGCTATCACTTAATGTATTTACAAGTGCAAGGTCAAGGCTTACTTCTTCGTGAATTAACATTTCATCGGCCAAAATTTTTACCACTGAAAGCATTAACAATAAATTCTTCTCTATTTCTGGAAACCTGCTGCCTGGAATAAGCCCTATGCGAAATGAGCACTTTGGAAGCCTGGTATTAGTCTTTTCTAAAGCATCCATGAATGGATTTCCTAAGAACATGACATTACGCTTTAACTGTTTGCTCAAGTCTTCGGCAGTTAGAGCATCGCGGGTGTAAATTCTTTCAAATCTTTTGCTTTGAAGAAATTCCTTGCATGGCCATGGAAGATTTAGTTGGCCTTCGTAATGACTTGAATATGCAACAATGTAGGCAGCTACTGGACGAGTTGTTAACCAAGATGCAAATATTGGAACAATATCTCCAATGATGACTAAAAGATCATATTTTTTTGAGATAGTCATTAACCGCAAAATACGATTAATCAGGTATATAATTTGACCTTGGAATATTTCTTTTAGTCTTCCTTTTATGCTCGTATATCCTAGACCACCGGTACTAAATTCCTTGCCTTTATATAATATCTTGATTTTCTCTTTACTATAGGAAGTCCCTGCTCCTACAAGAGGTAAAGCTTCTACTTGATGCCCCAATGACCTGAGAGCTTTTCCTATCAGTGCGCCTGAGAGGTCTTCTCCATGCCCATTACTTAGTAGAAGAATGTTCCCCAATTTAAAGCTCCAGCCATTGTTTGATTTTTTGAAGAGCGTTCCAATCTGGTTTTCGACTTAATCCGTCAGCTATTGATTCTTTTAAATCTTTTTGAAGTTCAGGAACTGTAAAAAGAATTTTTTTCACTATCTCAATCTGTTCCCTTACACCTTTCGAGTTAGTCTCCAGAAGAGCAAGGCTGAGATTGATTCTTGCTTGAGGGTCTTGGGCGTTTAGTTTGATTGCTGTTCGGGCGGATCGCAGTGCTTCTTCAGGCTTATCAGAAAGTAATTGCAGCCAAGCGAGACATGTCCAACCGGCAGAATGGTTTGGTGAGTTTGTCGTGATGTTAATAAAATCATTCAGCAATTCATTAGCTTTGGCTCCTTCTTGATAACGAGTCAAAGCTTGGTCGAAAAGGGTCTCTTCTGTTGACTCCATTGTGTGATTTGAAAATTTCCAGAATTATTAGATTCATACTTTAATGACTGAACTTCACTTACACCGCGAATGAGCTTCCACAGCCACAGGTTTGAGTAGCATTTGGATTTGTAAAGTTGAAGCCTCCTCCAATTAGAGCTGTGCTGAAGTCAAGTTGCATGCCATAGATATATAGGAGACTTTTAGGATCACATATGACATTGAAGGAATTCCCCTCAGAAGCTTTGTATTCGTACACTTCATCATCTTGATGGATCTCAGAACGTGGAACAAAGTCCATTGTGTAGCTCATGCCGCTACAACCTCCTGATCGGACACCCACTCTTAAGACCTGAGTCTGAGCTTGCTCTGAACAAAGTTTTGCCAACTGCTGCATCGCAGTTTCTGTTATAAGAATACCTTTTCCATCTTTAGCTGTGTGGCTAACAGCCGTGTTCTCGAGGCTGCTCATGGTTTTTTAAAGCTTTAAACTAATTTAATAGAAATAAGCTATTTCGTTTTCTGCATTTTGGCTCGACATCTTCATAGAGTCAGGAGGTAGTTTTTCTGAAAGAGGGTGCGGGTAGCAATTATTGGAGCTGGACTTGCTGGACTAACGGCAGCAGTAGATCTTGTTGATGATGGCCATCAAGTAGATCTTTATGAGGCAAGGCCTTTCTTTGGGGGGAAAGTTGGCAGCTGGGAAGATCCCCAAGGAAACCATATTGAAATGGGTCTCCATGTTTTCTTTTTTAACTATGCGAATCTCTTTGCATTGATGAAAAAGGTAGGAGCAATTGACAATCTTCTTCCAAAAGAACATACGCACTTATTTGTGAATCGGGGAGGAGACCTTCGATCTTTGGACTTTCGCTTTGCGTTAGGAGCACCTTTCAATGGGTTGAAAGCCTTTTTTACTACTTCCCAGTTGAATTCCCTTGATAAACTTAGGAATGCCCTTGCACTTGGGACAAGCCCAATTGTGAGAGGCTTGCTTGACTATGAAGGAGCAATGAGCACAATACGTCAGCTTGATTCAATTAGTTTTCAGAATTGGTTTTTGAATCATGGTGGTAGTCATCAAAGTATTCAGAGAATGTGGAACCCTATAGCTTATGCCTTAGGTTTTATTGACTGCGAGCAAATATCAGCACGTTGTATGCTGACTATTTTTTTGATGTTTGCAACTCGAACTGAAGCATCAAAATTGAATCTTTTGAAGGGTTCTCCTCACCGTTGGCTTACTGGTCCAATAATTGATTACATTATTTCTAGGGGTGGCAAGCTTCATTTACGTCATAGAGTAAAAGAAGTTCTTTATGAAAATGATAAAGATCCGTTGATAACAGCATTAAATTTGGGAACTCCTGAGGGAGATATTCAGATACGGGCTGATAAATATCTGGCAGCATGTGATGTCCCTGGGATTCAAAAACTTTTACCAAAAGAGTGGAAAAAATTTCCTCAATTCGAAGCAATCTATCGACTGGAGGCTGTTCCTGTAGCAACAGTTCAATTACGTTATGATGGCTGGGTTACAGAGGTTAGAAATGATTCCAATAGGGATGATTCTGAACTTTCTAGAGGTTTAGATAATTTGTTGTATACAGCCGATGCTGATTTTAGTTGCTTTGCTGATTTAGCACTTACCAGCCCCGAAGACTATCAAATTGAAGGACTTGGTTCATTGCTTCAGTGTGTTTTAACTCCTGGTGACCCCTGGATTCCTAAGCCAGTTAAGGAGATCGCTGAGCATACTGATGCTCAGGTTAGAGAATTATTTCCATCGTCAAGGCCCTTAAAACTCGTTTGGAGCAATGTTGTGAAACTTGCTCAATCTTTATATAGGGAAGCTCCTGGCATGGAACCGTATAGACCAAAGCAATCGACTGCAGTTAAAAATTTCTTTTTAGCGGGAAGTTATACCCGACAGGACTATATTGATTCTATGGAAGGAGCAACAATGAGCGGACATCTAGCTGCTGCAGCTATCTTGCAAAAAAAAGATAATCATTTCCTTACTTTAAAGAGGTAGTTTCGAATGGGACGTTGGTTGGAACACACGGTCACTAGCAATATTGATGCCCCAGTAGAAAGAGTATGGGCAGTATGGAGTGACTTGGATGCAATGCCGCTCTGGATGAGTTGGATTGAATCAGTGAAAACAGTAGAAGAAGAGACTAAAATTCTTCCCGATTTAACTGAATGGACTTTGGCTGCTAATGGTTTTCGTTTTAAATGGAAAGCAAGGATTAGTGAAAGAATTGATGCTCAAAAGTTAAAGTGGGAATCTGTTGGCGGATTGCCTACAAAAGGTGCAGTTAGGTTTTACTCAGAAGAACTTAACCATACAGTGGTTAAGTTAACAGTTAGTTATGAATTGCCTAAAGTTTTAGCACCCTTGATGGAAGCAAATATCTTAGGAGGCATGGTTAACAAAGAGCTGCAAGCGAATTTAGATCGCTTTCGTGACCTAGTCGAAAGTGGATATAGAACTGCTATTTAGTTGGCATGCATTATTTTCTAAACTTTGCCAAGATAGGACTATAAATTACTACTAATGCATGCGGATATCAGCCCTTCAAGATTGTGAGGATTGGCTTCATTATCTATTCGGCCAAAATGCTTTTTGCAGGCCAAACTTGTTTGAGGACCTATAGAGATTATTTTTACATTATTTAGTTTTTCTAGCCAATTTTCTCCATAACTCTCTAAAAGTAATTTGGCTGTATGTTCTGATGTTTTAGCACTGCTAAAAAGGATAGCATCTATGTTTCCACAATCAATTGCTTTTTTCGTCTCTTGTGGAATTTTCTCGGGACAAGATGACTCATAAGCCGCAACTTCAATCACTCGTGCACCTGCCTTTTGGAAAGCTTCACTCAATAAAGTTCTGCCACCACTTTCTACTCTAGGTAAAAGGATATTTAAGCCAATCCCAGATACAGGGAAATTATTTATCAAGCTGTCTGCGATGAAATTAGGAGGAATAAAGTCTACTTTCGCTCCTATCTTTTCTAAGCTTTGAGCAGTTTTTTTCCCGACTGCAGCAATTTTCAGGTTGTCTAGGTCATTGGAAAGTGTTTTCCCGATTAAATTTAGCCTCTTTTCTAAAGCGTTTACACCATTTGAACTGGAAAAAATGATCCAATGGAAGTTGTTAATTTCTTGAATGGCTTCATCAAGGCTTTTCCATGTCTTAGGTGGACCAATTATTAGTGCAGGAAGATCGAGGACTTTTGCTCCATAAGATATAAGTTGTTTTTTAGCTTCGCTTGCTTGACCTTCCGCTCGTGTAATTACTATTGTTTTGTTTAGAAGAGCCCTTTGATCTTGTTGTTTCATTTTTGATTATAACTTAAGTTTTTCTAGTAAAGGGTTTTGAGATGGCAGTTTTTTCTCACGGGTGAAAGACTTTTATCTTTCATTTAAGATAGATCCCTCTAGCCTTTCTTGATATCTATTGTAAGGGAATTTTTTAATTTGTGTCTTTAATGAGAAGAGATCATATATCTTGAAATAACCTATGGAATTTATTTAGTCTGTGAATTCCTCTAATAGTTTATCTTTGATATCGTTTTGAAAGATCTTGGTGCAGATTAGTTTCCTCAAAACTTGATTTTGTGCTTCTCTGGTCTGAGCTGGGCTATATCCAGCTGGAATGTTTGTGTTGATCACTGAAACAACTCTTTCCCATAGATAGGGGCTCCCATAAATAATTACCCCTGCCAATAGATTATTGTTTTGAAGCTGTCTTAAGGCCTCAATCCAAGGCTCTTTTGTATGTCCTAACCCTGTGAAAGGATTTCCTCTTATGAATAGTTGCACTAGAGTAGGTGCTATTCCAATATGCACCAAATTAAGGGGATCTTCTCTTTTTGGTTGCCATGGAGATATTCTGTTTTTATCTACTAATAGCCTTTGAAAACCAGCTTTTTGTGGTAGCTCAAGTGCTGGAGATGGACTGGTTAGGATAGGGCAGTTTATTGAATCATCTACTCTGACTAAATTAATACCACGATCAGTAGATCTAATTCCTCCAGGGTTTTGAATTTCTAGAGAAGAATCAATAAGTTCTTTTGCCAGCATTTCCCCCTCATTATGTTTGTTTAGATAATGTACTCTTTGTTTGCTATTAGCTTGATTCTGAATCCAATAATTAGAAATTTTTCCGAGAGCAATGGCTCTTCTATTAGTTGATTGATTAATGCGTTCCATAGTGATTTCTCCCTTCTCAACAGCTTTGCAAATAGCTTCGATTGCTTTAAAAGGTTCTTCTGGCATGAGAAGTAAATCTGCGCCAGCCTTAATTGCTAGGACTGATGCTTCGTCAGGCCCATATTGCTCTGCAATGGATCTCATGATTAATGCATCGGTTAGAACAAGTCCTTTATAATTAAGTTCTTGACGCAGTAATTTAGTTAAAATGGTATAAGAAAGAGTAGCAGGATATTCATTGTCAATATTACTAAATTTGATATGGGCACTCATAATGCTATCCACTCCTTTGGTAATTATTGATTTGAAAGGTACTAATTCAGTTTTATTGATTCTTCTAAGGCTATGTTTTAATATAGGTAATTCTAAATGTGAGTCGAATTGAGTGTCACCATGCCCAGGAAAGTGTTTAGCACATGTAAGAACACCTTCTCTATTGATACCCCTTTGAAATGCGCATGTTAGCTCAGAGACTGTTAATGGGTTGCTCCCCCAAGCTCGTACATTGATCACTGGATTTTCTGGATTAGTGTTAACATCACATATAGGAGCAAGAACTAGATTTAATCCACTTTCTCTAGCTTGTTCCCCAACGCAATGTCCATAATGCTCCGCGAGGGATATTGCTCTTTTAGGTTCATTCTTGTAGATCCTACCAATTGTCATAGGGGGAGGAAGCCAAGTTCCCCCATCAAATCTTTGGCCAATTCCTTCTTCAACATCTGCACAGAAAATGAGTTTTTTGGCTGTTAATTTCTGAAGTTCAGTACATCTTTCTTGAAGCTCATATATATTCCCACCTAAAATTATCACTCCTCCTAGACCTTCTTTTATAAGTTTCTTTAGACTTTCATTGTCAAGCTCCCATTTTGGATATTGTCGATGTTGATCTTGCGAATGACCGCTTATTCGAACTATTAATAGTCCTGCAACTTTTTCTCTAAGGGTTTTGTATTCCTCAATGTTCATGGCTGATTGTTAGAACTATAAGGAACTTCGTCTTTTCCTTTTCTCTCTTCTTCCAGTTTGCTAAGTAGAGTCAAAATTGATGCACCTTTTTCAATTCCTCGATCTAACTGAAATACTACTTCTGGCGCACGTCTCATTTTTAGCCTTCTCCCTAGTTCACCTTTTAAGAAGCCTTGTGCTGCCTGCAGACCATCAAGTGCTTGTTCTTTTTCTCCTGCTTCCCCAAAAATACTTACAAAAATTTTGCAATGCTGCAAATCTCCAGATAATTCAACCTCAGTGATCGTGACCATCGTTTTTTGAATTCGTGCATCTCTTATTCCGTTGACCAGCAATTCACTGACCTCTCTCTTAATTAGGGAAGCCACTTTTTGAAGGCGACGACTTTGCATCATTTTCCTTTATGTAAGTGATGTTGGTGAAACCATGGCACGAAGAATTAGTGCGATGGTTATGAGCCCGCTGATAAGTGCTCCGATCAAAGAAATAGCAGTTACAGGATTGGAACTACGATTAACTAAGGGTTCTAAACCTGCTGCAAACACACCAAGAATAATTGTGATGAGGTATTTGGGATACTTAGCCACATTGGAAAAGAACTCACCCATTGGGATCCTCAAAGAATCGACTTAACAGCTACTCTGCCTCCTTTTTGCTCGAACAGAAGATTTTGGAGTTATATGAATTCAAATATTCTACTTTCCACTTAAGGCTCAGGATGCCTATGCAGGATAAGGCGTTGCAACATAAGTTGATTCAGCTCAGGCTAGGGTCTTAGCCAAAAGTATAGTAATTATTATTCTTAAACTTGGGCCTCTAAGTTTGTTTAAGCCTATCTAACCTCCAATGGAGAGTTTATTGCTTTGTGTCTAACCCTTTAATTCGTAAATGTGATTACTATTTGGTTTTAGAGCCTTTAAAGGCTGAGAAAATATTGACCTTACAAGAAACTCTTGACTGGCTTCAAAAATGGTTGGGTGAAATTGATGATTGGCCTGACGATCTAAAGACTGAATCATCTATGGATTCTGCGGCTAAAAGATTGCTAGATACAGCCTGTGAACTAGAGATACAGCCAGGTTTTTCTCTTCAGTGGTTTGCGGTCAGGATAGATCATGAAGACTCTTAAGAATGGAAGGTAGTTTGGTCAATATTGTTAGAGCAACTTCTTTGGGGCTCTCATTTTTGATCGAGATATGTAAATCAGCTTCTGAATATTGTTGGTTACGTTCCTCAAGTAGCTTGTCAAGTCGTGAAGCTAATTCCTTGCCTTGTAATAAGGGCCTTTCATTAGAATCTGCCTTTAGCCTCTTAAGTAAGTCTGATTTATGTAGCTTTAGCCAGATAACAATGCCTTGATGCAAAATACCCCAGTTTTCTGAATTGGTCACCACACCACCTCCAGTGGCAACAATCAGAGAGTGATGTTGTCCAACTTCATTGAGAACTTGATGCTCAATTGCTCTGAATGAGCTTTCCCCATCCTCTGCAAAGATCCTTTGGATGGATTTTTTTGTTGACTTTTCGATGATTTCATCGATGTCGATAAATTTATAATCCAGCATCTTTGCTAATGGAACCGCGGTAGAGCTTTTTCCACTGCCCATCATCCCTATTAGATAGAGGTTTCTACCGCCTAGCCTTTCCTTAAGAGGGTGATTGCTTGAAAATGTGCCCATAAGTCAGCTTCTTGCTCTTCTTACTAGGATGGATTTGCTAATACCCCGTTATGAATGAGGTTGTTTCTCACTCCCAACATGGTATGGGGCGTGGATGTGTCATCACTAGACGTGCGTGCTTTAGTGCCAGTCATCGTTATTGGCTCCCTGAACTTTCCAATGAGGAGAACAAGGCATGTTTTGGAAAATGTTCTATTTCCCCCGGCCATGGGCATAATTATGAATTGATTGTTTCCATGGGGGGTAATTTAGATGCTGATGGCATGGTGCTTAACCTTTCAGAGGTAAAGCGTGCAATCTTTAGTGAAGTTACTGATCAGATTGATTTTCGATGCCTGAATGATGTCTGGTCAGAGTTTGATGTAACGAAGCCTCAAGGCTGTCTTCCAACAACTGAGGCTTTGGTTAAAACAATTTGGACCCGACTTAGCCCTTCGTTGCCGCTTGTGGCGCTGCGGCTTTACGAGGCAGAGAACCTTTGGGTTGATTACTTAGGTGACTCCATGAATGCTTTCTTGACAATTCGCACACATTTTTCTGCAGCTCATCGTCTTGCCAGAGCAGAACTATCACAACAGGAGAATGAAAAAATTTATGGCAAATGTGCCAGAACTAATGGCCATGGTCATAATTACTTTCTAGAGGTAACTGTGCGTGGTGAAATAGACCCTCGTACTGGAATGGTCTGTGATCTACCTAAATTGAATAAACTGGTTGAAGATTTAGTCGTTGAGCCTTTTGATCATACTTTTTTAAATAAAGATATTTCATATTTCTCTAGATGTGTTCCTACCGCTGAGAACATTGCCCTCTATATATCTGACATTTTGACTGAACCAGTTGAAACTATTGGTGCACATTTGCATAAAATTCGCCTTCAGGAAAGTCCAAATAATGCAGCTGAGGTCTATGCAGAAAAGGTACCACTGACTATTTCTCCTGAATCAATAAATTCCCTTGTAGCTAACTAATCTCAATTGGCAAAGTGTTGGGTACGCTTAGTCCTTGTCGTAAGCCTTGATGGCAGGCTTGCTATTTCCACAATGGAGAATAGCCATCTAGGTGGTGAAGGCGATAGAAGAGTCTTGGAGGAGGCTTTGGCTTGGTCTGATTGTGCCCTTCTGGGGGGGAATACCCTTAGGACACATCGGACTACATGTTTGATTAGGTCCTCTGATTTGATTAAGCAACGACTTTCTGAGGGACGATCTGAGCAGCCAATAGCTCTTGTTGCAAGTCATTGGAGAGCTAATCATCTTGATTTTGCTTTCTTTCGACAGCCATTAGAAAGATGGCTAGTAAGACCGCCTCAATCTGCTAAGTCACCCTCTCAAATTGTTTCTGTGCCAGAGGGATTTCACAATGAATTGCCTTTTTCAGGTACTTGGATGTCAACTCTTGAGACATTGGCTTCTAAGGGTATTTTGAGAGTTGCTTTGCTTGGAGGGGCTCACTTGGCAGCATCGTTTTTAAAAGAAGATCTCATTGATGAGCTGCAATTAACTTTTTCTCCAAAGTTGCTTGGTGGAGATCATGCTTGGATTCCTCTTGATGGTGTAGAAATCCCTAGTGACCTATCACGTCAAGACTCTTGGACTTTGCATTCGAATAAACTATTAGGAGGTGGGGAACTGCTTCTTAAATATTTACGCAATCGCAAAGATAAATCGAGTAAAACAACTTTAATTGATTGAATGCAGACACTTTTGAGCTCTAGAAATTAAATCGGTCGAATAATGAAAAACATCTCGATAAATTGGTATAACTCAATATCTGACATAGAAGAGCGTCATTTGTATAAGCTCCTTGGAGAAAATGTTATTCCATTTTATAGAAGCTCATGGCTTTCTTTATTAGAAAGCTCCGGCAGTATTACTTCCTCGGAAGGGTGGCAACCATGTCACTTAGTGGTTAGGCGAGGTTCTTTACCCATTGCTTTTGCACCGTTATATCTAAAAATACATAGCTATGGTGAATTTGTATTTGACCAGTCATTTGCTCAACTTGCTAATGACATGGGGTTGAGTTATTACCCTAAATTATTGGGCATGAGCCCGCTAAGCCCAGTAGAGGGATATCGTTTTTTTATTTTGCCAGAAGAGGATATGATCTCTGTGACAAAATTAATGATTAATGCTATTGATGAATTTGCTATCTCTAATCAAATTTTAAGTTGTAATTTTCTATATGTTGATTCAGAATGGGGCCAACTTCTTGAAAGTTTAGGGTGGAGCCAGTGGTTTAATCAGCAAAGTATTTGGTTGAGAAATCAAAAGAAAAGTTTTGACGAATATCTTGCAATGTTTAATGCAAATCAGCGTCGTAATATTAAGAGAGAAAGAAGTGCAATTATTAAAGCTGGAATTAAGGTAACACCTTTGACCGGCGCAGAATTGGATGTAGATCTTATGGGACTAATGTACTGTTTTTATGAGCAGCATTGTTCTCGCTGGGGGCATTGGGGTAGTAAGTATTTAGCTAAAGCTTTCTTTGAAGCTTTAGCTCAGCCTCAGCATAGGGATCAAATTGTTCTGTTCAGTGCACATTTTGAAGACCCCCGTTTGCCAGTTGGAATGGCTTTATGTGTAACGGATGGTAATGATCTTTGGGGTCGCTATTGGGGAGCAAAGGAGGAAATTGAATATTTACATTTTGAAGCTTGTTATTATTCCCCCATTGAGTGGGCTTTGAAAAATAATATTAAAAGCTTCTCCCCAGGGGCAGGCGGTTCTCATAAGCATAGAAGAGGTTTTCAAGTGCTTCCTCGCGTAAGTTTGCATCGATGGTATCAAAATGATTTTGATGCTTTGCTACGTTCTTGGGTAAAGAAGGTTAATACTTTGATGTTGAATGAGATTGATGCCGTTAATGCTGAATTACCCTTTGAGATTGAAGATCATGCCTGAAGCATTTAATTGATGTAATGATGTCTAAAAGTATTCCTAAAGCAGATTTTAATCAGCTTCGTAAGCTTGATGATGAACTCTCTAAACGATTTATCTCATTAGATCCAAGGGGATATTTTCTTATCAGGGTTGATTATGCAGCTTGTCAAATTATTGTCGAACATTACAGCAACAACCTGGATGATCGTGGGAGGGCTGTTGATCCCGAGACAGGCGAGCTCTTGGCCTGTAGGGGTGGAGAACCACGAAAGCCAATCGCAAGCTACAGAGCAATTAGCGCTAAGCAAATGGGCATAAAGTTGACTGAAGGAGAAAAGCCTTATCCCCTTGGTCGGTTGGATCATGCCCTCTATATGGGTAGAGAGTTGCAACGGGCTGAGAATTGTTTGGTGACTGGAGAAGAATATGTTCAGGATTGAGAAAAATCCTCTTTTTGGCATCGATGGGCCCGCTTTCTGTTCTAATAGTTGTTAGACACTATTTCTTAAATGGGAATCGTTTTTTATTTGATCCTTGTCATTGGTGGATTACTAATGACTTATTTGCTTACAAGGTTATTAAAAGGGGTCAAGTTAATTTAGAAAGATCTTGCTAGTTGCATTTTTGCTCCTATTAAGGAAGCCTTCCACTTTGAAGGGACATCATTTACCTTTTAAGTCTCAATGATTTCTCCACTTAGATCATAAATATCTGAGTCAGTTATTAAGACAGGAACCATCATTCCCAGACTTGCTTCCTTGGAGTCTTTTAAAGCTTTCACATGCACATTCCCATCTACTTCTGGTGCGAACCTAGAGCACCTTCCTGTCAGATCACCAGTTTGAGGATTAATTTGCTCGATCAATACATCAACAGTTTTGCCTATCCATCTGCTGTTTAATTCAGCTGCAATTGGCTGCTGTATAGACATCAAATGATCTTTACGTGCATTTGAAATTTCTTTTGGGATCTGATTTGGCATAGTTGCTGAAGGGGTTCCTTCTTCTTTTGAAAAAGTGAAAACACCAATATGGTCAAATTTTTGATTTTTTATGAATGAAACGAGATGATCAAAATGAGTTGAAGTTTCTCCAGGAAAACCAACTATTAATGTTGTCCTGAGTATTGCATTAGGGAGTTGATCTCTAATTTGGTCAAGTAGAAATTCATTGATATTTGTTTGCCATGGGCGATTCATGGCTTTAAGAACTTCTGGGTGGCTATGTTGTAGTGGGAGATCAAGATATGGCAAAACATTTGGAACTTCGTGATATGCTTCCAGTACTTTTTTTGTGAGCCCTGTCGGATATGCATAATGCACTCTAATCCACGGTATGTTCACTGAACCAAGCTCTCTAAGTAATTCGGCTAGCTTTGGTTTTCCATAAAGATCTATGCCATAGTTTGTTGAGATCTGGCTTATAAGAATTAGTTCTTTGACACCATTTTTTGCGAGTTCCTTTGCTTCATTAACAATAGATTGAATGGGTCGACTTCGTTTATTCCCTCTTAACTTGGGGATAATACAGAATGAACATCTATAGTCACACCCCTCGGCAATTTTGATGTAGGCAACTGATTTAGAGGTTGTTCGTAAACGTGGTAAATTTTCATCTCCTACGAAAGTAGGATTTTCAGTTACCTGAGTAACTTTTTCCCCGTTCTCGACTTTTTTAAGTACTTCTACAATGTGTTGATAGTCACCTGTACCTACTATCGCTTTGGCTTCAGGGAGAGACCTTAAAAGGTCTTCACGAAAGTGTTGAGCTAGGCATCCAGCAATAATAAGTTCTTTACCTTGGTCAGCTAAGTCAACTAGCTTCTTAACAGATTCTTCTCTGGCCTCTTGGATAAAGCTGCATGTGTTTACAACTACAACGGATGCATCGGAGTCCTCTTCAGTAACTCTATAGCCAGCTTTATTAAGGAGACCAAGCATATGTTCTGTGTCTACTCGATTTTTTTCGCAACCGAGATGAGCAAATGCTACAGAAGGTTTTTGAGGGTTTTTCTGAGGGTGCCTTGTCATTGAAGGGGGGTACGGCTGAACTTGTTAGAGGAGTAGATCAAGAGTGGCAAGGAGCCCCTCCGCAAAAGTTCGTTTCTGTTAATCACAATAGTGAGGTGCATATATCATTGAAGGACTGCCACAATTGCGGAAAGGTTTCTGCCGAAAATGGGTTCATCTCGTCTTATTAGCCGCCGCCGTCAAGATCAAGGGTCTAAATGGGCAAGGATCACAATGGCGATCCTCTCAACAGTTGGAGTAATAGACACAGGCTCTATTACTTTGAATCGTTGGGGATGGATTGGTTCATTATCTTGTCCTGGAGGCCTCGATGGATGTGAAAAGGTTTTAAATAGTCCATGGGGAACCCTTGTGGATTCAAATGGTTTAGAGCTCCCTTTGTCATTTGCAGGATTAATTGCTTATTTTGCAATACTAGTAATGTCAATTTCTCCCATATTACCTGTAATCTCAGAGAAGAAATTAGATTTATCACGTCGAACCTGGTGGGGGCTATTTTATCTTTCTTGTGGAATGTCTGTTTTCAGCCTTGTTTTATTATGGCTGATGTTTTTCAAGATAGAAGCTTTTTGTTTCTTTTGCGTTCTTTCTTCATTAATTTCTTTCTCTTTATTATTTTTATCTTTATTTGGAGGAGGTTGGGATGATATGGGTAAATTGATATTTCGAGGTGTTTTAATTTCACTAGCGGTACTTTTGGGAGGACTAATTTGGTCTTCCGCAGTGGATCCAAAATCTGAAAATCAAATCACAACTGGGCCTGGGATGCCCCCTATTGTTACTACAAAAAGTACTCCTGCAAAGATCGACTTTGCGAGGTATTTAACTTCTCAGGGTATAGTTCAATACAGTGCATATTGGTGCCCTCATTGCCATGAGCAGAAAGAGATGTTTGGGCGGGAGGCTGCTGCTGAGTTGCGTATCGTCGAATGTGCTTCTGACGGGAAAAATAACCAGCATGAGTTATGCGTAAGAAAGGGAATAGAGGGCTTTCCTAGTTGGGAAATTAATGGGCAAATTTCTTCTGGAGTTAAATCATTAGAACAGTTATCTGAATTGACTGGCTATAATTATAGGGAATAAATTATATTTTTAATCTCTTAAAGGTCTTGTGGTGATAATTTTACCTTTCTTTTGAGAGCTATGGCATTGCCATTGTGGAAGTGCCTTAGGAGAGTCGGTTCGAAAATGACCCCCTCGGCTTTCTTTCCTGAATAAACTTGCTTTTAGCAATAAAAAACTGGCTTTTTGCCTATTTCTAAGATCTAAAAGAAGATTTAGATTCCTGCGTGAATTCTCATCAAGTATTGTATGGACATCTTTCTCTTGCTCGCGTAAAAAGTCCAATGCTGCTTGGTTTTTGAGTTGATTTATTTCTGTTTCAATTATATCTAGAGCCTTTTTCATGCTTTTTTCTTCTCGGCTTACACCTGCTTTCTCCCAGCAAAGTCTTCGAAGGTTTGTGATTGATTTGATTAACCAATCAGTATTGGCATTGAAATATAAGTCTTTCTTAGGATTTATATTTTTGGTTATAGGTTTTTGGGACAAGGTTTTTCTAAAAGGAGGTAATTCGATTGAGGAAAGTTGTCTAGCGAAAACTAGGCATTCCATTAATGAGTTGCTGGCCAATCGATTAGCACCATGTAGGCCAGTGCATGCAACCTCGCCTACTGCATAAAGTCCTGGAAGTGATGTTTCAGCATTTAAATTTGTTGCTACCCCACCCATCCAGTAATGAGCTGCAGGTGCAACAGGAATGGGTTTTTTGAGAGGGTCAATGCCAAACTCTCTACAACGACTTAGGATCGTTGGGAATCTATTTGCAATGATTTTAGGAGGAATATTTCTTAGGTTTAATTCGACATAATCAATATTTTGCTCCTGCATAGAGTTGAATAATGCTCGACTAACTTGATCTCTTGGGGCTAAATCATGTTGTTCTAGATCTGCTACAGGACTTTTCCCATAACTATCAACCAAAACAGCACCTTCTCCGCGAAGGGCTTCTGTAATCAAGAAGCAAGGAGCTCCCTCGAGCTTGAGAGCTGTTGGATGAAATTGTATAAACTCAAGATCTTCAATAGATGCATTTGCTTCCCAGGCGAGAACTAACCCCTCTCCACAAGCTTGAGCAGGATTAGTTGTATTGGCAAATAAATGCCCACCACCACCGGTGGCGAGTACAACTGCTCTGGCTGCTATCCAATGAAGCATTTCTCCCTCTAAGACTTGAACACCGCAGCATCGATTGTTTTCGACCCATAATTGGGTCACTCGCACTCCTCTCTTATGAAAAAGGTTCGCACGCTCTTCAACACGATCTCTTAAAACGTCAATTAGGGCCCTACCAGTTCTGTCTTTTACATGTAGAACTCTCTTGAAGCTATGTGCAGCCTCAAGAGTTGTTGAAAGACCTTGTTGATCATGGTCAAAGACCATCCCAAGCTTTTGCAGCCTTTTGACACAGTTAGGAGCTTCTTTGACTAGAAGATTGACTGCATCAATATCGCAGAGTCCTCTGCCTGCCTTGAGAGTGTCTTCAGCATGGCTTTCGATGCTGTCTTCAGGTCGTGTTACGGCAGAGATCCCTCCTTGGGCCCATCTGCTTGAAGAACGGCTACTAGTGTTCCGATTAAGTAAGAGAACTTTTAAGTTCCTTGGTAGTTCTAGGCATGTCATTAGGCCTGCTGCACCAGCACCTACCACCACCACATCCCAATGTTCGCAAGGTATTGAATTGGGTTGTGCTGAAAGCATTCGCAACTTGTAAAAAACCCAGTTTCAATTAATGGAGCCATGATTACCTTCTTATTTTTAGAAGGCTTTTGAAGTTATTTCAAACTGCTCAATTCATTAGGCTAACAATGCTCATACTAATGCTTAACAAGATTTTTTAAGTTTCTAATCTTTAGTCGTGTCAGATCAATCCACTTAGTCCAGGTTGTATTAAAGCGGTAAGGAGAAAAAGGCCATCTATCCAGAGAGTTGTTTTTAATGCTGCACTAGCCACTAACCAGGTGTCTTGGTTTTGTGAGCTTACTTTTGCCTGACGTTCCATAGCATTTGATAAGGCCAGTATCACTATTCCAATAAGAGCTAATGAGCAAAGTGGTTTAGGGAGAAGGAGTTGATCAGCAGTCTCACTAAGCAAAAGAGACGCTTCGGAGAGATTTGCGTTGACAACTGCTGGCCATTTATCCATGACCCCAGTGAGAACTATTGAAATGTCTGTAAAGGCTGTGCCTACTAGGCATGAAATATAAAAGCTTGAGCCCAATTTCCAGTGAGAGGTTAACCCCCATAAGGCTATTGGTAGAGCAATCGCTTCTATCGGTAGATGCCATAAGGGATATGCTCTAAACCACCCCCAGAAAAGGCATCCTCCCAACCAACTTCCGCTCACCCCAATTATTAGAGATCCTGCATTGGTCCATCTCTCTTTATCTCTTTGTATAAGCCCAACCCCAAGACCCAGAATTACAAAACTAAAAAGGCATGCCGAGATGGGACTAAATCGAACCCAAGGAGCTTGAATAAGTACTGGCAACACAACCATTGCACTTGTCCAGAACTTTAAAGTGCCGGGGTTAGACAAAATTGTCTTTGGTACTTCTGGCGAGGGTCTAGCTTGGATGGTATTCAGAGGTTGTCTTATGAAGAGATTTTTCTGATTTAGGAAGCTTGTTTTGCTTGAACTACTAGACAAAACAGTTCCTCGAGATAGATAAAACCCAATGAACCTTATATTACTCAGCTTCTTTTCATGGAATCTAGGTATCAATTAGCAACTGAACGAATCCTTTTAAGATTAAACTAACCTTGCTATGACTGACATATCGACTTCCCCTGGACTTCTCGAGCTCTCTTGGAGGTATTTGTTACTTGGGGTTATTCAGGGCATTACAGAGTTTTTGCCAATCAGTAGCACAGCTCACTTGAAAGTTGTTCCAGTTGCTCTTGGATGGCCTGATCCTGGAGTCACAGTTACGGCTGTTCTCCAATTGGGAAGTATCTTCGCGGTTTTTGCCTACTTCAGAAGGGATTTAAACAAAGTCTTGAAAGGCATTTTGATGGGACTTTTGAATGGGCAATGGAATCATCCAGATGCCAGGTTGGGAATTTCTATATTTTGGGGAACTATTCCAATATTGTTTTGCGGAGGTTTAATCAAATTTTTTTGGAAGGGCTATGAAGATTCATTCTTTAGAAGTACCCCTTCAATTGGTCTGGTTTCCATTTTAATGGCACTGTTTTTGGCTTTTGCTGAACGAAAAGGCCATAGGCACAAAAGCTTGAAGGAGGTAAAGGCGGTTGATGGCTTGATCGTTGGCTTTAGTCAAATAATGGCTTTAATTCCAGGTGTTTCTCGTTCCGGAGTTACTTTGTCAACAGCATTGCTTAATGGGTGGGAACGTAGGGATGCGGCAAGATTCTCTTTTTTACTAGGAATCCCAGCGATAACAATGGCTGGTCTTGTTGAAGTTAAGGATGTTTTGCAAGGCTCTAGTGTTTCAGAGCTTCTACCTTTGCTAGTTGGCATGGGTAGTGCTGCTTTTATTTCATGGCTTTCAATTAGATGGCTGTTGAAGTATCTCCAAAGTCATAGCACTTGGATTTTTGTAGGTTATAGAATGTTTTTTGGGATAGCATTACTTGCTTCCTGGGCGAGTTTTTAATCAAATTCAGAACAATCTCTTTTCAAAAGTGTGGGATGAGTCATTTATAGGCATTGGGACAGACCGCAATGCCAATGAGTCACAATTAAGGCAGCCAACTCCTGCTGAAATTCAATTTGTGGAGAAGGATTCTATTGGAGAGGAAATAGGTTTTGAAGTTGGAGATAAACTTATAAGTATCAATGGAATTCGTCCGCGAGATTTAATTGACTATCAATTTTTAATTGTTAATGAAGAATTGCATGTTGAGGTAATATCTTTAGCAGGTGAATTTCATGAAATTGAGATAGAGAAAGACTTAGATGAATCTCTTGGGATTGCTTTTACTGAGTCATTATTTGATGGATTGAGACAGTGTAATAATCAATGTCCCTTTTGTTTTATTGATCAACAACCGCCAGGGAAACGTGAGACTTTATACCTCAAGGATGATGATTATCGCTTGAGCTTTCTATACGGGTCTTATTTGACACTTACAAATCTTTTGGATTCAGATTGGCAGCGAATTGAAGACCAGCGTCTTTCCCCTCTTTATGTTTCTGTACATGCCACAGACTCTCTCTTAAGGGCAAGGCTTCTCAAAAACCCCCGGGCAGGCCTTTTTATGGAGCAATTGTCTTGGTTTGATAAGCGTAATCTTCAAATTCATGCACAGATTGTTGTTTGCCCAGGCTTGAATGATGGAGAGGCCTTAGAGAAAACATTGTCAGACTTGGCGATGTTTGCCATAGGTGATTGGCCAGCAGTACTTTCAGCGGCTGTAGTTCCTGTTGGGTTAACGCGTTTTCGACCTAGTGGTGATGAGTTGACCCCTGTAGATCGTTGTTGTGCCTTAAAGGTTATAAAACAGGTTGAGAAACTTCAGAGTGTGTTCAATTCTCAACTTGGAACACGTTTTGCTTGGCTTTCTGACGAGTGGTATCTGATTGCAGGTGAGGACCTTCCGCCACGAGCTAGTTATGAGGATTACCCTCAACAAGAGAATGGAGTTGGAAGCATAAGGTCTTTTTTGGAAGACCTTGAACAGGTCACAGCCAATCTTCCTAAGTCATTAGAAAAACCTAAGAAATGTAGTTGGGTAGTTGGGAGTCTTGTTCTTGAAGCACTTGCTCCTGTGTGTTCTAGGCTGAATGAGATATCAGGCTTGCAGCTTAATTTGCATGGGTTGCCAAGTTCATATTGGGGGCAGAAACAAGTTGTAACTGGTTTATTAACAGGTGCGGATCTTTTGGAAGGCTTGGGAGAACAGGATTTAGGAGATCAACTTTTATTGCCCTCAATTACCTTGCGTCAAGACGAAGCTATCTTTTTGGATGATATGACTTTGGATAACCTTAGGACTTCCTTAAGAGTCCCTATTCGGATTGTGAATGGAGCGGCTGACATCGTGGCTGCTTTAATAGAAGAATGACACCTCACTTCCTAAGCTTCTAAAAGTTTTACGTTTACTGTGCGCTGGATACACGCAAGAAATTTTTTGCTTGCAGGCGTTCTAACTACAGGATTCAATTCTGTTAGAGCGAAGATCCTTGATCAGGCTTTGTCAGAAGTAGTTTCTGTTACTTCTGCATACTCATCTTTGGCTAGTAATGGTCTAAGTCAGAATGCGACAAGGATGTTGCATTTAGATTTTTTGATGGTTAAACAAAAGTCTGTTAGTAGATCTAGTTCACTTTTTCTGCCAGAAGACCCAAATGAGCTGAAGGTTAAGGAGTTTCGTCCATTAACACTTGTAGAAGTAGAGAAATTAGTGGAATTAAATAATCCTTCTCTTAAAGCAGCATCAATTCAAATTGAACAAGAGCGTTCCAAACTTCGATCTGCAATTGCTTCTTGGTACCCAAGTGTTGATTTGACTGCTAACGGTTTACCGCAATATCTAATGGCTGATTCATACAGAAATCCTGATTATTCAACTTCCCCGAATACAAGAAGCAGTCAATGGAAAACTGATTTCACAGCCAAGGTAAAATGGAATATTGTTGACCCTGCGCGGGTTCCTCAAATTGCTTCTGCAAGAGATAGTTTTGAGAGGTCTAGAGAGACTTATCTGATTTCTTTACGAGATGTACGTTTGCAAGCTTCAATTAAGTTCTTTGAGCTTCAACGTGCAGATCAAGGTGTTCTTGTTGGAAAGAAATCTTTAAAAGCTTCTTTGTTAAGCCAGAAGGATGCTAATGCACGTTTTGATGCAGGTTTGGCTAGTAAATTTGAGACTCTTGAGGCAAAAACACAGCTCGCAAGAGATAATAGGTTATTAAAAAATGCTTTACGAGATCAGGAGATTGCTCGAAGATCTCTTGCTGAATTGATAAATCTTCCACAAAATGTCATCCCTATTGCTTCTACCCCCCTTACACCAATAGGTATATGGCAAACATCTCTTGAAGAAAGTATTGTTTCTGCTTATTCATTTCGTGAGGAATTAGATAAATATCTTTTAGAGATATCCATCGACAATAGCAAAGCTAATGAGGCATTGGCTGCCGCGCAGCCAGTCCTGAGCTTGGTAAATACATATAATGCTTCAAGGACACAGGGCCAGTTAAATGTTTCTGAACCTAGTGAAAAAGATTATTCATGGACATCGACCAATACAATCGGATTGACAGCAACTTGGAAGATCTTTGATGGCGGAAGTGCAAAATCTCTTTATCGCTTAAATAAACAACGTGCTAGGGAGAAAGAGATTAATTTTATATTAGAAAGGAATAAAATTAGACAACAAGTTGAAGAGAGCTACTTTAGCCTTATTGCTGCTAAAGATGCTGTTTCATCCACTAGAGATGAGATAATTGCGCAAAGAGAAGTGTTACGTTTGGCTAGATTAAGGTTTAATTCTGGTGTTTCAAACCAAAGAGAGGTGCTTGAGAATCAGAGAGATTTACGACAGGCTGAAATTAATTATGCAGATGCAATTTCTTCCTATAACACTAGTCTTGCTCAGTTAAGACGACGTACTGGTTTGGATCAGACAATGTCTTGTGAAGAATATAATTTATCTTTGCCTAACCAAAAAGATGGAAAGAAGAGAGCTGACAAACCACTCCCTTCAATTATTAATGGTCTTTGCGAGGCGGTTTTGAGTAGCCTTTAAAAACGAGTGAAAAAATTTTGACTGACTCACTTAGCTCCTCCCAGGTTTCTCAACTTCATCAACTCTTGGATGAAGTTTCTCATCAGCAATGCAAAGATTTTGGCAACGTTCTTACTGACTTAAAACCTGACGGGACATTAATTACTGAATGTGACCAATGGAGTGATGAGACCCTAGTTAAAGGCCTAGCGCGAATAGCTCAGGGCGAAGAGGTGCTTAGTGAGGAAGGCTCTAAATCTGTCCCCATCTCTAAGGCCTTTTGGGTGGTTGATCCTTTGGATGGGACTACGAATTTCGCAGCAGGTATACCTCACTGGGCAATATCGGTTGCTCGTTTTGTAGAAGGGAAACCTCAATCAGCTTTTTTGGATTTGCCTGTTCTTAAGCAGAGAATTGTCGCTATTCGGGGGAAGGGGGTTTGGTTGAATGGCGAACCACTTACTGTTGAAACTCGTTTTTCGAAACACAGTGAGTGTGTTTCATTGTGCAGTAGATCTATTCGTGTTCTGCAACAGAGAGCTGATCATCCTTTCCCTGGGAAGATTCGACTCTTAGGAGTTTCCAGTTTAAATATGGTGAGTGTTGCGATTGGACAGACTATTGCAGCTTTAGAAGCTACTCCAAAAATTTGGGACATTGCTTCTGCTTGGTTGATTCTTTCAGAGCTGATGTGCCCGATAGTTTGGTTGGATTCCGACCCTTCTCAGCTGCTTCCGGGACAAAATTTGACGTCAGTTGACTTCCCTTTGTTGACGGCCTCCTCGTCTAAAGAGTTGCAAAGCCTTCTTCCTTGGGGGAAGGCTTTAATGGGTTAAACAGTTTTAGGAATTGGGCGTTCATTTTTGAAAAAAGTTTTAATAGTTGCGCAGTTATTGATAAAAATTTTTCTTGAGTTATGAGCACTAGTTATCACATCTACTTGTAGCTACTGTTCTATTTAGAAATATTTTTGCGTAAGGTGGTATTTCGATTGCAAAGGCAGCTTAGGTGGTTGATAGGAAGCTTATGGCGAGCTTATGAAAAATGGACAAGATGTGACTGCGTCGATCTCAGTGCTGCTTTTGCCTATTACACCCTCCAGTCATTCTTTCCTATTTTATTGATTTCGCTTTCAGTCGCCTCTTGGTTTTTAGGTCGCCAAAGTGGTCTAGATCAGCAGATTATTAATTTTGCGGCGCAGGCTTTGCCGGCTTCAGTTGTGGGCTTGGTGGATTCAACTTTGGTCAAGCTTGTGAATCAGGGCTTTGGAGCAGGCCTGTTGGGTGCCGTTTTTCTTGTGATTACTTCAGGTAATGCTTATTTAACTTTGCAGCGCGGAACGGATCGTTTATGGGAAGACTTTTTGCCGGCCCCAGATTCACCATATCCATTGAGGATTAAGGCTTTTAGATTCTTACGAGCTCGTTTAGAGGCCTTTTTAGTCGTCGTCGTTGTAGGTCTATTACTAGTTGTGGACCAAATAAGTACCAATCTACGTAATTTGCCAGGGGTTGTTTTAGATGATTTAACTCGGAGTTCACCTTGGGTTGCAGACCTTTTATCTAGATTCCCTGTTCTGGAGGTTGGACAGTTTGTTATCCCACTTTTGGGCCTTTCCTTTATGGCATTGTTAATGCAACTTTTCTTGCCAAGTCGGCGAGTCCCTTTGAGGCCACTAGTCCCTGGAGCTTTATTGATTGGGACTTTATTGACTATTTTAAATTCAGCAGTTAGTCGAAGTATTTTCTCTCTTGGGTCCCGTTTTCAGGCATATGGCTTCATTGGTGGTGTTCTTGTTTTAACGCTTTGGGTTTGGATGATTGGTGTAATTATTTACTATGGACAATGTTGGAGTATTGTCCTCGCAAGCATGTCAAGGAGACGGAGTACTGGTTTAGAAGTGAAGAATCTATAAGATTAGTAAATCATTTTTCCCTAGATTTCTCGCTTAAGATTGCTAAATTACTCTTTTTTAATAGTAATCTTAAAATCTATTTTTTATTATTTAAAATGAGGTTTACCAATAGTTATTTCAAAATCCGGGATTATTTTTGAAATGCAAAGATCCAATGCATTTTTATGGATCGCTTTAGCCTTCCTATTGCTGTTGCCGACGGCTGCTGGGAGGGTCTTGCTTGATTTGGTCGGTGGACTAATGGTATTGAGTTTGGCAATACCTGTTTTACTTGGCGGAATTGGCTGGGTTGGTTGGAAAATTCTTCAATCCAATATCGTTACATGCCAAGGGTGTGGAAATCGAATATTTAGCAAGTCGGTGCAGTGCCCCATTTGTGGGTCGTCTAGTTTTCGAGACGCAGATGTCAATGATGCTAATTCTTCAGGATCGAGCTCTATCCCTGCAAGTTCTGCAACTATTGATATAACGGCAGAAGATGTTGAGAGCGAGTAATAATCACTTTTCTTGTTCTTTCAAGCTAGATTTCTTCGCCACCACCTTCTAAATCTAGTTGACAAACTGATTGCTCTAACTTAGTTAATAGAGTCTCGCAATGTTCAAGGTAAACCTTGGCTTCTAGGTAAGATTTCTGCACTTCCTCAATTGGCATATTGTCATTCTTAAGTTCATCCAGAATGACCTCTAACTTTGTTAGTGATTCCTCATAAGGAAGTGACTCTATTGTTTTTTTGAGTCTCGATAATGCATCTTCCCTTGTCTTTGTAGGCACTTTTGAATTGGAATCTTTGCCTTTTGGAATCCGGGCAGTTTTGTTTTTGTTTGAATTCAAAGGTTGCTTTGACATTTAGAGTTTCTTCTTTTTAGCAACTGATTCCGTTGAAGCAATGATCTGACCATCGCTGACCTTAATGGTTAGTTTTTCTGGAATTGAAATATCTGTAATAGTAAGTATACTTTTGCCTAGGTGATTTTGGACAATACAGAACCCTCTGCTTAGCCATTTTTCTGGGGAGTGTGCTTCTAGTAGCTTTGCTTTTTCCTTTAAATGAATACGCCTTTGCTGAAAAATATTTTGCGGGGAGTAAGTATTAAGGCTTTCATTTAGTTCTTGCAATGTGCGGTGTTCCTTTTTGATTATCCAATTTAAATTTTCATTTATATTTTGTTTAATATGTTTGAGTTCTCTTTTGGCATTTTCTCTATTTGGAAGTAATGAAACTATTGCTGCAGTTGGAGTTGAGGCCCTCAAATCTGCTACCAAATCTGCAACGGTAATATCATCTTCATGCCCTATGCCAGTGATGATTGGGATAGGGAGTTTAGCAATAGCTCTACAAAGATTTTCGTCGTCAAATACGATTAGATCTTCTCTACTTCCTCCTCCTCTTGCAATGACGAGGGCATCAATCTCAAGCCTTTGAAATTGATTTATTAAAAGAGAGAGAGTTTGCTGGATTTTTAGAGAAACGTTCCCTTGCACTGGTATTGGAATAATAAATAATTTACTAATAGGCCATCGATCAGAAGCAGTTTTGATCATGTCTGCAAGTGCAGAGCTTGGTGCGCTCGTAAGAATCGCTATTGCTCTTGGATACTTAGGTAGAGATTTTTTCGTAGCTTCATTTATTACACCATCTCGAAGAAGAAGGTCTCTAACGATCTCGAATTGACGTAGAACAGTTGATAGATTTGGCCGAATATCAAGGATCTGTACGTTTAATGTGGCTCTTGTTGTCCAAAAATTAAGTTTTCCTATGACTGTTACTCCATCCCCATCATTAGGTTTGTAATTGAGTTGATTAAGACGGGATGACCAAACGACAGAGCCAATACTTGCTTCTCCATCGGTAAGAGTTAACCAAAGATGACCTTTTTTTATTTGTGGTTTTGAAACAGTTGCATCTAAGAGGAATCTAGGGGCAAACCCTCTCTCAAGAAGGTTGCCAATAGAAGCATTTAATTCACGGATTGAAAACCGCGGTATCGATTCATTTATCAAGGTTTCTATAAGCCACTATCCAATAAAGGCATAATAAACCTATTAATAAAGTACAAAATAACCCAATGGAGTTTTGGATTTGGTGTGCTGTGATGGTTAAGACAGAAATAGCAAAGCTCAGCATTCTTGCTGCATCACGCTTGTTATTGGCGAAAAGAGGAGCCAAGGTAGTGACAGATCCCTCAATTATTAATTATTGCCTTCTTTGAAATTAATCCTTTGAGGTTTAATTCAAAAGTCTTGTGAAATTTTGACATGCAGATTGGCTCTCTACTTCATTAGCCTAAGCCGATTTGGCCTAAAATTCCTTGTCCAGTAAGTATTTCTGTCGCCAGACCAATCAATATTCCCAGCATCGCTAGACGACCATTCCAGGTTTCTGCGAAATTAACGAAGCCAAATCTTTGATCTGTTTGCTCTGACATGAAGAATAACCTCTGAATTTCACCAAGGGAATTGATTGATGAGGCAATCCTAAATGGATTGCAGTCAATTTATGAGATTTTTCAGGTGCTCAGCATTGAAATAATTTTTTGAGTCTTTTGTGAAAGCATTAGCGCACGTGCTTTGTTCCATCAACGGGGTGGTAGGTCTCTCCGGTTAGTTCTTCATAGATGATCGCAGGGAGCCCAGTCTCAAACATAGTTTGCAGGGCTTCCTTTAATAGTGGATTCCATCCTCCTGTGCTGACATCACCATGCCTTACTGTCCAATCCCATGTGCCTTGAAGGTCTCTAGGAATTCTTCCCTCTCGGTCACGTCTCGCAACTAGATCTAAGGATTCAACAAGTCCCACCTGCACAGGCTTCTTGCCGTATGCGGGTGTAAGACTTAGTTCGAGTCTGACTGGGTCTTCTTTTAAAAGACGCAGTCGAAAACGCGGTGGCAATTTCAATGATTTGAGCACTGCAGCAACGATTCGCGTTCTTTGTTCCACCAGGTTTCCCCCTTCAGTTCCTATTAGCGTGTCTTAGGAGACACTTTCCTTTCACCTCCTAATTTATTCAGCCGAGGTTTCTTCGGACGAAGTAGAAGGTGGTTGCTCATTATCGCTTGAGAAACGTACCGTGAGAAGCTCCTCATCAGTAATACGTCCTTTCTTGTCCAGAATTTCTGGGTGAACAGTTAATTTGCCTGTTCTGTCTTGATTCAAATTTTTTCTGGTACCGCCAAATCTTTGATTATTGATCTGTTGTGCGGCGGAATGTCCTTTCCTAATCACATTGAATGCTTGCCATAAAACGATTAGGAAGACGCTGGCATAGAGGAAGAAAAAGAGTGAGTTCAAGATGCTTTACCTGTCTATGGGATGAAAGCTGTAATAAGGGTTTCTTAAACCTGTTGATCGGAATCAGCTTGTGAAAGGAGTGCTTTTTGTCACTGAGAGATTTGTCACAACAATTAATTGATGTTAGACCGCTTAAGCTGATCTTGAGATTTCAATTCTCATTCTTCAGTCATTTCACTCGGCTTTTCTGATTTTTTGCTATTAAACCTGTCCGATCATTCCTAAAATAGGTTGCAAGGCTTTTTTTGTTGATTTTGCTATGCCTGCTAACCCCTTCAAAGTTTATGCAAGCCAGCGATAGGTCAATCTTTCATTTAAAACAAGCTTTGCTTTCTTTGCGAAGAGGTCTTGTCGTTTCGGGAGCTTTACTTTGTCTTCCTTTTATCGAATGCGTGCCTTCTCGCAATCTGGAAGCGACGCCTTTGATAAAAGGTCTTCTTTCAAGAAAATCGTTCGTGTCAGAAGCAGTTGCGCGAACAGGACCTGCCGTCGTCACTCTGGAGACGCAACGTACCATTAGTACAAGAGGCACTTCTGGTTTGCCGCCAGGACTTGTATTTGATCCTTATTTTCGCCGTTTTTTCGGTTTACAAATTACCCCCACGCCACGTAGAAGAGTTGAGAGCAGTCAAGGAAGCGGGGTTATTTTTGCTAAGGAAGGCCTTGTTTTAACAAATGCTCATGTAGTTGAGAAAACGGATCAATTGATCGTTGGCCTTTCGGATGGTCGACGTGTTTCAGGAAGGGTGGTTGGCTTGGATTCCCTTACGGACCTAGCTGTTGTTCGTCTTGATGGGTCTGGGCCATGGCCCATAGCCTCTCTGGGCGACTCGGATAAACTTTTGGTTGGGGATTGGGCAATAGCTGTTGGTAATCCTTTTGGGTTGGAAAACACAGTCACTCTTGGGATTATTAGCAATTTGAATAGGAATGTGTCGCAGTTAGGTATATCTGGAAAGCGCCTTGATTTAATCCAGACTGATGCTGCAATAAACCCTGGAAACTCTGGCGGCCCCTTGCTTAATGCAGAAGGGGAGGTTATAGGTATCAATACTCTGGTCAGGTCCGGCCCAGGGGCAGGACTTGGTTTTGCTATACCAATCAATAGGGCAAGGACCATTGCTAAGCAGCTTGTTGAGAAGGGAAGGGCTAGTCATCCAATGGTGGGGATAGGTCTTGCACCTGTGTCTTCTAAACAGCCTGGAGCGGGGTTTTTACCTGGAGCGGAGATAACTTATGTTGTTCCAAGAGGCCCTGCGGAAAAGGGTGGATTAAAAGTTGGCGATATCATTGTCTCTATAGGAAGAGAGCGAATTGAGGGACCGGCTGATGTAGTTAGTGCAATTAATAATTTTGGGGTAGGAACTCTGCTTAGTTTTGGGATTAGGAGAGGGAGTAGGCGCTTTGAATTATTAGTTACTCCTGTTGAAATGTCTTCTATGAGAGGTTTCTGAGCGTTTTTGACTTATCTAACCCAATAAAAAAATAGATTTTAAATATAGGAAATGGATCATTTCTATAAGAGCTATTAAATGTGAATTACTTCATTAAGTTAATGGCTCTTATAATGTACTCCTTTTGTTTATCAGTTTAGAACTGTAATTATGTGTTGATTCTTGATTGCTTATTTATGAGTCTTTAGCACCTCTACACATCGAGTTATGCACTCGTTATCGTCGATCGAGCAAGTTGTTATGCATTCGAAATAACTATCAATAGCATCTGTTTTATTAGACGATTCGCTTTGGTTAAACAAATTTGTGTTTTTTTGCGGCTTCATACGCATGTTTGAGCAAGTGCAGTTCTATCAGCATATGCTCACGTTTTGCCAAGGTAAAGAAAAATAAGTCTTCCTGCCTAAAGGTATATGAAGTTTTCTTGCGACAGATCAAAAGATCCTTTTATTTACCAGTGGTTTTCTTGATTGCTTTACGTTTTCTTTGACGGTCTCGGTTCAAGAGGCGTTTTGCTTCTTTCTTGGCAAGTACCATTGCATCTAAAGAGGCTTTCTTTTCTTCTTCTTTTTTTTCTTTGTAGTATGTGTAATTTCCTTTATATAGAACAAGTTCACCGTCTTTGAGTTCAACAATTCGGTTGGCTACTCTTGAAATGAAGTATCGATCATGAGAAATCAGCAAAGCAGAACCTTCATATTCTCGAAGAGCATCCTCAAGCATTTCTTTGGCTGGGATATCTAAGTGGTTTGTGGGTTCATCAAGGATTAGTAGATTGCAAGGTTTGATTAGCATTAAAGCTAGTGCTAGTCGTGCTTTTTCGCCACCACTCAGTAGACCGACTTCTTTAAAAACCGCTTCTTTGCTTAGGCAAAAACTTCCTAAAAGAGATCTGACTTCTGTTTGGGTCCAGTTAGGAACAACCTCAAACATTGTGTTGATAACGGTTTTCTCTAGGTCGAGCGCTTCTGCCTGATTTTGCTCAAAATATCCAGGGAAAATATTATGCTTTCCGATTTCAGCTTTACCATCATCAGGTTCTTCAATTCCTAGGATCAGTCTAAAAAGTGTTGATTTTCCAGATCCATTTGGTCCAATAAAGGCAATTTTGTCTCCAGGTTCGACTTCTAAGTTTGCCCCAAGGAAGAGTATTTTTTCTCCAAAGGTATGACTTAGATCATTTACCAAAACAACTTGTCTTCCAGATCGTGGGGCGGCGGGGAAGCTAAATTTAGGGCTACTAATCTCCCCAATAGGAGCTTCAATCAGCTCGACTTTCTCTAGAAGCTTTTCTCGGCTTTTTGCTTGTGTGCTTCTTGTGGCACTAGCCCGAAATCTGTCAATATATGCTTGTTGAGTAGCGAGTTCTTTTTGTTGTCTTTCAAAGGTCGACAAGTTTGCAGCTTTGTCTATTTCTTTCTGTGCAAGATGAGCGGTGTAATTACCAAGATAAGTATGGGATACCCCGCTCTCAGTAGAGACTATCTGGGTACAGATTTTATCTAAAAAAGCTCGATCATGACTTATGACTACTATTGCGGCAGTTTGCTTTACTAAATAATCTTCTAGCCATTGAATAGTTTCAATATCAAGATGATTTGTAGGTTCATCCAGTAGAAGAAGATCTGGCTCTTGCAGAAGAATTTTTCCTAATGCGATACGCATTTGCCATCCACCAGAAAACTTGCCTACGAGTTCATTTGCATCTTTAGACTCGAATCCAATTGTTGGTAAAATCTTTTCAATTTGTGCTTCGATTTCGTAGCCTTGGAGAGCCTCGAATTGAGTATGAAGAACGCCTAATTTTTTGATGAGATTATTTAGATGATCAGGATCAGTTTTCGCCATGTCTGAAGACATGGCCAGTTCTACAGATTGTTGCTCTAGGAGGATTTTTGCTGCATCAGCGAAGGCTTGAAAGAGCTCTTCTCTGACGGTATGTTCTGGATCTACGTCAAATTCTTGTTTTAGAAAAGCAATACGAGGATTGCCTTGACGAACAACCTGCCCAGTGGTTGCTTCTTCAATGCCTGCGATAATTTTTAGTTGTGTTGACTTGCCTGCTCCATTAACTCCAACAAGTCCTATACGATCTCCTGACTTAATCTCCCAATTGATGTCTTTAAGGACTTCGCTATTGGGGTACAGCTTGGAGATTCGCTCAAGTCGCAACACGATGAGTGGGAATCTTTAGGTTATATACCCGCTTTTAAGTAGGTATGACTCAATTTTATCTTCTTCGAATGAGACCATGGTCAAACTAGAACAAATTGCTGCTCTGGTTCTTGCTGCAGGTCTCGCCATCCCTAGCTATGTCTTTTTTTGGAGCTTGGCGGGTGGTGGAGGTTATGACCGGCGTGGCTTTAAGGAAATAGTGCCTACGAATAAGCTTTTAGAGAATGAAGTTCAAGTACCTAAAGACCTCCCCTAGCTTTAATAAGCCATTGTTTTGTGTCTTCGTCATCAAGACTGGCAAGGTGATTTTTTACCTCGTCAGGAGTAACGGGTAATCCAATACTTTTACCTAATTCGCAAATCGTTTCAATAGCGCCTTGGGGGTCTTGGAGAGCTTGTCGAAAAAGAACTTGGGTATGTTCTGGATCTTTTTGAATCCTTTTATATAGTTCTGCAGCATTTGTGCTCATGGGGTTTCAAGACATTCTTTAAAGAACAATATTCATCTATGCAGCATCTGACCTGTTTTGTGGAGTTATTCGTGGATCTAATTCTGAGTCTTCTAGCCCTAGAGCTGATGCATCCTTCATGCTTCTTGCATCCATGCATAGAACTTTGCGTAATTGTGCAAAGTTTTTGGCTTGTGATTTTCGCCCCTCTTTCTCTGCTCCAAACTCTGCTCTTTGAAGAACATGGTGAAGATGCGTTAGTAAATAGGTGCTTAGAACTGCCGATACCAGGACATCGCTTTTCTCAGAGGATCTCCGGAATTTTCTTCGGCGATTAGGAGCGTTCATTTTGCGTTCAATGGTGTTGTTTGTTTTTGATTTAAATGAGGATGGAAGAAGTGGCTCTTTCATGGTTTTTTTGCGTTTGTTTCGGCCCCCATTTCCGAAGGTGCTAGGGGACTTGGATTTTGACCTTCACAGGTCACATCTCTTTTGAATTAGCATAGTTACGGATACTATCCTTGCACACCTCTGTACACTAAATATTAACGGTTACCTTTTTTGGGTAATGGCAACTCGCCAAACTTCAGCTAGCGGAAGACCAAAGTCCCCCAGAATTCAGGTTGTCCTTCCTGAAGATCTATGTGCTCGCTTGACTTCTTTAGCTGAGCAAGAGTCGCGGACGGTAAGCAATATGGCAAAGGTGCTTATACAAAAAGGCGTAATGCTTTATGAGAAAGGGGTTGACCTTAACGATCAGCACGAAACAATTTCCAGTACTGAGGGCTTTCGCTCAGCATTGGAGGCTCAGAAAACAAGACGGTTGAGAGGGGCTCCTAGGCGAATTCGGATTAATCGACCCTCGTAAAAAATTTTGCTTTTTATTTCCTCAAAAGGCTCGGTTTGGCTCGACTTTGATTCCTAATACTGCTGGATGTTTTGCCCCAGTAATTGATGGGGTTTTTGATTTAACTTTGAGAACATGCCACCAGGCTAGTAAAGCGAAAGCTAAAGCTTCTCTTGACTGAGAAGGAACACCTTTTTCTTCGATTGTCGATACTCTTGTCCCTAGACATCGTCTTTTTAGCTCTTGCATCATTTGTATATTTTTCTGACCACCTCCCGCTACAAGAAGATTTATTGGACGTACTAGGTTTCTAGAGGGAAGCTTTTCTATATCTTGAGCTACAACTGCTGCCGTAAAAGCAGTCAGAGTAGCAATTTGATCCTTTTGGGACAGGTCTGAGGTTTCTTTGAGGCGACGTTTTAGGTCACGTAGTCCATATTTTTCTCGCCCAGTAGATTTTGGTGGAGCTTGTTGGAAAAAAGGTTCTTTGATCCAGCCTTTGATTATTTCTTCGTTTGGGATGCCAGATTGAGCTATTGCTCCATCATGATCGAATAAAAGTTTTCCTTCGGTGAAACTGTAAACCGCTAGATCTATAAGACTATTCCCTGGGCCACAGTCCCACCCGAGGACTGGTGAGCCAGTATCTGGGCCTTTTTGTGGAGGGATAAGAGTGATATTTGCAATACCGCCAACATTGAGCAAGCCACACCAGCCATTGCTTCTTCCAATTAGTGCTTCATCAGCTAGAGGAACCAATGGTGCACCTTGGCCTCCTAGAGCAATATCCGCAGCACGAAAATCATATACAACTGTTTTCTGAAGAAGTTCGGCAAGTAATGGAGCTTTAATTATTTGCAGGCTTTGACCTCGAGTACTTTTTGTAGGGGGTTTGTGCCAGAGAGTTTGTCCATGACAACCTATAACTTTAGAGTCCCCTTCCGGGTCACATGTTAAAGCTGCTTTTGCATGAACATCAGTTATTAACTCTGCAAGTTCAGACCATGCTTGATGGGTAGTTGGTAGACCTTGTTCTACCTGAATAATTTGCTTCCTTAGATCTTCGGGATATCTAGTGTTTGAGGTGTTTATTAATTTCCATCTAGGTCTCTTAGGAGATCCATAGAACTTAGCTAGCACAGCGTCGACTCCATCAGCACTTGTGCCGCTCATTAGGCCAAGTACCATCATTGTCTAGGTCTTTGGAAGTTTTTGGAGATCGCCTACTAAACCCATAATGACAAGAACATGGTCTGACTCGAGTACATATGTCGCTGGTGGATTGACATTTAGCCCTTTTATTGGACCAGCTGCAAGAACATTAACTCTGTAATTTTTTCGCAGGTTTAAATCTCTTAAGGAGTGTCCTACAAAAATATCTGGAACCTTGATTTCATCTATACCAGTTTGATCATCTAGTTCTAATCTTTCAATCAAATTAGGGCGTATTAATTCCAGTCCAAGACGTTCTCCTTGCATTCTGGAAGGGAACACAACACGATCTGCTCCGACACGTTTTAACATTTTTTCGTGAAGATCACTTGTAGCTCTAGCAATAACCTCTTGAACACGACTTCCTTCACTATCTTTTGCGAGAAGAGTTGTGGTAATGCTTGCCTCTATCGGCTCACTTATCCCAACTACAACAGTTCCCATTTCAAGAACCCCTGCTTCTCGCATTGATTCTTCATCGGTACAGTCAACCACTCTTGCTTCGATTGACGGCTCGAGTTGACGGAGTTCGTCTATAGCCCTTTCTGAGTTGTCAACGGCAAGAACATCTGCCCCATTTTTAATTAGTTCTCTACATACTGCGCTGCCGAAGCGACCGATTCCCACTACGGCAAACCCTAGGTCGTTAGCCTCTCGTTGAGGTGACCATCTCCACCATTCACCCATGTTCGTTTCTCCTATGGCTTTTAAGGTCAAACATAAAGATCCTCGCGTGGGTATCTAATTCGATTTTGGCGTTGGATTCGCTCTTTGTTAATAGCTTCCCAGATTGCGCTAAGCAGTAAAAGAATACCTAATCTTCCAACAAACATGCCTAAAATTAAAATTAGTTGTCCGAAATGCCCAAGGTGATGGGTTACACCTACATCAAAACCTACCGTTGCGAAAGCTGAAATAGAGGTGAAAAGCATTTCTAGAAATGAAAATGTATTCTCTTCTGCAAAGTTGTTTGCTATTCCTAGCAACAATGTCATTGCTAAAACAAACAGCAAGGAACCCAAGGTGATCCCTACAGCTTTAAGAACTACTTTGTCAGATATCTGTCGGTTCTTGATAACAACATCTTTTTGACCTCTTAATGTTGAACGTGTTGCTGCCATTAGAGCGGCCAGGGTTGTTGTTTTAATGCCTCCACCGGTACCACCTGGACTTGCTCCAATAAACATCAACGTCATAAGTAAGAGGAGACCAGAATCGGAAATATTTTCCAAAGAGAGTGGCACGGTAGTGAAACCAGCTGTTCTTGAACTTATTGATTCGAAAATCGCAGTAATTATCCTTTCTGGCCAATCAATTTGACTAAAGAAATTTCCTTGACTTAAAGATTCCGTGATTAACAGTCCAATTGCTCCAACTAGAGTTAATAAAAATGAGGTTCTGAGGACTAAGCGTGTATGAAGGCTGAGATTCTTTCTTTGAAGTTGTTTACGATTAGACCATAGGTCACTTGTAACTCTCCATCCCAAACCCCCTAGAACAACTAGAGTCATAATGACAAGATTGACTACCCAGTTACTTCGATAGTTTTGTAGGCTTTCTGACCAGAGTCCAAAACCAGCATTGTTATATGCAGAGATGCTGTGAAAAATCGAAACCCATAATCTTTCTCCTGAGTTAGGGATTTCATTGAATCCAAAGAGATATAGGACCGTTGCTCCAAGGAGGATTAGAACGGTTGCTGTAATAGCAATTCCACGAAAAGTTCTTCCTACCCCGCCGACTCCGAATTCATCAAGTGTTTTTCCTCGATCTAATCTGCAGCGGAGCTCAGTTCCCCTTACTACAAAGCCTTGAAGAAAGGTTGTTATTGCCATTAAACCAAGCCCACCAATGAGTAGCATTGCCGCGAGAATGACTTGGCCGAAAGTGGTCAGATCTTCACCGATATCAATCACAGTTAGTCCTGTTACTGTTACCGCTGAGGTTGAGGTAAATAGGGCTTCCCAAAAACCTACTTTTGCGCTGGAACAAATTGGGGTGGATATAATTAGGGTGCCTGCAAAAATCACCAATAAGCCTGTAACCACGGTGAATTGAGGAACCGTTAGTCGTCGGTACCAACCTTGAGTTCGATATACGGCTTTCGGGAATAATTTCACTTGGTTGCTAATTGTGAGTATTTAGAAGTTGTTGTATTTCAAGAGAACAAGAGCAGGCACAAAGATTGTCATTAGTGCAGTAAGACCAGCCCCGTAGCGAGTTACATCTAGGAATTTGTAACGTCCTGGGCCAAAAACCATAAGGTTAGTTTGGTAACCCATAGGTGTGAGGAAAGATTGGCTTGCCCCAAACAGTACTGTTACTAATAAAGCACTAGGGGGGAGATTCATCCCTGGAGCAAGTTGTATTGCTACAGGGACAAAAAGGGCAACGGATGCAGCATTACTAATCACTTGAGTGAGAATTGTTGTTGAGAGGAAGATGATTAGCAAAGCTGCATAATTTGGCCATCCTTTCAGCCAATATTCCATTCCTTGAGCTAAAGCATTTGCTAAACCTGTAGTCTGCATAGCAACACTGAAGCTTGAGAGCGATCCCAGAAGTAAAATTACATCTAGACGAATTGACTTTTGCAATTCTCTTGGTCGAATACATCCTCCAACAACCATTGCAACAGCAGCCAAAAGAACACTTGCCACAAGAGGAATAGAGGTCACTGAAGGCAAAATAAGCATTGCCAATGCAATCCCAATGGCGATAGGTTTTTTAGGGACAGTTGGAAGGTCATTTTCTAGTTGATCTAGGACCAGAAGATCATTATTGGCTTGTAGACCTCTGATTGCATCTAGTGGGGCTTGAAGTAGTAGCACATCACCTTCTCTTAAAACTGCCTGCCCAATTCTTTCTTGGACGGTTTGTTGTCCTCTTCTCAAGGCAAGAACTGTTGAATTATGTCGTTGCCTAAAGCGTAATTCTCGAAGGTTTGCTCCAGCTAAGGTTGATCCTGCTGGTAGAAGGACTTCAACAGTTTTTTGACATTCATCTGAGTCTCCGGATGTTTTTTTTGGTGAAACATCCTTTGAGCTTTTAGTAGCTAATTGAACAGTATGTTCCTGTTGTAAACGTAACAAGTCTGATCTAGTAACTCTAAGAAGCAATCTGTCGCCTGGTTCTAGTTTGCGGTCAGCTAGAGGTGGTAAGAAACGTTCTTTGCCTCTTTGAAGTTCAAGTACATCAACATCAAATCTTCTTTGTAGGCGACTGTTATGAAGTGATTGACCTACGAGATTAGAGTCTGATGGAATTGTTACTTCTGTGAAGTAACCAGTTTGTTCTTTGTTAACACCTAGTTCATTAATATTTCGGCCACGATCAGGCAACAATGATTCAGGCGCAAGCAAAAGATAGCAAGTTCCTATTAGCCATATTGGGATGCCAATAGAGGTAAAGCTAAATAATTTTAGTGAGCCATAGCCAAGTTGTTCACTGATATCACTCACTAAAAGATTTACGGAACTTCCTAGAAGCGTTAGCGTTCCTCCAAGAACAGTAGCGAAAGATAAAGGTAGTAAAACTCTTGAAGGTGAAAGACGCCGACGATGGCACCATGCTTCAATGACTGGCAGTAAAGATGCAACAACCGGAGTATTTGGTACCACACCAGAGATAGGAGCCACTACTAGTGCTAAAAGAGCAATTAATCGACGTGGTGTGCGTATGCGCTCTGAGGCAATTAACTCTCTAAGGCGATCTAAAGCTCCGCTTTTAAACAATGCCGCTGACACTGCAAATAATCCCATGAGGGTAATGAGAGCTGGGCTCCCAAATCCTGCAAGTGCTTTTTGAGGAGTGAGAATTCCACTACCTATTAATAATCCGACACTAAGTAGTCCAGTAAGTTCAGGTGCCAAGGCACCACTTATGAATAGCACTATTGCTAGAACTAAAATGGCTAGTGTGATAACTGCCTCAGGGTTTTGAAGTACAGCCATTAGCTCATTCATCTTTTGCTTTGCCTAATAAGACTTTCATCAGAAGCCAGAAGCTGAGGTTTGTGCAACCAAAGAGAAGTTTAGGCAACCTTGAGATCTAAACCATTTCCTTATTTTGAATTCGATTGAGTTCGCGATTTTTCCCTAATGACTCGTTAAGCTTGCTTCTCCAATCCCCTTTAATAAATTCGAATTTGATGATTGTTAAATGAAAGATTTGTCTCCAAAACCTTCTGAAGGCTTAGGTCTCATAACTAATCAGGACTTGACCCTGTATTTGGATGCTTCTATTGAAGAGGTTAGAGCTTTATTGACAGGGATGCCGGCCAAGGAGCGGCTGGCTTGGGCTCTAGATAAATTTGGCTCTGGGTTTGTTTTAACAACGAGTTTTGGAATCCAGTCTTCTGTATTGCTTCACATGCTTTTTTTGCTTCAGGGAGGGTTAGATGTACCAGTCATTTGGGTTGATACGGGTTATTTGCCCTCTGAAACTTATCGTTATGCTGAAGAATTAACTCAACAATTCGGATTGGATATTAGGCCTGTTCAAAGTCCAATGTCTCCTGCACGGATGGAAGCTTTGTATGGTTGCTTATGGGAGACAGGATGTGTTGACGATATTGAGAGATACCACTTAATCAGGAAAGTTCAGCCTTTAGAAAAGGCCTTTGATGACAACAAGGCTTTGTGTTGGGCTAGTGGTGTTAGAGGGGGGCAAACACAACATCGTGGAACAATGAATGTATTGGATTTAATTAGAGGAAGGTTTTCTTTAAGACCGCTTCTGGAGTGGACACCGAAAGATGTTTTTTATTACATGCAGGAAAATGATCTCCCTCAACATCCGCTCTTTGAGAAGGGATATTCAACCGTAGGCGATTGGCATTCAAGTTCTGCTGACTCAGGTGAAACCAAAGGTCGGGGAACACGCTTTGGTGGGCTTAAAGAAGAGTGTGGTATTCATCTTCCAGGAGTAATGGGGGAAGGAATCTAAACGTGAGCAGTGGGAGACTTTGTTTGCTAATTGGTAATACTCGTTGGCATTGGGCTGAAGAACATAGTGGAGAGTGGAATTTTTCTCATACTTCCCCAGATTCCATGGAATTGTTGAGAATGAAAGATCGTTTGGCTGCTTGGGCATCAGTAGGCCCAATTCCTGAAGGAGTTTTTTTAGAACCTGGAACTAATCTTGCTTTAGATGATGTGCCTATCAAATGCTTGCCTCCTTGGCTAGGGATTGATCGTGCATTGGCAGCTTGGGGAGCTTTGAGGAGGGCGAAGAAGGAACCAATGAAGTTCGATGGGATTCTTGTGGCCGATGCAGGCACAGTTTTGAGTTTGACAAGATTGAATGCAGATGGGGAATTTGCTGGTGGTCAATTGCTCCCAGGGCTAGGCTTGCAGCTCGCTTCAATGGCTGAGAGAGCCCAAGCATTGCAAAATCCCGGCATAGGTAAAGTTGTCGATTCTAAATTTCCTCTCGAAACATCACATGCAATGCGGCGAGGGAGCCTTCAATCATTGATCGGGGCTCTTATTGAAGCTCAGATAGATTCCCAACTCCCTATTTGGCTTTGTGGAGGAGACTCGTCTTTATTATTTGATTATTTAAGACATCGGCAGATTCCGCTGGCCCTATACCCCAACCTTGTTCTTGAAGGAATGGTTGATGTTTGTGCCCGCATTAGCTCAGGTTTAGATCGCTGATGATTTCATCAGCCATAGTTGCTGCTTTGACTTTTAAGTAGATCATTTCAATCTTTCCTGTTGAATTGATCACATAGGTATGTCTCATCATTCCCATATATTCACGACCCATGAATTTTTTCAAACCATAACTGTTGTAAGAGCTAGCAACGGGACATGGTTCGGCATCTGTAAGTAGGGTGAAGGGGAGTTGATACTTGTCTATAAACTTGGCATGTGATTTTGCCTCGTCTTTACTTATCCCAAGTACTTGGACCCCGTTCCTCTTTAAAATTTGCCACTGATCACGAAAGTTACAAGCTTCTTTTGTGCAACCAGGAGTGTCATCCTTGGGATAAAAGTAAAGGATTACCCTTTGGTCTTTAAATGATGAAAGCTTTATTGGTTTTCCGTCTTGATTCGGGAGAGTGAAGTCTGGTGCTTGATCGCCAATTTGAAGTGCCATTGATGTCAAATGAGGTCAATACACCAAGCGTAGTTGCGCTATGGCTGATTTCGTTAGATGCGCCTTTTATGCCAATAACCCTTCAAGAAGAAAGGATATCTGGTGAGTTGCCTTCTTTAAGGTCAAGGGCTTTTCGTCATTCAAGAGGTTATTTGAGACAAGCCTTAGCAGGTTTGTACAATCTAAAGCCGCTTGAAATCCCATTATTTGCTCCCCCAGGCAAGCCACCTGAACTAAAAGCAGGATGGGGTTATATCAGCCTCAGCCATTGTAGAGACGCGGTTTTGATTGGTTGGTCTTTGAAGCGGATCGGCATTGATCTTGAACGCATGGACCGTTCTTTTTCTGCATCGCAAGTTGCTTGTCGCTATTTCTCTAGTAAGGAAAAAGAAGAGATTGCGGATATGCCTCATGAAATATTGCGAACTGAGGTTCTTGATAGATGGTTAAGAAAGGAAGCTGCAATTAAATGGCAACGTGGAAAATTAGCCATCGATCTACTGAATTGGCAATGTGATCAAGAATCAAATGTGATTTTTCATGATAAGTTTGGTTATTCCTTAAGTGTTTATCGACAGAATTATCTTGATTGGGGTATTGCAGTCGCTGCTGAAGAAGATGCTTTCTATAGAGACCCGGTCCTATGTGTATGTGTCTAATAGAAATGGACGCAAAAATACTAGAATTTTTAATTATTTAAGGGATGTATATTATATTCTTAAGCAAATCAATTTTTGGTGATTTAGTTTTTGAGGTAGCTTTTCACCTTGTAATTTCTTAATTATTTTTTTAATCAAAGACAGCTCTTCCAATTTGCAAGTCTTGTCGATTAAACTCCTGTAGGTACTGCCTTCACTTAACCAACGATTTATTAGTTCTTGATCTATATCTAAAGATAGACTCTCCTCCCATTGCTCGATCTTAACCGTCCAGCCAAGAGAGATAAGCTCATTGCACAGTTCCTCTTTGATGCTCTGCTTCTGAAGCCATTCTTTTTCGATTTGAATTAGATTCCTTAGGTTGACTTTAGATTTGATTTCTATATTTTTTTCTTTCATAAATTCATTTAGTGATTCAGCTGGCCCAATACATGCATCACTAATCAGAAATCTGATTTGAGCGTTTTTATTACATTTACTATTAATACTTTTGCAGAAATTTTTTAAACTTTCATTTTTGAACATTTGCCTTGATAAGCGCCCGCCTACAAATTCGAACTGAAGCTCTTTGGGTAATTCTTTTAAAGCATTACTTCCTCCATTAACTATAAGAGGTCTTTTTATTGGTTCGATTAGTTCTATTTGATCTTCCAAATAGGATTTTTCTTCGAAAGTATCTGTTATCATTGTTACCCCACCTTCTGGAACTGCTTTGATTGGTTCTAATGCCCAAAGTAAAGATCTTCCAGATACTACTAGTATACGATCTTCTCGATTACATTTTAAATCGGACCATAACTTTCTATTGAGAAGTAACATCCTTTCACTGATTTGGTTGATTTGTCTTTGAAACCATCTCTCTAACAATGGGTCTTTAGGTGAGTTGCTTATAAAAAGTTGATCGCTTTGCTCTGACTTTTCTGCTGCAGCTAGTTGCGCGGCTTTTCGTTCGAGAATGACCTTGCGACGACCCCCTTCCCACCCATTTCGGCTTGGTTTCCAGAAGACTTTTCCCTGCAATTTCTTGGGAAGATATTGTTGAGCTACCCAGTGCTCTTTAAATGTATGTGGATAGCGATAATTGGCTCCATCACCAAAGCCTTTTTGATCACGATTAGGATCACGAAGATGGCTTGGAATCTCGTGAATACCATCTCGCCGAATACTTTCTAGAGCGTCAAAAAAGCCGATCAATGTATTACTTTTCTCTGCACATGCAAGATATAGTGCTGCTTGAGCCAGATGATATAGCCCCTCAGGAAGTCCCACTCTTTCGAATGCTGCTGAGCATGCTTCGACAACAACTATGGCTTGGGGGTCTGCAAGGCCAACATCTTCACCTGCTGCAATCAGCATCCGACGAAAGATAAATCTAGGGCTTTCACCCGCTTCAATCATTTTTGCAAGCCAAAATAGCGATGCATCAGCATCTGATCCTCTTAGAGATTTAATAAATGCACTGATTGTGTCGTAGTGAGAATCACCTTGCTTGTCATAAAGAACAGCTCTTTCTTGGATTGACTCTTCTGCTGTTTCTAGATCAATAGATATATCACCGTTGCCATCTTTTTTAGTACTCTCGACAGCTAATTCTAAGGCATTTAGGAGGCTTCTTGCATCACCATTTGAGATGTCTACTAAATGGGAAGCAGCTTCGCTACTTATTGTAATTTGCAGTTGGCCATAACCTCTTTCCCTATCGCTTATTGCTCTTTTTAAAAGTTGATGAAGGTTCGCTGGTTCTAAGGGTTTTAGTCTAAAAATTCTTGAGCGACTTAATAGTGCTTTGTTGACTTCAAAATAGGGGTTTTCTGTAGTTGCTCCAATTAGTGAAATTGTTCCATTTTCAACCCAGGGAAGCAGTGCATCTTGTTGAGAACTATTAAATCTGTGGACTTCATCGATAAAAAGTATTGAGCGTAAATTATGAAGCTCTAATCTTTTTTTTGCGGCATCTACTTCTGTACGGATATCTTTTACTCCCGCTAAGACTGCATTTAAGGTGGCGAAGTGGGAACGTGTTTGTCCTGCAATGATTCTTGCAAGAGTCGTTTTCCCAACGCCAGGAGGACCGTGTAGTAATAAGTTCCCAACTTTATCAGCTTTAATTGCTCGACGTAGAAGTCTCCCTTCCCCAACGATTCCGCTTTGACCCTCAAACTCATCAAGAGTTTTTGGTCTCATTCGATCTGCTAATGGAGCATTTCGGAGAAGTTCGAGACCAGCTTGATATTCGAAAATATTCTGGCTCAAGGGAGCCTCTTAAATATTTAACTTTAAAGCTTGTACTCCTTCATTAATTATCAAAACTTTTAAAGTGAAACATATTAAAAGTTTTAGCAAAGAAATGAAATTGCTTTAAGTCATTTACTTGTAGGATTTATGTCTGGGAAATTATGTTATTACAGTTGGTTTTTTCATGCCAGTTCTTTCTTCAATCTCTGCTAGGGAGTTTATTTCATTTATTAGAGGCTTTAGAGCTTCTTGTGGATCTAGATCAAGTCTCCCACCTGTAGCGACATAACTCTCTAGGTAGACTCTTAATGTCGCACCTTTTGTTCCAGTGCCAGACATCCTAATAATTAGCCTACTATTATCTTCAAGAATTATTCTTAGTCCTTGGTTTTTAGAAACTGATTTATCTATAGGATCGGTATATGCAAAGTTGTCAGCTATTTTGACAATGCTTCCAGCAAACTGATTACCAATTAGTGTTGGCAGTAATTTTTCTAATCGATCGAATAATGCAATAGCAACATTACTTTCAACCCCTTCATAGTCATGGCGTGAGTAGTAGTGCCTCCCATATTTTTGCCAATGATCCTTCATGATTTCTGCGACTGAAAGGCGTCTCTTGGAAAGTATTTGAAGCCAACACAGGACTGCCCATAATCCATCCTTTTCTCTTACATGATTGCTTCCAGTTCCGAAACTTTCTTCTCCGCAAAGTGTGATCATGTTTGCATCAAGAAGATTTCCAAAGAATTTCCAGCCAGTGGGTGTTTCAAAACAGTTTATTCCCAAATCTTTTGCTACAGCATCTACAGCAGAACTAGTTGGCATTGAGCGGGCAACCCCTTTTATTCCGTTGGCATAGCCAGGTATAAAATGTGCATTAGCAGTTATCACTGCAAGACTGTCACTTGGGTTTACAAAGCAACCTTTGCCAAGAATCATATTTCTATCTCCATCACCATCGCAAGCAGCTCCAAACGAATATTTTTTCTTTTTCAGTAAAAGTTCGGCAAGCCCGCTCGCGTAGGTTAGGTTTGGGTCAGGATGACATCCGCCAAAGTCTTCTAGTGGTAAACCATTAATTACAGTCCCTTGTGGAGCCTTTAAGAGTTGTTCCAGGAGACGATGCGCATATGGTCCTGTGACTGCATTCATTGCATCAAAAATAAGTGTAAAATCGTCATTTAAAAGTTGTTTTATACTTTCAAAATTGAAGAGCTTTTTCATTAGCATTACGTAGTCTTCAACTCCATCTATTACTTCAACAATCATTCCACCTAATGGCTTCTCCCCTTGCGCATTTATTGAGACATTAGGGCTTTCTAAAAAGATGTATTCATTAAGTTCTTTTGTGCAGGAATAGATAGAATTTGTTAATGATTCTGAGGCTGGCCCACCATTTGCACCATTTACCTTGACGCCAAAATCACCATCTGGTCCGCCTGGGTTATGACTAGCGGAAAGGATGATTCCTCCAATTGCTTTTCTGTTTCTAATGAGATTTGATGCTGCTGGAGTGGAGAGTATTCCGTTTGTAGTAGTAATGATTCTGTCCAGATTATGGGCTGCACCAATCTTCAAGATTGTTTGAATTGCCTTTTCATTTCCATAGCGCCCATCTCCACCTAGGACTAAAGTCCCCCCTTTAACATTAGGCAGGGTTTGAAAGATAGCTTCAATAAAACTTTCTAGGTAATGTGGCTCCGAGAATTTGCAGATGCTTTTGCGGAGGCCTGAAGTCCCTGGCTTCTGATCTTCGAAGGATGCCTTTAGTTTTACTGTACGTTGAAGGGTAGTTGCTTCTTCTGGAGTTTTCATTTCTACGGAGAACCGAGCTGTGGTTAATTAAAGTGTTTGGAAGAAAGCTGATTTTGATTTAGCTTGTTGAAAGAAAGAAAGAATTAAGTAGATTTTTCAATGCTTCTTTGGTTGTTCAGGATCAAGGAGTTTTAATTTAGAAAATAATGTCATGTTTTTATTCGTGGTTGATTTCCTCTAGGACTATTTATAGCCTTTGTTTTTTTAAGGCATGCATTACTTATCTTTCTAGCGGGAATGTCTATAGAGTCTCTTCTCTCTAAACTATTAATTTTTGATGTTTTTGCACTTTGCAATAATTCCCAGACTAGATCTTTGCAAACTGCAGATGGTAGCGGGTTATCCATCAATGGGTCAGCAAGATTTCTTAATTCCCCACAGGACTTTGCTTTGTTAGTACTTGAACATTCATATGCCTTTAAAACTATTTCATTTAGGTCATCTCTGGTTGGCATTGTTATGTACTCATCTGATTGATTTGCCGAGACTAAACTGCCTATCAAAAACAGGCAAGGCATCCCAAATAATAATGAAAATCTTTTCATATCAATGTGGCATTTCTGATGTACGTAGCATTGCAATGAACCAAACACAGCAAAGAATAAGCACTAGAGTTACTCCAGTACTTATTCCAGCTCGTGATATAGCTATGGGCACAATAAGGGGGATTAGTATTGCACCCGTAAGGGGAGTTATTGCAACTAATCTCTTCAACATAATCTCTAATTAGAACCAGTCGGAAGTGTTAATTTTGGGACTAGTATTATCTTCTGGTGTGACTCTTTCAAACTCTAGTCTGATATTTCTACGTTGAACGCCATCAGCTGCTATTGCCTCTATTGGGTAGTTTTGTTGCCCATCACGGAAAGGTACTTGAAGACGAAATGTACCATCATTAGAGAGAGGAACTTCTTCCCCAGCGATTGTTAAACGTGCATTTGGATCAGTTGAGCCATAAACAATTAACTCTGCGTCTGCAATTAACCAAAATGGTTTTTCACGAGGAGTGATTGAACCTATTCCAGATTCATTACGACCACTAGCCCAAAGCCCTATGCCTGAATCGTTAAAGTTAGGGAAGCTCTGTGTTGTTTCTTTAGTTTCTTGGAATTCTTCAGATCCAACTCTAGTTTTGTAGTAATGAGCTGTCGCGCGCTGATAAAGACGCTCATGTAGCGCTCCTCGATCGTGAAAAGCAGGTTTCTCAGTGATGATGTTATTTGAATTACTTTCAGTTGGGTTTACCTCGAGGCTAAAGGGTACAAATTGATCTAGGATTTTTTCACTTGGGTGAAGAGATGGGACTCTTGCAATAGAAGAGTAAGCAAGAGAAATCCAGTTATTTCTGGACTTATATCCAAGTTCAACTCTATAGTCTCTGTCACACATTGGAATTGGTAAGTACCATTCCGTGCTGTGGCTGTCTACTACGACTTCCTGCAAGGTATGTCGCTGAGAATCTGAGTTGTTTTCTTTGGTTACATCTGTTAGTCGGATGCATAGGCGAATAGCGCCGCTATCGCTGGCTCTTTGCTTGTCAGATTCTGAGATTTCCCAGAAAACATATGCCCATTCTGGATCTCTTGGGACAAAGACTACCCGTGTTCCATTATTTTGAGTATTGGCTTCTAGGTCTTTTTGAGAACCTCTTTTTTCAGCCTTAGATTCCTCAATCTGCGTTTTTTTCTCTTGTTTGATTGATATCTGCTTGACAAGAGATGCTTTGCTTTTTCTGCTGTATAAAGGTACTCCTAGATCACTCGCCATTAGCCGTAGTTGGCGAAGTGTTAGACGTGACAGAAATTCTTGGGCTTGAGTCACGTCAAAAATACTCCGTTTTTGTTTGGGATCATTGAATTTATTTTTTCAGACTCTGATCAAGAAGTGTTCCTGTGGTCAGGATCTACTGACGGTTAATTTCGGTTTCCCAATGACCCAAGACCTTCAAAGGCCTTGCAAGATATGGCTTTTGCAAAGATGAAGTGAAGGATTGATATCGCTTTCAATTTGTTTTCTTTTCTTAGCTGTGTATTTGGGGCTAATGGATACAGGGAGAAGAGGGACATATTTGAAATGTCCCTGTTAAACATCGTTTCTTCTGGTCATGCTGATTTGGATTAGGTCTTGAAGACTCAGCTCTAAGCAGGAGATTCCTAATTCTTTGGCAATATCTTCAAGTTGCTCGCCTGCGCTAGATAGCTGTTCTAGCAAGATAGGAATAAAGGGCTTTTGATCTTTTAGTGCTGGATGGTTGAGGCACCATTCCATCCGAACGCTTTCATTGGGTAAGGCTCCTTGTTGGTTTGTGCTGCTCATTGTTTTAAAGCAAGCTAGGCAATGAGCAAGGAGCCTTAGATGGTGTTGTTCAAGGGTTGGTAGAGATGTTGCGGCAATTAGTTCTATATCTTCACCAGTTAAAGGGCTCTCAAATTGTTGAGATACTTCCTCCATTAATTTGAAGGAGAGATTAGGAAACCGCAGCAATGACCATCTTCAATGCACCATTGTTTTCGTTCGACTTTGCATTCAGGAAAGATTTGTCGGATTAAGTCCAATTCTTCCTCACAAAATGTGGGATATGCCTCTGCAATTTTTTTGATTGAACAGCTGTATTCAATAATTTGCCATCCTTTGCCATTAGTGGCCTTTTTCAACTCTGAGAAAAATCCCTCCTCTCTTCTCAATTTTATTAGTTCCTCAAGTCGTGTTTTCAGAAAACTGCTTGTTCCAATTTTGGATTTATAGAGAAGTTCCTTTTTTTTTGCTTGGGTTTGAAGAATCTCTTTGAAGCTTTTTTCTTCAAGTGTTGAACTTATAGAATCCAAGAGAGTTAGGGCAAAATCTTGTGACTTTATATTGAAAGAAAGCTTCCCTTTTTGAGTAAGTTCCCATACATTGAAAGGCCTACCTGGCCCTGGTGATAGAGGACTGGATTTGACTAATCCCTTTTGTTCTAGAGTACGTAGATGTCTTCTCATAGCCTGAACTGAAATGCCTAGCTCAGAAGCAAGTTTCGTTGCATTGCACTTCCCCATGCGTAAGAGCAGATTCAGCGCGGCTTCTTTTGTATGGATTGGAGCTTGAAGGCTCATAGCAATTAAAGCTATATGACAAAGATGACATGCCAAGACCCCATTAGGGAACCCATATTGCTTACGCTAAGTTGTATTTCGAAACCTAATCGTTTCGTTACTTGTGCCTAGCTAGTTTGTTTTCCTACAAACTACCCTGACAGCACTACGACTTCTATAGATTATGAAGCCATTCCTTAAGCATGATTTTCCTCCACTAAGTTCTTAAAGATCTCGGGTCAGTGCGCTAAGTATGAGTGCATTAGGTCTCTGTCGTAATTAGAACTTCTAATGCTTTCAAGAGAAGTTGCTTCACTACCATCAGTCTGGTTAAAAGCTCATTTGAATGGATCTATGAAATGACAAGCCAAAACCTTGTTGGAGAACTCGTCTCTAAACCCTATAAGTATGGTTTCGTTACTGATATAGAAACTGAGAAGATCTCAAAGGGTCTGACCGAAGATGTTGTACGTCAAATTTCTGCAAAGAAACAAGAACCTAAGTTTCTCTTGGATTTTCGTTTAAGAGCATATAAACACTGGTTGAAAATGACAGAACCCAATTGGGCTGATCTCGGCTACCCTCAATTGAATTATCAGGATATTATTTATTATGCTGCACCGAAGCAAAATGAAAAAAAATCAAGCTTAGATGAAGTAGATCCAAAATTATTAGAGACATTTGATAAATTAGGTATACCTTTAAGCGAGCAGAAGAGACTTTCTAATGTTGCTGTTGATGCAGTTTTTGATAGTGTTTCAATAGCGACAACCTATAAAGAGAAGCTTGCTGAACATGGAGTCATATTTTGCTCAATAACAGAGGCTGTTGCTGAATATCCCGAACTAATAGAGAAATATCTTGGCACTGTTGTTCCAATCAATGATAACTTTTTTGCTGCTTTGAATTCAGCTGTATTTTCTGACGGTTCTTTTGTGTTTGTACCTAAAGGTATTGATTGCCCAATGGAACTCTCTTCCTACTTTAGAATAAACTCCGGAGATATTGGACAGTTTGAGAGAACTTTGATCATTGCCGAAGAGTCCGCATCTGTGAGCTATCTAGAGGGTTGCACAGCACCAATGTTTGATACAAATACTCTTCATGCTGCTGTTGTAGAAATTGTCGCACTTGATGATTCCTCTATTAAATATTCAACTGTCCAGAATTGGTATGCTGGCGATAAAAATGGAGTAGGCGGTATCTATAACTTTGTTACTAAGAGAGGACTTTGTAGAGGTGATCGAAGCAAAATAAGCTGGTCACAAGTTGAGACAGGATCAGCGATTACATGGAAGTACCCAAGTTGTATCCTTCAAGGAGCTGATTCGATTGGTGAGTTTTATTCTGTTGCGCTCACTAATAATTACCAAAAGGCAGATACAGGTACTAAAATGATTCATGTTGGCCCTAGAACGAGATCTACAATTGTTAGTAAAGGAATAAGCTCAGGAAACTCATCTAATAGTTATCGTGGTTTAGTGCAAATTGGAACTAAGGCTCTGCAATCAAGAAACTATAGCCAGTGTGATTCTATGTTGATTGGCGACTCAGCTGCTGCTAATACTTATCCTTATATTCGATCACAACAGCCCAATTCAAGTATTGAACATGAGGCAAGTACTTGTCGTATCTCAGAGGATCAGTTGTTTTATTTGCAAAGTAGAGGGATTGGCTTAGAAGAGGCTGTTTCTATGGTTGTAAGTGGTTTTTGTAGGGATGTATTTAACCAACTACCTATGGAATTTGCAGCAGAAGCCGATAAGCTTCTGGCTTTAAAGCTAGAAGGGTCAGTTGGGTAATTTCCTGACTCCTTTTTTCTTCAAAATCTGTTCTAAACCCGAATCTTTCTGTTGTGATTAATCCTGGCTCTGAGTCAATTCTAGAGATCTCTGATCTTCATGCTCAGGTGGGTGACCAGATGATATTGAATGGTGTCACACTCACAGTAAAAAAAGGAGAGATACACGCAATAATGGGAAGAAATGGGAGTGGGAAAAGTACACTCTCGAAAGTCTTGGCAGGGCATCCTGCTTACACAGTTACAAAAGGGAAAGTTTCTTATTTAGGAGAAAATCTTCTTTCTTATGAACCAGAAGAGAGGGCTCGTTTAGGTCTTTTTCTTGGTTTTCAGTATCCAGTTGAAATTCCTGGAGTAAGCAATATGGAGTTTTTGCGCGTATCGACGAATTCAAGGCGAAAGCAGCTCGGAGAAGAGGAATTGGATACTTTTGCTTTCGAGGACTTTGTTCACTCTCGTTTGAGACTAGTCCAAATGGATCCTTCATTTCTAGAGCGGAGTGTCAATGAGGGATTTTCTGGTGGAGAGAAGAAACGGAATGAGATTTTGCAAATGGCTCTCTTGGAGCCAATACTTTCCATCCTTGACGAGACGGATTCTGGTTTAGACATTGATGCATTGAGAATAGTTGCTGGTGGTGTTAACCAACTCTCTAAGCCAGAAACAGCAACCCTTTTAATTACCCATTATCAAAGACTTCTGAATGAGATCACGCCAGATTTCGTTCATGTTATGTCTGCTGGGAGAATTTTGAGAACCGGAGGAAGTGAACTTGCACTGGAGTTGGAAGAATCTGGTTATGAGTGGGTAGAGCAAGAAAATTTGGGTAAGGGGGATGTATGAGTATGACTCTTCAAAAGTCAAAACTTTGGGAATCATTACCACTACCACAAGGCCCACTCGCTGGTCTGCAGTCAAAGGCTCGCAAATCCCTTGAGAGTATTGGCTTCCCAGTTTCCTCCGAAGAGGCTTGGCGTTTAACAGATTTAAAACTCATCGAAGAGATTTTTAATTTTTCAGCCTTGTCTAGGAGCTCGAATCTCCATCATGTTAAGGAATTTGCAATGCCATCTCCACCGAAAGATGGCTTTCGTTTGGCTCTTTATCCAGGTTTAGACCCTTTAAGTCTCCGACCTTTGCCAGATGGTTTTAGTCTTCTCGATTCTTCAGAATTAGAAAAAACCTTAGGCAGGACCTTAAAGCGTTGTGGATGTAGTCAGGACTGGCCAGTTATTTTGAATAATTCTTGTACGGATAATGTTCTTGCTTTACGTGTAAAAGGCTCTGATTTGCCCTCGTTGGAATTAGTCCTTCAGGGTTTTAGTGGAGAGTTGGCTTCGTCAAGAGTGATTTTGCTGCTTGAGGAAAATACTCAGTTAAACCTTCTTCAGGTTTGTTTGGGTTTAGATCAGTCTGCACATAGCCATTTAATTGAAATTTTTGTTGGTTGCAATGCTTCTTTGAATCATGAGTGGCTGGCATTGGGAGGAGGGGAAGCAAGTTGCTTAGCAAATATAGCGATCGAGCAAGAGCCACAAAGTGAATATGCTTTAACTTGTGTTCAGCAGGGATGGAGCTTTAGTCGTTTAGAACCTTATATAGTTCAACTTGGTGGAAGAGCCAATACAAAATTGCGAGGTCTTCAAGTGGCAGACCATGGGAATCAAATATCAACAAATTCCAAAATTAGATTTGATGGTCCAGAAGGACATTTGCATCAAATTCAGAAAGGAATTGCTGCAGGGACATCACATAGTATTTTTAATGGTTCTATTGAGGTACCTCAAGCTGCACAACGAACTAATGCTGCGCAGTTAAGTAGAAATTTATTGCTATCTAATCGTGCCAGAATAGATGCAAAGCCTGAATTAAAGATTATTGCGGATGATGTCAAGTGTACTCATGGAGCAACTGTTACCCAGTTACAAGAAGAAGAGCTTTTTTATATGCTTAGTAGAGGCATAGGGCAGACTGATGCAACAAAGTTGTTACTGAAAGGTTTTTGTCAGGAGATAACTTATAGCTTGCCTATTTCGGCTGGAAGATGGAAGGTGCTTGATCAAGTTCTCAAAAATCTACGAGTAGAATAGTGCCCTCACAAACTCTTGCAGATAAAACACGTGGAGACTTTCCTCTCCTTAGTAAAAGTATCTCAGAAGATAAACAACTGATTTATTTAGATCATGCTGCGACTAGTCAGAAACCTTGTCAGGTAATTAATAGATTGAATGATTACTATTGTCAGATAAATGCAAATGTGCATCGTGGTGCTCATCAACTAAGTGCCAAAGCAACTGAGGCTTTCGAAGGTTCCAGAGAAATAGTTCAAAACTTTGTTCGAGCAAGGTCCTCAAAAGAAATAATATTTACAAGAAATGCAACTGAGGGTATAAACCTAATTGCGCGTTCTTGGGGTGAACTGAATCTTAAGAAGGATGATGAGATTTTGCTAACAATTATGGAGCATCACAGTAATCTTATCCCTTGGCAGTTGTTAGCAAAACGTACTGGTTGTGTTCTTCGATATGTCAAAGTAACCTTATCAGGTGAATTTGATCTTGATGACTTTTATTCAAAATTAAATCAAAGAACAAAACTGGTTAGCTTGGTTCATGTAAGTAATACTTTGGGCTGTTCCAACCCTATTCAAGAAGTGGCTGACTTGGCCCATAGTTTTGGTTCCTTGGTTTTGGTGGATGCTTGTCAGAGCCTTGCACATCAACCTGTAGATGTTAGTTCACTTGGTATTGACTTTCTTGTGGGTTCTTCACACAAAATTTGTGGACCTACCGGCGTAGGTTTTCTTTGGGGCCGAGAAGATCTTCTAGACAAGATGCCTCCATTCCTCGGAGGTGGCGAAATGATTCAAGATGTTTTTCTAGACCATTTCACACCGGCTGAAATACCTCATAAATTTGAGGCTGGTACTCCTCCTATCGGAGAGGCAATTGCGATGGGTTCTGCTATTCAATATTTAGAATCAATTGGACTTGAAAATATTAAAAGTTGGGAGACAATTCTTTTGGAGCACTTATTTGAAAAGCTTCAATCAATTAACGGTCTAAATGTTTTAGGGCCAACCCCATCTAGGCAAATGATGAGAGGAGCCTTGGCAACATTTAGTGTCGAGAATACGCACCCTAATGATATTGCAGCTCTATTAGATCTTGCTGGAATTTGTATTAGAAGTGGCCATCATTGTTGTCAACCATTGCACAGGTATTATGGTTTGTCAGGGACTGCACGTGTGAGTCTTAGTTTTACTTCTACGACTGAAGAAATTGATTGTTTTATAGATGAACTTTCCACAGCGATTTCCTTTTTGAAGAAGAATGCTTAAAGGCCCAAGTGCTTGTTGAAAAACTTCTCTGTCTCTTTTAAGACCTTGATCTTTACATTGCCATCTTTAAAGCCATGCCCTTCCTTGGGGAATTTATAGACTTCGATTGGAATCTTATTCGCTTTTAAAGCTTCTGCCATTTGAAAAGTTTGTTCCGGGGTAACCACATGATCTTTTAATCCTTGAAAAAAAATTATTGGACAATTTATTTTATTAACCTTTAGCAAGGGAGAGCGCTCTTCATAAATTTTCTTTTTCTTTGGCCATTCTCCAATTAAATTATCGAGGTAAGTTTCCTCAAATCTATGTGTAGTGTTGTTGGCAAGAGACACTAGATCACTGACTGCATATCGACAGGCTGCGGCCTTAAAGAGTTTTGAAGAACACAGGCAAGATAGGGTTGTAAAACCTCCAGCACTGCCTCCTTCTATTGCAATTAGCTCCTCATTTGCCTTGCCTAATTCAATTAATGCTTTTACTGCAGAAATACAGTCAAATACATCTACAAGTCCCCATTTGTTATTTAGTCTTTCTCTATACCTCCTTCCAAACCCTGTAGATCCACCATAATTGACATCAACAACCCCCCAGCCCTTTGATGTCCAGAACTGTATACTTAGATCAAAACCGCAAGTTGCCATACCTGTTGGCCCACTATGACTTTTAACTAACAAAGGTGAGGCCTTTGTACTATTCCCAATCGGGGGGTAATACCATGCATGCGTTTGTTGTTTGTTGGATCCCTTAAACCAAAATGGCTCGGCGACACTGATTTGATTTTCCTCTAGAAATGCATCCGATGCAGGTGTATGTGTCCAAGTTTTATTTCTCAGATCAATTTCTAATAAACCAACACTAGTTTTTCTACCTTTTGCAATTGCGACGGCTTTTTCTTCCTGAGAGTTCAACCCTGAAATATCATTAAATGGTTGCTCAATATTAGAAACATTTCCATTTTTATTTATCAACTTTATATGCCATTGGCCTTCTTGACATACTGATACAAGGATACCATTATTGGCTATTGCTGTTGTTCTCATTCCATTAACCCATTGAGGCATTGCGGTTTCAGCTTCCATCGGGGATAAGGAAGTCCAATTTGAATATTCTTTTTTGACTTGATCTGAATTTGACTTGATTAAGTTCCACCAACCAGAGCTATCTTCGCTTATTAAGATCTCATTATCCCCAGTCCATATTGGTTGGAAGACAGATATTTTATGTGCTTCATTCGAGTGCGTTCCTTTTAAGAATTTTTTATTAGTAATGACTTTTGAATTATTCAATTCTCCCCACCAAAGTTGACTGGCATCCCAAGGCATAAGAGGTCTTTGCCACTCTACCCAAACCAGTTGATCTTCCTTAGGGCTTAATGCTAAATAACCAGCAAAATCTTTTGGCTCATGAATGATATTCGGAGTTTGATTCTCTTTGTCAAGTGAAAGGCTGACTATGAAATCTTTACCATCCTTTTCCATAATTCCTAACCAAAGATTTTCCGTAAGTGTTATGACTCCACCGGCTAGTGAGATGTTGCTGGGTTTGCTAAGCCTTAAAGCATGACCTTTTTTACATAACCAATTGTTTGATTTGTTTTGATTTGTATCTAGTAGCCCTAGCCAACTCTGTTTCCAGATGCAACCGTCTTGATCGTCAACCCACGTGATAATTAATTCGTTCCCTTTTTTAGCCTGCGCAAGCACCCCCCCTCCATAACCATGAATCCGACTTCTTAAGTTGATTGGTTTTTCTGTTAGCTCCTGAGGAACTTGTTTTGGATTTCCAAAACGCCTTATTAATGCAGTAGTTCGTCCTCCTTCTGTTGGGCGCTGTTCTAGCCATAAAACCCATTCACCAATTACGTGTGGCTCTTTTAATTCTTTTGCTTTGCCCGCAGCAAGCTCTGCTGAGAGTCCTAGAGGCCTTTCTTTACTGTTCATGAAATGCTGATTGCTGAATTGTGCTAATCAATGCTTAAGATCTTGTTCTGATGCACAGGGGTTGTTTTGTCTAGAAGCTTTGCTCAATTGGCTCGACATGCCGGGAAAGCGAAGGCTTCGATCCTTGTTGAAAAAGAGCCCTTGGAAAGCCCCCCCTTAGAGATACATACTCTTGGCGATAATCAATTACGCAAGTCTGCCAAAAGGATAAGCAAGGTTGATGAATCAGTGAGAGAAGTTGTCAGAGACATGCTTAGGAGCATGTATACGGCTAAGGGTATTGGTTTGGCTGCTCCACAGGTAGGAATTCAGCAGCAGTTGTTAGTGATTGATATTGAACATGAAACGCCTTCAACACCACCAATAGTATTAATTAATCCTGAAATTATTACATCTAGTGCAACTCTGGAAACTTATGAGGAGGGTTGTTTGAGTATTCCAGGTGTTTATCTTGATGTGGTGCGACCAGCTTCCATAAAAGTAAGTTTTCGCGATGAGATGGGCCGTCCGAGGAAAATGAACGCAGATGGTCTTTTAGGGAGAGTAATCCAACATGAGATGGACCATTTAAAGGGAGTTCTCTTTGTTGATCGTGTAACTGATAAGGATGGCCTTACTAAAGAACTGGATGATCATGGATTTAGTGCACAGCATGTGACCCCGATAAGTGCGTGATTACTTCATTTATATTTACTTGATTTGCCCTTGTTTTTTGGGTTGCTTAAACGTAATTTATTTTCTTATCGTGACAAGGCCTTCCCAAGGATTCATGCTTGGATTTTTAGAAGTTTTCAAAAGGTTTTTTTGTATTCCTTTGAGTGATAGCCACTTAAAAAAGTTTCTAGTAGCTTCGTTCTTTGCCTAATCAGGAAGGCATCTTGCTAAATTCGTATGCTTCCAAGAACTTTTTATGACCCAGGTAACAGTCGGCGAAAATGAGGGAATTGAATCTGCGCTGCGGCGCTTTAAGAGGCAGGTCTCTAAAGCAGGAATTTTTGCTGATTTAAAGCGTCTTCGCCATCATGAGACCCCAATAGAGAAATACAAGCGAAAGGCTCAACAAAGAAGACGAAGGCGTTGATTCAATAAGCCAGTAATGCTTTTTGGTGAGCTGGTTAAAAGGTCTTGTGCAACCTTGTCTTAAATCAATTGATGAGCTTCATGGTCCTTTTAGACAGTATCAAGTTATCAAGTGGATGCCTTTCTGATTAGTTTGCTTTCTTTTAAGTAGCTATAGCTCTTCCCCCTTAAGCCCCTAGAGCTTGTTTTGCTATGACCAACGACACAATTTTTGGCAGAATCCTTTCCGGAGCAATTCCTTGTGATGAGGTTTATAGTGATGACAAATGTTTGGCGTTTCGTGATATTGAGCCTCAGGCTCCTGTTCATGTTTTAGTGATACCCAGGAAGCCCCTTCCTAGTCTTAAGGAGGCATTGCCAGAGGATGCTGAGCTTTTGGGGCATTTGATTTTGGTCGCAAATCTTGTTGCTAAGCAAGAAGGGCTAGAGGATTGGAGGACAGTTATTAATTGTGGGGAAGGTGCAGGTCAGACTGTTTTTCATCTGCATGTTCATTTAATTGGCGGCCGTCCTTTAACGTGGCCTCCTGGCTAACCTCTCGAAATGTCTATATCTAAGAGTGCTTCAATTTCAAAACCTTTCCAAGGTTTTAGGCAACAGCTTGGAAAGCTGCGAAGACTTGCTCAACCCTATTTCCTTCCTGTTGAGGAGACAAGTGCTTGGCAGTTTTTGTTGCTGATATTTTCCTTGTTGACGGTTGTTGTTGGCCTGACATTATTCCTTTTGACAGTGTTAGTGTCTGGCCTCGGCTCATTTGCGCCTGAATTTCAAGGAAGATTTTTACCTGGTGTACCCGAAAAGGTTTTGGGGGTTTGGAGCAGTCCGGCGGGCTCAATTATTACTATTCTTATGCTTGGGGGCATGCTTTGCTTTGCTTTGTCCCGTACAAAATTGAGAGGCGGTAGATGGGTCCCTTGGGTAATCCTCGGGAGCATTTTGTTGCTAATTCTTGTGATCAATGGCATCAATGTAGGAATTAGCTTTGTAGCTAGAAATGTTGAAAATGCTCTTGTAGGCTATGACCAAGATGGCTTTTGGAAAGTAGTAGCCATTTATGCTTTTTGCCTTGTTCTTGCTTTACCTATTCGAGCTTTACAAAGTTATTTGGTCCCGCGTTTAGGCCTTTTATGGAGAAAGTGGTTAAGCGGCAGAATGCTTAATCGTTATATGAGTAATCGTGCATATTATTTGTTGACGCCTAATGACGAGGAAGCCGAGGAAATTGATAATCCAGACCAAAGAATCTCTCAAGATACGGCAAGTTTTACTAGTACTAGCCTAAGCGTTACTGTAGAAATATTAGCTGCATTACTCACTTTTTTTAGTTTTATTATTGTCCTTTGGAGTATTAGTTCAAAACTTGCTTTATGGCTTTTGATTTATTCGTTTGGGGGAACTGCATTAGTTATATTTGCAAGTCGAAAGCTGGTTGCACTTAACAATCAGCAGTTGAGACTTGAGGCTGATTTTCGCTATGGCTTGGTTCATATTCGGGACAATGCGGAGTCTATTGCTTTTTATAGAGGTGAAAAACAAGAAGCGAAAGAAGCTCAAAGAAGACTGAATGGTGCAATTGATAACTACAATAAATTGATTGTATGGGAGGCTCTTATTAGTGTTATCCAGCGTTCATATGATTATTTCTCAAGGTTTTTACCTTGGTTAGTGATTGCACCGATTTATTTTGCAAGACAAGTTGACTTTGGAGTTTTTGGACAGGCATTCATAGCGTTTAGTCAGGTTTTGGGATCTGTGAGTTATATAGTAAATAATATAGATCGATTAGCTGCCTTTTCTGCCTCGATTAGTAGATTAGAAGCCTTCCAAGGGAAAGTTGAGGAAATAAGCTCTGATTTGACTAATGTGGATACCGATAATGGTCTTCAGAGTGAATCAATTGTATTGAAAAACATACAGTTAGTTCCTCCTCAAAGTGAACGTTGCCTGATTAAAGATTTATCACTTGAAGTTGGGCGTGAGCAGAAGGTTTTAGTTGTAGGCCCTAGTGGTTGTGGTAAAACCTCATTTCTTAGATTGGTCAGTGGGCTTTGGCCGCCTTATAAAGGAGAAGTGCAAAGGCCTTCTCTATCAGAGCTATTATTTATACCTCAGAAGCCATATATGATTCTTGGAACTCTGAGAGAACAATTATGTTATCCCCAAGATGCCAGTCGATTTAGTAATCAACATCTGAGGTCTGTTTTAGAAGAAGTTAGATTGCCAGAAATTAATGATCGCTATCCAGATTTTGATGTTAAACAGGATTGGCAAAGATTGCTATCTCTAGGGGAACAGCAAAGGTTAGCCTTTGCAAGACTGCTTTTAAATTCCCCAAGCTTTGTAGTTCTTGATGAGGCTACCAGTGCTTTAGACGTTAGTACTGAAAGGCATTTATATAAGCTTCTTTCGAATCGTGAAATGGCATTTGTGAGTGTTGGGCATAGGCCTACACTTAGGGATTTTCACGATACCGTCTTAGAACTCGATGGTTATGGTGGTTGGGAGCTCTTCCCGGCCTCTGGCTATAACTTCAACATTGATAACCCCTTACAAAATGACCCAATCAAGTGATTCAAAAGAACATGCTAATGGCAAAGAACCATTGGAAGACTCAAATGTAGAGGCACCAGACTCAGCCCCAAGTGCAACAACCGACGACATTCCAGCCTTTGGATGGAGTGCCTATGCAGAAAGAGTAAATGGCCGTTTCGCAATGCTTGGTCTTGTTAGTGTTTTGATGATTGAAGTCTTGAGTGGTCAAGCTTTTCTTCATTGGGCAGGCTTTTTGCGCTGATCATTTAACTTTTGACTTGAATTAGGTCAATATCCCACCTTCCATTGCGACTAACTTGTACTGCCAAGACTCTCCCTTCTGCATCTATAGAAACTTGTTTTGGCACTCCTTGTGGAATGAGTTCTAACTTTTGAATAGTTCCTGATCTTCGTCGATAAATCAAAAGTTCTGTTTTTGATCCACGTTGTCTTATTAGTGCCATTCGTTCTCCATCAGAATTAACACTTATACTGATGACTTGTGCATCAGATTTGTTGGCGCCTGGCAAGGCAATTTTTTTCCCATTTCTTATATTTATTAATTCAATAATTTCTTTACCCTGTTTATTAGCTAGTGTGACCAATAAATCATTCCCAAGAGATGGTTCCCTATGAGTTGTAGCTGTTTTTAGCAGTAAACTATTTATAATTGGAATTGGTCTCAGTAATGTTTTGCTACATGAGCTAATGCTTAGCAGTATTGTTGCACTTATTAAGAAACGAGAAATCCTCATTTATTTAGTATTTGAATTACTTAAAGATCTATTGTTGGAAATATCAGGGCTAAGAAAATGCCTTAGGTCAAACACTTCGACCTTCCATTTACCTTGATGTGCGAGTTGTATGGCTAAGGTGCTTGCATCAGGTGAGAGATTGACTCGAATAGGAGTCCTTTCCCCGATAAGGGGAAAGGAATAAAGCTTTCCTGTTAAACGATCTTCTATTGTTACCAAGCGACGATTTCCTCGTTGAATGATTACGGCTAAATAACGCCCACTCCAGCTGAGTGAAGGTGAGCTATGTGGTTGGTTTCTAGAAAAATGTCTTAAAGAATGAATTTGACCACTTTTAATATCGCGTAGCTGGATAGTTGGTCGGCCGAGTTTATCAATGATGAAAGCGAGCTTCTCGCCGTTGCCACTTAATGCTGGTTCCTGTTTGCTTTGGATGAAACCATCGCTAATTGAACCTTCTAAAGATGATGTGCAGCTAGAAAGTCCAAAGCTGAGGACAAATGAGATTAAAAACTTTCCTCTTTTGTGGAAATAATTAATCGTCAAAGCGAGCATTGTTATCCCTTGGCTTAGAGGGACGAGGTGTTTTTCTTGGAGAAGGACGTTTTGAATAGCCGCTACCAGATTGACCTCTGTTTGCTCTATCGGAGTTTTGGTTTTGGGGTGCTACTGATCTTGGCCTACTTTGAGTGAATGCAGCGTCTTCTGGTTCTGGTCTGATAGGAGACCCTTGAGGCACTCTTCTTCTTCCCATCGCTGAGGAATTCTCGTTCTGAAGTGTTGATGATTGTGTTTTTTGCTCGAAAGACTCCCCACGGTTTCTTTGAGGGTTTGCAGATGGGCGACTCCCTCTCCTTTGAGATTGCCTTGCATTACGTCGTTCTCCAAATGTTTCTTGGCTTAAACTTTCATCCCCACCTCTGAATCTCGACATACGCCTAGATCGCTCAGTGCTTTCACTCCAGTTGTTTGCCTGACTGCTCCCTCTGTTATTCCTGATTCTGCTTGCTGCTTCTTCAGGAATGGCTGCTCGTGATGTTCTTCTCGAGCGGTATGAATCTTCCTCTCTTTCATCAGATTGAGCAGGACCTTGGCCAGTGAAGCGTCGTTTGACAGGACTGGGCTCGTCAAATCTTTCATACGGTTCAAATGATTCGTCCCAACCCTCAGAATTTCTTCTGCCAGGCATTGATGCAGGGAGTGGGTCTTCATCAAAATATGAAGATCTCCTGGCTTGGTCTGCGGCGATGCCTCTTAGGCGAACACTTTCGTAACCGAAAAAGACTGTTGTTCCAGCAAGAAGGAATTGTCCAAATTGCAGAATAGGATCTAATCGCCAGCCTTGAAAAAATAGAATCCCACCACAAAGGAGACCTATAGCAGCAAAAAAGACATCGTAATCTCGTGCTAATGCTGGTTTCCATGAACGCATGAAATAAAGGCCAGCACCACATACAGCCAGCACTATGCCGACTATGCTTGCCCAATTAAGACTGGCATTGACCAATGTTTGGTCCCCTAAAAAAGTACGTAAGGCAGGGTTCTAAACCTCCCTATTGCTTATAAGTTTAAGAACTGCGCTAGTAGTTCTCAAGGGGGCTCTCTTGATAGGTTTTTTTACCTATCTTGAGACTTGATCTTTTTGGCTTACCCAAATCAGTGCACTAGCCGCTGGGACAAGAAGAACTATCGCGCCGACTAGGCTTAGCAAGAGGTTTATTAGAGAAGGTGTCATGGCAGTGGTTTACTTGGGCAAGACCAAACCAATCCTAAAGATAGAAGTGCACTTTTCTACGATTAATTAACGGATCTTTTTGAGCTTTGTGACTCCCTTCATCCTCCAAGGTCTTCCAATATTGCATGTAGTCCTTGGTATTGCCTTGGCTATTTGGACTTTGACCTTCTTAGTGAGAATTGTTATGACTTGGTATCCACAGGTCAATCTCAGTAAGGGCTTTTGGCCCTTGATTGGATTACCAACAGAGCCTTTTTTGGCTCTTACAAGAAGAATTGTTCCTCCAATTGGTGGTGTCGATGTTACGCCGGTTATTTGGTTGGGCTTAGTAAGCTTGGCTAGAGAATTATTGGTAGGGCAGCAAGGAGTCTTGTCGCAAATTTTGTTGGGGAAATAGTGTTTGTCTTCGATTAAGGAAGCATCTCCTGCTCAACGAATTTAGTGTGCACATCTCCTTTGAGGAATTCATCCCGATTGAGTAAAACCAGATGAAAGTCAATAGTTGTTGGAATTCCAGTAACAGCACATTCGTTTAGTGCGCGTTGCATTCTCTTTAGTGCTGTTTCTCTATCGTGACCCCAAACAATTACTTTCCCAATGAGAGAGTCATAAAAGGGCGGAATCTCATAACCCGTATAAACGTGACTATCAACTCGCACTCCTGGACCTCCTGGGGGAAGCCAACCAGTTATTCGACCAGGTGAAGGGCGGAAGTTGTGAGACGAGTCTTCAGCATTGATGCGACATTCAATTGCATGGCCGTTTAGGTTTACATCCGATTGTTTGAAACTGATTGCTTCACCGCCAGCGATTCTGAGCTGCTCAGCGATCAGGTCAATGCCAGTAACCATTTCTGTGACAGGGTGCTCTACTTGAATGCGCGTATTCATTTCCATGAAATAGAAATTGCCGTTGCGGTCAAGTAGGAATTCCACAGTGCCAGCACCTTCGTAATTAATACTCTTAGCTGCGGAAACAGCTGCGTTGCCCATACGAAGCCTTAGTTCAGGGTCAAGTGCTGGACTAGGTGATTCCTCTAGAAGCTTCTGATGTCTTCTTTGGATTGAGCAATCACGTTCACCTAAATGCACCACGTTGCCATGTCTATCTGCGAGAACCTGAACTTCTACGTGTCTTGGTCGGTCAATGAATTTTTCCATATATAGGCCAGAATTCCCAAAGGCAGCTTCTGCTTCGCCCTGTGCAGCTTTATAAAGGTTTTCAAGTTGTTCTGGTTTGTTTACAAGTCTCATTCCTCTTCCACCCCCACCAGCAGTGGCTTTAATCATTACGGGATATCCCATCCCTTTAGCCAATTCAGCAGCTTCTTCTGGACTTTTTAATAACCCTTTGCTGCCTGGAACAGTTGGAACGCCGACGTTTTGCATAGTTGCTTTTGCTGTCGACTTGTCACCCATTGAACGAATTGATTCAGGAGAAGGTCCAATAAAGGTGATGTTGTGGTCTGTACAGATTTCTGCAAAACGATCATTTTCTGCGAGAAACCCATAACCGGGATGTATTGCATCAACTCCGCGAGATGTCGCTGCAGCAAGAATGTTGGGAACATTTAAATAACTCTTGTTGCTAGGAGAATCTCCGACACAAACAGCTTCATCTGCGAGTTGGACATGAAGGGCGTTGCGATCGACAGTGCTGTAAACAGCAACTGTCCCTATCCCTAGTTCTCTGCAGCTACGGAGAATTCTTAGGGCAATTTCGCCACGATTGGCGATGAGTACTTTGCCGATAGGCATCCTGCATTGTCCAGGCTTTGGGCGGATCGTATCAGCGCTACTGACCCCTTTGCTTATCAGATTAATTTCCTTCGTAGGATTATGATTAAAAAAGACTTAGTCACTAAGGCCAGTCTTTTAGGCGGATGTGGTGGAATTGGTAGACACGCACGTCTAAGGAGCGTGTGGCTTCGGCCTTGCGAGTTCAAGTCTCGCCATCCGCATTTCTTTATGAAAGCTTGATTGAATTAGATTCCGCTTCTAGGCAAGACAACTCTTTTTCAGTGGTCTTGGTTTCCAATGGACCTGGTGAATTGGCTACGTGGGTTCGTCCTCTTGCAGAAAGTTTGCATACCAGGCTTTTGATGCGCCCCCTTGTTTTTTCTGCTGAAACTTCTCTGCACTTGGTTTTGGTACCTTGTCCAAATGCAACTGGGAAAGAGGCTGATACTGCCAAAAAATGGGGATATTTTGAATCGGTGAACGAACCCAGTCAATTTTGGGATTTATTACTTCGACCAAAACGCTACCTGTCTTTGCCTCGAAAAGGCTTGGTTGTTTTTTTGGGAGGAGATCAGTTTTGGACTGTTTTGCTTTCAGCTCGACTTGGCTATAAACATTTGACTTATGCCGAGTGGATAGCACGCTGGCCAGCTTGGAATGATCGAATAGCTGCCATGTCAGCGGCTGCCATTAAAGGAGTTCCTCGAAACTTGCAATCTCGTTGCACAGTCGTTGGGGATTTAATGGCCGATCTTTCAACTTCGCCAAGAGCGAAAGCATCCTTGCCAAAAGGTGAATGGATTGCCTTAATGCCTGGGTCTAAAAAAAGCAAACTTTGTGTTGGAGTTCCTTTTCTTTTAGAGGTGGCTGATCATCTTTCATCCCTTAGACCAGGTTGTAATTTTTTGTTGCCTATTGCTCCTACTACAAGCCTGGAAGAGATCCAAAGACTTTCAACTCCAACTAATCCTATTACTGCGTTCTATTCATCAAGAATTGATTCCGTCCGGCCAAGTTTAGCCTCCTCTCTAGGCAGAAGAATCTTTACCGTTGCTGGTACCGAAATCTTTTTGGAGGAAGAGCAACCTGCCTATGGTTCGTTGAGTCAGTGCGATTTAGCTCTCACAACAGTCGGCGCAAATACGGCTGAACTAGGCGCTCTCTCTGTCCCTATGATTGTAATTCTGCCTACGCAGCATTTAGCTGTGATGCAGGCTTGGGATGGCTTCCTGGGGCTCTTGGGTAGGCTTCCAGGACTTAAATGGTGTATTGGTGCCCTTTTAAGTTTTTGGCGATTAAGTCGAAGGGGGTTTTTAGCTTGGCCAAATATTTCTGCATCTCGAATGGTTGTTCCTGAAAGAATAGGCAGAATTACACCTCGATTAATAGCGGAAGAGGCGGCAGCTTGGCTTGCTTCTCCGGAAAGGCTTTCTGGACAAAGGGAGGACCTGAGAAGCCTGAGAGGGAAGCCTGGCGCAGTTAAAGCGTTAACTAATGAGGTTTGTAGTTTTTTGCCTAAAACTTATAGGGAAGATTAGTGTTCATGGAAATCTAATCTTTTGAAATTCAAGTTATTTAATTAATTTGGTTAGAAAAAGATTTTTAACTTTGAAAGTATTCAATCTTTCATGCAAGAGTGGAAATTGGTTTAAGGTTATTCTTATTCTTAAATTAAATCTTCTAGTTAGAAAATCTTTTAACTAAAGGGGTATAATCTTGGCCTTAGAATAACGAGAAATAATGGTTAATTCATCACCATCATTTTACTCACCATGGGTCTTCCAATTCATTTACTCTAGACCTTTGCTTAGGGTTATTTGCTTTTTTATTCTTGTCGCTGTTAAAGTCCAAAGGTTCAACATCTAAAAGGTCTTCATTACTTCTAATTTCTCTTTCAGAAGGAGACTTTCTTTGTTGATCTTTTTCATCTTGAGGCGACCTGCTTTTGGATTGAAAGCCATCATCTAAGAATTGGCTCTCCTCTTCATAATTGTCGTAGCCAGATTGTGTTCTAGTTGGTGGCATTTCATCTAAATATCTTTGCTGAAAACGTGTCTCTTCAATTGGCCTGTTGAGTTCTACATATTCCAGCTCCTCCTCTGGTTGAAAAGTTTGTGAAGTTGAAGCTTCAATCCTTAGCTGCTCATCATCATTTGCTTGACCAGAAGACAGTTGGTTTTCGACAGGAACTAGGTTGACTCTATATCTTTCTCTTTCTTGTTCTTCCCAACTTGATCCACCAACTCCAAGCTTTTCTAAAACACCACTGTTTAGTTGCTTGAGCTTTTCTTCTGCTCCCTCATAAACAATTATTCGGTCTGTGCCGCTACTTACAATTTCTTCTACTGGTATCTCCCATGTGCTCAGGACACCTTCTCCCAAAAGGGGAACCCCTAAAGCTCCCATTACTAGTGTAGTGAGTTCTCCAGTCTCAATGTCAAAGGCGAATCCCAGCACTCTGCCTAGTTGTTCTCCTGATTCAGTTATCACCTGGCAATTGATGACTCGGCTAAAACGTTCTGGAGTAAAGCCTTCGCTTAAAGAGTCAGCTGAATCAACGAGAATTACATCTCCGACTTGCTTAATTTGCTCAAGAGGCATCCAGCGCGGAAGACCTGGAAGGAACCTGGTTAGGGGATTATCACGCAAACCAAGTGCTATTACTTCTCTGCGATCAATATCGACTACAACCTCACCAACTACTCCAAGCCGTCTACCCGTGTCTCGTGTGATGACCTGCGTCCCCATTAACTCTGATCTAAGCCAGAGGCGGTCACTAGGCACTGTTGCTAGAGGATCATTAGAGGGCTGGGTTGTGGTCAAAGGCAGAAATTTCGAAGGGGAGGTATTAGCTTATTGGATCATTGGCTGGGTTCAGGGGCTTTCTAAAGCATTCTCAAGCAGCCTGTGGCAAACCAACTACTTGTGTATTGGCCCCTCTAGCTTGTGTTACTCCAATGGTGCGATTTGATGCTCCAATCATGGGACGACGATGACTTACAACAAGAAACTGAGCCTCTTCAGCTTGGCGAGATATTAGTGAAGCTAGTCGCTCTACGTTGATACCATCAAGAAAACTATCTACTTCATCAAGGGCATAAAATGGTGATGGCCTAAATCTTTGCAGCGCAAATAAAAAGCTCAGAGCTGTTAGAGATTTTTCTCCACCTGACATTGCTGCCAATCGCCTAACAGTTTTCCCTTTTGGATGGGCTACTAGCGTTAAACCCCCCTCTAAAGGATCTTCACGATTTTCTAATTGGAGGTGACCATCACCATCCGAAAGGTTTGCGAAGATTTCCCGAAAATGCTTGTCTACAGCATCAAAAGCTTCCATAAATGCCTCCTGTCGGAGAGTCGCAACATTTTCTATTCGAAGAAGCAATTCTGCTCTTTCTTGACTTAAGACTTCTAATTTTTCCCCAAGATCAGCTAGACGATTTTCAAGTTCTTCCAGTTCTTCAAGTGCAAGCATATTGACTGGTTCTAGCTCTTCTATATGGTTCTGAATTTTTTGTATTTGACTTCTGAATTCATCTAAGCTGATTTCTCTGATTTCATTAGGCACTTCAGGAAATTTCTCTGGCAGTTCTTTGCGAAGTTCTTTTACTCTTATCTCACCATTTCTTAATTCTTCCTTCAGGGAAATTAAATCATCTTTTAGGCGTTGAAGATTCCATTTTGCTTCTTGCAATTCCTCACGTTTAGAGGCTAGTTCAGTTTCAGCTAAATCTCTTGACCTGCGCTGTTCACCTAGCCTTTCATGCAAATACTTTTGTTCTTCTTCAAGCTTTTTTCGTCGATCAAAAAGAGTTTTTTGTTGGTCTTTCCATTGAATATGAGCTTTGGAAAGATTTTGGATTGCTTCTTTTAGCCTATTTTCTTCTTTATCAAGAGTTTGTTTTTGATCTTTAAACCTTTCCAAATTAAGTTGACGAAGCCTCTCTTTGTTCATCAACTCATCTCTTTCTTTCCTTACACTTGTTAGAGAAGCATCAGCTTCTTGAAGCTCCAGCTCAAGTTTTTGCCATGTTTCACCACTACCCTTTGGTTTTGTTAAATGTTCATCCTGGTTGATCTTCTCGAATTCAGTAAGAAGAGGCTTTAATTGTATTTTTATTTGCTTGAGTCGAGCTTCTTGTTTCATTTTTTCTGCTTGGAGATTAGTTAACCTCTCAGATGTTTTGCGATTTCGCTCAATAACAGGAGCATTAGCCTTTAGAGCAGTTGCTCGCTCAGCATCTAGACCTGCCTGTCTTTGTTCTAGTTTTCTTAGTAAAGGTCTTAAATGATTTAGCTCTTGATTCTGATGGGCTTCTTTCTGGTGACATGCCACTAGTGTTTCCCCTAGTTCAAGTAGCCTTTTCCTTAATGGTGCTGCTTCATCTTTATCTTGAGTAGTCCCAAATGAGAGACCATTGCCTTTGCGGGAGAAGCTCCCTCCAGTCATAGCACCACTTTTTTCAAGTAGTTCTCCATCCAAAGTTACGGAACGATTTTTCCCAAGTTCCTGCCTAGCAGAAGATAATTCTTTGAAAACTAGAGTTTCGCCAAATACGTATGAGAAGACATCTTCGTAAACTGAATCGAAGCGTACAAGATCAACTGCTTTTCCAATCAGACCTTCAGGGTTTTTAGAAGAGTTGACTTGTTTTGTTCTTAATAGTGCTTTGTTAGAACTTGTTCCAGCTTTTCTTATTCGATTGAGTGGTAAGAATGTAAGTCTTCCTGCACGATTCTTTTTGAGGATTTCGATAGCCTTTGCTGCTATGTGATCGTTTTCTACAACAACTTGACCTAACCTGGCTCCGGCAGCGACTTCAAGAGCTAACCGATGAATTTCATCTACTTCTCCTAACTGAGAGACTGGACCATGAATGCCTTCTAAACCGTTCTTTAAAAGTAATTGCAAAGCACTGGTACCACGACTTTCGTGAAGTGCTTCCGATCGACTTTCTATCCGCGCTATATCTTTCTCGAGCTTGGATTTTTCGTTTTCAAGTCTTATACGTGTTCTTTGCTGTATTTCTAAATTTTCACCTTTTTCTGAAAGTTGTTTCTTTTGACTAGAAATTTTTTCTAGCAGCTCTGCCCATTCAGTTTCTAGAAGATCTAAGTGTTTATGCACTTGCTGATTTTCTTCCTGATCTCTTTTTTGGTCTAATTCAAGTTCTGTTTCTCTATATTGATCTTGGATTATTCGCTCTTGGAGTGTTTGTTGTTCTTCTTGCAAAGGAAAAATTTCTTTTTGGAGACTCTGCCGACGCTCGCTGCGCAATTGTTGGGTTTTGAGTAATTCACCTGATTTTCCTGCTACATCTCCAAGCCTGCGCCGAGAAACTTCAACAGCTGCTAGAGCAGACTTGCAACGTGCTTCTACTTCCTCAAGCTCTTTAGGTGCAGACGACTTGCTGGCATGGTTATTTTCATCCAAAAGGTTTTGTCGCCGGTTTCCAAGTTCATGCCGAAGCCTTTGAAGGCCTTGACCTTCCTCTTTATGTTGTGTCGCTTGACGATCTAGTTCACGAGATTGTGTATCTAGACCAGCCAGCTCAGCTTGAACTTTTATTAGTTGATCTTCACCAAGAGCCTTAACATTTTCTTGGAGTAACTTTAGTTGATTTGCAGCAAGGGTTAACTTTCCCTCCTCAGCAGAAATATTCTTTGCATCTTTGCTTTCTTTTAGTATTAATTCCTGTTGCTTATTTTGAAGAACAACTAAACTTTTTTCTTCGGCTTCAAAAGAAAGTATTTGTTCATGCTGCCGAGCAATTAAAAACTTCTCTTTGAGTTCTTGATATTTGCGAGCTTTAGCGCAGTCTCTTTCTAGTTTTTGTTTGCCGACTATCAATTCTTGTTCAACTATTCGACATCGATCCTCTTTTTCTTGTACAGCATCAAGTTTTTTACGACTTTGTTCTATACGGTTGTCGAAAAGAGCTATACCTGCCAGTTCGTCTATAAGCCCACGTCTATCGCGGTTACTCATGGAGACAATTCTTGTGACATCTCCTTGCATTACTACATTGCTTCCCTCGGGATCAATACGAAGTCTTCTTAGTTGAGTTTGAAGTTGTTGCAGAGAGCAGGGCTCGTCATCGCAGGTATAGCTCGAACTATATGAGCCGCCTGGCATAACTCGCAATCGTCTGGAGACAGTCCATTCTTTCTGTCCCTTTTTAATCCAAGGCCCATCCTTAGGAGCCTCTAATCCTTCTTCGGCTAAATCTGGCTGCCAATCAGTGAGATCAAATCGAACACTTACCAGGGTTTCTGCCGATTTGCCATCACGTAAAACATTGCTATTGACAAGGTCAGGCAGTCTATCGGCTCTCATTCCTCTGCTTGTTGCTAACCCAAGGCAGAAGAGGACTCCATCAAGAATATTGCTTTTACCTGATCCATTCGGACCAGTAACCACAGTGAAATTTTCCTCGAGGGGTATGGTCATTGACCCCCCGAAGGATTTGAAATTCGTTAGCCCGACTTGATTTATGTAAACCAACAGGACTCAGCCTGTGAGCTGTCGAAGATTAGCGAACTTTTCGAGAAACTCAAGACTGATCATTGTTGTTAGGGGAGACCTTGTGTTGTGGTTGATAGGCGACTAATTATTTTGTCAATTTCCAGAAACCCTTGCCATTCCTTGCCTTCCAGATGAATCCTGAGAGGCTTAGATCTATCATTTGGCAGAAATCCCTTGTAAATACCTGTAAGGAATCGTTTTGCTTTCCCTCGACCTCCTGAAACCACACTTTCATCTATGTCTAGCCACTTGAGATTATGGGATGGCAGAAGAGTGCATTGAACGTACTGAGATTCTTTTGAAGGGAGGGTTTTCAGTCGCCAACTGCGACAACTTGTGCCATCTTCGAGGAGAAGATCAAAGTGTCTTCCAATTGGATCATTGGGATCTTCCAGGTGCTCTAGAATCACCCATCTATTTGATTTGATAATCATTAGGAATTTGCGGAAATAAATTTTTCAATATATTGATTCAAATATATAAGATTTCCTTTCCTTTTGTAATTAACCTTGTAAGGTTAATTTGCTAAAAGAAAACGCATTGTTTTTACTATTGCAAGCTTAAAGGGGTAATTAGAGGAGTTAAGTAATCAAGAAAAGGTGATTTATCTTGTAGATTAGCTTCTTGATTAAGCTAAAGTCAATACGTCATAATGGTTATTCTAAGCCAATAGATTTGGTGATGAAAATTACTTCAGCTTCCGCTTTTCTCTATTGCTTCCATTGGAACATGACGCTTTTTTGTTAATGTAATTGCAATAGCCCTTGAGCCAATGCGCTTAGTGTAAATATGTCTTCATATACTTGAATTGTTGTTATAAGCTTTTTCACTTTCAAGGCGACATTAAGCAATGGGTCTATGGGGTAATTTATTCTCACAATTAATAGACAATGGAAGAGCTCTTTTAAGCAAGTAAGAGAATTTAAAAAATTTCACCTAAAACCTAGGTGAGTGAGACAAGTAAATATAAAAATTTAATCAACAACCTCGTGCGGAGGTCCTTGATAAAAATAAAGACAGCTCTGGCTTAATTCTTAGAAGTTGATTTAATGCGTTCCCCTTAGGTTTTCGAGGGCCTGGTAAACCACAATGCAATAGCTAGAAGTCCTGCAGCACCAGCAAAAGCGACCCCCATCTGTTGATTCGTGTTAGGCAGCATGCTTGAAGCAAAAAACAGTGCAGACAATCCGACTTCCATGAGTGAAATTGGGTTAGTTCTGCAAACTTTTAGCACTAGAGGTATTTCTTTGGCGATAAGCTTGAAGATAAATGAACTTTTCACTTAGTTTCATCGGTAGCCCATGGACTTGATTCTTAGGGGAACTTAACGCCTCTATTTGAGTCAAGAACTATTGTTTTGTCTTGGAAGCAAAACGAAAGCAAGGGGTTTCTTTGTTGCAAATATCTCTCTAGGCTTTGAATAATCAAATGGATCAAATGGAATCTACGAATTCCTCACCGCTAGATCCTCAGGCCTCAGTAGAGGCGGCTCCATCGCCAAAGACAAGTTTTTCTGAACAGTCATTTGCTGATCGTTTCGAAAGCCTCTTGCCAAGGATTCAAGAACGTTGGCCGGATGTAGCCAAGCAGACTCTTGAGGCTACTAGAGGCAGCTTTGACGAGATGGTTCGAGTCTTATCTGACCAATCATCAAATAGCTCAACTAACAGGGTCCGAGAGCAGCTTGAAGAGTTAATTGAAACTGCAGGGGAAAGGACTCGTGACTTCGCAGACAGCCTAGAACCTCTTGAAAAGCGTTTAGAAGAGCTTCTCGATGACTTAAACACTACCCTTCGGCCTCGAATAGAAAGGCCTGTTCGTGCTCGACCTCTGCTTGCTTTATGTGTTGCATGTGGAATTGGGTTATTCGCAGGAATAATTCTTTCTGGAGGTCGTAGAAGCTAATGAGTAATCCCAATCGTCCAAGTGGATTAGGTGCAGCTGCTCGTGTCACAGCCTTGGCTGGGTCTGTGATGGATTTACATGTGCGTATTGCACTGCAAGAAGTCGATAGAGAGAAGCGTCGATTAATTAGTGGTGGCGTTTTTCTGGCAATGGGTGGATTTTTAATGTTATTGGCTTTATTTGCTTTAGAAGTGGCGCTTGTAATTTGGATGCAAGCTACTTTTGGTTGGAATTGGGTTTCTTCATTGTCACTTGTTGCACTTGCTGATGTTTTTTTTGCTGGTGTGAGCTTGAGAATTGGTGGCAATCTTGCTAAGGGACCTTATCTGCCAGAAACTCTTGAAGGCTTGTCTCGTACGACAAAGGCCGTAATGGGACGTCCTTGAGCTACTTGATCTCGTATTTAAGCCAACGACAATCAATGCCTCCATTGTTAATGGGTATACGCCTGGAGCACTTAAGCTTTAAGAAACTGCTTAGAGAACGGTCACCACAAAGCAGCCAAAATTGCCAGCCGGATGCTTTTTGTTTAAGAAAGCATCCAAGTTTTTTATATAGAATAGATAGATCTTCATTTTGTCCAGTTCTTTTCCCATAGGGTGGATTGCATACAATTAAACCTGCAGAATCAGGAAGATTAATCTGGTCAAAATCCTTATTTATAATGGTTATATATTTCTCTAGGCCTGCTGCCTTTATATTTGCTTTTGCTTGAAGTGCTATCTCTGGGTTCTTTTCAATACCAATAACCTTTGCTAAGGATGGTTGGGGATATTTTTTAACCAAAACTTTCATTTTTTCTTCTTCCCATATTTTCAAGTTGAAATCAGCCCATTTTTTTACTATCAAGTTACGAGAGATACCTGGAGCTAAATCAATTGCCATGGAAACTGCTTCAATTAGCAGAGTTCCTGACCCACACATTGGATCAATTAATGGCGTTGAATTATTCCATTCACTTAATTTGATTAATCCTGCAGCTAAGTTCTCTTTAATTGGCGCAACTCCCATGGCAGACCTATAACCTCGTTTATGAAGACTATGTTGTGATCCATCTAGACTGAGGATTGAATCAATTTCTCCCAAGTGAAGATGAAGACAAAGGTCAGGCGATTGTGTATTGATTAATGATCGCTCACCCCACATCTTTCGTTGGAGGTCAACCAGAGCATTTTTAACTTGCAATGCTGTGTAGTGAGTATGATTGAGTCCTTTGTTTTTGCCTGAAACATCCACTCTGAAGCTTAGAGAAGGATGTAGCCATTTTTCCCAATCAAAAACTGTTTGTATTTTGTGATACAGAGTATTGGGACTATTGCAATTAAAGCGAGCAATTTCTCTTAAAATTCTGAATGGTAAGCGAGCACGCAAGTAAATTTTGTATAAGCAGGCTGGGTCTGCTGTAAATGAGACACTCCTTCTTAATTGATTAACATTTTTGGCCCCTAATAATTGGAGTTCTTCGGCACCAAGCGCTTCTAATCCCTGTGGGAGTACTGCTAATGCTCTCATGCAGTCCACTAAAGCAGATCCACTGCTTTTGCCGAATTTGTATCTGAGCAAACTAGAGCAAAACAATCACTAACCTGCCAGAATCACCTAGTTCATCATTTGATGAACTAGGTGATTCACACCAATATCTCGGACAGCGGTTCGATTCCGCTCAGCTCCATAAATTTTTTTGGGGCTGTAATGGTTTCGACGGGGTATCAGGAGGGTGACTGAAGCCTGCTCGGTTAGGGCAAATACGTAACAGCGAACAACATCGTTCGTTTCTCCCGTCAGTCAGCCCCTGTTGCTGCCTGACCCTTAGGGGAGATGGGGTTAGATCAGCCTTATCACCCAAATGATCCATGGGGGCTGTGAGGCCCCTCAAACTCACTTGGATTTGGATGTTCAGGCCGTGCTCGACTATTTAGCATGAGTTTTATCCGCAAATATCTGATGTTGTTCTATTAGTACACCAAGTTTTTGAATTGCTCCTTTGACTCTGCTAGGAGACATGGCATAAGACTCAGCAAACAATATCAAACTATTCATTTAGTTCCTTATGAGCTTGTAGGAGCAGTAGAGGAATCAGTTCATCACAAGCCAAATCTAGATCAGTTTGATTCCAATTTTTAGAGTACAATATTGAACTAAAATAAGATTAGATAAGAGTTTTATAGGAGTCACTTATACATTTAAGTCAATTTAGGATAAAAGGTTGAATCAATGAAGATTTTGGCAGTTCAGTTTCATGATTCAACGGTTGGATTGATGTTAAATGAGAACAAGATGTCTTAATAAGGCATCGAAAATGCGTAATGTTTTATAATTTCTATCCAGTTAACATTTTATTGGTGGCAATATCGCGAGCTCTAGTTACGGGGGGTGCCGGTTTTATCGGAGGCCATATAGTGAGAGATCTTTTGTCTAGGGGATTTTCCGTTAGTGTTGTAGATAACCTGAAAACCGGTGACCTGAGAAATATCCCTGACTCGGCAGAATTTCATCAACTCGATTGTGGTAAAGATGATATAGGTTTTCTATTTGATGAACCTTATGATCTGATATATCATTTTGCCGGACAAAGTTCTGTTGAGATATCATATAAAGATCCTTTATATGATCTAAGGACTAACACTGAATCTACAGTTAGAATATTGGAAAAGTGTATAAATTCAGACTCCCATTTGATATATGCAAGTTCTATGTCTGTTTATGGTGGGAACCCACCCATGCCTAAATCAGAGAATTCAAATAGGGATGGATCTAATTTTTATGCAATTGGGAAAAAAGCTAGTGAAGATTATCTCAAGGAATTTCATAAGCTTGGAGTCAAGACCACTAGCTTACGTTTATTTAATATATATGGTCCAGGACAAAATCTATCAAACTTAAGCCAAGGAATGCTTTCTATATACCTTGCGCAGGCTTTAGAAAAAGAACATATTATTATCAAAGGGAGTCTTGATAGGAGTAGAGATTTTGTTCATATTTATGATGTACTTAGATTTTTGAGGGCCATTGAGGGGAATCCCAAGACTTTTGGTGAGGTATTAAATATTTGTACTGGCAGAAAATATACAGTCTTAGAGGTAATTCAAAATATTCAAATGTTATTAGGTAATCACATTACCTATGAGACAAAAAAGGGTACACCTGGAGATATTGACAATATGTTAGGGGATGCCTCTAAACTAATTAGCATTACAAGTATAGAAGCAGAAATAGATCTTAAGTATGGTATAAAAACTATGATCGAATCAATTGCAAGCAACGAGTATTATAGCTGCCGATGACAATATTTTTTGTAACTGGTATTGGCAAGGGAATTGGGAGAAATCTAATCGATGTTCTTCTTTGTGAACCAGGAAGTAGCATTGTCGGAATATATCGCTCTGATATACAGGACTTTGAAAAGTTAGAACCCTTTGCTGATAGGTTATTATTAATAAAAGGAGATAGCTCAGAAGAGAAAGTTCTCACTTCAGCAATTAGTTTAAGCTATAAGAAATTCTATTCATACCCTAATAAGTTTGTAATAAATGCAGGAGTTCGCTGTCGTGAGAACCTTGAAAGGATCAAGGCTGAACGACTATCTTATCTTTGGAAAGTTAATTACTTTGCATTAAGAACTCTTATAAAAGTACTGATTGATAAAAATATCATTAAAGGGATATCTCTTGTTTATGTTTCTTCTATTGTAGCTTCTACAGGTTTTATCGATCTTGACGACTATGGGGCGACTAAATCTGCTTCTGAATCACTTATCAGATCTATTTCTCTAAGATTTCCAGAAAGTAGATTTAATGCAATCTCACCAGGATTTACACGCTCATCATATGAGGAAAAATTTAAGAAGGATAATCATCAACTATATGATTGGACTTTAAGTAGAATCCCATCAGCTAGATGGGCAGAGTGTTCTGAAATATCCAAAGTGATTAAGTTTCTTTTGAGTGAGGATGCATCATATATTCAAGCTCAAGTGTTCACAGTGGATGGAGGTTGGACAGCCAATGGATAGAAAAGAGCTTGTGGTTCTTATACCTTGTAGATTAAATTCAAGGCGACTTTCTAAAAAAGCTTTACGAGTATTGAGTGGTGATAAGACATTAATTCAAATGGTATATGAAAATACTTATAAAGCCCTTTCTGATTTGAGAATAGATAGTTCTTCTATTTTTGTTTGTACTGATTCCCTGGAAATTCAAAGACACCTAAATAATCTGAACATACCATGTTTACTTACAAGTGAGGGCCATAAGAATGGCACAGAAAGGATTAGTGAATGTCTTGACCGATATGAAATTAATGCAAAATTTATAATAGATGTTCAGGGGGATGAACCTTTTGTGTCTTCGAGCATGATTAAGCTGGTTTTGAATAGTCTTGAAGAACTTATGGATAAGCATAAATCCGATCCAGTTATAGTTGTTCCTCATCAAATTATTGGTGAAGATGAAGCCTCTAGAGAAAGTACAGTTAAGATAGTTACTGACAAAGAGGGCAGAGTTTTATATATGAGCAGATATCCTATACCTTACATTCATAAACCATCACCTGATTTAGTCCCAAGCTCTTACAAAAAACATCTATCAGTAATAGGATTTAATCGTTCTGCCCTCATCTACTATTCTCAGTCACCTCAGTCACATCTAGAGAAATTAGAAGATATTGAGCTTATGAGAGCTATAGAAGCAGATATACATATTTTATCTCCCTATTCACCAACTTCTACGTTCTCTATTGACACTTTAGAAGACTTTGAGATGGCGAAAACAATTTTAAATACAGAGTCTTCTATACCATGAGAGTGATAAAAGCCTACGAAAATACAATAGATCAATATGATATTTTCGTATCTAAGGATCTAAATGATTTTACTGAACGATTGGAAGCATTAATCCTTAAAAGATCATCTATTGTTCTATTTATAGACTCCTATGTTCTTAACACTAAGGCGTTTTCTAACCTTAAGGATTTATTTATTCAACTTTCAGAGAAGTATTCAATACCTCTTCTGAAGAAGGTTATGGAGCCAGGTAAACATTCAAAAAATCTTTTGACTATTGATCATTTACTTAATTGGTTAGTTCATCATAATGTTCAACGCGATACTTTATTTATTGCAGTTGGTGGTGGTGTAACCGGAGATATAGTCGGCTTCCTCTCAACAATTTATTTTCGTGGAGTTTCACTTTGTCATTTTCCTACTAATCTTTTGGCTATGACGGACTCTTCTATTGGGGGTAAAACAGCCGTAAATACGACCAAGCATATAAATTCATGTGGTACCTACAAACATCCAGAAGGCACTTTTATTTTTACTAAATTTCTTTCCACCCTTCATGCAAGAGATTTTTTTGCAGGTTTTGCTGAAGTTATAAAAATTTCATTACTGAAGGAAGGACCTCTACTTAAACGCATAATTGAATCTCAAAATTATGGTCCTAATTTGAAATACGAAGAGGAGTTGGTTGAACAAATCATTGAAGATTCAATTATCTACAAACTACATTTCACTAAAGACGATATTACCGAGAAGTCAAAACGCCTATTTTTGAACCTTGGCCATACTTTTGCTCATTCAATAGAGAGTCTTCAAGACCTCACTAATGAAGAGTATTTTAGACACGGAGAAGCTGTATCTTTGGGTTTGATTGCTTCCGCTTTTATGGGCGACATTATTTATGGGACTCAATTAGAGGAAGAAATAACAAATATTCTTTCTTCCTATAATTTACCAATTCGTATTAGCCCAAAATTTATCGAAGAACTTTCTTACAAATCAAAGGATTATTTGCTAGAGAATCTGGTGAAGAAAGCATTGCTTGACAAGAAAGGGCAGAATAGATTACTAAGGATTATATTATTAAGTGATTTGTTTAAACCAAGTATATATACTACAGATGATCGAGAGCTTATTCGGTCTGCTTTTAATAGATTACTTGATGATCCCTAGTTATTCAAACTGAGACGCTATGAGTTTAATTGACTATATCTAGTGAAGCAGTTGATAGATACCATATAAATCTTCTACCCAAATATATTTAGCATTTTTCTAATTGAACTAATACGGGTTCCAAAATAACGATTCACCAAGTAAACAATATAAGTTGGTATATAATTTAGATTTTTAAAGCTAAAAACCGCTTTGTAGTTTAGGTGAAATATCCCGAAGGGGAAGAAAGGAATAAAAGTTGTAGGGTGAAGGGAGTGAACTAGTTTTGAATTTATATTTATATTTATATTTTGCATGACTAAATTGATTTTTGATTCTTTTACGTAGTAATCATGATAAAAAGTTCGTCTTTCTATATTCTCAGGTGAGTAATACTTCCTAACACCGTGAAATGAATTTGCTGTATGTATAAAGACTATCAGTCTATTCGGAATTGGATCTATTAGTACTTTTTCACAAAAACCATTTCGGGAAAATAGAATAGTTTGGCCACCCCAGCCTTTTTCCCATTTACTGCTTACATAGTAAATGGTATTTGCTATATGTCTAAGTTTACCGTTCTCAATACTTGAGTGATCAACATGTGAACCTAAATAGCCTTCGTTCCTAGTTATATGATAAGGGGAGTAACCTGCAAAATTAAGTTTTTCACCCATTGAGACTATATCTAGTAAACCAATTTGTTGAGAAATTATATCTTTAATCTGATCGGAAGCCATTCTGTATATTAACCCTTGGGCATTTTCTTTGCTTAAAATATTTGTATATATTGCTTTGCGTTCTAAAGGAGTCTCAAATTGACGTTGTATTAGATTGCTAGTTTGATTTAATTCATAATTTAATGATTCAAATTCATCTGATGGTAGGAAATTATCAATTATAGCATACGGAAAAGGATCAATTGACCAGTTATCTTTCAGCATTTTTATCGGCTGTAACGATTCCATTATGTACAATAGAGAGGATAGGTTTTAAACTCATAGAATATATAGAAAACTTACGCTTCATGCTAAACATGCAATACTTGACAGCACATGTAAGTGGATTTCATATAGAGTAGCTAGGTAATTAGACCATTAAAATCTAGTATCAAAAAAGGCTTATGATTAATTTATAATGACTGAGCCATCGAAATATTATAACATGTTTCTCGGCTAAGAAGAATATATATTCAAAACTAACCACAAAAATAAATAACTATATTTCAACTTGCTCTTACCTAACTTGAATGAACTAGTTCTTAAGTGTATGGTGCTGAGGTAGATTTCCTAATCTGTTGTGATTGTAACCAATGTCAAAATATTTCTAGCAGTTTTTAAGCAACTTATTTCACCTTCATTCTGGTTCCCATTCCCAACGTTCCAGTTGAATAGAAGTTTTCATGCAATATCTCAACTGTGGTATTTTCGTAATGCATTAACACTTCAAGCAAATATAGCTAGGAAGAAAAATAGAATTCGAGAACTTGGAAACTACTATGAATTTGGAACTTTTAAAGGTAACTCATTAATAACGATGGGGAATCTAAAGAGATTCTTTTCTATTATTTACCCAGAGCTAGATAGTCTAGCATTATTCTCATTTGATTCATTCGAAGGATTGCCTAAGAGTGAGCTTGATCATAATGATCCTGTTTGGCAAAAAGGTCAGTTTTTTGGGAGTTTAGAAGAAGTAAAGAAGAATGTTAGTTCGTACCGTATTAAGGCCAAGTATATAAAAGGCTTTTACTCCGAATCTCTTACGGAAGAATTAGCAATAGAAATGAGTAGGTTTCCTCCTTCAATTATTTTTATAGATGCAGATTTATACTCTAGTACAATTCAAATTTTAAAATGGCTAGATAAGATTGCTTTGCCAATGTCAACTTATATTTTTGATGACATCTGGGCTACAGGAAACCACCCGGAACTAGGAGAGCAAAAAGCAATAATTGAATATAATTCTTTGTCTAATACTCGAGGTTTTCTGATTGAGTCTCCAATATCATTAGGTTCAAAAACGATATTTAGTTTCAATATAAAAAATACACTATCAGATCCAATGTATTCATTGAGAACAAAAGATACTTTATAATTATTAGATCCTAATTTGAAATACGAAGAGGAGTTGGTTGAACAAATCATTGAAGATTCAATTATCTACAAACTACATTTCACTAAAGACGATATTACCGAGAAGTCAAAACGCCTATTTTTGAACCTTGGCCATACTTCTGCTCATTCAATAGAGAGTCTTCAAGACCTCACTAATGAAGAGTATTTTAGACACGGAGAAGCTGTATCTTTGGGTTTGATTGCTTCCGCTTTTATGGGCGACATTATTTATGGGACTCAATTAGAGGAAGAAATAACAAATATTCTTTCTTCCTCTAATTTACCAATTCGTATTAGCCCAAAATTTATCGAAGAACTTTCTTACAAATCAAAGGATTATTTGCTAGAGAATCTGGTGAAGAAAGCATTGCTTGACAAGAAAGGGCAGAATAGATTACTAAGGATTATATTATTAAGTGATTTGTTTAAACCAAGTATATATACTATAGATGATCGAGAGCTTATTCGGTCTGCTTTTAATAGATTACTTGATGATCCCTAGTTATTCAAACTGAGACGCTATGAGTTTAATTGACTATATCAAACTTACGAAAATTGAGCTTACAAACCTTGTAAGTATGTCTTCTTATGAATGGGGTGTTCCAATTAAAAAGATACGAAATCAAGATTTCCTGCACCTGAAAAGTCTTCAAAGGAAGCTTGGTATTTATTGCCAATTAAATCTGAAGTTTTTATATAGCTTATTTCGAACAAAAAAATTATTTTCAGTTAGTGAATTGCCCAGATTACCTCTCATAGCTACTTATCCTATAAGCCTGACGTATATCTCAAATAGTCCTTCTAAAATTGTTGATAAATATTTTGGTTCCTATCAACATTCAACTTCTTATTATTTAGCCATGCTTGATAAATATCATATAAGCCTTTATCTCTTCAAAGAAGGAGACCACAAATTAATCTCGGAAATTAATTTTGCAGATTTAAGCTCCACTTTTCCGCTTAAATCTGTTTTATGGCTTTTAAAGAATTTCAACCCTTTTTCTTTATTGAGGAGCCAATATGAGCTACAAACCAACTTGTATTCTTTGGTGTTATCTTATATAAATCCAACTTATATAGTCTTTCCTTATGAAGGGCAGCTATGGGAAAAACTCTTAATAAGAGTCTCATCTGATTATAATATCACAACTAAAGGCTTTATACATGCCTTAAATATTACGACACCAGAAAATAAGCGTATAAAATTCTCCTCCTCCTATTCTCCAAATCAACTCATAGTTTTAAATCAATATCAATATGATTTTCTATATAAATTTATGAAGTGGCCATTAAATAGGCTAAATATAAGGTCTCTTCGGAAACGACCAAATTCTACAAGCATATCTGAACTTGCAAAGTCATCTCTTCTTTCAGACAAAAATAAGAAGTCGATTCTAATATTAGGTAGTTATTTGCCACAGGAAGATAGTGCAGCATTTGAAATAGTTAGTAAGATTATAAAATATTTTAATTATACGGAAATATTTTATAAGCCTCACCCCTCCCTATCCCTTAAAACTTTAGAGACCCTCTCGGAAACTCTCTCAATTGAAATTAAAATTCAGATAATTGATAAGTTAATGAACTATCCTTACGGAATCATATTATCCCCTTCTTCAAGTAGCTCCTCGATAGAACTATGCACTTCAGGAGTTGATAGGCTTATCATTTATAGAAATTCCTGCTATTTATGTCCGAATATATTTTACCAATTCAATAAGTACATTGAAGTATTAGATGAATCGTCTGGCATCACTAAACTTAAGCAGTTTTTGAAATTTAAAAAGTTTCCTAATATTGAATTTAAATCTTATAATCCACTGATTCTTTTGGAACAGGATATTGCCTGATCACTTTTCAACGAATCTCTTCAAACTAAGTTGAGCCTTATAGGCTTAATTAGTCGACCATTCAAGAGGTTCTTTCTTATCCTAAGAGTTTATTAACTTCAGATGTAATATATTCTATGTGACATTCTTCCAGTCCTGGATGTAGCGGTAATGAGATGAGCCTAGGGTAGATCTCCTCAGTATTTTTTAAGCTAGAGATTTCATTTGTTTTATAAAGGCTTAGCTTGTGATTTGGCATATAATGTACTCCCGTTTCGATTCCTATATCAAGGAGCTTATTTCTTAGATGGTCCCTGTTCATTTCTTTTGGTAGTAGTATTGAATATATATGTGGCACTACTTCATGATAATTTCTATTAAAGGCAGTCACTTTATCATTTTGCAAAAAGATAGCATCATATAAACGAGCCAGCTTACGTCTTCTCTTGATGAAATAATCCAATTTCTTTAATTGCTCTATACCTATTGCGGCCATTATGTCACTCATATGATACCTCCAGCCTTGATTACTAACGTCAAAATGCCACGACCTTGTGTTACCAAATCGTTTTTCAGTATCATTTTTAATTCCAAGAAGTCTGGCATTTTGTATGAGACTAATAACCTTTTTGTCATTTGAAACCACGCACCCTCCTTCTCCACTTGTTATGTTTTTGATCCCATCAAAACTGAAACAACATATATCCCCAAAAGATCCTACCTTTTTATTCTTATATGAGCTCCCAAATGCATGAGCCCCATCTTCTATCACTCTTAAAGAGTTGGCTTTTGCTAACTCATAAACTGCATCTAGTTCTCCTACATCTCCTGCGAAATGGACAGGCATTATTGCTTTTGATTTTGGATTAAGCTTCCTTTTAACATCTTCAACATCCAACGTGAGTGAATTCGCTTTTACATCACAAGGGATTGGTGTGGCCCCACATGCAGATATTGCTTGGAAGCTAGCAACATAGGTCATAGATTGTACTAGAACCTCGTCGCCTACTCCTATTCCACAAGCTTGTAATGCTAGGTGCAAGCCAGATGTCCCATTTACACAGCATGTAACCTCCCTTTTTAGCAATTTACCCAGTTGATTTTCAAATTTCTCTACTACATCTCCCATCCCTAATCTCTCTGTTGAGAGAACATCCAAGACAGCATTTTTCTCTTCAATACCAATAATTGGCTTAGAAAGCCTTATTGTTTCTTTTTGCATTAAATTATCCAGGGCGCTTGGTTAATTTTCCATAAGTTCGTTAACAAATCAAGATCACGTTTAGTGTCTATACACTGCCAAAATCCATCATGAGTATAAGCCATTAATTCTCCCAATTCGCAAGCTTTTTCTAGGGGCTCTTTTTCTAAAACTGTATTGTCACCTTTTATTAGATCTAGAAATTCGGGCTCAATTATAAAATAACCACCATTGATCCAACCTGCCTTCATTTGAGGCTTTTCTTGAAATTTTCGGACTTCCCCTTTCTCTATCTCCAGCTCACCAAATCTTGCAATTGGCCTTACTGCAGTAACTGTAACCATGCGTCCATGGGAAGTATGAAACTTAAGCAATTTGTTGATATCCAGGTCTGATAAGCCATCCCCATATGTCAACATAAATGGTTTATTTTTTAGAAACTTTTTTGTCCTTTTAAGTCGACCACCCGTCATGGTATCTAAACCTGTATCTAATAATGTTACTTTCCAGTTATTGTTATCATATCCGTGTCCCTCTAACTCTCCAGTTGATAAGTCAATCGTAAAATCTGCATTTAATGCTCTATAGTTAACAAAATACTCTTTAATTATTTCAGATTTATAGCCTAGTGCCACAATGAATTCATTATGGCCAAAGTGTGCATAACGGCGCATAATATGCCATAAGATGGGCCTATTACCGATGGGTATCATTGGTTTAGGTATATTATTTGTGTATTCAGAAAGTCTGGTTCCTGATCCGCCAGCTAGTAGAACAACATTCACGACAACCTCTCAGTAGGAAATGACATAGAATCAAGTTTCTTTCGCTCTATTTCTTTTGGGTCATGCAATATATCTGCAACATTCATGATTAGACTGAAGGGCCTTTCCATTCCTTGAAAACCAAACCAGACCCCTGGCGGCACTGTTAACCTCTTATAATTTTCTTTACCTATAATTGCAGACTCATAACCTAATTTATCTGTAAAGAAGGCAAATTTTACTTTGCCTACTGGGCATACTAAATTAAGGGTCATTTTCAGGTGTCTTTTCCAAGCTTTGATGCAGCCATAATTAATTTGAGAAAAATAAACTTCCCCAAACCCTTGGAATTCACGATCGGTTGACTTGAGAGCATGAAATATGTCTCCTTGAGGATTGCGAATGCAAGTCAACGTTGACTGTTTGATTATCCTGCTCATAATGCCCATGTTAAGGATTTTTGCTTCGCGCAATTGACATAATCCGAGATTTGTTTTATTGAGAAACTTTCCATTCCGTTAGACCTTCCTTCATAAAAATGTCGATACCAATTAACTGTATTGCTGATTGTATTTTTGAGGTCCCAAACTGAATCCCAATGCAATAAACTCCTTGCTTTTTCACAATTTAATTGTAAGTTCTGAAATTCGTGTGGAGAAGGAAGGGAAGATTTTTTTTCATTCCATTTTATATCTTGCCATGAATTTGACATGTTTTCAACGAGCTCTTCAACAGTATAGTTATTAATTTGCATTGCCGCAAAGTTAAAAGCCTCTCCATGATGTTGGTTACTCTTTTTCAGTGACAATGCGAGATTGATATAGCCGCTTAAGGGCTCTAAGACATGCTGCCAGGGTCGTGTTGAATGAGGATTTCTTAGAGTAATTAATTCTTTTTTTGCGGCAGCACGCATGCAATCAGGCACCAGTCTATTTTCTCCCCAGTCACCTCCTCCAATGACATTTCCCGCTCTTGCTATTCCCAACCTTAAAGGTCCTTCTTTGGATAAGAAGGACTTGGTATAACAATTTATAGCAATCTCTGCCGCAGCTTTGGAGGCGCTATATGGATCTGCTCCTCCTAACCGATCTGTTTCTTTGTATCCCCATATCCACTCCTGATTCTCATAACATTTATCACTAGTGATAATTACAGCAACACATTTTGAGTCAATTTGGCGAAGCGCCTCAAGGAGATTAATAGTTCCTAAGGTATTAGTTTCAAATGTGTAAATTGGGTTCTTGTAGGAGGCGAGCACTAAAGGTTGTGCGGCTAGATGAAATACAAAATCTGGCCTAACTTTTTTGATATGTGACTCAATGGAAGGTAGATTTCTTATGTCTATTCGTATATCATTTACTCTTTCGTTGATACTCGAGCATTCATAGTGTGAAGGCCTGCTAGGTATCCCATTAGATAGTCCATAGACTTCAGCACCTAGTTCAGAGAGCCAAAGTGAAAGCCATGAACCTTTGAATCCTGTATGACCAGTTATCAGTACCCTTGAAGATTTAAATTGGCTTAATGAGGTTTCCCGATTCACTGATTATTCTCATGAAACACTGCATTTATTCTATATCTTTAGCAGCTGATAGGGTTAAAGAATGATTCGGCTTGTCTGCTCTGGCATAAATGCTGCTAGAATTATTGATTGTTAGATTTTACTTTATTTCGCTGAAAGGATATAACTTATGACTTTTTTTTCTAAAGACGATAAACGAAGTCTTGACTCTTTGATACCTAGCTCCTATAGCGGTGATTCAATCTATGGCTCTCGAATATCACTTGTAATTGGATGCTTGGCAGATGATCTGGATAAATGTCGTTCTTTAATGCTTGGCCTTAAAGACAACCGAAAATATATCAAAGAGATAGTGTGTGTGGTAAGTAATCTCTCGAAGAAATATTTGCACAAGGCATCCGAATTGGAGAAACTTATAGACACTCCCACTAATATGCTTTTCTTTGAGAGCATTATACTGCCTGGTGAAGCTAGAAATATTGGAGTTAAGTTATCCAAATGTTCTTATATTGCTTTTCTTGATGTTAATACAGTGCCAGAAGTTGATTGGTTGGAGATAGCACTTACTCATTTAGATAAGTCGGATAACCAGGGTATATTAGGTAGAACCAGATACATTGGGGAAACTATATTTGAGAAATCATTTATAGCTTCTACATATGGTTCAAACCCACTTTATACAGTTCCAGGAACGCTAATCAGTAGATCATTGTTAAATGAGATAGGCTATTTTATCCCATCAGCTAGATGTGGAGAAGATGGTGAGTGGATTAATAGAGCATTATATTTTCAACGTTCAATAAAGGTTGCTTCTGCTTCACCTCTAAAATACCGAAATCTCATAGGCCGAAATTTCCCAGAGCTATGTAAAAAATGGTTTACAAACTATTATTTAGCAAGCTATGGTGATTTGCTCATTTACCAAAAGCAAAGATATATATATATAATATTCTTTGCTGTTCTATCGCTTGGGCTTGCTTCTTGCTGGAACCCGAGCTTTGCAGGCTGGGATACAGATGCGGTTCTTTATATTCCTCATGTCTCCAAAATTACAGTCTTTACATTACTTACCATCTACTTTATTCTAAGAGGGATCTTATTACCAAAGAACAAAGGAGTTCCGATAATTAGGAATGGTTTTATTCCTTTTTTCCTCACATTATTGATTAGCATTAGTTTAGATCTAGTTAAAACATTTGCTTTTATTATTTCTACAATAGATCGGAATTTAATATCCAAATATAAAACCAAGCCTAGGATTCGGTAGACTCGAACTCCTATAAATTATTGACAGATATCAAGGTGTAAGGTAAGACGAAAATCTTGAGAACTTAGAATCAGGATGTTAAATCTGTTGCTTTAATTTATCCTCTAATATACTATTTGATAATGAATACCTTTTTCTCAGAAAATACTTAATTATCTCTTGATTTATGAACGAACTTTTCATTAGAAACCTTCTAATTACTCTTTTTCTCAGTTTCCTCCCTTTTCATTTGAGTAGCCCTGCTGCTAATACTAGAACCAACCTTTTAAACAGGCAGTGTAATATTCCTAGTAAGCACTTGACAAATAGGCTCAATAGGCTTAACAGAAGAATGAGTAAATTTGTTTTATATGAGGATATACATCCTACTAATTATGATACACGCTCAACAAAAGACGTTTTTGGAAACCCTTTAGAACCTCTTCCTTCCCTTATCGTCCTGCATGAAACTGTTTATGGTGTTGGCTCAGCCTTAGCAACATTTAAGACTAAACATACCGACCTATTAAAGCAAGCAAGTTACCATGTTTTGATTGCAGAGGATGGAAGGATTATTAAGATTCTCGATCCCCTCAAAAGGGCTTTTGGAGCAGGGAACTCTTCTTTTAGAGGTAATTCTGTTCAAACTAATTTAAGATTGCCACCTTCTGTTAACAACTTTGCACTACATATTAGTTTGGAGACACCATTAGACGGCGAGGATAATGACCCTACTCACAGTGGATACAGTTCAAAACAATATGATTCACTTTCCTTGATTTTAACCGATTGGATGAAAAAGTATCATATCCCCTATTATCAAATAACTACTCACAAGATAGTAGATAGATCAGGAGAGAGAATCGACCCTCGATCATTTAATTGGCGAGCCCTTCAAGATCGATTAGGAGCTTTAGGAATGTTATGCCCTTGAATAAAACTATTTAATTCTTACCGGTATAGTAATTGAGTAATCTTTCACATACCTAAACTCTCTTTTTAGGATCAGGTCCACTAATTCGGATTTTCTCAGCCTTGAGATTCGCTTTACCCCATTCAGTTTATTCCTTAGCTGATTATTTGTAAGCTTCATTAGCTTCCTTCTCCTTTCCTTATAAACATCACTATTTAGTGAATTTAATGTTGCATGATCTTCAATAAAATTGATACCTCCTTTGTATCCATTAGAGCCGTTTAGTGTTGATGATTCACTTGTACCAATTGTTATGTCTTTTTTTGGAGGTTGTTGTTTTTTTATGTACTGCTTTGGTGAATATGATTCCATCACTTGCAAAATTAAGCCATAGATATGCTGTACTAAGTCTGAGAGAAAAAGTCCAACGAGTATTACATGTATGATTATAGTGTCGGTGTTTATTATTGTTAGTTTGTACAGATCAATCAGCTCATTTGATAATCCTTTATTATTCACAGAATTCTTTTCTCTTCGAGGAGGATTCTTTTCGTCAGGTATGGTAATTGCTTTTTTCTTACTTTTGAGAATTGAAGATAAGGGCTGAATTACCTCAGCATTTTCTATTTCAACAGCCTTTTCTAACTCAACAGCCTTTTCTAACTCAACAGCTTTTTCTAACTCAACAGCTTTTTCTAACTCAACAGCTTTTTCTATTTCTTTGACATTAGTGCTTGCATTCTTTTTAGCTAATATTTTTTTGAGGATATAAATAGCCAACCCAGAAAATATCAATATACCTATTGCAATTGGGACATCCAGGTCAATACTTAGATCTAAGCCTGAATACCAACCTTTAAGAAACGTTCTTTCTACCTGAATCCATTCAATAATGGAATTTAAATTTTCGAAGATAACATTGATGTTTTCTTTTACTTTTATATCGCTAATTACTTCTTCCGGTAGGAGATAGACGCTTCCATCTGCATGTCTTACTAGAGTGCTCAAGAAGTAATTTAAGTCAGTACCCACTCTTGATTGCCTTGTTTCCTTAAACTTAACTAATGATTCTTTTTGAAGCACTGCAAATGTTACGTTATAAAGTTAATTCGTGTTTCTCTTTATAATTCCGCTTCAGAGGCGCTTGTATATTCTTTTTTATAAGTATTTAAAAATTGATTTTTGATTAGTTGAAATATATAGAGTCTTTTGGTAAATTTAAATTTGGTTTAGTTGGAAGAACTCAATAATGTTCAAATACAGTCTCTAATTTTTTAATTACATCACCATTCCATAGGCCTTTTCACTTGGTTTTCCCCAGCCAAGCATGGGACGCTTTCAATATGCTGGTTACACTCTTGGCTCATAATAATTTCTAATATCATTAAAAGCCTTGCACCGCAGTACTTTTGCGATTGCGCAGACTTTTTAAACTCTATTTAAGCGTTTTTCCAGTTGCCAGGGTAAGTAGCTAGTGGCTAGTTCTAGAGAAAGAGATGAGGGAGGTGGGCGATGCCCCCATTAGTCACCCTATTGGTTTATCTTTCAATTGCTCAAGTTGGTTTTGTTGCGGTTATTGCTGCACTGGCACTATTTAGTGTTCCCAGGGATTCTGCTCGGGAAGAGAAGGGTGGCACTCCCTTGCCTTCTCATTGAGATTAATTCAACAAACTATGATGACACCCTTTAGAGGTACTAGCAAAATTCATATCCCAACAAGCTTTTACCCTTATTAGGGAGATTTCAAATACCTGAAATGAATCAGCTAATTGAGACCTGAACAAGGGATAGGTACAGTCCCTCTTAGTGCAAATACTTAACCTAATGTTTCTGCTCGCTATCAGATCAGGAGAATATTCGCTCATAAGCTTATTGAATTCAGTATGGTGTCTATGAAAACGGTGCTTTGCTAAGGCTATGAAATCGCCAGAGCTTGCATCTCAATATTGCTTTGCAACCCTATTTATTAAGGAGAAGGTAACCAGTTGGAATTAATCGAAGCTGATGTAGTCATAGTCGGAGGAGGCCCAGCAGGTTGTACCTGTGCCCTTTATACCTCTCGGGCTGATCTGAAAACAGTGATTCTTGATAAAAACCCGTCAGTTGGAGCATTGGCTATTACTCATCAGATTGCTAATTATCCAGGCGTTTCCAGCGAGATTAGCGGTGATGATCTTTTGACTTTGATGCGCAATCAATGTATTCAATATGGAACTGACTACAGACGGGCACAGGTTTTTAGTGTTGATATAGCCGAGGATTTCAAGACCGTTTATACCCCTGAGGGGACTTTTAAGGCAAAGGCTCTTGTTTTGGCTACTGGAGCTATGGGTCGGCCCGCATCATTTGAAGGAGAAGCTGATTTCCTTGGGCGAGGGGTGAGTTATTGCGCTACTTGTGATGGGGCTTTTTACAAAGGCCGTCAAGTTGCCGTAGTAGGAGTAAATCAAGAGGCTGTAGAAGAAGCTCAGGTTTTGACAAAGTTCGCAGAAACGGTGCATTGGATTACATCTAATGACCCGAAGGGAGATGACCATCATGCGCAGTCTTTACTTCAACAATCAAACATTAAGCATTGGAGTAAAACTCGTCTTCTTTCTATAGAAGGTAATGAAGGTGGAGTTACTGGAATAGAAATTAAATCTAGAGGAGCGGAACACTCGCAGAATATTCCTTTAGAAGGAGTTTTTGTGTATATGAGCGGGTCAAAACCTATTACTGATTTTTTAGGAGATCAAGTTGCATTTAGAGAAGATGGAGGAGTTCTCGTGGATGATTTTATGTCAACTACTGTAGAGGGTGTTTGGGCAATAGGTGATATTAGAAACACCCCTTTTAAACAGGCAGTGGTTGCTGCATCTGATGGTTGTATAGCTGCAATGGCAATTGATAGATTTTTAAATAGTAGGAAGATAATTAGGGTTGATTGGGTCCATTCTTGATGGATTTACTGGTGTATATGCAAAGCTGAAATAAGCTAGTTAAAATTTCCCCGTTTATAATGGTATAGCATCTGAAACATACCCAATCCCTCCGTAATAGTTAAGAATTGGCTTTATTTTTTCTTTCAGACTGGCTAGCGTTGTCTCATCACAAAACACAATTAAATGTGCATTAGCTCCTAGATCAGTGAATTCCATATCCTCTGAAACTGCCCCTTGAGGACCTTTACCCGTTACATGTTTAGTAATTGTGTAACCAGGGGCTCCACCTTCGTCAAGGGCATTGAGCATAGTATCGAGTTCGCGATCACTGAAAATTAGATCTAGTCTTTTCATTTCTAGGAAGCTAGAGGGATGAACTTGTTAACCATCCCCATATATAAAGGTATTCCAAAAACTATATTAAATGGGAAGGTAAGTCCAAGAGCAGTCGATATGTAATAACTTGATTTCGCTTCAGGAACTGTCATGCGCATTGCAGCAGGTACAGCTATATAAGATGCGCTTGCACATAAGACAACGAATAACAGTGCGTTTCCTGTGGATAACGCAAGAAGTCTGGCAACTTGTACCCCTAAAAAGGCATTTAATAATGGCATCGCGATTGCGAATCCAATGAGAAAAGAGCCAGCTTTTAAAAGTCTTGGGAGCCTTTTGGCCGCAACAATACCCATATCAAGTAAAAAGAAGCATTCAGCACCATAAAAAAGATTTCCTGTGAAAGGCTGCATCTTTGCAACACCAGATGGATTATGGGCTGCTGTTAAGTAACCAATAAGTAGGCTGCCAATCAGTAAATATACCGAACCATTTAACATTGCCTCATGCAAGATTGACTTCCAACGAATTTTTTTTGCATTAGCTCTTGGTTTTGGAGCGCAAATTTTGACTAGTAGGAGACCAACGATAATTGCAGGGGATTCCATCAATGCAAGTGCAGCAACCATAAATCCATCAAAATGAAGATTCAGGTTTTCTAAAAAACTTTCCGCAGTGATAAATGTTACTGCGCTAATTGAACCATAGGCTGCTGCAATTGCAGCAGAATTGAATACATCAAGTTTTATCCTAAGTATCAAGAAGCAAATTATTGGTAAAACCAGAGACATTAATACTGCTGCGCCAACAGTCTGAACAACTTGTATGCCAAAGCCACTCCCCTCAAGCTCTAAACCTCCTTTAAATCCAATTGCTAAAAGCAAGTAGAAGGAAAAAAGTTTTGGCAGTGGCGCAGGTATCTCGAGATCAGAGCGCAAGACAACTGCAATTGTTCCCAGGAAAAAGAATAGAACTGGGGGGGTTAAGACATTTTGCAGAACAAGGCTAGTGTCCATAAAATATTATGTAAAATTAGGATTCTTTTGTCGGGTTTTTTACCTTCATATCCTAACCATAGGACGACTAGTTTTGTAAGGCTTTGTTTTTATTTTGTTTGGTATTTTCATTTTCCCTAGACCTTGTTAAGGGTCTCTCGAACGAACTTTAGTTTTTTAAATCCTCCACTGCTTTCTCAAGAGCCTCTTTGCGACTGCCTACAACTTCTTCTACCCCAAACTTCGACAGTCTTTCTCTTACTTTTTCACTTGAACTTGCTACATAGGCTTTTCTTGCATTCGTTTTTGCTTCCTGGACCATGTCCTCAAGGGCTAGGGTTGCAGTGACTCCTAGGCGGGGAACTTCTGTTATATCAAGAATGAGAACCTTGTAATTTCTTACGAGCATCATTCTCTCGGAAATACCTTTAGCTGCTCCAAAACTGAGAGGACCTTTTAATCTGAAAAGCATAACCTCACCTTTGCACTTGTCCATTAGGAGTTGTTCATCAGAAGGCAATGAGGTGGAGTCAGGGCCAATAATGTTGCTTTCACCATTAATTGGATTGTCAGCTTCCATTCCCTCAAGCTGTGTTTCAGTGATGGAGTCAATGGTGAGCATATTGGCTACAAAGACCCCAACTAGAACAGCCCAAATAAGGTCCCAGAAAACTGTCATTAGTAGTACGCCATACATTACTGAGGCTGTCTTTGCTGAAAGTTTATGTGCTCTTAAGAGAAATCCCCAGTCAATAATATCTAGACCAACTTTTATAAGAATTCCAGCTAAAAGTGCAGTTGGGATTTCTGCAGCAAGTGGGCCAGCTCCTAGTAGAACAATTAAAAGAACAAGAGAATGAACCATTCCAGATATTGGCGTACTCCCACCTGATTTGATGTTAATTACTGTGCGCATTGTTGCGCCTGCACCTGGTAAGCCAGTTACTAGTCCTGCCAAGCTATTTCCTAGCCCTTGACCTATTAACTCTCTATCAGAATCATGACGAGTTTGTGAGATATTGTCTGCGACTAATGAAGTTAGTAGAGAATCTATTGCACCTAAAACAGCTAGGACTAAACCAGCTTTAAAAATAACTGGAAAATGTTCATTCCAGTTGGGCATGCTGAATGTGAGTCCACCTTCAGGGATTGTTCCAATTCTTGGTAAGGGTTCTATCCCTCGAGCTTCTAAGTTCGCGTCCCCAAATAGGATTACAGACAATGGAGTAACTATTAGAAGGGCAAGAAGAGGGGATGGAATCCACTGGCTTATGCGACGAGGAGTTAGGAAGACAATTGCCAGAGTCATTACAGCAACGGCAATTGCTGCTCCATTGGGTTCAAAATTGCTTGCCAAGCCATGTAATGAATCAATAACACCCCCTCTAGTTGTTATGCCTATTAATGGTCCAAGTTGGAGAGCAAGGATAATTACCCCGATCCCGGACATGAAACCAGATACGACCGAATAGGGAACTAAAGTTATATATTTACCAAGCTTCAGGATTCCAAATAAAACCTGAAATAGTCCGCCAATTACTACCGCAGCCATTACAAGAGGGAGGATTTCCCCTGCTGCTAGATCTCTAGATACTCCTACAGATGCCAAACTAGCTACTACCCCAGCGACAGTCACGCTCATAGGCCCCGTTGGACCACTGACTTGTGAGGGTGTCCCGCCAAATAAAGCAGCTATAAAGCCAACTACAACTGCTCCATAAAGGCCATAAATTGCCCCTCCTGGGCCTAAAGCTGCATTTCCGAAGGCAAGGGCTAAAGGGAGTGCAACTACAGCAGCGGTTAATCCACCTAATAAGTCACCTCTTAGATTCTTTAGGTGCAATCCATGAATTAATGCCAAGTCTCTTCTCCTGTTCAGAACAACTTCAGAAAAGCCTATCTTCTGAATAGCCCAAGTTGAAGTTGTTTTGCAAAAAACTCTTACTTAATTGTTGCGTTCGGGCTTCACTACATTTTTTTTAGCCCATGAAAGCAGTTCTACTGGGAAACTAACCTTAACGAAGGCTTTAAGCCTATTTTTGAGTCAATGGGTGCGAGTGGGTACAAAGATTATTTCAATGTGCTTGGGCTTCAAAGGGATGCAAGCACCGCAGATGTGAAGGATGCTTTTAGGAAGTTAGCAAGGAAGTTTCATCCTGATTTGAATTCTGATGATCCAATGGCAGAAGAAAATTTTAAAGAAGTCAATGAGGCATATGAAGTCTTATCTGACCCTGCTAAACGGCGAAAATATGAACAGTTTGGCCAGTATTGGAATCAAGCAGGTGTAATGCCAGGAAATGGCACTGGTTTTGATGTTGATTTTGGAAGATATGGAAATTTTGATGATTTCATAAATGAACTGTTGGGACGATTTGGTGGCGCTCAGGCAGCGTCAACAGGCTTCCCTGGAGGGTTTTCTGGTTCTGGAGGGTTTCCACGGTCACAGGCAAGATCACCAGCGAATCTTGATGCAGAAGTAGTTGTAAAAATTTCCTTTAAGGAGGCTTTTCGAGGTGCGCAAAGAACTCTTTCAGTAAATGAAGAACGTGTTCAGGTGGTTATACCAAAAGGGATCAAAACAGGTTCTCGATTGCGACTGAAAGGTAAGGGTAACTCTCAGCCTGGAACTGGAAGAAGAGGAGATCTTTATTTAAAACTTAAAGTAGAAACTCATCCAATTTGGCATTTGGATGGAGATCAATTATGTGCTGAATTCCCTGTTTCTTTGGAAGAATTGGTTCTTGGCGCAGTCGTTACAGTCATCACTCCGGATGGGGAGGTTGAATTAACTATTCCGGCTAGAACTGCATTGGGAAAAAGCTTTCGATTAAAGGGGAAGGGATGGCCTTCTGCTAATGGCTATGGTGATTTACTCCTTAAAACTGCGCTTAAATTACCTTCTTCATGGACGGAAAAGGAGCTTGAATTGCTCCAAGAGATAAAATCTCTACGTAAAGAGGATCCTCGAGCATCTTGGCTTGTTGATGCTTGTTTATGAGCGGGATTACGATTAGACCAACAAATTTAATTTAGATGGATTTAACTTATCGCCCTCGTCGTCTTCGTAGGACACATTCCCTGCGAGCAATGGTTAGAGAGAACTTACTAAGTCCTTCAGACTTTATATATCCATTATTTGTTCATCAAGGCTCTCAAGAAGAGGAAATAGGTGCCATGCCTGGTGCAAAGCGTTGGAGCTTGGACAATGTTTTGAATGAGGTGCACAGAGCTTGGGGGTTAGGTATTCGCTGCATAGTTCTTTTCCCAAAGATCTCTGAAGATTTAAAATCTGAGGATGGTTCTGAATGCTTTAACGAGAATGGACTCATACCCCGGGCCATAAGCCTTATTAAAAAGGAGTTGCCAGATATGACTGTTATGACTGACGTAGCCTTAGACCCTTATTCATGTGATGGCCATGATGGAATAGTCAGTAAAGAAGGGATCGTTTTAAATGATGAAACAATTGAACAGCTATGTCGGCAGGCTGTTGTTCAAGCACAGGCTGGAGCAGATTTAATTGGACCTAGCGACATGATGGATGGTCGTGTTGGTGCCATTCGTGAAGCGTTAGATGATGAAGGTTTTGCTCCTGTAGGAATCATTAGCTATACAGCAAAGTATTCATCTGCGTATTACGGACCCTTTAGAGAAGCTCTTGATTCGGCCCCCCGTTTAGACACTCGCAAGGTCATCCCTAAAGATAAAAGTACTTATCAGATGGACCCAGCGAATTCTCGTGAAGCGATTATTGAGGCTCAGCTGGATGAGCAAGAGGGAGCAGATATCTTGATGGTTAAACCTGGGCTCGCATATTTGGATATTATTTATCGCCTGCGGGAAGAGTCTGAACTACCCATAGCGGCATATAACGTAAGCGGAGAATATGCAATGGTGAAGGCGGCAGCACAAAAAGGTTGGATTGATGAACGTTCAGTGGTCCTTGAAACTTTATTGAGCTTTAAGCGAGCCGGAGCCGATTTGATACTCACATACCATGCCTGTGATGCAGCAGGTTGGTTGAGGAATCAACTGGATTAGTGAGTGGAATTGTTCGATTAGAATTTATTGAGAGTGATATTCCAGTTTGCTTGAGATTGAAGTAAAGACTCAGATCTTCACTGATTTCATCGCAAAATGGTCTAATAGTTTCATAACTAGAATCTTGGATGTTCAAAAGCTAGGCCACGTAGCTATTCGTGTTAAAGACATGGCCAGGGCTAAGTGCTTTTATGTTGGTCTTGGCATGAAAATGGTATGGGAGGCTGAGGATTGGTGCTATTTAGAGACCAGATCAGGTGAAGATGGACTTGCTTTATTAGGGCCTGGGTATACCTCAGCAGGGCCTCATTTTGCATTCCATTTCAACAGGCGATCAGAAGTAGATGCTTTCCATTCACGATTACAGGCGGAAGGTGTGCAAGTGGGAGAAGTACATGATCATCGCGATGGAACGGCATCTTTCTATCTAAAGGACCCAGAAGGTAACTGGCTAGAGATGCTTTATCAGCCTCCAGGAGGGATTCCTAAAAATCAACAGGAGTTTCAATAATCATTCCCGTAGGAGAAAGCCCGATGACCTCAATGGAGAAATTAGCCATTGAAGCTCATGAGGAAACACTTGAATTATTGGAATGGCATATTCTTTGTAAACACCTATCAAGTTTTGCTAGCACTGTTAAAGGTCGTAATTATTGCCTATCTTTACCGGTCCTAAGCAATATATCTACATGTAGGTTGCTTTTAGAGGAAACCAAAGAGATAGATTTTTTAGATCAAGACATTGAAGGCGGTCTTTCATTTCATGGTGTTCATGATATTAGCCATGTTTTAGCTTTATGTAGAAAGGGCGGGATTGCTTCTGGTGAGGAGTTGTTAGCAATTGCAGAGACTCTTGGATCCGTAAGAAATCTACGTCGACAGATTGATAATGCAGAGTTAAGACCGACGTTGACTGATCGCTTAATTAATTTAGTTACACACCCTCAACTAGAAAGAACTCTTAAGCGTGGTTTAGAACATGGGGGTCGTGTTTCTGATCAAGCAAGTAGTGATTTAGCTGCTTTTAGAAAGCAAATTCAATGCTTGAGAAAGGAAAGAAGTGATTTGATTAGTGAGTTATTAAAGAGCTATGGCAACCTTTTAAACGATAATGTGGTTTCAGAGCGTAATGGTAGACCTGTTGTAGCAGTAAAGATTGGGGCGGCAGCACAATTTCCAGGGTTGGTTTTGGATAGTTCCTCTTCTGGAAACACTTTGTTCATGGAGCCCAAGGGAACTATCCAACTTACCAATGAGATAAGTGAATTAGAGGTACGAACTTTCAAAGAGGAGCAGCGCCTTTTAGGCCTATGGAGTAGAGAGATTGCTAATAATGCCGATTCACTCGAAGATCTTATTGAGATCTTTATGCAATTTGATGTTGCTTTAGCCCGCGCACGTTACAGCAGATTTTTAGGAGGTTTACCCCCAGACCTTAAAGAGAATGCAGAAGCTCCTTTTGTTTTGAGGGGGTTTAGGCATCCACTTTTGATTTGGAAACAAAAGCGAGAAGAGGCCCAACCTGTTGTACCTATAACTGTAGATGTTTCTTCTAACTTGAGAGTAGTTGCTATAACTGGCCCAAATACAGGAGGGAAGACAGTTACGCTGAAGTCTATAGGCTTAGCGGTTCTTATGGCACGCTCAGGTCTTTTCCTACCGTGTAAAGGGCCTCCGATCTTGCCCTGCTTTACAAGTGTTTTCGCTGATATTGGAGATGATCAGTCTCTTCAGCAGAATTTGTCTACCTTCAGTGGACATATAAGGCGAATCTGTCGCATTCTCCAGATTTTGTCTCATCAACCTGGGATTTTTTTAGTTCTTCTGGATGAGATTGGAGCAGGTACTGATCCTAGTGAAGGGAGTGCACTGGCAATGTCGTTGTTACGCACCTTGGCAGATAAAGCACGTTTAACTATTGCAACAACTCATTTTGGTGAGCTTAAAGCTCTTAAGTATTTTGATGCGCGCTTCGAAAATGCTTCTGTGGCATTTAATGGAGAGACTTTGACCCCTACTTATCAGTTGCAATGGGGCATCCCCGGGAGAAGTAATGCTTTAAATATTGCTTCTCGCCTTGGTTGCCCAGCTGAGGTTATCACTCACGCTCAAGAGCTTTTAAATTCTAAGAGCGAAGGAGAGGTGAATATTGTTATTAAAGGACTAGAGGAACAACGAAAGCGTCAGCACGAAGCGGCTGAAAATGCTGCTTTGCTTTTAGCACGTACTGAATTGCTTCATGAGCAGTTGCTAAACCACTGGCAGAAGCAGTCCAAGAAAAGTGCTGAGATTAAGGAAAATGAGCGCCGAAAGTTATCAGCTTCAATACAAAAAGGACAACAGGAGGTCCGCAGATTAATTAGGCAGCTAAGAAATACTGATGCTAGTGGTGAAACAGCCAGGGTTGTTGGACAACGCCTTCGTCGCATTGAGGCTGAACATGTTGAGAAGGTTAACGAGAAAATTTCCCCTGGTTGGAGACCAGAGATTGGTGAACGCATAAGGCTACTTGCACTTGGTAAACCAGGAGAAATTTTAGATATCTCTGAGGATGGACTGCATTTGACAGTGCGTTGTGGTGTTTTGAGGAGCAAAGTCAACTTGCATGCGGTGGAAAGCCTTGATGGCCGAAAGCCAAATTTGACCGAACAAGTTGTAGTAGTAAAGACGCCTTTAACTCTTTCTAGAGCTAATGAAATTAAGACGTCTAAAAATACTGTTGATGTCAGAGGTTTGCGAGTTCACGAGGCAGAGGTTGTCGTAGAAGAATTTATGCGTAAAAGCACTGGACCAATATGGATCATGCATGGCATTGGTAGTGGGAAACTAAAGCATGGATTAAGACATTGGCTAGATTCAGTTCCTTATGTTGAGAGAGTTACTGATGCTTCCAAGGAGGATGGAGGAGGAGCTTGCAGTATCGTTTGGCCAAAATAATTGAGACGTAATTGCTAGTTATGTTTTTGAGGTAAAGCCATTTACCTTTTGCAAGTTGCCATTACTTTAGAGATATTTTTTAAAGGGTTGGGTTAGTTAATTAAGGGTTAAGGCCTAGTCTGTGTATTGATCAAAGATAGTTGCGACTGTGCAGTTCATTGATCATGCATCTATAAGTGTTTTTGGAGGTCGTGGAGGTGACGGTATAGTTGCCTTTCGAAGGGAGAAGTATGTGCCTGCTGGTGGCCCATCGGGAGGGGATGGTGGACACGGTGGCAGAGTTTTGTTTCAGGCTGATGCCAATCTTCAGACCCTTTTGGATTTTAAATATAAAAGGTCTTTTATTGCACAGGATGGACGCCGTGGAGGTCCAAATCGATCAACTGGTGCTACAGGGAAAGATTTAGTAGTTAAAGTTCCCTGTGGAACAGAAGTGAGACATTTTAATACTGGTATTTTGCTAGGAGATTTGACTAACCCCGGACAGACTCTAATAGCCGCATATGGTGGAAGAGGTGGTTTGGGTAATGCTCATTATTTAAGTAATAGGAATCGGGCTCCTGAAAAATTCACCGAAGGGCGTGACGGTGAGGAATGGAAATTGCAATTAGAACTGAAATTGCTTGCTGAGGTAGGAATCATTGGATTGCCTAATGCTGGTAAGAGTACTTTGATAGCTGTTCTTTCTGAAGCTCGTCCAAAGATCGCAGATTATCCATTTACTACTCTTATCCCGAATTTAGGAGTAGTACGTAGACCTACTGGGGATGGAACAGTCTTTGCTGATATTCCTGGTTTGATAGCTGGTGCAGCGCAAGGGGCAGGATTAGGCCACGAGTTCTTAAGGCACATAGAGCGCACAAAATTATTAATCCATTTGATTGACGGAGGTTCAGATGATCCTTTGAAAGACCTAAGTGTTGTTCAAAATGAGCTTATTTCATATGGCCATGGATTAATTGAACGTCCGAGATTAGTGGTGATTAATAAACAAGAGTTAATTGGGAAAGAAAAACAGAAGCAGCTTTTAGATGAATTTCGAATTCAAACTGGTAGGGAAGTATTTCTGATTTCTGCTGCAATGTCAGTTGGTCTTCAGAACCTTTTGGATCGGATTTGGGAAGAGCTAGGCATTTAATGACTATATTTGCGGGGACTTGTCCATTTGCCATTTATTAGTCATAAATGGTGGAGAGTTAGAACAAACATGGAGTTTTACAGCTGCTTTGACAAAAAGGGGAAGGTAATAGCCCGATGTCAAACATCTCAGGAAATAGAAGTCTTGCGCAGTATGGGCAGACCTATAGCTCAAGTAAGGGCTATGAAGCAAGAAGAAGCAGTTGTTTGTTCTTTAACCAGTAGCCCTTGCGACTTTAAAGAAGATATTTGAAGTCTTTGTCATAATTTAATAACCAATAAATGACATGATTAGGTTTCTTCGAGCCTAATCATGTCATTTATTGGTTAGAGATTGCTTGCCCTTGATTAATCGTCGTAAACGAGACACTCTGGCTCATCAGGATTTGCATCACAAAACAATTCCAGGGCATTAGGGTCATGCTTGTCATCTGGATGATGTTCTTTGTATTCCTCAAGAGAATGAAGCTCATCTGTAAGGTGACGCACTTTGGCTTGGTCCCCTTGGGCTTTTGCTGACTGGATCTCTGATTGATCCTTTTTAATGTGTTCGTCGATGGAGTTCATGAAGCTTGCTAGTGACCTCTAAGGTCTTGTTCGACACAAATACTTTAGTGCCCTTGACCGATGATGCCATGGGGGTAAATGTCATTTGGTTTGCGTTACAACACCATTCCCAAGAATGGGTATCGGTTGCTACTGGCTGCAAAAAGCGAGATAGGTCTCTTTATGGGGCAATGCAATAAAGGTATGTCGGATATTTTTGGGATGGATCCAAAGTGTTTTTAGTTGTGGGATCTACGAAGAAACTTTATTTTGCAGATTCAATCCAAGGCGCATCGGTATTGGAACGCTTAGACCCTTGAAGAGCATGAATAAGTTGTTCTGCTCTTGTTAGATAAAGATTGACAAGTCTTCGCCTCGCCAGTTTTTAGAGTGCGATTTTTGTCTTTGAGGGCTAATGGGGTTTGCCTTTGACAATAAGCTGATCAGATGGAAATTCATCGGTTCCTAAGGGCTGCCTTTCATTGCGATGGAATTAGCTTTGAAAAAATTAGAAAGGTCCCTTTTAATAAAAGGTATGATTATGTTTTAGGAAAAATAAAATCTTTTGGGTAGGACCTAACTTTCTCTTTCTAATGTAACTTTTAGAATGGTAAATTAGTTGGTATTTAGCATATATGAATAGTTTGCCTTTGAAAAGGTTGTTGGTAATTTCAACTTTATATTCGCCTGAAAGAAATTGTCCTTATGAAGCGTTTGCAGATTTTCTTTGGGCTAGATAGTCGAAAATGCTTTTATCTCCGATGTCAGAAGCAGCATCCATTCCAAATTTTCTTATAGATAAGATGAGTAAAAGAAGGGCTGCTGTAAACAACATTCCTGAAGTTAATGAATGATTTAGAAATTGGCTGAGATGACCTATTAAGGCCATTGGTATTAAAAGGGTTAACCCAATTGCCTCAGGTCTTCGAAAGCAAAAGAATTCTTTAAAACCTACTCCTGTTAGTGCTGCAAAAAAAGGCCCTATAACTAAAATTAAAAGTGGTTGAACCTCAAGGCTAGGTAGCAGGTTAGTTACTCCAACTTTTATAGATAACCATATAATTCCAATTGTTCCAGTTAGCCATAAGGCCTGAAGTAATCTATGAAGTGGTTCTAGATAAATATGAATCCAATTCAAGGCTAGCCCTAAGCTGATTGATAGAGGAATCATCCAAAGAACAGCCCAATTAGAATGAAGGAGCAGCCATTGAACAAGACCTGCAACAAGAGAAATCCCACAAGTTAGTAATGCTAGGCGATAATATTTGACCTCAATTGCATCTTGGAGAGTAATTCGATAACTTCCATAAACACCTTCAAGCTCTTTCTCCTCAAAATCTGGGTTTTTGGTGTTCAAGGCTTGTGAGTTTTCTTTCATTGGAGATGGGGAGCCGATACATTAATAATTTGCATTAGATCAGGACCTGCTGGGACAATGTTGCTTGGATTCAAGGGAAATAGCGCTCCAAAGTAGTCATTACGCCATGCTTGTGCATCGCATGTGCTTGAGACAGATTGGAGGGCCATGAAGCGCTGTCTCCATTGCCAGATATTCCTGAATGACCAGAGTGGTCGTTGGCTGCATCCAAATAGTGGCATATAGATCATTTCCCATCTGATAAGTGTTGGGAAAAGACGAATATCTGCAAGGGTAATTTTTTTGCCGCATAGCCATGGTCCTTTGCGGGAAAGACTTTTATCCACCATCTCTAAAGAAGAGAAGAGTTCTTGGGATGCTTTGTTGTATGCAGCTTGATTGCGCGCAAAACCACACCTATACACTCCATCATTAACGGAATGTTTCAGCTTTCTGTCCCAATTGTTTATTTCATCTTTTAGTTTTGCTGGGGCAAGGTCATCTGACTTTTTTGAAGTAGGCCATTGGTTTAGTACCTTGATCAGTTGAGTGCTCTCATTGCCAATTAAAGAGGGGTTTTCCTCTTGATTTTTACCTGGGTCAACAAGTGCAGGAACTGTTGCTCTATGGCTAGGAGGGCTTCCACAGCGTTTGTAGATATCTAGAAGTGATTCGCATCCCATCCAAGGAGTTTCAAGTTCCCATCTCCCAGCCGAATGGTTCGCATATACAAGTTGAATAGTGAGGGTATCTTTAAGGTCTCTAAGTTGATGGACTAACCAAGTCCTATGCGCCCAAGGGCAGCTTCTGCCAATTAGCAGTCTTGGGAGAAGCTCAGAGGACCTTTGTTCTAGCTCGCAAACTTCAGTTAACTTTGCTTTGCGATGCTGACTTTGAGGACGCTGATAATTTCCTTCTACATCGGCTGGTGCCAGCCCATTCATTAGTTGATTCCATTGCCAATTCCATCCCATGCGGGCTGTTGCTACTACAACTGGTGGAATTGACATGGTGAGGCCTTCCTTTTAAAGCAAATTTCCGCCAATCTGAAGATAGCTATTTAAAAATGATGTCAAGCCTTCAGGTGCTTTTGGTGGCGGGTACCCATGGCAATGAAATTAATGCTCCGTGGCTTTTTGAACAGTGGTTAAAAAGACCAGACCTGATCGATGTATTTGGTCTTAGGACCGTAAAAGTTCTTGGCAATCCAATTGCCTGTCAGAAGGGGAAAAGATATTTAGATCGTGATCTGAATCGTAGCTTTTCTCAAGACCTGTTGAGTGATTCTCAGTGCAAAGACATTGAGGTTCGGCGGGCAAATGAACTTTTACACCTCTATGGAAAAGATGGAGTGAATCCTTGTCAGTTAGTTCTTGATTGCCATAGCACTACTGCTTCTATGGGAACCAGCTTGGTTGTTTATGGGCGGAGGCCTTCTGATTTGGCATTAGCGTCACTGATTCAGTTTCGTCTTGGTCTCCCTATTTACTTGCATGAAGATGACTCTTCTCAACAAGGGTTTTTAGTCGAGAGCTGGCCATGTGGCTTAGTCCTTGAGATTGGACCAGTTGCTCAGAATCTTTTGGACCCACTAATTATTAAGCAAACAATTCTAGCTTTGGAAGTTTGTCTAGAGGAAATTTCAAAGAATCTATCTGGTCAAGAAACTTTTCCTGACCAAATTGTTGTTCATCGCCATTTAGGAAGCTTAGATCTACCAAGAGATTCTGAAGGATCTCCAACTGCATGCTTGCATGAATGTTTGCACGGTAATGATTGGCGACCAATTAAGAAAGGTACTCCTTTGTTTTTGCATTCAGATGGTTTTGTGGAGAGATTTTCCGATGACGAAACTGTTGTTCCAGTATTTATTAATGAAGCAGCATATGCGGAGAAAAGAATATCTATGAGCCTTACACGAAAAGAATCTTGGGATATTAAAGAACCCTGGAAGAGATCCCTTCAGTCTCTGCTTTCGGGTTAGCAATCTATTTGATCATCCACAGACCCAAATAGATTGTTCTTTTGTGCAGGGCAAGTCACTGTTAGAACCATCGGCCCAGTAAATCCTTAGCCGATCATCCTTGGTACCTAGCCTAAAGGTCATTGATGTTATTGGTCCTGCAGGAGCTTTACTTTGAGAGGCTTCATGCTTATTGATGCTTTTCCCAAGCTGAGATTCCAGCTTGGAGATACGTTTATCTAACTCGGTTATAGCCCTAGAGCTCGTGCTTAATTCTATTTTTGAAGCGGACTCCTTTTGGGAACATCCATTTGCATTAAAAAAAACTATACCAATGGCTAAGGATTTAATCAGCTTCGATACAGACCTGTTCATAGGAGATAAGGAGTCTCTTAAAAGCTTTGCCTTATTCGGAAGGTAACACTCTTTCGCTCCAGTAAATGACAGCCCCCTGGGCTTCAAGTTCATTGCGGCGATATTTCGCCATTGCAATAGGCACGGTTTCTTGTAAGTGCTGCCCTGCGTATAACCAACGAATTAATACCAAAGTTAGCGCTGAAGAGATGCCACGAAATCTTAAGGCTTTCTTAGCCTTTAAGTCTAGTGTCTTTTGGGGTGGCTTTTGGTTAAGGCGTTTTTCATTGCTTTTAACCCCAAAGTTGTGAATCCTGGTTCTATGGTTTTTGATGATTTCTTCATGAATTCATCAGACTATTTGAATTGAGTTATCAACTATGGGTATCAGTTTTACGACGACGAGGAAACCTGCACCATTGAGGGTGCTCACGGTTAGGTTTGGTCGGCTGAACTGCAAATAGGATTCTTTCACAAAGCCCGCAGTCCTAACTTTTCCTTGGCAATGCTTTTTGCTCTAGTTCTTCAAGTCATTCGCTCCATTTCAATGCATTGCCTTGGGCTAAAATTAACTAGCACAACAGGATAATTGCTCAAAACCTCCGCTTTTACGGTGGTTTTTTGAGATGGCGTTTGTCAATGCGAACAGCTAATTGGGGTTAAATGTTGGGTTGAAGGGCAAGATAAAGGTCGGCTGATTCTTTATTCTTTTAGGCATTACAGATTGATTTATGGGCAGTACTTTTGGCGAGATGTTTCGAATAAGCACCTTTGGCGAGTCACATGGAGGGGCTGTTGGGGTTGTTATAGAAGGTTGTCCTCCTAGGTTAGAGCTTGATCTACAGAAGATTCAAGCTGAACTTGATAGGCGTAAACCTGGGCAAAGTAAAATCACTACTCCTAGGAAAGAAGATGATTATGTAGAGATTTTGAGCGGGTTAATAGAGAACACGACTCTAGGTACTCCAATTGCAATGATGGTTAGGAATAAGGATCAACGACCAGCAGACTATAAGGACATTAACAATGCTTTTAGACCCTCACATGCTGATGCAACTTATCAAATTAAGTATGGAATTCAGGCTAGCAGTGGTGGGGGAAGAGCTTCGGCGAGAGAGACAATCGGACGTGTAGCGGCTGGAGCAATTGCTAAGCAATTGCTGAAAAAGGTTAATTGTACAAATATATTGGCTTGGGTAAAAAGGATTCATACTATTGAAGCTGAAATAGACCCAAACCATGTCTCCTTAGAAGATGTTGAGGCAAATATTGTTCGCTGTCCCAATAGTGAGGTCGCTCAGCAAATGATTAAACATATAGAAGAGATAAATCGAGAAGGAGATTCATGTGGAGGTGTTATCGAGTGTGTTGTTACGAATCCTCCTGTTGGGCTTGGTATGCCTGTATTTGACAAGTTGGAGGCTGACTTGGCTAAGGCTGTAATGTCGTTACCTGCCAGTAAGGGATTTGAAGTTGGATCTGGATTCGCAGGTACCTTTGCTAAAGGGAGTGAACATAATGATGCTTTTTTGCCAAGCGAAGGCGACCGATTTAGAACGGCGACTAATAATTCAGGTGGAATCCAGGGAGGTATTAGTAACGGAGAACCGATTGTTATAAGAGTGGCCTTTAAGCCAACAGCGACAATACGCAAAGAGCAATCTACGGTTGATTCCTTAGGGAATCCAACCGTTTTAAAAAGTAAAGGACGTCATGATCCTTGTGTGTTGCCTAGAGCAGTGCCAATGGTGGAAGCAATGGTTGCAATCACGCTTGCTGACCATCTTTTGCGTCAACGCGGACAGTGTTCACTATGGTAGACAAGTGGTAATAAGGTTTGACACTAGAATTAGTTATTATTTTGCCGTTCTATTTTTATATTCGCGATTTCATTTCCTCTCTTTATCTGTTAACAAATTTGATTGTCATCCTTCTTAAATTGTGAGATCAGGCTAAGCATTTTATTTGTTTGACAACCTGCTTAAAGTTTGGCTCAATTTTTCCATTATCAATTAGATTTCTTCCTATAACAATTGCATCATACCCTTTTGATAACCATAGGGTTATATCTTCAACTTTTATCCCGCCAGCTGCAATTACAAATGGTGGAGATGTGAAGGTTGTTTTAATTTGAGACCAATAAGAAAACCCTAGTGTAGTCGCAGGGAAAAGTTTAATTAACTTACAACCAAAGGTATAGGCATCGCAGATTTCACTAGGGCTGAAAGCACCTGGGATTAACAGTTGGTTTAATTCTTCTGCGTTTTTTTGGAGAGTTGGATTCCAAAAAGGTGACATTGCATAGTTAAGGCCAAGTTCCGAAACAGTTTCAAGAGCCACTGGATTAGTAATTGACGCAGCTCCTAATATTATTTCCGGGAAAGATTTCTGGATATCTTTTATTAGGTTGGCCCAACCGGGATGTTCGGACCAGGCTATTTCTATATGTTGTATATCGATATCAACAAGTTGTTTGATTAGATCAAAAAATGGCCTGTAGGAACTAATGGCTTCTAGATCTTCTTTTCGAGGTCTTATTATCACTACAATAGGTAGCTTTCTTAGTGAGGATAAAAAGGTGTCTTCTTTAGCCTTCAAGTGATTATTTTTTTGTGTGAATTAGACGTACTCTGCAACCTTTACATCACGACGAATTAGAAGTTCTTGTAGTCCTTCCGAATCAACTGTTTCTTGTTCAACAAGCATTTCAGCTAATTCATCGAGAATAGAACGATTATCCGTCAATACTTTGGTAGCACGAGAATACGCTATCTCAACAAGTTCTGAGACTTCAGCATCGATTGTTGCTGCAGTGTCTTCTGAAAAATCACGTTCTGCTGCGATATCTCTTCCTAAAAACATTCCCCCCTGCGAGCGCCCTAGTGCTACTGGCCCAAGTTTGTCACTCATACCAAAACGTGTGATCATTTGCCGAGCAACCTGAGCCACTTGTTGAAGGTCATTTGATGCACCAGTGGTTACTTCATCTTCTCCATATACGATTTCCTCAGCCACACGACCTCCTAGTGCAACTGCCATTTGGTTTTGCAAATAGGATCTGGAATAAAGACCTGATTCCATTCTTTCCTCACTAGGAGTGAAAAATGTAAGGCCACCAGCTTGACCTCGAGGAATAATAGATATCTTTTGAACAGGATCATAGTCAGGCATGAGTGCTCCTACTAGTGCATGACCGGCTTCGTGGTAGGCCACGAGACGTTTTCGGCGATCACTAATTACACGATCTTTTTTCTCAGGCCCTGCCATAACCCTTTCAATTGCGTCGCTGATTTCGTCATTGCTAACTTCAGTTAATTCTCTCCTTGCGGCAAGGATGGCCGCTTCATTAAGCAAGTTGGCAAGATCTGCACCTGTGAAACCAGGAGTTCTTCTTGCAACCTTGTCCAAGTCAACATCTTTTGAAAGGGTTTTATCGCGAGCATGTACCTTCAGGATTTGCAATCTGCCAAGGTAGTCAGGACGGTCAACAACAACTTGCCTGTCAAAGCGACCTGGACGCATTAGAGCTGCATCAAGAACATCAGGTCTATTCGTTGCGGCAACAATAATTATCCCGGTATTACTTTCGAATCCATCCATTTCTGTGAGCAGTTGATTTAGCGTTTGCTCTCTTTCATCATTCCCGCCTCCTAGTCCTGCTCCTCTTTGTCTGCCAACAGCATCGATTTCATCAATGAAGACAATGCATGGTGAGTTCTTTTTTGCTTGTTCAAACAAATCTCTCACTCTGCTTGCGCCAACACCCACAAACATTTCTACAAATTCGGATCCAGAGATTGAGAAAAAAGGTACATCAGCTTCTCCAGCAACAGCCTTTGCTAAAAGAGTTTTTCCAGTCCCAGGAGGTCCAACCAAAAGAACTCCTTTTGGGATTTTTGCTCCAACAGCTGTAAAACGATCTGGACTTTTAAGGAAGTCCACAACTTCGGTTAACTCAAGTTTTGCCCCTTCAATGCCGGCTACATCTCCAAATGTGACTTGAGTGGAAGGTTCCATTTGGAGCCTTGCTTTGCTCTTGCCAAAATTCATTGCTGGATTCCCTCCACTACCTCCTTGGGCGCGACGGAATAAGAAGAAAAGTCCTCCTAAGAGCAAAATTGGAAAGAACAAGCTGCTAGCTGCTTGTTGCCAGGGACTGGGCTGCCTTGTTGGTTGAACTGCAATATCAACATCATGTTCACTTAAGAGTTTCAAGAGGTCCTGATCAGGTGCCAGATTTACTTCTGAACGTTGACCATCATTTTCTACGATTTGAGCAGTCCCTTGATCTGGAGAAAGTAAAACTCGACTGATTTGGTTCTCTTCTACAGCTTCAATGAAATCGCTATAACGCAATAATCGAGATGCATTGGAGGCTGTTGGTTTGTCTAGGAAAGCAGTTCCCACAAAGATTACAGACACTACCAGCAGCACATAAATGCCTACATTGCGCCATCGTTTGTTCAAGGTTCTTCTGCTGCTAATTACTGAATGTTAATAGGGCTACCCCTCTTTACGCGTTTCTGAGTACTTCCACCACACTCCTGAATGCAAACCATTCTGGTATTTCTTCACCACTCCTAAGCATTTTTCGGAATTGTGTTCCACTCAGTTTCTTTACATGAAGCCCCCGTGCTTCGGCATGTTCGGCTGTTACATAACCTTCCTCCTCTGTAAAAACTAGATTTAAGGAGGGAACAGTTTCCATGGCTAGTTCTGGAGCAAAATCTCTGGCGAAATTTTGAGCATCATATGCTCCATAGAAGTCTTCCCCACTTAGAGAGGATTTGCAGCCAGCCATGTCTCGGCCAATTATGAAATGAGTGCAACCATAGTTTCGTCGGATGATCATATGCTGCAAGGCTTCTCTAGGACCTGCCATATGCATCGCATATGGCAGGTAAGCCCATCGAATTCGAGAATTATTTACTTCTGCGGCTAATCGTTCATAGGTTTGGAATCTGATAGACCCAGGGATATCGTCCTGCTGTGTAGGCCCACAGGTTGGGTGAACTAGAACAACAGCGTTTTTACTTACGTTGCTCGCATTAAGGGCCCTAGTGAATAGTTCGTAGTGGGCACGATGAATAGGATTGCGACATTGAAAGGCGACTACATCTTCGCCGAGAGGAAGCTCATTCCTAACTTCTTTAGGGGTTTTACAGGGAAAAACTCTTTTTGGTAGTTCCAGACCTTGCAAACCTCCTCCTAAGTAAAACCTCTTGCGTTCTGACGCAATCATTCTCACAGCAGGATGTTCTAAGGATGTAGTGCCATAACAACCTTTAGCCTCAACTACTTTGTCAGGCTCCCATTTTTCTTCAACAGTTAGAACTGCAATGTTTTGCTCTTTATAAGTAAGCAGTACCTTGTCACCTACCAATAGGTCTTCGCGGTCTGTATCCATGACTACAGGTAAACCAAATAAATATCCAGATGTAGTGCGATTTGTTTTAACGACGGCTTCATAGTCAGCTTTGAGCATGAAACCTCTTTCTGGAGAGAATCCTCCTATTACCAGTAGTTCCACATCACATGCATTTCGGTCCGAGCATTCCAATGTCTTTGTTGCAGAGTCTTTTAATGCTTCTTTCTGATCTTCAGGGACCATTAAATCAACCAGTTTTCCTCCATAAGGAGTAATTATTTCGTTAGACAGATTTGATTTATTTGTTTGGTCGCCCATTTTGGTGTTTGGATTGCGACAAAATTCTCCCAGATCGGGTGCAATAAAGCATCTAATCTGCATTAAAAAAGGGGGGTTGGCCCCCCTTTTTTAATGCAGATTAGATGGATCTATTGAATTTCTGGCTGGTTAGCTTGTTCTGATCAAGCTTTACGGCCGTAGAGGGTTCCGGTGATCTTGACGTCTACCGGATCTCTTGATCCAAGGTCATTGTCTGAGGGTTGAATGGCAACGAAGGAGCCAGCAAATTCATTTGTTGATGAATCAACGCTTTCGATTGAAAGAGTTATTTCTCCATTGCCGGTGAGGTCTCTTTTGATGTTTTCTCTTTCAAGATCTTCATCATCACCACCTAGAGCTATTAGGCCCTGTGCATATTCAACACCGGTATCTTTAGCTCGGCTTTTTGGATCAAGGAAGTCACCAGTCCGATAACTAGGAGTCAGTGTTGTACCTGAAAAATCTGCTCCAGAAGCGATTGATTTATCGCCACTAGCAACCATGTCTTTTACAGAGAAGACCAACGGGTATTCCACTCCACTTGGAGCGAGAACAGTTATGAGGGCGAAGTCAATTCCACCCTTTGCTGCGAATTTCCCGCCTGACAGGTCACCATAAACCTGATCAATTGCTGTGTTGTTTGCTGGGCTGATGATTTTGGCAGGAACAAAATCAGCTTTTTTGCGCTTGCTTGAAGCAACCTTTACAAAGATCTCAGTTGGTTGAAGGCAAAGATCTGTAAAGCCTCCATCTGCGCTGATGGAACCTGTAGAGCCAGAACTGATGCTTTTACATGAATTAGCTTGGCCCGAATTTACAACTTTGCCAAATTGAGCATTACCTCTTTCGTTCCCTAGAACGAATGCGGCTGAGGCACTGCTAGGAGCAGTTATAAAGGTTAGACAGAAAGCCAGCACCAAGGCCAGCATGGGACGAAACAGCATGGGAGAAAGCCTGATGGCAGATTACTGCGGGTATTACCACCCAATGGGTCTTTGGGATCTTACAGGGGTCAAATGACAGTTAGGTAATGACCTTTGTAGCTCTCAACAACCCGTCGCTTAGTAAAAGGGGTAATAATGACCCTCTCAAACTAAGCTCAAGGCCTTCTAATACTTGATTAATGGCCGTTTTGAACAGCTAAGAGTCTGGCAAGAGAGTCTCGATGCTCTAGAAACTTAATTTTATAAATCAAGGGATCTAGGGTTTTGATTTTGGCTTTTAGGCCCGCCGAAATCGATTTTTTTCTGTTCTTAGATTCTCTTTCTCTTTTAGGTTGGAACGAACCAATGCTTGAAATGGGGGTTCTTATGTAGTTAATTTTGTGATCTTTGGGAATTTGCGAAAAGATGAGGTCCTGATCCCTTTAATTTTTTAATCCGGAAAGCAATAACGCATCTAACAATTTATGTGCAAGCTGAAGTTTGGGTTGAACGGGCATCAATTGAACCAACCCATTTTTTCCTAGTAACCACCCTCCGTTTGTATCGACCTCAAATCCTTGCCCATCACGATCGATTGGATTTGCCATTAATAGGTCGCAATCTTTTTGCGCTCGTTTCATCTCTCCAAGTTTTTGAATCTCGCTGTCTTCACCGGAAAGGGCTGCAAAACCTAGTAGAACTTGTCCAGGTAGGCGTTTTGTCGCCATCTCTTTTAAAAGGTCTGGAACTTGCTCTAAATCTTCTTGAATAGTTGAAAGAAGCTCTTCTTTTCTGACTTTTTTATTATTTTGACCTCTCTGAAGTCGTAAATCCGCAACTGCTGCAGCCATTACGACTGCATTGGCGCTTCTCTGGAGCTCATTCAGCAGCTCTTTCATTTGATTTGCATTTGTTATCGGATAAGTGGTTAAACCTTCTAAAAAGCCTTCTGGTGTTTGTAGCGGACCATGTATCAGGTCTACTTTTGCTCCTCTTAGCTTGGCTGCTTGAGCTAGGAGTACACCCATCTTTCCGCTGCTTCGATTAGTTAGTAGCCTTGCTGGATCTAAAGGTTCAACTGTGGGACCGGAAGTTGTTAATAGTCTTAGTCCAGTCCAATCTTTCGTGATTTTGCCTTCAGAGCTTGCTTGCAAAAAGGCACTCTCTATTGCAAGTTGAATCAGTTCATTTGAAACCATTCGACCTTCACCTACCCGGTCACAAGCGAGCAAGCCTTCTGAAGGTTCTAGGCAAAGGAGATTGTTGAATGTTTTTAGCCTTTCCCAGTTACCCTTAATCGCTTGATTGCCCCACATACCTGTATTCATTGCGGCAGCTGCCACAATTGGCTTTTCAAAGGCCAGCAAAACACTAGCCAAAAGACCTTCTGCTAGGCCTTGCGACCATCTTGCAAGTGAAGATGCACTAAGTGGCGCTACAACTATTAGATCAGCCCATTCAGCAAGGGCAATATGCAAAGGTTTTGCTTGTTGTGGACTCCACTGATCCTCTTCTTGAAAACATTTGTTTCTGCTAAGGCTTGCAAGGGATAGCGGACTGACAAGTCGCGCCGCGCTCGGCGTAATTAAACATCTAACTTCTGCACCTGATTTAATTAGGGAGCTAACTAGCAGTGGGGTTTTTACAGCTGCAATACTTCCACTAGCTGCAACAAGTATCTTTCGTCCCTTTAGAAGATTCGTTGATTTACTCCTCATCGAAAAGTTCCTGGTCTAAAAGATGCAGATAAGGCTCCGCAAGTTCTGGGTGATGGATGGCTATAGCCCTTAGCAGATGCCAATCGTTTAAACCGTCAAAAGGGGTTGGATAGTCATCATCTTCTAATCGCTTGGCAAGAAGAGCCACTGATTCTTCATCAAACTCTTGAAGATCTTCTGTGATGATCAGTTTTGAGGCCTTCCCCAATAATCCTTTGGGATTCTCCATGGAACTCGTTTATCATTCTCATCAATCTCATTTTGCCTTGAAAGTTAGGCTTCTGGAAGATGGGGAATTAGCTCAGTTGGTAGAGCGCTGTGATCGCACCGCAGAGGCCAGGGGTTCGAATCCCCTATTCTCCATAACTGTTAACTTGATGTGCTTGTTTTATATCACTAGCTTAAAAAAAAACCAGTTGTTTCTGAATAGCAAATGAGATTAAGAACCTACTTAACTATCTTGCTCTATGTGTGAACCTTGGCACAATAAGTTTATGAGAGGCTCAACACTGCTAAAAATATCTAACAGGATTCCACTATTGATTGGTCTAGGAGCCACTGTATTCTTGTGCGTTGTTCAACGCCCAAGTTCCCTTCTTACATTTGGCTTTATTGCCTTGGCAGGGATACTTACTCTTCCTAGCCCAAAAGGTTATCCCACTTCGTTGATATGGGATTCAAGAGCTGTTTGATCAATTGTTATGTCTCAGTCGAAGCGTGAGCAGGTGGTGAGCCACCTTAGGTATATCCGTCAGGAGCTTCGTGAGATGCACCAAGGTGTTTTAGAAGAAGGGATGTTGCCTGAAGCTGGAGAAATAAGAGGTGTAATGGCGCAAATGGAGGCATTACTTGAGTTGCTAGAGGGTAAGTTAGCTAAAAAGGCAGATGCCAAAGCTGGTTAAAAGAATCTTTCTTCTGAAATTGAACTTACAAGAAGAACTTTTTTGAAAAACTTTCCAGATGATGTATAAATCCTAATTATTTCCACTTGTTTAATTCACTGTTGATTAAGTCGTTTATTTTTGGATATAAAAGCTGATGGTCAGGAAACTACAGGACACCGGTTTATATAGAAACATTGGTATGGCCATTGATCGCTTAGAAAGTTGGACTATTAATCCATGGAGGAGATTCTCGTTACTATTAATAGTATTATTTTCAGCTTTTCTAATAGGCAGTTCAATCGGAATGATCAATGGCGTCTTGGCCTTAATGGATCCAATAGGAGCATTTTTTACAGTATTGATTTTGGAAATAATGGTTAGAGCCCGTGGAGTTTGGATCTTTGAGAAACGAGGGAGAATTTCGGGACAGTTAATTGACGTTGCGCGTATTGGTTTGCTTTACGGACTTTTACTAGAAGGCTTTAAGCTTCTGTAGTTTCTGTACTTGTTTGAAGAACCTTATATATTACACTTAACCGTCGAATAATAAGGAAAACCTTAGAGGCATTTTTAATTTATTAAAAGAATAAAGTAGTACTTAATACTTTCTTACGTCGAGATTAGGTATAGCAAGGCCATCCTAATTGGTATGCCATTACGCACCTGTTCTTCTACAAGACAAATTGATTTATCATTAAGAAGTTGGCTGCTAATTTCCACGCCTCTATTAACTGGGCCAGGATGTAGTACAGGAATGGGTCTTTTACATAATTTAAGACACTCATGAGTTAATCCATAATCACGATGAAATCTATCAAGACTCGAAAGCAGGTTCTCACGCATTCTTTCTTTTTGTAGTCTTAATGCCATTACAGCATCTGCTGGTGCCAAGGCGTCCGAAAGTTTTCTGGTTACAGATATTTCACCACGATTTAGCACAGGATCAGATACTTGCCCTGGAGGAGGCTCTTTTACAAAATCTTGAAATTCTTCCGGAAGAAGACTTGGTGGACCACAAAGAATTACATTTGCACCACAGGCTGTTAAGGCCCAGAGATTAGAACGTGCAACTCGAGAATGAAGAATATCGCCTACAATCGCAATTGTTTTTCCTTTAAGAACTTCAGGTTCTGGTTTCTTTTGGTTGAAATACTTTGCCAAAGTATAAAGATCAAGAAGCCCTTGACTTGGATGACTATGTAGGCCATCTCCTGCATTTAGAACCCCTGTATTTTCACCAGCTTTTTCAAGATCATGTGCTAATTGTGCTGCTACATTAGTTGCCTTATGTCTGACCACAAGTACATCTGCTCCCATTGCAACATATGTAAGAGAAGTATCTAACAAGCTTTCCCCTTTACCAAGAGAGCTACTTGTTGGTGTGAAACTTTGAACATCTGCAGAAAGACGCCTTGCAGCTAGTTCAAAACTACTTTTTGTTCTTGTGCTTGGCTCAAAGAACAAAGTTGTAATTAAGTGTCCTTGCAATGCAGGTAATCTTCTTGCTCCAGTGGATGGCGTTTCCCTAAATCGGTCAGCTAATGCTAAGACTTCTCGGTAATCCTCTAAGGAGAAGCTGGCTAAATCAATTACGTGTCTATGTCTCCAATTAGTCATGAGATATTCCTAGACTAGGTTTCCATGAAATAGATTTGTTAGGACAATGATCACCCTTTGCACGTTTGCTAACACTCCGACTTTCTTTTAGATACCAACGGTAAGGTAACGATTCGGCTTTAGAAATTCCGATTCTTGTTGTTCTCACAATAGTATTTTTTTCATTAGTTAGGGATTGAAATGCTATCCATATATTATTTTCACTTAATAGAGGCAAATTGTCATGTGATCTATTTAATTCAAAGCGTTTTGCAAGTAGGCCAGGGCCAGAAGCAATCCTTTCGTCTTCGTTTGGCAATGCAAGCGCACGTAGAAGCACGCCACTAGCCCAATTCGGTTTATCGGTTACTACATTTACGCAGTGATAGATCCCATAAGTTAGATATATGTACAAGTGACCAGGTAGACCAAATAGTGTTTCGTTACTAGCGCTTCTACGATTGAAGCCATGACAGGAAGGTTCAGATTGACAATATGCTTCTGTCTCGACAATGACTCCCCAAAGGATTTCACCATTGCTTTGTCGCTTCACTAATTTGCATCCGATTAAATCCGGAGCAACTATTTCGGCAGGTCTTGAAAAAAAAGAGAGGGGTATCACATTATCAACCTTTAGTCTCTCTTCTAGGGTTTTCGGATTAGCACTCATTTTCTTGCTTATTTGAACTGCGATTAGCAGGACTTCCCTTTCCCTAAACTATTCCACTAAGCAGTTTCAGCAACTGTTTTTTACTTGATTTTTGAAAGACTCTTGCTGTAATAGGAGTTGGAACTAAATTGGATTTATCGGTCAAGAGATAGAAATGACATTGACCATTAAGGTTCCAGGGCCAGTGGAAGATCCCGATCTAATTCGTCTTGACTTGCTTACATGGCCGGAGGTACAGGCTTATTTAGAGGAATGCAAGGGAATTATCTTGCCAATTGGGTCAACAGAACAGCATGGCCCCACAGGCGCTATCGGTACAGATTTACTTACAGCGGAGGCCGTAGCGATAGAGGTTGGGAGGCGCACGGGAGTCCTAGTGGCTCCCGCTCTTCCTTATGGAATGGCAGAACATCATCTAGGTTTTCCAGGCACAATGAGTTTAAAGCCGGAAACATTGATGACAGTTGTTCATGACTTGGTTATTTCGTTGGCCAGGCATGGATTTGAAAGGATTTTTGTCATTAATGGCCATGGAGGGAATATTGCTACAGCAAAGGCTGCATTTGCCCAAGCCTATGGGACCGCAGTTGACCGCGGGCTTTTAGTTGCTCCACGATTGCGTTGTAAATTGGCAAGCTGGTTTTTGGTGGCCCCGGTTTTTTCGCTGGCTAGGGAGCTTTATGGAGATAAGGAAGGTCAGCATGCAACTCCAAGTGAAATATCCCTTACACTTCACTTGAAACCTAGGCTAATTCAAAAACAACGCAAGCTAGACGATCCATCCCCTGTTGGACCTATTAATGGCTTTAAGGATTTTCGTCAAAGATATCCTGATGGTCGGATGGGTTCAGATCCGTTTTTAGCTAAGCCAGAACATGGCTCTTCATTGCTTAGCACTGCAGCCACTTCTCTAACTGAGGATCTAAAGCAATTTCTTATTTATCATGAGTAACATCACAAAAGAAGATGTAAAGAAAGTCGCAATCCTTGCACGACTTGCGCTTAAGGAAGAAGAGATTTCATCTTATACTGAGCAACTTGAAAAGATACTTGGATACGTAGCTCAACTACAGCAAATTGACACCCAAGATGTGCCTGCAACAACCAGGGCTGTAGAAGTTACCAATGTTACTAGAGATGACACTTCAAAGATTACCAATATAAGAGATAAACTTTTAGATTTAGGACCTCAGCGTGAGGGTGAATTCTTTCGGGTTCCTAAAATACTTTCTGACTAATTATAGTAATTTCTATTGTAATTAGGAGCAACTGCAGTTCGTCTTAAAAGTTTAATCCACTTTCTTTGTAATCCTAATGTTGGTAGTAGTTTTGCTAACGGCCTCATTTTGCTTCTGCGCTTTTTATGACTTCGTATGCCAATAAATACGTCATAAATGAAATTCATAGCATCTTCCTTAGTTTCAAATATACCCATTCTTTGAGGGGACCCTTTCTGGTCAAGTAACTTCTTCGTTGCATTATAGGCAGGTTGATACTCAAACCAGGGTATTGAAGGCCAAAGATGGTGAACTAGATGATAGTTTTGTCCCATTATTAATAAATTCATTACTCTACTTGGATATACTCTTGCATTTTTCCAGCGACTCTTAGAAAGAAAAGGCCTGTGAGGAAGGTAGTCGAAAAATATTCCTAATGTAACCCCCACCATAAGTGCAGGTCCAAACCATAAATTGTATATAACATTCATGAAATTGTAGTGAATACCAGCAAGGATAATTGTAATAAATAGACCTCTTTCTAGACCCCATTGAAGAAGCTCATAACGACGCCAGAGGCGACGTTTGAAGAAAAAGTATTCATGATAAAAAAATCTTGGTGCAATTAACCAAACCGGCCCAAAAGTACTGACGATGTGATCAGGATCGTTTTTGGGATCATTTACATGAGAATGGTGCTGAAGATGAACTCTCGTAAATACAGGAAAGCTAAAACCAAGCAATATGGCAGCACCATGCCCCATGGCTTGATTGACCCATCGATTTGGGTGTGCAGCGTTATGGCATGCATCGTGAATAACGGTCCCTTCCATGTGAAGAGAAAGGAATGCAAAGCCAACAAGCAGTGGTAGTGGCCAATTCCCTTGGTACCACTGCCAAATAGTTATTGCTGCTAAGGCATAGCCTCCTAGAAATAGCCCTAGAGTTGGATTCCATTGATTTGGTGGATCTACATATTTATTAAGAGCTTTTTGCCAGTTAAAAGAGGAATGCAAATGCTGCTCTGGCTCATCGGTCACAAGTTCATTAGATATTGTTTTTGTCATTGCATTTGATTAATGGAAAAGCAATACCAAATCAAGCTAAAACTAATGCCCACCGGGGGACTTGAACCCCCACGACCGAAGCCACTGGTACCTAAAACCAGCGCGTCTACCAATTCCGCCAGATGGGCCAATGGATCTCAGCGACTGCGAAGACCTAAATTCACCCTATCATTGCGTTAGTTCCTTGAGAATGATTAATGAGTAGATCTGTAGACCAATTTAGCCTGGAAATTATTTGAGATCCCTTTGGGGATTTTTCTATTTAGAGCTCTTAGCTATGGAAACAGGCCTATTTAAAGACATATGCTCACGATGGTAGTGGGAGATTTTTGCTTGCTGTGTGTAGTTTGGGACTGATGTTGCTCTTCCCTAGTTCTTCCTCAACCGAGTCGCCTCTGCGTTGTTATTTGGGGATCTCTTCTTATCTTTTTCGAACTTGGCTGTTAAACCTTTGCGTGTTGCTCATCAAGTTAATAGAGTCAGTATTGGAATTGAAGCTGAATCAACTGAAGAGAAGCCATAAGGCTCCTAATTCCTTTGCTATAGCACCATTGTGACTGAGAAGAAAGCTCAGGGCTCCAAAGCCCAATCCACATACAAGGAAACCTTGAATCTTTTAAAGACAGGGTTTGGAATGCGTGCTAACGCAATTGTGCGAGAACCTGAAATTCAGGAGTTTTGGAAGAAAAAAGGAGTCGATTTAAATCTTGGACTTTCTAATAAGGGGCCAATATTTACTCTTCATGATGGGCCTCCATATGCCAATGGTTCTCTGCATATGGGGCATGCCTTAAATAAAGTTCTTAAGGACATAATTAATAAATATCAGATTCTCAGAGGTAGGAAGGTTCGTTTTATTCCTGGTTGGGATTGCCATGGTCTTCCTATAGAACTTAAGGTTTTGCAAGGCCTAGATGAGCAGCAACGTAAATCATTAACTCCTTTAAAACTAAGAAAAAAAGCTGCTGGATATGCCAGGAAGCAGGTTCAACAGCAAATGAAAGGTTTTCGTAGATGGGGGGTTTGGGCTGATTGGGAGAACCCTTACTTAACTCTTAATAGGGAATATGAAGCTGCACAAATCGAACTCTTTGGAACAATGGCTTTGAAGGGCCATATTTACCGTGGTTTGAAACCGGTACATTGGAGTCCTAGCTCTCAGACAGCCCTTGCAGAGGCAGAGCTTGAATATCCAGATGGTCATGTTAGCCCAAGCATTTATGTTGCTTTTCCAGTAATAGAGCTCCCAGAAAACCTGAGAGCAATACTTCTCACTCAGGGAGTTGAGTTACCCAAGGAGGCTTCCGAGATTGCAAAAAAGGTGAAATTGGCAATTTGGACTACTACTCCATGGACTCTTCCAGCAAACCTTGCCATTTCTATTAATCAGAATCTTGATTATGCATTTGCTGAGGATAGTGACGGGAGGATTCTTATACTTGCGGCAAAACTTATGGAAGAACTAAGTGAGACAATTTCCTCCTCATTAAAGTTACTTGCCAATGTTAAAGGTCATCTTCTGCAGGGAATTCTCTATAACAATCCTATTGCTAACAGAAAAAGTCCAGTCGTAATAGGAGGTGACTATATAACTACTGAATCTGGAACGGGTCTTGTGCATACTGCTCCTGGTCATGGTCTTGATGATTTCAATACAGGAAAGAAGTATGGCTTGCCAGTTCTTTGCCCTGTTGATGAAACTGGGACACTTACAGCGGAAGCAGGAAAGTTTGCTGGTTTAAATGTTTTAGGAGAGGCTAATCAAGAGATTATTAAGGCGCTCCAGAATGAAAAAGCTCTTTTAAGGCATGTACCTTACGAACATAGATATCCATATGATTGGAGAACTAAAAAGCCAACAATTTTCAGAGCAACTGAACAATGGTTTGCTTCCGTAGAAGGTTTTCGAGCTGATGTTTTGAAGTCAATTAAGGCTGTTGAATGGTTACCTTCTTCAGGCCGAAATCGAATTGAATCAATGGTTCGTGAAAGAGGGGATTGGTGTATTTCACGGCAAAGGACTTGGGGAGTCCCAATCCCTGTGTTTTATGAGAGAGATGGGGATCAGGTGCTTCTGAACTCTGAGGTTATTTCACATGTCAAGGACTTGATAGAGGTTCATGGCGCAGATATTTGGTGGGAGAAAGAAGAGTCGGAACTCCTTCCAGAAAGGTATGCCTCTGAAGCTAATCGTTGGCGTAAGGGAACCGATACTATGGATGTTTGGTTTGATTCTGGATCAAGTTGGGCATCCGTTACTCAAAAAATGAGTGACCTTCATTGCCCTGCTGATCTTTATTTAGAAGGCTCAGATCAGCATCGTGGCTGGTTTCAATCTTCTTTGCTTACCTCAGTCGCCGTATTAGGGAGAGCTCCATATCGAAGAGTCTTGACTCATGGATTTGCGTTGGACGATAAAGGTAGAAAGATGAGCAAATCTCTTGGCAACATTGTCGATCCAGAAGTAATTATTGAAGGTGGTAGCAACCAGAAGAAAAACCCACCATATGGAGCTGATGTTCTAAGACTGTGGGTGAGTTCAGTTGATTATTCTGTAGATGTACCAATTGGGGAAAGTATTCTTAGACAACTTAGTGATGTTTATCGAAAAGTAAGAAATACTGCGCGTTATCTATTGGGAAATCTTCACGACTTTAATCCAGCGAGTGATGCTATCTCTCTGGAAGAGTTGCCGTTAATTGATCGTTGGATGTTGCACAGAACGTCCCAGATTATTGATGAAGTTAGTGATGCTTTTGACAAGTATGATTTCTCAAGGTTTTTTCAGATACTCCAGAGTTTCTGTGTTTCTGATCTCTCCAGTTTTTATTTAGATATATCTAAAGATAGGTTATATGTTAGTGCCCCATCTGACCGGCGTAGAAGGACTTGTCAAACAGTTCTTTCATTAGTGATAGAAAGTCTGGCGGGGCTTATATCTCCAGTGCTATGCCATATGGCAGAAGATATTTGGCAGAACCTTCCTTATGCAGTTAATGAAGAGTCTGTATTCCTAAGAGCTTGGCCTGTTCCCCCGGATTCATGGAGAGACTCTACATTGAATGTCCATGTGCTTCAGTTGCGTGAATTAAGAGGATTAATTAATAGGGTCTTAGAGGATTGCAGGTCCAAACAACAATTAGGGTCTGCACTAGATTCGGCAGTTAGAGTAGAACTTAAAAGTCAGAACTTGATAGATGCAATTAACTGGTTGAATACAAATGGGGATTCTGAAACTGATGTTTTAAGGGATTGGTTTTTGGTGTCACAATTGCAGCTAGGCGGGGAGCCATGGGCTGAATTAATTTCTAGTCAATCAGATCAGATTGCATTGATTGAGGTAGCAAGAGCTAGAGGAAAGAAATGTAATAGATGTTGGCACTATGAATTAGATATAGGGTCTAGTAATACTCATCCCGATTTATGTGGCAGGTGTATAAATATTTTAGAACGAATTTAGATTTTGGTTGATAAGTTCTTAAGAAGATGAGTTTGTCCTAAGACTTTTATGTTGTTGATTGCGATTGCCAAGTTTATGGTTGTGTTTCAGCGTAAGTTGAATTTATTACCCCTTTGGGAGCTCAGAATTCTCCGGCGATTCTCCCTTGCTTGGGTAGTCGTACTAGTAGCCATTGCAACAAGCCAACCGTATATGCGATTAGGGCTAGATATCCAATAAAAGCTGCCACTGGCTCTGTCCAGCTTCCTCCAAACAGGAAGGCAAAAACTTTTGCTAATAGTTGATGGAGGCCTTGGGGGCCATGAACCCAGGCCATGCAACGTGGTAGGGATGTTGCATGCATGCATGAAAGACTCATTGCACTAACTAAGGTGGCAATCAGTCCAAAACCAGTAAGTGCCCATCGCCAAATGCGTACAGTTAAGGGTAATGCTCTCCAAGGTGGTAGATCAGCAAGTTCCTCGTTCAAATCCACCCAGAACCATACTGATAGGACCATTAGTATTGGGGCCAGAAAGGTTATCAAATAGCCAATTGGCCGTTGGTTCGTTAGTAAGAGCATGCTTATTGCAAGAAGGCTAGATACCTTCCAATAGATTGACATCAATCTGATCATCGAAGCTTCTTTTTGGGCATAAGACCAGATCATTAGAACGCACGGAAGTCCTACGGCAAAGTAAGCAGCAAGGTGATATGTGAGGTTTACAAAAATGCTGTAACTGAGATTCTCCACGAAGTGATAACTCTAGAAGTGGCCATTATCAATGTATTTAGCCCACTTTGGAATGTTGATAAGGAAAAATTTGTGAGCTTGCTCTCATATTGTTAATGTTCATCAAGTGTGTTTGAATGAGACACTACGGAAAGAAGTAAAGGAATCGTTTTTAAGGTACAGGCCTTCTTGACCCTTGGATTCTTTCGTGCGTGGATCTATTAAGAAATGCCGCTTGTTGAGTAATGCTTCTTTAAGGAGATTTCTTAGGGCTAAGCATTGAGTTAGCCCTTCAAGAGTAGTTTTATATGAACAGGAGGATGGAGTAAAACTGGAAAGCTTGCGCATCCTTCAGCCAAGGGTTGCCTGTTTGATCTTGCTAGGTGCGATTATTAGGGCGTTTTAGTACAAGTGGTAATTGTGTCTTCTAGCTGCTTCTAAGCTAAGAGGCGAGGGGGATTAATTTTGCAACCAAGAGATAGTGCGTCAACATGTCAACCCACTAAGCCGTTTTTTTCAAGTCTCTAGGGTTTTTCCAGCGGTTAATCAATTGTTTGCTGACCCCACACTGCCCCTTCACCTTGATATAGGCTCGGCAAGAGGGCAGTACTTGTTAGGCCTGGCACCTTTGCACGATAATTGGAATTTTTTAGGAGTTGAGATTCGCCAAAAACTTGTAGATTTGGCAAAACGTGATTCTGAAGCTTTAGGAATAAAGAACCTGAATTTCTTTTTTTGTAATGCAAACGTTAACTTGGATGAGTGGCTATATCAGCTGCCTACAGACTTGATCCAAAGAGTATCTATTCAGTTCCCTGACCCTTGGTTTAAGAGACGACATTATAAACGAAGAGTATTACAGCCTTCACTTTTAATTGCTCTATCATCTGTACTTAATGAAGGGAGAGAGCTATTTATTAAGAGTGATATTTCTGAGTTAATTGACTCTATGGCAGAGCTTATAGAATTAAGTGATTGCTACACCTTAAGAGTAGAGACCTCTTCCCAAGAGAATTTAAGTGGTGTGATGAGTGTTCCGACAGAGAGAGAAACTTATGCGATCAAGAAAAAACTTCCTGTTTACTGTCTGATTTATCAAAGAAATAATAAGAAGGTACCACCTTTGTCAGTATTGGAGGAGAGTTGGCAAATGACTAGATCTAAATCAATACTTGGCGAATAAATAATGACTCAAGGAAGAAGTAAAAAGTCATTTCTTTTTAGGTATCAAGGCTTAAAGGAACTCTTGATAGATAAAGAAGAAAAGCTAAAGTTTTGGGCTGGCTTTTCGCTCATTTTATTACTATCTAGCCTGCCTTTCTTGGCAAGGGCAGGTTTTGGAATAATGATGGTTCTTATAGGGTTAATTTGGATCGTATGGTTGCGCCTGTCTCCTCCTAAAAAAATAGGTAAAACTGATAGTTGGATTTTTATTTTTCTAGTACTTTCTTTACTCTCAGTATGTTTTTCTCCTGTACCTTTTCTTGCCTCTAAAGGTTTGATTAAGTTGCTTGCTTATTTGATTATCTATTCCCTATTTAGGAAGCTTTTTCACTTGGAAAGCCGCTGGTGGGACAGGCTTCTTGCGGCACTGCTTTTCGGAGAAATCTTTGCATGTGTAGTTGGTTTGCGTCAGATTTATAACCCACTTCAGCAGATAAACTCTTGGTCTGATCAGGCTTTTTTATCAGAGGGAGCCTTTCGAATTTATGGATCATTTGGGAATCCGAACTTATTCGCGGGGTACTTGGTCCCAGTATTACCTTTGTCTATAGTCGCAATATTTAGGTGGACTGGAGTCGGAGGTAAATTGTTTGCATTTGTCTCATTCATATTAGGAATTTTTTCTATAATCTTTACCTACAGCAGAGGGGGTTGGTTGGGATCGTTTGCAGCTTTATTTGTCTTCCTTGCTGGTTTGTTTTTTTGTCGGCCTATTGCTTTTACTTTGAATAACAAACGTATATTGTCTATCTTGTTTGTATTTATAGTTGCCACTTCATTAGTTTTTCTGCATCACTATATTGAGCCTATAAGATTTAGACTTCTTAGTATCATCGCAGGTCGTGATGATAGTTCAAATAATTTCAGGATAAACGTATGGTCAGTTGTGATTGAGATGATAAGAGATAGGCCTTTACTGGGAATAGGACCAGGAAACTCTGCATTTATTAGCGTATATACCTCCTACCAGAAGGCAACTTTTAATGCATTAAGTGCTTACTCTGTTCCATTAGAGATACTTGTTGAGAATGGTTTCCTAGGATTCTGTGCAATTTTGCAGATAGTTACTTCTGCTTTTAAGGAATGTCTAAATAAGATGCTATTTTCTTCTTGGGCATTGCCTTGCTTAGGTGCACTTTCGTCCATTGTTGGGTTAATAGTTATGGGATTTACTGATACTGTTTTCTTTAGACCAGCAGTACAAATTGTTGTTTTTTTCTGTTTGGCTACTTTTAGTTTAGATTTGCCTGATTCGGTTGAAACTAAGGAGTAGATATTGCAAGAACATCCACTTTAGGCGGCATTTAGATGTTGGTCTGCAAGATCTGCAAGTTCAGATGTCCAGGAATCAACAGTATCTTGATTAGATGCTTCAACCATTAACCTAAGTAAGGGTTCTGTACCGCTAGCTCTTACTAATACTCTTCCATCAGCACCCATTTGTTCTTCTGCATTTGATATCGCCTCATTTAAGGGTTCACAATTATTCCAACTCTTGCGAACACAACTGTTCTGTATATGAATGTTCACAAGCTTCTGAGGGAAAGGTTTGAAACTTTCATCACGCCAATCTGCTAGTGATAGTCCTCTTTTAACACTAAGCGTTGCCATTTTGAGAGCAGAGAAGAGACCGTCACCTGAGAGCCCATTCTCTGTACAGAGGATGTGGCCTGATTGCTCACCACCTAATCCTGCTCCGTTTTGAATCATTGCTTTATGGACATGTTGATCCCCTACTGGTGTGCGCTCGAGTACTCCTCCGTTTGTTTTCCATGCTTGTTCAAAAGCTAAGTTTGACATTACTGTTGCGACAAGTTTGTTGCCAGGAAGCTTGCGCTGTTTTTTTAATTCAGAGCCCCATAAGTAGAGGATATGATCGCCATCTATCAACCTTCCTCTTTCATCTAATGCAAGCATCCTGTCTGCATCCCCATCAAAAGCAAAACCCATTGCAGCGTTTTCTTTCAGTACAGCAGCTCGAAGTTGTGCAAGATTTGTAGAACCACAATCAACATTGATGAGCTCTCCATTGGGCTCACCATTAATAACAGTTACATCAGCACCTAGATTTTGAAATAGTTCTAGGGCACATGATGTTGCTGACCCCCAACAGAGGTCAAGCACAATTCGGATTCCATCGAGCCTGTATGGCTCAAACAAATTTAATAGTGTTTGGCAATAGCTTTGAACTAGCTCAGGACGCTTAGTTGTTTTGCCTGATTTCCGGTAGTTAGAGCCAGAAGAATTCTTATATTCAGTATTTATCCCATTCTCAATAATTTTTTGACTGCTGTAGTCAAGTTTGTTTCCGTCGCAACCAAATATTTTGATCCCATTGTCTCCAGGTGGATTATGACTAGCTGAAATCATCAACCCTCCTGAAAGCCCAAATTTCTTAATTAGGCAAGGGATCGCAGGTGTTGTGCATAGACCTATCTCCCAAACGTCCTTACCTGAAGCAATTATTCCTGCTGCAAGTGCTGATGCAAGCATAGGTCCACTCGTTCGAGAGTCCATCCCAATCAGTATGGGAGCATCTCCATTGAGAACTTCCCCAGTAAGGAAACCAAGCTCAAGTGCTAGAGACGGAGTTAATACAGTCCCTATGGGACCCCTTATACCATCGGTACCGAAGCTGATATTTATTTTCCCTTGCTTTGGTTTCAAGGGATAGTTGTCAGCTTCGTCCATGAAGTTAAAAAGGAAAACGAAGGAGTAGGGGCTAATCATATATTGTCGCTATAGCTTTAGGGAAAATGTTTCAGGCCAATCTTTCCTCGAGAAGGGATTCATTACAGACAATTCTAAAAAGACTTTATTAGTTTTTCTAAACAGAAACTTCTATAAAGTTAAGACTTCTAGGGATCGTTAGATATTTTACGTTTATAAGTTATCTCGCAACCTTCTCTTAAAGTGAAGGAAAGGGTCGCGAGGTAGGCTAATTGAAAGATTTTTAAAATCAATCTTTATTTTCACCATACTCAAAACAAAACTTTGATCGAGTGAGAGGGCCTCTTGAACATCCATTTAAAGCGTTAGCAGCTATTGTCTTTCTGACTTTGTTAACCATCTTGGGAGGTCAGGCTCTTGTTAGATCTTTTCAGGAAAAGTTAAACCCTAATCTATCAAGTTCTCAATTATGGGAGAAATATAGGTGGTCCCTTGATCCTACCCAGCGGAGACATGCTGCATTACTCCTGGTTGCAGCTTCAGGAGATTCTCCACAAAGGCAATACACACTCTTGAAATCTCAAGGGTGGGGGAAGAATCCTTTGGCAGCTATTGTTTTAAAAAAACATGCAGAAACTGCAAGAAAGCTTGGTGGGGAACCTTTGGCAAAGGTTTTTTGGCTAGAACTTTTTAGAAGATTTCCTTTGTCGCCCATTAGTGCTGATGCTTATTACATTCTTGGTCGGGATGAGATAGATTTTCGTAAGAAAATAATGCAGCTCTACCCAGCCCATCCTGCTTCATTGGCAGCTGCATTGGAACTTAAAGGACAGGTTGCTAATCCTTATCAAGGTGTTAAACATTTAGCGAGATGGGGTGTTCGTTGGCATGGCGCTGAACAATTATTTAGGAAAACTTGTGATGAATTCTCAGGAAAACTTCATTTAGAAAAGGAACGTGAATTATTAGCCAATGCTCTCGCTCAGTTAGGTGATGGATTGGCAGCATGGAAATGCCTGAAAGAACCACCTAGTAAGCCAGCAATTACTTTTCTGATAGCGAAAAGTCTTGTTCAGGGCGATGAATTGAATAAAGAGTTAGCTAAGACCCTTTTAAAGAAGTTGTTTGTTAATCATCCAAATTCTAAAGAAAGTATCGCTGGGTTGAAGCTTCTTTTACGCTTGAAAAGATTATCAGTTGATGAGGTGGCTGGGTTGCCATCAGGCTTGACGAATGCTGCTAAAAGCATTGCAATGGCGAATGATCGATTGTCAATTGATAAAAAACCATTAGAAGGCTTTCAGGATTGGCGAGATGACTCTGAATTATGGGAATTGCACTGGGAATTAGCTCGTCAGGCGTTGCTATTAGAAGACTGGGATAAAGCTCAGTCTCTGCTGTCAAGTTTTCGCTATAAAAACCTCCCAGAAACAATTTTGGTAAGAATTAAGTTTTGGGAAGGTCTAATTCAGTTCAAAAAAGGTAAAACTTTTTTAGCGAACAATATATGGGTTGAATTAATTGAGAACCATCCGCCCAGTTATTACACCTGGAGAGCCCATCAACGGCTCGGACATATCACTTTCCCAAAGTTAAGAGAAATAGAGCCTTCTAATTATCTATTCTCACCAATCTCTTGGACTCCATTATTTAGTAAAGATAATTTAGTAAATCTTCTTTGGCGACTTGGGCTCGAAAAGACTGCTTGGGAAACTTGGCGTGCCTTATATTTTTCAGAAGTTGATCAGTTAAATCATGACTTTAGTGAAACTCTTGTAGAAGCCAGATTGAGGATAGCTGTTGGTGATTCTTGGATGGGCTTGGCAATGTTGTCCGAGTTGGCTTTTGAAAAAACTTTTGTGGATTGTTTTCAAAGAAATATTTTTCATAGAAGTCAATATCCCTATAGGTTTATGCAGGAAGTCAGTGATGCTTTTAAGCAAACGGGGGTTCGACCCGAATTGCTTTTAGCTATTGCCAACCAGGAGTCCCGATTCTCTCCTGGAGTTGAGTCATCACAAGGAGCAATAGGCTTAATGCAATTAATGCCTTTAACGGCTCAGAAATATATAGATTCCTCTTTCCAGGGCAAATATCTTGCTGAACCTTCTATCAATCTTGAAATAGGAGGTCACCATTTGGCAGCTCTACTTGAGATTTGGGAAGGTAATCCCTTTCTTGTTTTGGCAAGTTACAACGCTGGTTCATCGATCGTATACAGTTGGCTTTCAGAGGAAGCATATTTGGACCCGGAATTATGGGTAGAACGAATTCCATACCCTGAAACACGTTTTTATACTAAGAAAGTACTCGGGAATTTATGGAGTTATTTAACCCCCGACTGGACAGCTTGTCGGGTAAAGGTAGATTGATTGGAATTGTTTAAATATTGTATTCCTTTTTTTAGTGACCTCATACATAAACATAAATTTTCTAGTTTAAAAATATAAAATGTGTTGAAATATTGAATCTTATTAAGGCAGCTTATGAAGTCTCATCAGACCGCCACCAACCTGAGCCTTATGGAGAGATTTGTCTTGGCCTCTGTAGCGATAATTTTAGGAGTTCTTTTGTTCTTCCTAAAGGGACAAGTCAGCACAGATGCGACACTTTCTAATCTAGCGGATCGGTCTTTAGACCCTGAGGTGGCTTTGTCGAATGGTAGACCTACAATTTTTGAATTCTATGCTGATTGGTGTGAAGCTTGCCAAGAAATGTCATCAGATATGCTTGAATTAGAGGCCCAGAATCTTAACAAGCTAGATTTAGTACTTTTAAATGTTGATAATCCACGCTGGCTCGATTTGATTGAAAAATATAATGTTAAGGGCATACCCCAGTTAAACTTCTTTAGCTCTGAAGGGAAACTGTTGGGAGCATCAATTGGAATTAGATCTTTTTCTGAATTAAAAGTCGTAGCTAAAGCATTAATTATGGAAGAAACTTTACCAAACCTGCTTAATTCAGAAGAGTTGAAGCACTCTTCATTTGAGCTTGCTACCTCAAGATCAAATGAGAATAGCTCTAAACCTATGAGCCATTCATGAGCCTTCTGAGATAATTAAACCCATTCCAGAGCTTTTGATACTGTTGGAAAATTACTCGAGAAAATCTTCTTACATTCATTCGCAATATCCATATGTTCTTTTTGTGTGCCATGCCCAGAACGTAATTTGATGTAATGAATCCAAGAGCGACATGACCCAGACATATATATTTTTGTTGGAGTCGCCAAGGGGAGTACAAAACGAGCGCATTCTTTCGCTACCCCAGCGGCAAGCATTGCTTCATAAATTTCAAGTGAATTTTGAAAGTGAGTTTTTATTTTTTCTCTAAATAGTTCAGTTGTCTCAAGAGATAGGTCGTCAGTTGAGTTTTGCCTATTCTTTACATCTTGGCGGCGGAGATCAGGAATCGGTATTTCACCTAACTGCGTACTGTCAGCATATCTTTGAGAAAACTCTTGAAAGGTAAATGATCTATGCCTTAAGACTTGTGCTGCGATTCCTCTACTTGTTTCGATTTTGATTGTCATATAAGCCTGCTCAAAAACACTCCAATGTTCATTTTTTATGCAATATTTTAATAGTCCTGAATAATCTTTGTTTTCTTGGTTTTTGGGATTGCTAACTCTGGCAATATATGCCATAGTTTTTTCTGCGTCTGGAGTTATGGCTATAAGTTCAACGCGGGCCATCTTGGCAAGAATTTTTAATAATTATAGCATGAAATTTTCTTTGCTAGATTCAACTTTTTATTTGTACGAAGTTGTGATTGATCTTTCCCCTTTGAGTTAAACGATTGGGCTTGAAAAAATAGCCCCCCAGGCTAGATCTTTGCAAGAGTAACCTTTTCAGGCTGATGTTGATATTTGCCTTTCCTATCGCTATACGTTGTTTCGCAAGGGTCGCCTTCAAAAAAGAGGAGTTGGCAGATTCCTTCGTTAGCGTAGATCCTGCAGTCTGCTCCTGAACTATTACTAAATTCTAGGGTTAAGTGCCCTTCCCAACTGGCTTCAGCTGGTGTTGTGTTGACAATGATTCCAAGTCGCGCGTATGTACTTTTACCTAAGCAAACAACCGTAATGTTAGATGGAACTTTCATCTTTTCTAAAGCCACGCCCAATCCATAGGAATGTGCTGGAAGTATGAAATATTCTCCGTCTTCGTCTGTTTGCAGGGGAGTTGATTCCAGATTTGCGGGATTGAATCTTTTTGGGTTCATAACTGTTCCAGGTACGTGTCGGAATATCAAGAATTCTTTTGAGGAAAGACGAAGGTCATAGCCATAAGAAGAGCAACCAAAGCTCAATACAGGTTTTTGGCTTTTAGTCGGCTCTAGATGCCTAACAAGTCCTTTTTGAAAGGGAACAAGCATTCCTGCGGTTGCTTGTTCAGTAATCCAACGGTCGTTTTTAAGCATTAGATTCCAAAGCGCAATTCGGTAATTTGATCTGCCATCGTCATGATTGGCTCAGGGATGGATGGTCCAGTGAGGATGATATCCATCGTTCTAGGACGTTGCTCTAGAGCTTCCATCACAATCTCATTATTTAGATACCCCAACGAGATGGCTAGGCCGATTTCGTCCAGAACCAGTTGATCGAGATCGCCTTTTAATAAGTGTTTTCTGCAGATTTCCCATATTGTTTGGACTGCTTTCGTCTCAGGTTCGGAGTGGCTTCGCCTTTTGTTTGTGGGGGATTGCATCGGGATACAGCGTTCGATTGCAGGCCTTATCCATGAGAGCTTTCCGCAAAGATCTATAGATCCTTCAGGGCCTTGGTTGACCCCACCTTTTAAGAATTGGGCAATCATTACGCGACTCCCTAGTCCTGCAGTTCTTATTGCTGTACTTAGAACCATCGAAAAGCTTCCTCGGTATGGAGCTGTGTGGATGTGAAGTTGTCCTTCTGGTTTTACTAGATGGAGGGGGACTGCTTTGAATCTATCTTGATGGCTTTTAAGATCAAGACTTTCCAGGGCTGGAGAAGGGCTTGGTCGGTGTGTACGAAGACCATCATTGAGATTGGGACATGCGGACATTTATCGCGAGCGAATTCACTGTAATTGAACTAACAAGAAATCTAGCGGCGTAATCGTTTATAACAAGCACATCTACACTATAGGTAGTGTAGATGTGCTTGTTGAACTTTTAAGATCAAAAATGCCTATCACTACTGACAAAAGATCGGATGGTCGTTCACCTTCGGATTTGCGACCTTTCAAAGTGACATGGGAACCAATGGGCTTTGCTCTGAGCTCATTGATAGTTCAATCAGGTAAAACCTCTGTAATTTGCAGCATTAGCCTGAATGAGAACATTCCAAAATGGAGAGAAGGGGACGGAAAAGGATGGTTAAGTGCCGAATATCGTCTCTTGCCCGGATCAACTCCCCAAAGGCAGACCCGAGAGTTTTTGAAGTTGTCAGGAAGAACACAAGAGATTCAGCGACTTATAGGAAGAAGTTTGCGATCTGTTTTGGATATGAAAGTATTAGGGGAAAGGACTTTGTTGGTTGATTGTGATGTGATACAGGCTGATGCGGGGACTCGAACGACTGCAATTACTGGTGCCTGGATGGCTTTATACCGTGCTGGTGAGATCTTGACTCGGCAAGGTGTATTACAAAGGAACCCTGTAGTTAGACAGGTAGCAGCGGTGTCAGTTGGTTTGTTGGATGGAGAAGGGTTTTTGGATCTAAATTATTCTGAGGATGCAAATGCAGATGTAGATTTCAATGTAGTTATGTCCCCGGGTGGTCACCTTCTGGAATGTCAAGGAACTGCTGAGAGAGCTTCCTTTACTAGACCTCAGCTAAATGGCTTGTTAGATATGGCAGAAGTGGGCCTGGAAAGTTTGTTTGCTTCCCAGAAAGCATCATTAGAGCATTAAGACTGAAAACAGTGATTATTGCTACATGAGATTTCTCTCAAGCTGCTTAATTTCAACAAATATACGTTGCGTTTATGGCCGGCGTTACATCCGGCTTTAGTCGTTACTCCCCTCATCCTTCTAGGAAAGAAGCTTTAAAGTTGGGAAATTTAGTTCCATCAGAAGACAAAACTCTTCACCAGGTAATCCGTGGTTTAGATGGAGCATCTATTGAGATTGTTGCTAGATCAAAGACGATTTTTTTTCCAGGTGATCCAGCCGAGAGGGTTTATTTGATACGTCGTGGTGCAGTAAAGCTTTCAAGGGTTTATGAGTCTGGGGAGGAAATTACAGTGGCAATGCTCAGAGAGAACAGTCTTTTTGGAGTTCTGTCTTTGCTAACAGGCCATCGTTCAGATCGTTTTTATCACGCAGTAGCCTTTACTCGTGTTGAGATGACAACAGCGCCAGCAACCTCTGTCAAGCAGGCCATGGAGAATGATCCGAAGGTAGGATTATTGCTTTTACAGGGACTTTCGAGTCGGATATTACAAACCGAAACTATGATCGAGACTCTTACTCATCGAGATATGTCTTCGAGATTAGTGAGCTTTTTACTAGTTTTATGCAGAGATTTTGGGGTTCCAAAGAAGGAAGGCATAACTATTGACCTAAAACTGTCCCATCAAGCAATTGCTGAGGCGATAGGCTCCACTAGGGTCACAATTACTCGTCTATTGGGAGATTTAAGGAGCTCTGGCCTAGTGCAGATTGAGCGCAAGAAAATTACTGTTTTTGATCCAATTGCTCTTGCTAAGCGATTTAGCTAGGTCCTGCTCCGGACCAACTCATTAGGCCTAGAAAACCTTCTTTTTTGAATTACCTTTGATGTGACTGGTTGGCTGCTGATTTTTTCTTTGTTGATTCTTGGGGGTGTTCTGTCCACTCTTGGAGATCGTTTGGGAAGCCGCGTAGGCAAAGCAAGATTAAGCGTTTTTAATTTGCGGCCTAGGAGCACTGCTGTATTAATAACAGTATTAACTGGAAGTCTGATTAGTGCGGTTTCTTTTAGCTTCATGTTGCTTGTGAGCCGACAATTGCGTGTAGGACTTTTTGAACTTAGCGACTTGGAATTAAGACTTAAGAGTAGTAGAGAAGCTCTTAAGATAAGTCGGCTAGCGCAGGTGAAGAAAGACGAAGATATGAAAAACACAGAATTAGAATTAGGTAGAGTTCGTAGAAGAATTATTGCTGGAGAAAAGGAACTTAAAGAGCTTGAATCAAATTTGATTGCATTAAGAAGTGGCAACGTAGTTATAAGTAGTGGACAACCATTGGCAACAGCAACTCTTAGGTTGCAAAAACCTGAGCAAGCTAAGAGGGTTATTGATCGTCTATTGCAGCAGGCTAACTCTGAGGCCTTTAGTCTTGTTAGACCAGGGGAAAAGGCCAATAGGCAGATATTATTAGTCCCAAAAAATGATATTAAATTACTTGAGAAAGTAATACGTCAGGACGGGACATGGGTGGTTAACTTTCGTTCCGCAGCTAATGTTTTGCTAGGGGAAAATGTGGTATATGGTTTTCCAGAAGTTCGCCCGAATATAAAAGTTGTTGAAAAAGGCGAAGTTTTGGCAACAACAACAACAAAGGCAAATGAGCGCAATTCTTCATCTGTTCGTAATCGTTTAAAGCTTCTTTTAGCATCTGCATTGGCAGAAGCTAAAAGAAGAGGGTCACTTGCAACTGGATTAAGATATGACTCGAACTCACTTAATGAGCTTGGTCAAGTGATTATGGAAAGATCGGATGATATTGTTCAATTGGAAGCGATTGCTTTAAGAAACAGTAAGACGGCAGATCCGTTATATGTGAGGCTTAAGCTAGTAGAAAAAAAACAAAAAAAACGATTTAGATAACTCTTATGGAATGTCTTGTATCGATAGATCCCGGACGTCATAAATGTGGGCTTGTTTTGGTTGCCCCACAGCTTGGAATTGTCTTAGATGGGAAAATAGCTTCACCAAAAAGAGTCCGAGAGATAGTTCTCCAGTGGAAGGAGAAGGCAAAAATAGAAAGACTGATTTTAGGGAATGGAACATCTAGTTCAGAGGTGTATGGGATATTGAGAGAGATCTTGCCTGTGACACTCGTTAATGAAAAAGGTACAACTATTCGAGCAAGAAATCGTTATTACGAACTATGGCCAATAAGTAAGTTTTTAGGTTGGTTCCCAAAGGGACTGCTTCTTCCGCCAAATGATTTAGATGCTGTGGCTGCATTAGTTCTCCTTGAAGATTTTTTAGAAAAAAAATTTACTTGGCCAGGGCCTCAAAGAGTTAGAAACGAGCTCTCACAGTAAACACGTAATCTCCTCCAGGCTCAAGATTGTAGTCAGCTCTAATAAGGAAGCGCAGTAAGGCATCTTCTATTAGCGCTCTGCCAAGAGAAGGCTCAACAAGAAGCTTTCCTTTCCCAAAGGACCAGCTGAAATACCATTCGAACTCTCCAGCTGAGACGACTCCATTGAGGCATTGTTTCGTGAAACTTTGGCTAGTTACTCTTAAATGAGCTGTTGTCGCTGGGAGCGTTCCCATCAGGCCTGATTGTGGAGAGGCGAATAGCTGTTGAGATGATCAGAAGCTTTTGCGAAGCCATTTCGCTGAATTAAATCAGGTCCTAGCACTACCTCGTTAAGAATTTCTTCCAATAATGGTTTTTCTTCGGCGGTGAAATTGCCAAGCACATGAGATGTCGTTTTTGATTTCCGTAACACAGGCTCCCCTGGTGGCGCTCCAATTCCAATCCTTAAGCGGCAAAAATTCTCTGTTTTCAGATGTTGAATGGTGCTGCGAAGGCCATTATGCCCCCCAGAACCACCACTAGCTCTAAGTCTTAGGCGTCCGAGAGGCAGGTCCATGTCATCCACTATCACAAGGATTTGAGTAACTTCAATATCGAACCATTTCAAGCAAGCGTTTATTGCTTGGCCACTTTCATTCATATAGGTATCTGGAAGTAAAAGCTTTAGTTGTTTTTGCCTGTTTACTAGATCTGCGATTCGCCCATTAATATTTTTATGCGTTTTAAAGTTTACAGATTGCCTTTTGGCCAATCTCTCAATGGCCATAAATCCAATGTTATGCCGTGTAGAGGTGTATCTGGAGCCAGGGTTGCCAAGACCTACCAACAGGCGCAGATCCTCAAGACTCATCTTTTAATTCTGAGATCATTTTTTTGAATGATCGGAGTCAATAACTTTTTTACCCTCTTCAAATTCCGGTGAGTTTTGAAGATCAGAAGTGTTTACTGGCTCAGGATCAGCCATGGCTTTTTGAATTTCTTTTTCAAATTCACCTGAAGCTGCTTGAAAACTCTTCAGAGTTTTGCCAAGGCTTCTACCTAGTTCAGGCAAACGTTTTGGGCCAAATACTATGAGTGCCAAGGCACCGATAACCGCTATTTCGGGTAGACCGATGCCAAATACATTCATTTAGTAGACCTTTTTGGGTTGGAATTAACCGTTCCAATCAACAGAAATCCCTTGGAGTAAAAGAGATTGGTTGTATACCTGCAGCATGATCGTCAGAAAGACCAAGAGCATTACACCAATAAAAGCCATGGCAGGAGTGGTGCCCCATCCAGGGACGACTTTCCCTTGGCCGTTATTGCCAATCGATTTGAGTAGACTTCCGATTGCGGTTTTTTGTCCCATGGTGAAGGTTTTTCGCTTTTGAAGTTTAAGTTTCGATATTCTATGGGTAACACCCCTAAAGAGGCCTACTTCGTCGAGTGATTTGATGCAAACTACTTCTCCTGCTCTCTCCCTAATGCTAGGCCTGTTGGTTGCTTTATTTGGTTTAACAGGTTTTGGTATTTATACATCTTTTGGCCCTCCCTCTAAGAAACTCGACGATCCTTTTGATGAGCATGATGATTAATAGCTGAACCAAAAGCCCCCTAAAAAACAGTCATGTGGCAAAAAAAGAACTGTCACACGACCCTTTGAGGGGGCGAATCCAGTGAATTTCGATTTATAAATCGAAATACTTTGACTGCAAATTTTGCACTTTTTAGACGAGCGATTCATAGGCCTTCTTCAAAAATTGCCTTCAAATCTTTTATGAATGCATTTTTTATTTGTTTTGATGTGTTGACCTTTTGCTATTAACTCAATAAACCATTTACCAGAGAGCAGTTTGAGCTAAATAATCCTTTTTCTAGAACTTCTAGATTTGCTTATTAAGTTAATATAAAGTTAAATTCAACCCCTTTGCTAACAAGGCTTTATATTCATTTCTTACTTTCAATGCTTTTTAGATTCCTTTGGTTTTATATAGAGTCGGCCTTGGCTTCTGAGGGCTTTATTAAGCCTCGAAACATTTCAATCCGCGCCAATCATGGTGCTTCTACCCCCCTTCCCCTAGTGATTTCACCTCAATGCCTCATAAGATGTGAATGATTTTTAGTCGTGGTCGGACCCAATGCTCGCCCTCAAGATTTCCGTTTACACAATGGTCTTCTTCTTCGTAGGGGTTTTCCTATTCGGTTTCCTTGCGAGCGATCCAACAAGAACACCAGCCCGTAAGGACCTCGAAGGCCAGCAAGACTGAGCCTTTTATTGAGAGAACCTCTTAAGTCAGGCCTCACACTGGACTGGGGTTGATTCTTTTATTGCCAATGTCGTGGCAGTATCAGCGTCTTCAGCCCAGAGCTTTTGTTGGCGAGAAGCCCCTCAATATTTATTTTCGGACTTTTGGCCCCGATTGCGTTTTGGGGAGGTCCAAGTCCTTCGCATGCAGAGTCGAATAGCTCACCTGATGGACAATCAGCTCCTTCAGAGCCCGATTCGCCTGTGTCGGATCGGGCTAAACAAAATGTTTTCCCCAAAGTTTCTCCTCCTAAGTCATTAGAGCTGAAGGCTGATATACAGACCTATGACAGTAGGAAAAAGCTCTTTATTGCCCAGGGAAAGGTAGAGCTACTTGTAAATGGAGCTTTGCTATTTGCTGATCGGATTGAATTTGATAATGAATTCAAGACTTTGCATGCTTTTGGGAGTGTTCGTTTTAAACGTGGGCCGAATTACTTTCAGGCAAGCTCATTTATTTATGATTTCAGAAATAAAACCGGAGAGTTAGAAGATGTTTATGGACTATTAGAATTAGACTCTGTCTTGTTTGACTTCTCTAACTTAGAGAAAACTGACGAGGATATTATTATTAATAGCAATCCTGATACGGATAAGAAATCAGGGGAGTTAAGCATACTTGATAAGGAGAAGGTTATATCTGACCCTCAATCTTTTGTGGTTGAAACCAACTTCGACAAGCTCAATCATCCCTATAAAACTGATCAAGGGATGGCCTGTCCTCCAAGCCTGCCAAAACCTCCTGATTGGCAACCTCATCCATGGTCGCTAACACTTTGGGGTGGGCAGATGGTTGATTCAGGTTTTGGTGAGGCGTTTGTTTTTAAAGGGCGAAAAAGGCCAGAGTATCTTTTGGGAATTGGTTTGCAGAAGAGGATATATCGTTCTGGCGTTTTTTCCGTAGAGCTAGAAGGGGACATCTTTCATCATGAATCTTTTAAGCAAGATGGAGGTAAGTTCAATCAGGAAATACCTTATGCAGATCTTCCAGATCATAGTTTTGACGAGGGTATAGTTGGCATTGGTGCTAGATTGTGGGTGCAACCTTGGTTGAGTTTTGGAGTTATTGAAGGGGTTAGTTACTACACACAAACAGGTCAGTATGAAAATACTTTTAGGAGTAAATCATCTCAGCTATTAAATTATTTAGGTTTTGAAATTGAAGCAAGCTTGAATCGCAAATTTTCTCTTGTTGGCAGATTGCATCATCGATCAGGTGCATTTGGACTTTTTGATGGTGTTCATGGTGGAGGAAATGGCTATTTAGTTGGATTTAGATATCGATGGGGTCCTGAAAGACGTAAATCTTTGACTGATTTAGCTCCTATTCCTATTGGTTGTAATGATCAAGAAATAAGAGAAGTTTCTGATCATTCGCCTGATCAATCTGGAGAAGAATTTTCTGAGGAGATGCAGGGTGATTATGAATTTACTCTGGAGGATTTCTCTCCAGTATTGAAAACGAGCTCAGAGAAAAACCTGGTTTCAAAGTCTTCAAATGTGAACCTAACAAGATCCCAAGAAGAGGCTCTCAGAGAAAAAGCTATTTCTTCAATTGATCAACGTATTTATGATTTAAAGCTTAATAACTCTTTAACTATAGAAAAACGCATTGGGATACCTCGCACTTTACGGAACGTTGAAGATAAGAATGTCTTTGGTGGTATTCAGCCTCCACAGCTGACTCAGATTGGCAACACTAAATTCATCAAAGGGCGAATCAAACGCTGGCGAGTTCAAGCAACAAAGGTTTTTATCACCTCAGAGGGGTGGGAAGCCGAGCGTATGGGGTTTACTAATGATCCATATACCCCTTCACAAGCAAGAATAGATGCTGAGGATGTTGTTGCGAAAGAGGAAAAAGATGGCTCTACCAGTATTAAAACAGGTCGTAATCAGCTTGTTTTGGAGGAAAGGCTTTCAATTCCTGTAGCCAGGTCATATATGCTTGAGAAAGCCGAAGAGATAGAAAATAGATGGGTCTTTGGTATTGATAGAGATGATAGAGATGGATTTTTTATTGGACGTAATCTCAAGCCAATCAATCTATTTAAGAACAATCAACTGTTTTTACAGCCACAATTTAACTTTCAAAGAGCTGTTGATGGTAAAACTCGAAGCTATATTGCACCTGGGTCCTCTTCTGAGAGTAGTGAAGTCGTCCAATCAGCTTCTTTATCAGACCTTCTTGGTCTGGAAGCAGTTTTGGATGGAAAGATTTGGAACTGGAATCTTGAAGCTAATGCAGATATAAGTACTTTCAATACAACTAACTTAGTAAATGGGAGTCGTTATTGGGGTGCTCTTAGTAAAACAACAGAACTTCCAGTTGTTGGTGAAATTGATACGAGATTATTTAGTACTTATAGGTATAGGGCTTGGAACGGTTCTCTCGGTGAGACGGATATTTATTCAGCCTTTGGAACCTTCTTTCAAAAAAAAGGCGAGTGGGATTGGCAAAATACGACAAATAGTTATTTATTGAGAATTGGTGCTGGTAATTATCAGGCAGAAAATTATAGGGAAAAGAGTATTTCTGATTTATGGCGTGGAAATATATTTGGCTCACTAACAAATAAATATCAAATATTTGAAGGAAAGGCGGCCAAGCTTGATGCAAATCATGCGTATAGATATTCACCTGAGGCGATGATTCCTGGATTGACGTTTGATAGCAACATTAACTTTGCACTTTCAGGATATGGTGATGGCAGAAGACAATCTCTATTTGGAATAAGTGGTGGTCCTACGGCAACCTTAGGTAAATTTGATCAGAAAGCCTTTAGTTTTACTAGAATTTCGCTATCTTCAGGCGTAACGTTTAAGAGAGGCTCAAGCCCATTTGTATTTGATCAGGCAATTGACCTTGGAACTTTGGGAATTGGATTGACTCAGCAGATTTATGGCCCTTTATTGTTCAATGCTGGTTTTGAATATAATATTGACCCCGCATCAGATTACTATGGTGATGTAATTAACTCTAATATTGAATTGCGCTTACAAAGAAGGGCTTATGATTTTGGTATATATTTTAACCCTTATAAGAAAATAGGTGGTTTTCGTATTCGCTTGAATGATTTCGACTTTAATGGAACTGGCGTTCCATTTTTGCCAAGTGAAAAACAATCTGAACCTATTTTTTAATGAATTAATTCTTCGTTCTCAACCTTCATTCTAAAATTTTTCTTGACATATAAAGAAGTTATTTAGGTAAGGAAGGTTTTTTATTTTCTGATTTAGAGCTTTAGATTGTTTGATCAATTCTGATGTTGCATCCCAACTACCCTGGATAAGCATTTTCCGTGACATCTCTTCGATATCTATTTCCCAGCTTTTATTTTGTGATTCAAGCTTCTTTTTTGTTAGATCAAGTCTTAATGCTTTTTGAGAACCTAACTCGGTAGTCTCTTGGATATTTTTTATTGTTGAAGTGATTCCAGTTGCACATGGGATCCCAAGCGCTAGGCAATTTCCATAGAAGATTTCAGCAAAACTTTCTCCAATAATAGCTCTTATTCCCCATCGCATAAGAGCTTGAGGTGCATGCTCTCTGCTTGAACCACATCCAAAGTTTTTATTTACTATAAGAATTGAGCAGCATTTATTTTCTTTCCTGTCAAAAGGATGATTCCCTTGTAATTCATTACGGTCATCTGCAAAAACACTCTCTCCAAGATGTTCAAAGCTGATGCATTTAAGGTATCTAGCTGGAATTATTCGGTCAGTATCAATATCATCTCCTCTTAAGGAAATTGCTTGTCCTTCGACTCGTTCAATTATTCCTTTTGGGAAGTAAGGGTTGGTTCTCATCACTTATTAGAAGAGCTTTTAGTTGGATTGCTTTTTAATATGGTTCTAATATCTGTTACTTTCCCTGTAATTGCCGCGGCTGCGACCATTGCAGGACTCATTAATAATGTTCTACCGGTTGAGGAGCCTTGTCTGCCTTTGAAGTTCCTATTGCTTGAACTTGCACTAATTTGACGCCCTTCAAGGCGGTCTGGATTCATCGCCAAACACATTGAACACCCAGGTTCTCTCCATTCAAAACCTGCTTTTTCAAAGAGTTTGTTAAGCCCTTCATCTTTTGCTGCTCTTGCTACGGCTTCAGATCCTGGAACTACAAATGCTTTGACACCTTCTGCTACTTGTTGACCTTCGGCAATACTTGCTGCAGCCTTTAGATCGCTAAGGCGACCATTTGTGCAGCTTCCTATAAAACAAACATCAATAGGTAAGCCAGTAATATTTGAGCCGGGTTTGAGGCCCATATATTTATATGCTTCTTCAGCACTTTCACGTTCGTTTGGGCCTAGTGATTCTGGTGTAGGGATTGATTCATCAATCGAGATTCCCTGCCCTGGTGTGATGCCCCAGGTCACGGTTGGTGCGATTTCTGTGGCGTCAAAGGTAACTTCATCGTCGTAAATAGCCTCTGCCCCACTGGCTAGAGTGGACCACCATTTCAATGCATTTTCCCAGGCATTCCCTTTGGGTGAGTGGACTCTTCCCTGGAGATAAGCAAATGTGACTGAATCTGGATTGATGTAGCCACATCGCGCACCACCTTCTATTGCCATGTTGCAAACAGTCATTCTTTCTTCCATAGATAATGCTGTAATTGCCGGCCCGCCAAATTCATAGGCATAGCCGACTCCTGCTTTGACCCCTAAGGTCTTGATGATGTGAAGAATCAGGTCTTTGGCATATACGCCTTTTTGTAAGTTTCCACCAATCCAAAGCCGCCGCACTTTCAGTTTGTTCATTGACAAACTTTGAGTAGCCAAGACATCTCTTACTTGACTAGTGCCAATGCCGAAGGCGATTGCCCCAAAAGCCCCATGAGTAGAGGTGTGGGAATCTCCACAAGCAATTGTCATCCCAGGCTGACTAAGACCTAGTTCAGGAGCAATTACATGGACAATCCCTTGGTTCCCACTGTTTAAGCCATGCAATTTTATTTCTTGTTCCAAGCAGTTTCTTTCCAGGGTAGAAAGCATTTCTTCTGCTAAGGGATCGGAGAACGGACGTGCTTGGCTTGTTGTTGGGACTATGTGATCAACAGTCGCTACTGTTCTCTGAGGGCAAAAAACTGATAATCCCTTCTCTTTTAAAGCGGAAAATGCTTGAGGACTTGTTACCTCATGGATTAAATGAAGCCCTATAAATAATTGAGTTGGGCCAGTAGGTAACTCAGCCACTCGGTGCAAATCCCAAACCTTGTCGTAGAGGGTGTTGGAGCTCAAAGATCAGAGGCGATGTTGAAGACCCTAGCTCTGCGAATGCAAAGTTAAACGGAATAGGTCAAGGCTCCTTACAACGCTAAGCGTTTGAATGCCTTTTCTCCCAGTGTGCTCCCCAAATTTTTCTTGGCTTACCTGGCAGCAGTTAGGACCAATGATTGCTATGAATACTGTCCCGATCGGCTTGGATTGTGTGCCGCCATCAGGTCCAGCTATGCCAGTAATTGATATAGCCCAATCCGACTTAATCTTTTTCTTTAACCCTTTAGCCATTGAAAGGGCAACTTCTTTAGATACTGCTCCATGTTTTTCAAGCAGTTGATGGTGAACCCCAAGTAAATCCTTCTTAGTTTGATTTGAATATGCAATAATTCCGCCAACAAAATTTTCAGAAGCACCTTTAATCTCTGTTAATGCTGCGCCGAGTTTGCCCCCAGTACAAGACTCTGCCACCGATAGAGTTTGATCTCTGACTCTTAGAAGTTGTAGAGCCACAGAAGCCAGGGTTTCTTCTCCTTTTCCATAACAAAGAGAGCCTGTTCTAGATAAGATTTCTTTCTCAATAGGTAATAGTAGTTGTTGAGATTGCCCCGATGTTTGACTTCTTGCTGTGATGCGAAGCTTTATATCTCCTAAACTTGCATAAGGTGCAACAGATGGATTCTCTTGATCCATTAGGTCTGCAACAATTTCTGCAAGCTTTGGCTCTGAAATCCCTGCAAAATTAAGGAATGTGCTCTCTAGTTTGGTAGATAAACTTAGGTTTTTTTGAAGCCATCTAGTTACTGAAGTGCTCCACATTTCACGCATTTCATATGGAACTCCTGGCAGGCAAATTACTGTAAAGTTATCCTTTGGGGTGAATATAATTCCAGGCGCTGTGCCATGTTTATTAGGGATTATTTCTGAGCCTTTGGGAACAAATGCTTGCTTTCTACTTGTGGTTGAAATTTCCTTATGTTTTGAAAACTCCTTTCGTTTAATTTCTTCCCATACTTTTTTATTTTCTTCCAATTTAGCATTGAATGCCTTCGCGAGAGATGAGAATGTAATGTCATCTTGTGTTGGGCCAAGACCACCAGTTGTGATAAGAATTCGGCAACGACTAGACGCTTCATTAATTGTTTCTATTAAGCGTTCTTCGTTGTCTCCAATAACTGACTGCCTGTAGTGGGGAAGCCCCAAGAGGGCGATTTGTTCAGAAAGCCAGGAGGAATTGCTGTTTAATATATTTCCAAGAAGTAACTCCGTTCCTATACATAATATTTCGGTCGCGTTTTCGGTGGCACCAATCATTTGTTAAATAATGATTTTCTTTACTTTACTCTTGGGGAAGTTGTGTTTAAAGGTTGATTAGTTTTTCGACTATCGATCAATTCTTTGCGACTTAATAAGACTGCTGTAATGAGAATAGCTGTTGCTACCGTCAGCCAGAGAAATCTCATTTCAGCATTAGCGACTACAAGAGCAAGTGCACCTAGCCATTGAGTAAATGCATATAGTAATAGAACTGTTTTTCGATGACTAAATCCTGCTCTTAGGAGTCGGTGGTGGATGTGACTTCTATCCGGATGAAAGGGGGATCGCCCTTCTCTTAGTCGGCTCATTATCACCGCTGACATGTCTGCTAAAGGTAGTGAGAGGATTAATAAAGGGAGTAAAAGACTTACCGTTGTAAGCCCTTTAGCAGGGCCAATAATGCTTATTGCGGCCAAGGTAAACCCTAGAAAATATGAGCCACCATCACCCATGAATATTCTTGCAGGGTTGAAATTATGTCTCAAAAAACCTAAACAACATCCAGCAAGAGCTGCTGCTAGGAAACCAGCTGCAACCTGGTGAAGGGAAAAGCTAACTGATATCAATCCTATGGCAGCTATTCCAGCTACTCCAGCAGCAAGACCGTCTAATCCATCAAGCCAATTGATGGCATTAGTTATTCCTACCAGCCAGATCACAGTAGAAATAAGGCTAAGAAGAGGTGGTAAAACCATTAGGGAGCTTTCTTCCCCAAGCCAGGGCATCTCAATGGCCCCTATTCGGAGTCCTTGGGACCAAATGGCCATTGCGATGGAGACTTGTCCAATTAATCGAGGAAAAGGAGGGAGAGCGAACAAGTCATCTGCTAATCCGATTAAGAAAAAACAAAGGCCTCCAGCGAGCGTTGTCCAGATAAGTTGATCTTTGAGAGGTGGAAGTAATCCGAATCCGCCTATAAGCCAAGTAATAGTTAGGGCACAACAAAATCCAAAAATCATTGCAACTCCACCAAGTCGAACCATGGGGGAACGATGCTGTTTCCTTTTGTCTGGTGAATCAATTAACCCGAGCCTTAAGCAAAGAGCTTTCACTCCTGGCACAAAAAATGCAGTGAATGTGGCGGCCATTAAGAAGGTCGCGAAAGCTACAATTAGAGGTCTGATCTCAGAGGTCACTGAGGCTCTTGCGACTTAGGTGGTAAGGGATTGGCCCTTAAAAAGTAATCCTAGACAGTGTGGCATTTGGATCAAGTTTCTTATTTGAATCCTGAATATACGAACCTTTATTTTTTTCCGGGATAAAGCGGGAAACGCTTGCAAATTTTCTGGACTGTTTCAAGGCATTTTTGCTTGATCTCTTCATCGTCTGGAGTCAAGAGTCGATCCGCAATTAAATTACCAACTTCTTCGAAAGCAGATTCATTCATTCCTCTTGTTGTTAGTGCTGCTGTTCCTAAGCGAAGTCCACTAGTTACGAATGGTGATTCTGGGTCAAAAGGAACAGTGTTCTTGTTCGCAGTGATGTTGATATCCTCAACAAGCTTGTCTGCAACTTTTCCAGTCATCCCGATACTTCTGAGATCAATTAAAACAATATGGTTATCGGTGCCTCCGCTAACTACAGAGATTTTTCTCTTCTCAAGGCACCTTGCCAACGCCTTGGAATTACGAACCACTTGTTGGCTGTAATCTTTAAATTCAGGTTCTAAAGCTTCTTTGAAAGCTACCGCCTTGGCGGCGATAACGTGTTGTAGCGGTCCTCCTTGTGTGCCAGGGAAAACTGCTTTGTCAAGCTTTCGGCCTAATTCTTGGTCTCTGCAAAGGATTAGCCCTCCTCTTGGTCCCCGAAGGGTCTTGTGAGTGGTTGTTGTCACTACATCGCATATAGGAACAGGGTTTGGATGTATGCCTGCAGCAACTAAGCCTGCAATGTGAGCCATATCTGCGACTAGGTATGCACCAATCTCATCAGCAATGGAGCGAAAAGCTTGGAAATCAATTTCCCTTGGGTATGCCGAATAGCCGCAGATTATTAGTCTGGGCTTTTCTTCTAAGGCTTGCTGTCTAAGCTTCTCCATATTGAGCTTTTGGCTTGCAAGGTCCACTCCGTAATGACTGGTTTTGAACCATTTCCCACTTACGTTTACAGGCGATCCATGTGTTAAATGACCACCATGAGAGAGGTCCATACCCATTATTTTTTCACCTGGCTTAAGTAGTGCAAGAAAAACAGCAAAGTTTGCTTGGGCGCCACTATGAGGCTGAACATTCGCCCAATCCGCATTGAATAATTTTTTAGCCCGATCGATAGCTAATTTTTCGATCAAGTCGACATATTCACATCCTCCGTAGTAGCGCTTATTTGGCAGACCTTCTGCGTATTTGTTCGTAAGTACTGAGCCTTGAGCTTCCATTACAGATCGCGAAGCAAAATTTTCGCTCGCAATCATTTCAAGGTGTTGCTGTTGTCGGAAAAGTTCTTTTTCTATTAGGGATGCTATTTCCGGATCTGATTCGACCAAAGTTGAGTCGATTGTCTTTAGTGAATCAGCGTTCATGATTTTAGGAAGGTCTTGATGAGATCGTATTCAAGCGAAGGCTTTTTATTGCTAGATATTTCTTCTTTTTCAGCAATTGCTTGCTCTTTTTGATTTTTAGTCAACCCTTGATGAAATGTAAGGAACGCGCCTGGAGAGATTCGAACTCCCGACCCTCTGATCCGTAGTCAGATGCTCTAATCCGCTGAGCTACAGGCGCATGAAAGATTCAATAACAACCTATCAAGGGGACATTCGTCAACTATATGGAGGTATAAGCTCCAGAATCAAGTAGACGCGTTTTTTTCAATGCCTATTAAATGGTATGGCACATCAGACAACAACAATCCGACTTATAAGCACTTTTCTCGGATTGTGAACTTCGTTCTTCACGCCATGGCTTTCTCTGCTTTGAACAGTGGGCTTTGGTTTTGGCAACAGATTCGGCATCCCTGGCCCCATCTAAGTTGGTTTAGTGAGTTTTGGCTCTTAGTTCTTTTTGGACATTTGGCTTTGGTGATTAGTCAACGTCCAGTTCAGACAAAGGATGAGAGTGAAAGTTCAGTTTGAACTTTTTCTGAGTAACAAAAATTTTCTACACAAGGCTTCTTATGAGTATTGACCAAGCCTATTTAAAGGACCTGGAAGCTTCTATTGCTGATCAGCTTTACATTCAGATTGCTAATTGGCACCTTTATTTAGGGGACGCAGGGGTTGCAAAATCACTGGCTATTGAGTGTTTGGTCCGTCTTGAGGATGGTCCAGAGCTTGCAGTTGAGAAGGCACTCGCTTCGGTACAAGTTTCCATAGCTGGCGGTAAAAGCCAACTACCACTAGGAGAATTAATACCTTCAAGTCAGGTTCATGATTTGATTGACCTTATTGCCCCCTTCTCTAGATAGGGTGCAGATAATTGTTGGAGACATGTGCTTTTAATTGAAGTCACCAATGCTAGAGATGTCGTTCGACGTCGGATAGGTCGCTTGGGCGAGCGGCTCATTGGGAAAGTCGTTGATGCTGAAGCACAGGTAGAGAAAGCTTTAATACAAGAAATGGAAACTGCTTTTCAAGAGTTTGGGATTGAAGCACGCATTGTCTCAACACAAACCACAAAGCTGATAGGAAACAGGTGTGAGTTCTCTATTCGGGTTCGGGATGATCGCGATGTGAAGCTTAATGATGGGTCAGTCGATTCCTGATTTCTATCCTTATTTGTTCTACGGCTTGTATTTTTAATGAGCTGCCAATTAATCCAAAACAGACAATACTTGTGGCCGTAGAAATGATTACTTGTAGCAATAGTCCAATAGTTGTTTCAGGCCATGCGACAAAACTTTTAAGACTCCAGGCAAAGAATCCAGACAAAAGCCCTGATAGAAATAGTTTGAGAGTGTTTTTACACCAAGTTTTAAGGGGTAAACCATTTAGCCGTATTTGTAATTTAACTATTAGTGCTGTACAGGTAAAAAGGTTTACCCCTGCTGTTGCAAGAACTAGTCCAATGGCACCAAAATTAAAGGGAAATTGATTTCCCCATGGAGTTGGTCCTCCTACAAATATCCAATCTAAGAAAATATTTAATCCAATGCCAATTGCTGAAAAAAACAAAGGTGTTTTTGCATCTTCAAGGGAATAAAAGACTCTTACAAGTAAATCTCTCGCTAAGTATACGGGCATTCCTATTCCATAAGCAATTAGTAAGCTTGCGACTAAAGTTGTGGCATCTTTATCAAATGCACCACGTTGATAAACTAGGGCAACAATTGGTCCGGAAAGTGCAATAAAAACAGCCCCTAGAGAAATCATTGATGTAGTTGATAGCATGAGGCTTTGACTTACTCTTTCTTTAAGCTCAAAAATTTTTTTTGTACCTGCAAGCTTTGAAAATGTTGGTAAAAGTGGTACTAATAATGCATTCGAAATCAAGCCTAAAGGTGTTTGAATTATGAATGTGGCATAGCTCAATCCAGCCGCTGCTCCAATAATTCCTGATGCGAAAAAGAGGTCTGTAAAAACATTTATTTGGAGCATCCCGGAAGAAAGAGTAGCTGGACCCATTACTTTCCAGACATCCATTACCCCAGGATATTTCCAATCCCAGGAGACTCTCATAGCATTAAACCCTTGGCTAATTAATCCTGGTAATTGAATTACCCATTGCAAAAGAGCACCTGTTAATGCAGCACAAGCAAGAACAATCCCTCCTTGAAGTGCAAATTGGTTAGACGCTATTTCCGAACCAAGTCGAATCCAAAGGAAGGTTACTCCAACAATTATTGCCAAGCTAGACATTAACGGTGAGATCGCGGGGATCCAAAATTGGTTAGTCGCATTAAGGGTCCCAAACCCAAGCCCTATCAAGCCTGCGAGAAATGTGATAGGAGACATTATTCGCAGTTGAATTACTGCGATTTCATGTAAATCAGTGCTTAGACCTGGACCTACAAGGTGAATTAATGGATCTGCAAAAACTAGTATTATTAGAGTGAAAAAGCCTAGTAACGTACTTATTAAAGTGTTTAATCTAGTAAGTATTTTTGGGCTTTCGTTTTTTGGCCTTTTGCTTAAAACGCTAACCATTGCGCTATGAAATGGCCCGTTGATGCCTCCAAGAATTACCAAAAGGAAGCCAGGAATAATATATGCATAATTAAAGGCTTCATAAGCAGCGCCTACTCCAAATGCAGCTGCAATGACAAGTTGTCTAGCCAATCCGCCAGCCTTGCTAAGCAGGGTCCCTAGAGTGACAATTAGAGATATTCGTTTAAGGGACTTTGCCATTCGCTAATCTTGTTCGCTTTAATTTACTTTTGCCAGATTTCATTAAGGAAGGACATGATCTCAATATTTTTTAAGTCCTAATGATTGGCAAGACCCTTATTACTTTCCCGCCCCTTGAAGAGGGGATTTTGCTTAGGCGATATAAGCGTTTCCTTGCTGATGTGGAATTAACGAATGGTGATGTTGTTACAGCTCATTGCCCTAATACTGGTCCAATGAAAGGAATCCTTTGCAATGGTGGGAGAGTCAGGCTAAGGCATGTCCCTTCTCCTACTCGAAAGCTTGCTTGGACTTGGGAGCAAGCAGAAGTTTCTTCAAGCAATGGATCAAAGTGTTGGGTTGGAGTTAATACTCACTTGTCTAATTCGCTGGTTCGCTTTGCCATAGAAGCTGGATTGTTAGAACAAGAATTAGGTCCCATTTCTCAAATCCAAAAAGAAGTTCCATATGGCAAGGAGAAGAGGAGCCGTATTGATTTGCTTCTAAAACCTTTTGAATCTGCCAAGGATATTCGGCAGATTTATGTAGAGGTTAAAAACACGACATGGACTGAATCTTTAGTTGCTCTCTTCCCTGACACGGTTACAGAAAGAGGCCAAAAGCATTTAAGAGAGCTTGTTGATGTCTTGCCAGACTCACGAGCTGTTTTGCTTCCCTGCTTAAGCAGGATGGATGTTGAGTCTTTTGCTCCAGGAGATTTAGCCGATCCAGAATATGGAAAGCTTTTTCGAATTGCTTTAGCAGCAGGTGTAGAAGTGATACCTTGCTGCTTTGGTTTTTCTCGTGATCAGATCACTTGGGAAGGTAAACGTCCATATCTAAAAAAACAAACCGCTTGAAAGATATTTTTTCTTAGGTATTCTTTGTGTTGCTTTTGGTAAGAAAAGATTAAATTCGGTATAAATCAATACTTGCCTAGTCTTGACTTGTGATCATATTTGTAGCCGTACCCCTTGAACTTAATTAAATTTATTAAGTTCAAAACTATTTATAGCGTTCAATTTCCGATGACGACAGCTCTGCATTCGCCCACTAGGCGACGCAACGCGCGTCTCCAGGAGGCAAGCCTTCTGGAGGGGCCAATGCTCCTTTTGAGAAGTATCCGGGGGGTTAGCTCCCACCGTTCTCTGATGTGGCTGGCTTGTGTTCCACTAGCTTTTCTTGGTTTAGGTCTTTTCAATCTCTCGGCACATGCTTCTGATTTGCCTGAGTTGAATGCAGCATTTCTAGCGAACAACCTCTGGTTATTAGTTGCAACCATCCTTGTCATCTTTATGAATGCGGGATTCGCAATGGTTGAAGCAGGAATGTGTCGGCAAAAAAATGCAGTGAACATTTTGGCCAAAAACCTTTTTGTTTTTGCTCTTGCCGTAACGGCTTATTGGTTCGTGGGCTACTCAATCATGTATGGAGACCCTGTAGCAGCAGGTTGGCTTTATTTTAGTGGTTTGTTTTTTGATCCTTCAGTAACCCCTGAGTTGATTGGAGAAGCAGGCCTAGTCCCAACAGTTGACTTTCTTTTCCAAGCTGCTTTTGCAGGAACAGCAGCAACCATTGTTTCTGGATTGGTTGCCGAACGAGTCAAGTTTGGTGAGTTTGTTGTTTTTTCATTAGTTCTAACTGCTTTTATCTATCCGATTTCGGGTAGTTGGCAATGGAATGGTGGTTGGCTCAGTGAGGCAGGTTTTATTGATTTTGCTGGATCATCCATTGTTCACTCAGTAGGGGCTTGGGCAGGTTTAGTTGGTGCAATGCTTTTAGGGCCACGTATAGGTAAGTTTGTTAATGGGAAAGCACAGGCCATGCCTGGGCACAACATGGCGATTGCCACGCTGGGAGCCCTTGTTCTCTGGATCGGCTGGTATGGGTTCAACCCAGGATCACAGTTGGCAATGGATCAGTGGGTTCCTTATGTAGCAGTGACAACTACTCTTGCTGCTGCTGGAGGAGCAATTGGTGCAACCATTGTTTCAACCCTTACTTCTGGTAAGCCAGATTTGACAATGATCATCAATGGAATCCTTGCAGGCTTGGTAAGCATTACTGCTGGCTGTGCAAACTTAACTATGGCAGGTGCTTGGTTAGCTGGATTAATTGGTGGAGTTATCGTTGTTTTCTCGGTTTCTGCATTGGATTCATTTGGTATTGATGATCCCGTTGGAGCTTTCTCTGTTCACGGAGTCTGTGGAATCTGGGGAACATTAGTTATAGGTCTATGGGGCTATGACATCCAAGGTTCTGGTGTTGGTTTGGGTCTGCTTACAGGTGGAGGCATAGGTCAACTTTGGATTCAGTTTGTTGGGTGTGTTGCATATGCACTCTGGACAGTGGTCACTTGTTGGGTTGCTTGGAAGGTGATCGGAAGCTTCTTTGGTGGTATTCGTGTCAACGAAGAAGAAGAGATCGCGGGCCTCGATATAGGTGAGCATGGAATGGAGGCATATCCGGACTTTGCTTCTTCAGGTAACTGAACCTTCATTTCATCAAAAAAGCCTGGCTTTACGCCAGGCTTTTTTGATGAAATGAAGAGAATAGAATTAATATGGAAACCCTATTGATGAAATCGAAATGGATACTCAAGCTTTTAAGCGTTCTTTGCACCATTCCGAGAGATATAACAGACGAGGGTTCGGGTCACCAGCTAAAAGAGCACAAGAACTAGAGAAGGCCTATCAGAGTAGCTTGATAACTTCAATTCGGGACAACGGATATTCCTTGAAGCATGGAAGATTGCAAGTGAAACTGGCTGAGGCCTTTGGCTTCTGTTGGGGAGTGGAAAGAGCTGTCGCGATGGCTTATGAAACTAGACGGCATTATCCCAATGAGCGTATTTGGATTACTAATGAAATTATTCATAACCCTTCAGTAAATGATCACTTAAGGGGGATGAATGTTCGTTTTATTTCTGCAGAGGGCGGGGTGAAGGATTTTTCAGAAGTCAGTGACGGAGATGTTGTAATACTTCCTGCATTTGGTGCAACAGTGCAGGAAATGCAACTACTGCATGAGCGTGGTTGTCATATTATTGACACTACTTGTCCTTGGGTCTCTAAGGTTTGGCATACCGTAGAAAAGCATAAGAAACATACTTTTACTTCCATTATTCATGGCAAGTTTAAGCATGAGGAAACCTTGGCAACTAGTTCTTTTGCAGGAACTTATCTTGTTGTTCTAGATCTTGATGAAGCTGAATATGTTGCGGAATATATTCTTGGTAGAGGAGATCGCGAAATGTTTATGCAGCGATTTGCTAAGGCTTGTTCTCCAGGGTTTGATCCAGATAGGGATCTTCAGCGTTTAGGAGTGGCGAATCAGACTACAATGTTGAAAAGCGAGACTGAGGAGATAGGGCGTTTATTCGAGAGAACAATGTTGTCTAAGTATGGACCTTCTTCTTTGAGTAACCATTTTCTAGCATTTAATACCATTTGTGATGCTACTGAAGAAAGACAAGATGCGATGTTTTCTTTGGTTGATGAGAAATTAGACCTTTTAGTAGTTATAGGAGGATTTAATTCATCTAATACAACTCACTTGCAGGAGATTGCAATTAGTCGTGGAATTAGATCGTTTCATATAGATACACCTGAGAGGATTGCTGATGAAAATAGCATTACTCATAAACCCCTTGGGAAGGAAATGGTTTGTGAACAGAACTTTCTCCCGGAAGGAGACATAAACGTTGGCATCACTTCAGGAGCTTCAACTCCTGATCGAGTTGTAGAGCATGTAATTCAAAAAATAATTTCTCTGAGCGAGAAGAGCTTTGGCTAGCAAATAAAGACAGAAAATATTATTTAGCGTTTAAAATGGTCTGCGGGGAAGCCCCTCCTCCTGTCAAGATAATTGGAAATGGATAGAAACTTTCAATATTTTTCGTGCCTGAAATTGAATTTGCTTCTCTAGTATGTCTTTGAAATATCTAATGAAGATGTCTGACGCCGAGTCTCCTAAGCCCCAAGAGCCAAATGTCGAGATTTCCCCCAAGCTCAACGCAGCTTCTGCTCCTCAAAGGGTTGAGGTTGTAGTTGATAACACCTCTTCGGATAATGCTGTAAATATCACGGGAGAGCTGGCAATTTTTGTGTTGAGAGTTCTAGTTAGTGTGATGATGGTGCATCATGGACTCGAAAAGTTTCAGGATCCTCAAGGCTTTTCTGAGTTTGTTGTTGGCAAATATTTTGGCTTCCTCCCTGGCGATCCAATTATTTGGACCTTTGCCGCAGCAGCCACCCAGTTGGTTTGCCCAATAGGCCTGGCAATAGGCTTTTTTGCAAGATTGTCTGCGCTTGGGCTGCTCTCGACCATGCTATTTGCAATTCCTTTTCATTTACTTGATACAGGTTTAGAAGGCTTCCCGTTGGCCGTTGTTGAGGGGCATAACTATGCTTTTGAATTATCTGCTGTTTATGCGGCTATATTTTTCTATTTTTTATGTGCAGGTCCTGGAAGGCTTTCTGCTGCAAGGAAGACTAATAAAATCACTTATTATCCTCAAAAGAAAGGGGCGACTAGATGAGTACTTGTTGCAGATTGATTAACTAAATTTAGCTCTCCTAGGCTTAAAAGCTGTAAAAATTTAGCATAAATTTATTGATACTAAATTTGCTTATTTTGTCTCGTTAGTTGCTTTTAATGAAGGAAATGCCTGGTCCCAGTTGTAAGCATTGAAATCCCAAATTGATTGCAAGCACTTATAGATTCCTTATCTCTAATGCTCCCTCCAGGTTGCACTATTGCTTCGATTCCATGTTGTGCTGCGAGATGCACCGTATCGTTAAAAGGAAAAAAACCATCGCTTGCAAGTACAGCTCCCTTTGCTTCTTCCCCAGCAGCTTCAATGGCTATTTTTGCAGAGCCAACTCTATTCATTTGCCCTGCGCCTATCCCAAGAGTTTTTCCTGCTTTTGCAATTAAGATTGCGTTTGAACGAACATGTTTAACAACATTCCAGGCAAACCATAGGTCATCTTTTTGTTTTTCTGTTGGTTTCCTATCGGTTACAGTCTTCCATAAAGATGGATCACTTACCTTATTATCTAACTCTTGAATTAATGCACCTCCTAGGATGCTTCTTATCTGTTGATTGTCTGACGATATGATTGCTTTTTGGTTAAGCTCTAATAGACGCAAGTTACTTTTACTGGAAAGGATTTCGATAGCTTTTTGTGAGAATTTTGGTGCGACAACGCATTCAAGAAATAGTTTAGTAAGGTCTTTTGCCGTTGATTCATCAACTTCAGTATTAAGTGCAACTATTCCTCCAAATGCACTTACTGAGTCCGCACTTAGTGCTTTGCCAAAAGCTTCAAAAAGATCATTGCCAATACCAACACCGCATGGATTGGTATGTTTGATAATTACGGCAGCTGGTTGCAGAACTTGAGAAAGGGAACTATCTCCATATCCAAACTCGCGAACTGTAGAAAGAGCTGCATCAAGATCTAGAAGATTATTTGTACTTAGTTCTTTGCCTTGGAGTTGCTTAACTGCGCCCCAACCAGAAAGCTTTTCGCTATACCAAGAAGCCTTTTGATGAGGGTTTTCTCCATAGCGAAGTTTTTGTTTCAAAGGCCTTGCTTCCAGCCATGTTGAGGGTTCCCCCTGAAATTTTTCTTTCAGCCAATTGCTTATCGCAACGTCATATGAGGCAGTGTGTTCAAAAGCTTCAAGAGCAAGTTTTAAGCGAATCTCTGTTGTGATATCTCCATTGTTTTGTTTAAGCCCTGCAAGAAATTCTTCGTATTGATTTGGGCTTGTAAGAACTGATACATGTAAATGGTTTTTTGCAGCTGCCCGAATCATTGCTGGCCCCCCGATGTCAATATTTTCAATTCCATCTAAAAAGTCAGATTCTGGATTTGCGATTGTTTCGGTAAATGGATAAAGATTCACCACTACTAAATCTATTAGAGAGATTTCCTGCTGCTTTATATCTGATTCATGTGATGGCTCGCCCCTTTTAGCAAGAATTCCTCCATGGATCCTAGGGTGTAAGGTTTTTACCCTGCCTTCGAGAATTTCTGGTGCACCTGTATATTCGGAAACTCTTTGGACATTTAAGCCTGCTTCTTCTAGTGCGTTTGCAGTACCACCGCTAGATAAAAGTTCGAATCCATGAACTTCGTGAAGGCTTTTTGCTAAATGCACTAAACCTCTTTTGTTAGATACGCTCAATAATGCTGTTGGGGACATTCGATTCGATAGGGGTCTTCAAGGTTTGTTGGCCCAACCTAACTTTCAAACCTCCAAATATTTTGCTGTGATCGCAGATCTTTTTTGTAATAGTCCTGATGGAGCGACTCGTCGATTGGTCCTCTTACATGGTTGGGGCGCAGATGTTGATGATCTAATCCCCTTGGGAAAGAGCCTTTTGGAAGGAATACCCTTCCCTGTTGAATTGATAGCTCTAAGAGCACCCCACAATCATTCAAGCGGATATGGACGTCAGTGGTATGGACTCTTCCCTCCAGATTGGGATGCTGTCCCTGAGGCTGTCGAGGAACTTTCGAGGCGTTTGTTGGATCTAGAGACCATCGAGATCTCGCTTTCTGAAACGATTTTACTTGGGTTCTCTCAAGGAGGTGCAATGGCAATTGCAACTGGTAGTAATTTGCCTCTTGCTGGAATAATTTCTTGTAGTGGTTACCCTCACCCAGGTTGGTCAGCTAAAACAACTATGCCCCCTGTGGTTGTTTTTCATGGCAAATCTGACGATGTAGTTCCACCCTCTGCGGCAGAGCTATTAATTGCTTCACTAGTTGCAAATCAAATTGCTAACAAGGCTTTTCTTTTTGATGGTGGGCATGGGATCCCGGATGAAATCACCCCTCAAATTCAGGAAGTAATTAAGAGTTTGTTTGTAGGTCGTCTCGGTTAAACAAAAGCATATTCGTATTCTTCAATCTCTTCCCAATCATCAGCTGTGAGCTCTAATCCTTCGAACATGTTTGCTTCACCTACTGAATCAACAATGTTCCTTAAAGCTGGGAAAAGGAAATGATTTTCTTCAGCATATTGAGCACTGAATAGACCTTTTTCACCCCAGAAATATCTATCTGTTGTGTGTTCGTTTCGACGAACATTAATTAATGCTGGTGATTTAAGACCTGCTTCAGCTATATAACGTCTTGCAGCTGTGACAGGCTTATGTTCTCCTGTTTCAAGATGGTATGTAGGAACATGAGCTAAGACCCTTTGGCCAGCAAGTCTTCTTCGGCTAATCCGCTTCCGTTTTTTAGACATTTAATTTGCCCTCCTGTTTGGGGGAAAGAGATGTTTGATGTTTCTAGTGAAGGAGTTTCTTAAGGCTTGCCGGTCTGATGGTTGTTGCATGCAATGCAACGCCTTAAGATGCCACCAACTAGTTGGTTGATCAAGGACCTGCTTTAAGGCAAAGGATTAATCTTCCTCTGCTGTAGCTTTGATAGCACTTTTTGTGCAAGTTATGCCGCGAGGACGCTTTGCACGAACCTTACGAGCAAGGATTTCACTGGCCGATATGAACATCTTAATACTTTTTTCTGATTTTTCAACTTTTCTGGCCAATTTGATTTCTATCGGCGTTAAGGCCTAAATAATTTCTATGGAGCTTTCTGATCGGTTCCTGAATTTGGTGCAAAAGCAACTCAGCTCATTTCAAGCTGAGGAGCAGTTGTCGCATCTTGTCGTATATGTTGCACAAGCTACTCCTGGGCATTCTCCAAGCCTTGAGGCAATTGGGGAATGGCCTCTAAAAGGCAATGTTTTGTCACCCGTTGGTGAGGACCCGGACTTGCGTGAACCATCTCCTCATAGGAGATGGTATCCCTTGCAGGAAGGGCAGATACTGCTTGGCGTTTTAAGGGCTGAAAGCCTTCATTCTTCTCCCTTATGGCCTGACTCCTTGGATGAGAATCTTCAATCTACGGCAATGGTATTGGCTCATTGTTTGAGCCTTGAGGTGGAAAGGAACAAGCTTATTCAGGAGCTAAGCCAGCAACGACAACAAATAAGCTTGATAGTGCATCAGTTGCGAAACCCTTTGTCAGCACTACGAACATATGCTGAATTATTGCTAAGAAGATTAGGACCAGAAAACCGAAATCTCAATTTGGTACAAGGTTTGCTTACTGAGCAGGCCCAGTTGGATCAGTACATTTCTGGATTGGATTTAATAGGCTTTCAGGAGGCTGCAATAGCTCATGGGGATCAAGCACATTTGTTGTTGCCTCCAATACTCTCAGAAACTGTTACAGCAACTTTCCGCTCATTGTTAGTTCCTCTTGTCGATCGCGCATCTGCCACTGCTAATCTTCAAGGTCGTAGATGGCATGGCCCTTCTGATTGGCCAAGATGGACAGAACGTCCTTGCCCCCCTGGGAATGAGGCTCTGGCTGAAATAATTGCAAATCTTCTAGAAAATGCTTTTAGGTATAGCCCTTTAGGATGTGACCTAGGACTAATGATTTTTGATAATGGATTAGTTGTTTGGGATCAGGGGAGTGAGATTCCAAAAGAAGAGAGGAAAAAGATATTCGAAAAAGGATTTAGAGGAAAAGCTAGTAAGAAATCAGCAGGTAGTGGACTTGGGCTTTCTTTAGCGAGGGAGATGGCTCAAAATATGGAGGGTAGTTTGGAATTGATAATTCCACCTCAGTTATTTCACGCAGATCTTCCTGCTGAGGGAAATGCTTTTGTAATTAAACTATTTTTAGAGTGAATCCCATAATTGTCAGAATTAATGTTTCCACAATGACTAATGATGCTCCATAGGAATCGCCAGAATGTCCACCTAATCTTCTTCCTAGATATTCTGGTATTGCAAAACTTAAGACTATTCCAAAGAAAATGGAGCTGAGAAGATATATTTGAAGCGGAAGTCCGATAGAAAAAAATATCATAGACATCAAGATGCAAATTAGAATTGATATGGCAGGTATGAAATCTTTTATGCCATTTCGGTTTTCTCTGTGAAAAAATGATGTGCCATTTGGTTGCAAATAAGGAAAAGATTGGATGGCCCATATAGGAGCACAGCGACCAAAGAATGAACTAATCGGTAAAGCGAAAATAGCCATTTCTCCCAGACTAATTAGCGAAGCGATTTGCATGAGAATAATGATTAACAAAGCTTGTATTCCGCTTGCGCCTATTCGGCTGTCCTTCATTGCTTCTTTACAGCGTTTGGGGCCAGCACCTAACCCATCAAAAGTATCCATGAGACCATCTATGTGTATGCCTCCTGTTAAAAATGCTCCAAAGGCAATAACTATCAACGAGGAGGAAATGTATGACCATCCAAAATAATTCGAAAATATCCATAAGGCAGATTGTATGCTTCCTAAAATTATTCCTATTAATGGTGCAAAACGGGCAATGCTTTTGAAGCTTGGCTTTAGGCCTTTCGGGGCTGGAAGGATTGAATAAAAGATCCAGGCTCCTACAAGATCACTTAGCCAAGTTTGCATAATTTTGAAAGAATGTAGTGATGAGTCTGCTTAGACTAAAGTTGGAGCCTCGGGATCTTCGAATGGTTGGTGGCAGATTTTGAATTAAACCAGCTATTTCAATAGTGTTTGAATTTCAAGTCCAATCTCAATGTATTCATACCAGAGCACGAGTTGGTTGCTTTTACACCCCTCATGGAGTTGTCAATACGCCAAGATTTATGCCCGTAGGCACTGCTGCCACTGTAAAAGGGGTTAGCTCGTCTCAATTGGCTGAAACTGGGGCGGAAATGGTTTTAGCAAATACTTTTCATTTGCATCTTCAACCAGGGGAGGATGTGATTGCAGGAGCTGGGGGGATTCACAAATTTATGGGTTGGGATGGTCCAGTCCTTACCGATTCAGGTGGCTTTCAGGTCTTTAGTCTTTCCAAGCTAAATAGGGTTGACGATAGAGGAGTGATTTTTCGGAGCCCTCGTGATGGTTCGGAAATTGAGTTAACTCCAGAAAGAGCAATGGAAATTCAGGTTTCTCTTGGGGCGGATGTTGTTATGGCTTTTGACCAGTGCCCTCCATTTCCGGCTTCAGAGACGGATGTCGAAGAGGCCTGTCGACGAACGCATCATTGGCTGGATAGATGTTCAAAAGTGCTTGATAATTCAGGTCAGGCTTTGTTTGGGATTGTGCAAGGAGGATGCTTTAAGACTTTGAGAGAGCAAAGCGCAAATTACATTTCTAGCTTTGATCTGCCAGGTATCGCTATTGGTGGAGTCAGTGTTGGTGAACCTGTTGAGCAGATTCATAGCATTGTTAGGTATTTGACACCTCTTTTACCTGTGGATCGACCTAGGTATCTCATGGGGATTGGAAGCTTGAGGGAAATCGCAATTGCTGTTGCAAATGGTGTCGATCTTTTTGATTGTGTTTTGCCGACTCGTCTTGGAAGGCATGGGACGGCTTTAGTCAGAGGAGAGAGATGGAATTTGCGAAATGCACGTTTCCGAAATGATCACAGACCTTTAGATGAAAGTTGTAGTTGCTTAGCTTGTACTAATCACACCAGGGCTTATTTGCATCACTTGATTCGAAGTGATGAGATTCTTGGATTAACACTTTTAAGCATTCACAACCTGTCTCACCTTCTTAGATTTACCAATGCAATGGGCAAGGCTATTAGATCTGGATGTTTTGCAGAGGATTTCGCTCCGTGGAATAAGCACTCCAGTGCTAGCCACACGTGGTAAGGTCGTTCAAAAGTCAACTATCTCTTTAGGAATGGCCGTCTTGACAATCGATTTGTTGGCCCAACTGCCTGAGGCTTATCAGGCGTTTGCACCAACCGTAGACGTGTTACCACTCATCCCCATAGGCTTCTTCCTACTTGTTTTTGTTTGGCAGGCAGCTGTTGGGTTTAAGTAGACAGCATCAGTACTTTTGTATTGTTACTGACTTAAGACCCTGAGCACAAACGCTGGTAGGGAAAGCATTCTTTTCCAGCGCCTAGGTTCCTTTATGAGCCTGTAGAGCCATTCGCCTTGGCTCTTCACCATCCATTTAGGGGCTCTTTTTTTTGCTCCTGCCCATACGTCAAAGCTGCCTCCAACACCAACCCAAAGTCCTGGAAGGCCTTGCCTTACTCTGCTTGACCAGATTTCTTGTGTTGGAGTGCCAAGTGCAATAAGGATCAAGTCGGATTCGGATTGTTTAAGTTCTTGTTCTACTTTTATCCAGTTTGTACTGGTTTGATATCCGTGAATTGCGAGAGATATTTTCAGTTTGGGCATTTCTTCCAGGAGATTTTTGAGCAGTTTGCTCATGATCTCGGGCTCAGAACCAACTAAAGCAACTTTCCATTGATTTTGTTCCGCATAACAAAGTAAAGATCTTGCTAGTTCGATCCCTGAGGTGGGAGGAACTTTGTGACCTTGTCGGCGTAGTGCCCAAGCAACGCCAGCTCCATCAGGGATTATCAGCTCTGATGACTTGATTGCGTTGCGAAATTCACTGTCACTTTTTGCTGAGATAATCATCTCGGCATTAATTGTGACTATCTGTCCCCCTCCTTTGCTATGGAGAAGAATTGATTCACTAAGAACATCTATACAAACATCAACAGGAAGGCCCAGAACGCTACATCTTCTGCAATTGTTAGCGCCTTCAAAGGCCATGCTTTCTTTTTATTTAGAGTTTGTATGAGGGATTGGATTGAGAAGTATGCATATTTTTAAATTGATTCTGCTAAAGATACCCCTTTCCCTGGATTCTCAACTGCTTGTTCTATTAGATCTGCCAGTCTTAATGCTCGAGAAGCTTGAGCACCATCTACGGCGGGTATCTCTTTGCCTCTTACACACATGAGGAAATGTTCTAACTCTGCATAAAGAGGTTCTATTGAGGTTGTGCTTACTTCTTCAACAAATCCGTCATTTCGATAAACAAGCTCACCATGATCGGCTGAATATGATTCATGCGCTCGACGATGAATGTGCAGAGTGTGATTCAGAAAATCTGTCTCTACTAAGCTGCTTCGACAATGAGCACTCAAATTTCTGATTTTTCTGTGACTCATTTTGCTTGCAGTAAGACTTGCTACTACCCCATTACTGAATCCAAGTGTGGCATTCACATAATCCAGTGGTCCGGTTGAGCTTCTACCTCCTACAGCTGCTAAGCGAACGACTGGGGCGTTAGCGACTTCAAGGACCAAATCAAGATCATGGATCATTAGATCAAGTACTACAGAAACATCATTGGCCCTTTCTGCATGGGGACTATGACGGCGGGCTTCTAGAACGACAACTTCCTCCTTCGCAACTACTTTGACTAATTCACGAAATGCAGGGTTGAATCTTTCAATGTGGCCAACTTGTAAAAGTCTTTTTGCTTTATTAGATGCTGTTATAAGTGCTGCTGCCTCGTCTTGACTAGCAGCTATTGGTTTTTCAATAAGGACATGTTTCCCAGATTCCAAGCAGGCCATTCCTACTTGATGGTGAAGCAGTGTTGGGACTGCTACGCAAACTGCTTCTACTTCTTCAAGCAAGTCTTTGAAGTCTTTGAACCACTTACAACCAAATTGCTCTGTAGCTAAATGGCCTCGCGCTGAGTCTGGATCGGCGACACCAACAAGCTCGGCATCTTTGAGCAAGCTCAAGACCCTCACATGGTGCCAACCCATGTTCCCAATGCCAATCACTCCTACCTTTACAGGAACCATTAGTTAGTGCAGAGAAAGGTCATTGAGGCCGGAAGAAGTTTTTGCAATTAATTTTTAGCTGGATCGATGCTTTGCAGAATAAGTCTGACTTGTTCAATACGAGGACCTTTCATCGAAGTAATTTCAAACTTTAAATTTGCATGGCTAAGAGATTCACCTACTGATGGTATGTGCTGAAGCTTCTCAAGGAGAAATCCAGCAAGAGTGTGATGATCATTTGCTTCTGGCAATTCCAAATTAAGTTGCCTGTTTAGTTCAATAATCTCAAGGTCACCGGCTAATAACCATTTATTTGGTTGCCCTTCTTCTTGCTGAAGATTCGCCTGAATTTCGTGAGTTGAGTCAAGTTCTTCGCCTACGATTTCACCTGTGAGATCAGCTGCTGTAACAAGTCCTTCTGTCCCCCCATGTTCGTCTACAACAATGAGAAATGGTTTACCATTTTTCATTGTTGGCAATAATTCGGCCAAAGTGCAGGTTTCTAGGACTCGTGCTGCAGGCTGTAGGAATTTTTCTAATGGTGAATCGGCCTGCATTTCTCCTCTGGAGATTGGTTCTGCAAGTTGTCTTAGATCAATTACACCCCGCACATCATCTAGTGATTCTCCAATGACAACAAAACGAGCATGTTTAGTCTGATGAACATTTTTCATTAATTCTGAAAAACTAACTGTTACTGGAAGTGTCACCATGCCTGAACGTGGAACCATTACTTCTCTGACTTGTGTGTCATGCAAAGCAAAAACACCTTCCAAGATGTTTCGCTCATCAGGTCTTAAACCTGTGACTCCACCAGTCTCTATGAGAGTTTCTAGTTCTCCAGCAGATAGAGCAGGTACCAAAGCATCCCATTTCGCTGTTAGCCCCAATAGTCGAAGAAGTAGTGAGGCAATTGCTTCTAGAAGCGCAAGCAATGGTCCAAGTGCCCGCATAACTGCTTCTAGGAGAGGAGCTAAACGCAGTGCTGCAGATTCGGGGCGATTCAGTACTAATGCTTTCGGTAGTATTCCCGCCAGTAGTGTTGAGATAAGGACTAAGCCAACAAATAGCAAAATATCGAATATGCGATTAGGAAAATTGATGGAAGGCCACCACGCCTGAGACAATCCATTCCCTAGCCATCCAATGGCTATTAGAGAAAGGGTGCCTCCAAGCTGCCAGACCATTAATGCTCTTCTCAGACGACGTTGTAGTCGGTGAATCGACAATGCGCCTGGCTTCTTTTCTTCAATTAGACCTTGTACTCGACTTGGCCTTAGCCTCAATAAAGAAACTTCTCCAGCACCAAAGAAAGCTGGAAGTGCAATTAAAATAATTAGTATTAGAACAATCATCTCAGAGGTTGAATGGGGGTCGCGAGGATCGAACTCGCCTTAGCTGAATTATGAGTTCAGTGCATTCACCAGATTGCTAGACCCCCGGAGAAATCAATTAATGGTTCACCCTTCAGATGATGATGTGAAGGTCACAATAGGTAATTAGAGAATGCTCTAGAAAGCAAACTAGTTCAACCATCAACAATGTACCAGTCCTTATGAGTGGTTCTTCCGTGTTTACTCAGTCCTGTCGTGAGGAGTTGCTTAGCTTGCTAGCAAAGGATGCATATCGTTTTGGCGATTTCACACTTTCTTCGGGGAGGAAGAGTCAACACTATGTGAACTGCAAGCCAGTAAGTCTTAGCGGAAGAGGCCTTTGTTTATTAAGTCTTTCCATTCTTTCTGAGGTTGAACTTGATTCCGTTGCTGTCGCAGGCTTGACCTTAGGAGCTGATCCCCTGGTCAGCGGGGTTGCTATGGCGGCGGCACAAAACAATCGTTCTCTTAATGCATTGATTGTTCGAAAAGAAGCTAAAGGGCATGGAACGGCCGATTGGTTAGAGGGCCCTTTGCCAGAAAAAGGAAGCAAAATTACCGTTTTGGAGGATGTTGTCACAACAGGTGGCTCGTCATTAAAGGCTGTAAAACAATTGCGAGAGGAGGGATACAAAGTCGAACGTGTTGTCACAATTGTCGATAGAGAAGAAGGTGGTAATGATGTAATGAATCAGTCTGGATTAGAGCTTGTAAGTCTTTTTTTGTTGAAAGATGTTGCTAAGAAAGCAAAGGAAATAGCCCCATGAATTCTTCTTTAAATCTATTTTGGGATGAAACCTTCCCCTTCCTTGTTTTGAAGGGGCCTGGGAGTAAGGCTTTTTTGCATGGTCAAACTACTTCTGATGTAAAAAATCTTTCTCATGATCAATTTTTAAGGACTTGTTGGCTTAATACGTTTGGAAGAGTAAAGGCCCTATTCGAAATCTCTATAGAAGATGATGGAGTTGGATTGCTTGTTCTTGCTGGCGATAGTGAGTCAGTATTTGATGGCCTCTCCAAGGTTATTTTCCCTGCTGACCAATTGGAAATCGCTTCCTTTTCGACAAAGAGAAGACTTCAGAAGATATCAGAGAAAACAGAATTTTTTTCAGATATCGTTTGGCTTGACCCAAAGGAAAGTCTAGAGAGTTTCCCACCAAATTCTTGCTTTACCAGGAAGGATTTGGTTGAAATCTCTTTGATTCAACAGGGATTTCCTAGGGGTTCAATGGAAATAAATGGTGAGTTTAATCCGTTCGAGTTAGGCTTGGCTGATTGGGTGAGTCTTGATAAAGGATGTTACTTAGGGCAGGAAGCAATATCGAAAATAATAAATAACTGCGCAATAAGGCAGCAACTAAGATATTGGGAGTCTTTTGAGGATATTGCTATTGGTGAAACCCTTTCCATACCCTCAGTAAATCCAGAAAACTCTTCAGAAGCACGGGCCGGGGTAATTACTTCTTCGGTAAAGATTGTCTCCGAGAAAAAGACTATTGGGTTGGCTTTAGTCAAACGAATGGCCTTATCTCATTCAAAGCTTGCGCTCTTTGGCGACACTAGAGAAGTGTCCTTGTCACTTCCTAAGGGGTTTACTTCATTAAGAACCGTTTAATTACTTTTAGGAAATCTTCTCAGTCTTGTCCTGCATTACTAGCCATTTAACGATTTCCCAGGTCGCAAGGTTGTCATCATGATTGTATTCAAAAATTTTATATAATATCTTTTGAGCTCTCCAACTGCTTGATTTAATTTTTCGGAATTGCCGCCACCAAAGAAGGACTCTTGCTCCTTCAGCTCGCTCGTTTCTCCAATGAAAACCAAGCCATCCAGCAACAGTTTTTAACCCATAGCTATTTATAGGCAATCGCCAATAAGCTTTAAGTCTTTTATGTACATCGATCATTCTCTTTTGGAGGTCTCTTATTTGTTTCTTAGATAAACCATTTTTTTGGGCTATCCGGGTTAAGGAAACCTGCTCTGTCTCTCCATAGTGAAGAATCGGAAGCTTTGGGTATTTAGTTAGTTTCTTTTGGATTCGCTCCCAGCAAAAGGAAGATGATTTATCATCTAGGTTTGCAATTAGAAGGGGATGGTACTGTGCTTTATCTATATCCCAAGACCCATTATTATTTTTCATTATTCTAAGGAAACCATGTAAGAAATCCTCTTTTCGATCTGGATCAGATTCGATGTCATATATTAATACTCCCTTGGCACTAATTAATTCTGGGATTGATAGAGAATTTTTTAATCTTTCTGGATTTGCCCTGTATTGAACTTTTGCTTGTTTGATAAGCTCTTCGCCGACTTCTCCATGTTGCTTATTAAAAGAATTTAATTGACTAACTAAAGATTTTGGGTCTGCATTCGCTAGAGCTTCTAGGCTTCCTATACCAAGCTCTTTTAAAATTTTGCTTCGGGCCTTCCCTATCCCGCTTACTTCACTTAAGTATCCCTCTTTGGCAGCTTGTGCGCTACATGTGTCTCTCCAAGAACATAGAGTACATTTTTTTCTATCACTTGTTAGAGGAGGCGGAGTTTGCTCTTCAAGTTCTTTTGAAAGCTTACAAATAATTTCATTTAATTGGTGCAGTAAAGATTTGCTGAAAGGAACTTTCTCTATTTCGAGGCCCTGATTAGAACTGCCTAAAGCAAGTCCATGAGTTACAGCTGATTCTTGGAAAGGTTCAAGGAGTTGAGCTGTCATGGCTAATGAAAGCCGATGTTCTCTCGTTAGTCTTCGGCCCTGTTTCGAGATTACGGGTCTGTAAGCAAAATGACCCCAACGGGATTCTCCTTTTGTTTTTTGGAGTAAGGCAGGGTGTACTTCTAATGAATTGCTTTCTTTATCCAAAGTCTTGATTCTTAGTCCAATTATCCCTTCCGCTCCTTCTCTTAATGCCCTAAGGCCTCGTTCGGGCTTCTTGATCAATAAAGCTTTGAAATGATCATGCTGTTGGTCAAGTTGCAAGCTTCGGTGCGGAGTCCAAACACGTTTTGTTGCATCTCCATGGCGATCTAGCCATGCTTTTCGTCGGCATCTCACCCAACTGCAAAGTAGGCGGTCTGTTAGTACTTTTGGTTGAGAAGGGGTGTAACCCATGCGTTGACCCTAAACCTCCTTCCAAAAAAGACTTGCTTTCACACTAGAGACGTCATGGCTTATGCATCATTGCCGCTATCTTCTTCGCCAATAGAGTTTGGCACTGATGGTTGGAGGGGGGTATTAGGAGTTGATATCACTATTGAAAGGCTTTTGGCAGTAGCGGCTGCATCTGCACAAGAGCTTGCCTATAGAGCTCCTTCCGGTTTAAAAAGTCGAAAGATCTTGATAGGTTTTGACCGTAGATTTCTTGCTCCCGAGCTTGCTGAGGCTTCGGCTGCTGCGATTAGGGGTTCAGGTTTGGAGCCTCTCCTCGCTTCAACACCGTTGACTACCCCGGCTTGTAGTTGGGCTGTAGTTCAACGTAAAGCATTGGGGGCCCTTGTTATTACAGCAAGTCATAACCCCCCTGAATGGCTTGGGATGAAAATTAAGGGACCTTTTGGTGGTTCTGTAGAGTCAGATTTCACTAAAGCAGTGGAAAAAAGGCTATTAGCTGGTGGGAAGATTATTCCTCTTGAGGGCATTACCAAGAGGTTTGATGGTCGAAAAGAGCATCTTGAGGGATTGCGCAGTAAGTTTGATATTTCAGGTATGGTTGAAGGACTCAATCAATTGGGCTTAAAGCTAATAATTGACCCAATGCATGGCGTTGCTGCTGGCTGTATTTCTGAAGTTTTTGGGGAAGAGGGATCAAACCTTATTCAAGAGATTCGTTCTCAACGCGATACTCTTTTTGGAGGTAACTCACCTGAGCCACTTCAAACCTACTTAAGTGAATTAATTTCGCGTGTTAAAGCCGCTAATGCTTCTGGCCAAAAAACAATTGGCTTAGCTTTTGATGGCGATGGAGATAGAATTGCAGCAGTTGATGAGAAAGGGAATTTCTGCAGCACTCAATTATTAATTCCTTTGTTAGTAGATCACCTTGGAAGAACAAAGAACTTGCCTGGCTCAGTGATTAAGACAGTCAGTGGATCAGATGTAATTACACTTGTCGCCAAATCAATTGGACGGAAGGTAGTTGAACTTCCAGTTGGGTTTAAATATATAGCTGCTGAAATGCTATCCGATCAAGTTCTGTTGGGAGGAGAGGAGTCTGGGGGTGTGGGTTTTGGAGGGCATTTGCCTGAAAGAGATGCATTATTTACAGCCTTAGTTCTTATAGAGGCGCTTGTAGAAGGCGGTCGGTCTCTGGGGGATTATTTGGATTCTTTGAAAAGACGTTTTGGCGGGGAATGTGTATATGACAGGATTGATTTGAGATTGGCCAGTATGGAAAATAGAAATCGATTAGAGGCATTATTGAAAGAGGAACCTCCGTTAAAAGTTGCTAGTCAAGATGTAATAGAAGTTAGTTGTTTAGATGGTGTGAAGTTTCGACTAGGACAAGGATATTGGTTGATGATGCGTTTTTCGGGAACAGAACCGTTGTTGAGGATTTATTGCGAGGCACCTAGTCATGAGAAGCTTTTTGAGACATTGGAATGGGCTAAAGAATTTGCTCAGGCAGCATGAAGGAAATTGGTCAAACCTCTAGAAGGCTTTTTGTAGCTTCGGGCAACAAAGGCAAGATCTCCGAGTTTCAAGCTCTTTTTAGTGACTTACCTGTAAGTCTTCATTTAAAACCAAAGGGCTTTGAGGTTGAAGAATCTGGAAAGACCTTTGCTGAAAATGCCAGGATTAAGGCAATCGCAGTGGCTAAGGAAACAGGTCACTGGGCAATTGCTGATGATTCGGGACTTTCCGTCACGGCTTTAAATGGAGCACCTGGTGTATTTTCGGCTCGTTACGGCACCACGGATTCTGAAAGGATTGGCCGTCTTTTAAATGAATTAAGGGGTAAAGGTGATAGGAGTGCGTTTTTCAGCGCAGCAATTTGTTTGGCTTCCGAAGAAGGTGATGTCTTGTTAGAAGTAGAAGGTGTTGCTTCAGGGCTCATCGCACTTGCCCCGAGAGGTGAAAATGGTTTTGGTTATGACCCTGTTTTTGAGATAAAAGAATTAGGTTTGACATTTGCGGAAATGCCCAAGCAACAGAAGGCACAGTTTGGGCATCGCGGTAAGGCGTTCAAAATTCTTAAACCAATGCTCATAAAACTATTGTCTGATTGACTATTTATCCTCTTAAAGGTTGATTTGAATTATAGAAATAAAAGATCTAATCCCAAAGTGGATTCTTAACTGACTCTCAATTTATTGTGAAACAAGTTAGCTTACCTTTTTCGAAATTCTCTGCAATCATGAATTTACCCAACATCCATGCAGTCCGTGAGGGATGGCTAAAGGCAGGTTTATTATTGCTTGCAGATTTAGATTTATAGATTTAAGTATAACAAGGTCTGTAGCCTTTCTTGCCCCATTCCAAACCATTACCATTATCCAGCCTTCATCTTCATTATTAGAATCTGTTTTTGATAGCATTATTGGTTCTCCTACAAATCCTCTGGGAGCCGCACTCCATTTGGAAGAACTGCCATCAATAAGATCTAATTTCTTGATACTTTGTAATGGGCCATTCCCCTCTTCACACTCAGATGTTGCCATCCAGGCGAAGCGAGCTTTTTTACCTAAAAAGTTAGGATTTACCATGGCAAATTCACAGCATTGCTTGCTTAGTAGGCTTGTCCTTATCCTGCCGCTTGCTAAATCAACTTCGCATCTTTTTAAACGCCCTTCAGGTAATAGGTCGAAATTGATTTCACGGAAATCCTCTCCTGGTCCAATAGAAGGAAAATCATCATAATAGATGCTTTCAATTGCAACTTTACTTTCATCCTCCCATGCATTTAGATGATGAAAGACAAAGCCAGAAGGAGCATTGAAAATTCTTGGTGTCTGGCCTTTAAATAAGCCAGAGTCCCTTGGGATAAATAAAAATCTACTTTGCCCATTCGGTATCGAAGATAGGCATTGAGCAGCACTTTTTAACCCAAAGAGGAATGGAATTGGATTGATGGAAATTGAATTTTGTAAGAAAATTGCCCAGTTAGGTGTAATTGCAAAGTCATGTAGAAATGCAAAACCATCAAAGTTATCAATTCGGTCATCAATTAGGTGGAAAGATTGCTCACTTTCATTGGCAAATTCCATTAACCTTATTTTGCTTTTGGGACCAGTTTTGACGCCAAAGGTTACTAATCGTTTTTGATTATAATGGTGTCCTGGGTCTATCTTTGGGTGTGCACTAAACGCTTCATTTTCTTTAAGAACTCCACCTAAAGTAGATAAACCTTTTGTCTTTAGAGTTTTAGGGTCAAGAGCATAAGGTCCAGCTGCTTCCCATAATGCTAGGAGTTGATCTCCTAGCAGAATTACATTTGTATTTGCAATATTTTTGAGGCGGAGATCAAAAGCATTCGCAAAAAAACCTCCTGGTTTTTGGGTCCCAAAGACTCCTCGATAAAGAAATTTGTCTGCTGAGACTTCCTCTCCCCAAGCTTCAGTTCTAACAAAGCGATTTGTAAGAGTTGCAACCCCATTCCTGAAATTTATGGAGGAGATCATTCCGTCGCCATCAAATGGATGATGGATCCATTCCCCACCACGTTCCATCTGTCCAGGCCCATTTCGATAAAGAGTTCCACAAAGCTCTTCAGGTAAAGAGCCTTCTTCGACCTGGAGAATCTCTTCAGTTAATTCTTTTTCAACATTTTGATAAGCACTTGCCCAGTCTTCACGAGCGAAACTTTCTGAAGAGTCCTGTTGGGAATGTTCTAATTTTGTTTGCATTAATTGGACTGGTGGTTTGCCTAATTGTTTTTTTGGCCGGCCTGTTCTAGCACTCCTTTGCTACTTGGCACAATTCCCAACCTCCTAGGGTCTAGTTCTATTGCCATTCGAAGTGAGCGAGCAAATGCTTTGAAGCATGCTTCAACTATGTGATGAGAATTCACTCCAGAGAACTGACGTATATGAAGGGTTAGGCCACTATTATTGGCTAGTGCTACAAAGAATTCTTTTACTAATTCAGTATCATAACTTCCAATCCGTTGAGAAGGAATATCAAGCTCATAGGTTAGATGAGGCCTCCCAGAGCAATCTAGTGAAACCATTACTAGAGCTTCATCTAGTGGTGCTGTGAAATGCCCAAATCTTTGTATGCCCCGCCTGTCTCCTAAAGCTTTGGATAGAGCCTGGCCTATGGCAATCCCAACATCTTCATTAGTGTGATGGTCATCAATATGTGTATCACCAGTTGCTTCAACGATTAAATCGAAAAGGCCATGACTTGATAACTGATGCAACATGTGATCGAGAAAGGCAATGCCAGTGGAGATCTGGGATTTACCTTCTCCATCAAGGTTTAATTGAACATTGACGTTGGTTTCAGATGTAACACGGTGTACATCACCTTTTCTGTGGTTTGTCATTGGAGGGATTTCGTTAAATTCACAACTATTTAGCTCACATCCCATTAATGCAGTAACCAGCATCTACGTAAATAGTTTGCCCTGAGATTCCGCTTGCAAGATCACTAAGCAGGAATGCAGCCGTATTTCCTACTTCAGTTTGCGTAACTGTTCTTCTTAAAGGAGCTTTTTCTTCAACGTTGTGGATCATATCTAGGATCCCACCAATAGCTGAACTGGCCAAAGTTCTAATTGGACCGGCGCTGATGGCATTAACTCGAATTTGTTTTTCTGGGCCAAGTTCTGCTGACAGATATCGCACTGATGCTTCTAGGGCTGCTTTCGCAACACCCATTACGTTGTAGTTAGGGATAGCTCTTTCTGCGCCTAGGTAAGTCAAAGTTACGATCCCTGCCCCTTCGCTTAGGAGCGGTTTTGCATAGTTACATAAGGGCGCAAGGGAGTATGCGCTTATTTCAAGTGCTCTGGAAAAGCCTTGGGGACTTGTTGCGCTGAAGTCTCCAATGAGATCTTCTTTCCCTGCAAAAGCTAGACAATGAACTAATCCATCCAGTTGCCCCCATTGATTGGAAATTTGATTGAAAACATTTTTGGTCTGAGAATCATCTTGTACATTTAAAGGCAGGAATAGACTTGGCTCAAGGGGTTTAGTTAGTTCACGTACTTTTGATTCGAACCGACCTTTGTCATCTGGTAAATAAGTGACACCAATCTCTGCCCCTGCTGCATGCAATTGCTGAGCAATGCCCCATGCGATGGATCGATTGTTGGCTATGCCAGTGACTAGAATCTTTTTCCCGCTTAAATCTAGAAGCATCTTTTTAATTTAAAGGTGAGGTTTTAAAGGATTCTCTCATTAATGATTGCTTTTCAGCTTTCATGTTGTGGTTAATCATGAACAACTTTGTTAATCCTTTTTTTAATCATCAAAGACCATAATAAATTTCCAGCCTTTTGTCTAAAGCCGATTGGATAAAAACATGTTCTGATTAGCTTTTTTATAGATGAGGTGAACCCATTGAAATTTAATGTAGGGAAATCAAGTTTGCTTTGAGCCTTCAAAATAGAATCTCTATAAGGCCTCAATTCTAAAAATGTCTTTGACTGCTTCAAAGATGCTTCCCTTAGGCTCTGTTTTGCCAGAGTTTGCCCTTCCTTTGGTGAAGGACCCCCTTTTACAAAAAGACCCTTTTAGTAAAGGTCTTCAGCAACTTAAAAGTTCTGAGTTGACCTCTAAACCATTACTCCTAATGGTTCTTTGTGCTCATTGCCCTTTTGTTAAGCATATTGAGGCTCAAGTGAGTGCTATCCAGCAGGATTACGCAAGTAAGGTAGAGATTATTGCTTTGTCGGCAAATAGTATTTCCACCCACCCTCAAGATGGGCCCTATTATTTGTCGATTCAAGCTGAGGTGAATGGTTGGAAGTTTCCCTATTTATTTGATCAAGAGCAGCTTCTAGTGAAGGGTTTACAGGCAGCATGCACTCCAGACTTTTTTCTTTTCAAACCTTTAACTAATGGACCGCATGTTCTTGAATATAGAGGGCAACTTGATGAGAGTAGGCCAGATAATGGTAAGCCAGTGACAGGAAAAGACCTAAGAGATGCGTTAGAAGCTGTTCTCCATGGGGAAAAGGTTTTTGAGGACCAGAAGCCCTCTATTGGTTGCAATATCAAGTGGCACGCAGGCAATGAACCTAATTGGTTTTCGTGAAATGGTTTTGTTGAAGGATTTGAAGGAATCACTGCACCATTTAAGGTGCTTCCTATGAACGTACCTCCATTTAGTCTCTCCAAGCAATTAGCTGATCTTGCGCCTGAATTGGAATCAGCAGTTTTACGGGTTTTACAAAGTGGTCAGTACATTGGTGGACCAGAAGTTGAGAGCTTTGAAAATTTATTTGCGACATCACTTGGTGTGCCTTTTGCGGTTGGCTGCAACAGCGGAACTGATGCACTTGTTTTAGCTTTAAGAGCTTTAAATATTGGTACAGGTGATGAAGTGATAACAACTTCTTTTAGTTTTTTTGCTACGGCTGAAGCAATTAGTAATGTCGGAGCAAAACCTGTTTTTGTAGATGTTGACCCTGAAACATATTTAATTGATATTGACAAGATTGAGGAAGTTATAAACCCTGCTACAGCTGCCATTTTGCCGGTTCATTTGTTTGGTCGCCCAGTCAATATGGAGCGATTGATGAAACTCGCAAATCAGTATGACCTAAAAGTCGTTGAGGATTGTGCTCAGGCTGCTGGTGCTGCTTGGAAAAATAAGCCTGTAGGTAGTTGGGGAGATGTTGGTTGTTTTAGTTTTTTCCCGACGAAAAACTTAGGAGCTGCTGGAGATGCAGGTGCTGCAACTACTAAAGATGCGCAATTGGCTCAAAGGATGCGTCAGTTGGCAGTTCATGGGATGCCGAAACGCTATTTTCATTCTGAGTTGGGCTACAACAGTCGGCTTGACGCGCTTCAAGCGGCTGTCCTGAACATAAAACTTCCAATGCTTGATAGTTGGGTTAGAAGACGTGAGGCGATTGCATGTAGATATCGAGAATCATTAAAGAACTTCCCGAACGTTTCTCTACCTTGCGAGGTTCATTCCCAAGATGGCCGCCATGCTTGGAATCAGTTCGTGGTACAAATTAAGGGGCCTTCAGATGCTTCCGCAATTAAGGAATTAGATGTAGAGACTTCAAATAAAATTGATTTAGATTTTTCTTCTAGATCACGATTCCGTGATTTATTTAAACAGAAACTTCAGAATTTAGGTGTTAATACAATTATTTATTATCCAATTCCGATTCACCTACAGCCAGCTTATGGAAGCCTTAGCTATATCACGGGGACATTGCCAATTACTGAGAGATTGTGCTCACAAGTGCTAAGCTTGCCAATCTTTCCTGAATTGCCGATTGATCAGCAGGATAAAGTGATTTCTGAATTTGGTAATCTAATTAGAGGCTTCTCAAATAGTGTAACTTTATTGTAAGTAGTTCTTTCTGATTGTCAGTTAAAACTCTTTGGGAGAGATAACTTCAGAACTATACTTTTATTAACTTTGCTGAAAATTAACTTCTAGTTGATCACTTACAAGTGAAGTATTTCTTTTGCTCTAAACCATGCTGTGACGGTTTTTCCATCAAGAGCTTCATTCCCACTATTTATAAGTGAGTCAAGATCTTGTGGAGCCATTTTAAGAACTTCAAGATCCTCGTCTTCATCACCTTTGGGACGCTCACTTAATTTTTCGAGATCACGAGCAAGAAAAAGGTGAATTACTTCATCTGAATATCCCGGGCAGGGAAGCATTTCTCCAATTGAGAGCCAATTAGCAGAGGAATATCCAGACTCCTCTGCTAATTCACGTTTCATTGTTGTCAAGGGGGCCTCTCCTTGTTCAAGCGTTCCTGCAGGAAATTCGAGAAGGCGTCTTGAAACTGCAAATCGATATTGACGAAGAATAATTACTTCCCCATCAGAGGTGATAGGTACAGCTAATGATGCCCCTGGGTGTCGGATTAGGCCAAATTCTCCTTTCAACCCAATAGGTAATTGAAATTGATTTATTTCAAAACGAAATTTTGGAGCATCCAAAAAAGAGATCTTTTTTAGAAGTTTTGAGGGCTCTATGGGGGGTAATCGGCTCATTTGAGATTGCTTTGTGCTGTAAGAAGCTTTTTAAGGGTGTTTTGGTAAAACTTTTCTAGAAGAATTTTACTCATTCCAGCCAGGAACTGAATTCAGCCTGCGAGGGGGGTGGGTGCCTTCTGTAATTGCGGCTGCTAAAGGGACAACAACGAAACTGCGTTCAAGCAATCTTGGATGAGGCAGCGTTAGAGCATCAGCTTTCACTTGGAGCCCTCCCCAGGCCAATAAATCAAGATCTAGAGCTCGTGGCCCCCATTTAATATCAGCATCTTGGCGTTGTCTCCCAAATTCTTGTTCAAGGTTTAGAAATCTATCTAGTAATGCAAGGGCTGAATTTTTGCTGGGTTTTAGATCCCACAACTTTGGACCATCAATAACTACTACAGCATTTACATAATTTGGCTGCTCCTTGGGCCCACCAATTGGATCAGTTTCAAATAAGGGTGACCAGCGAAAACGTATGCCCTCATTAGTATCTTCAATATTTTTTACTGTCTGAAGTTCTACAAAGGACCATTCTTTAATCGTTTTTTCAAGCTTTGGTCTTACGGCTATTAATGTTTGTTTTGGGAGCCCTATTTTGCTTGGAAGGTTTGCTCCCAGTGCTACAGCAAGAGTTCTTGGAGGGTCTGGATCTAGTGAAGACATGCCTTGATCAGCGAGAGTAGGAGATAATTGATTGAACGATTAATACCCATGGTTGCGAGTGGACCTGCTCCCACTATTAATACATCACGAGCTAATGAAGATTTGGCGAAGGAAATAGCTCATCGATCATTTCCACTTGCTGCGGTCACTGGTCATGGCACTTTGAAGCTTGCTTTGCTTCTCGCAGCTGTAGACCCTGGCTTGGGGGGAGTCATCATTGCTGGGGGTAGAGGGACTGGGAAATCAGTTTTAGCAAGGGGGTTGCATGCTTTGCTACCTCCTATTGAGGTGCTTGACCTGGGTTTACAAGGAGATATTTCTAAAGAGAACAACCAGACGCGTTCTTGGGGCATGAATCTTGCTCCAAATATGCCTGAAGAATGGGATGAAGTAACCCAGAAGAGGTTGGTTGAGATGTTTGGAGAAATAAACGAAAAAGAAGAGTTTATTGAAAATGTACCTAAAAAAGTTGTTTCTGCGCCCTTTGTTCAGGTTCCCATTGGAGTAACTGAAGACAGGCTGGTAGGTGCAGTAGACGTAACAGCTTCTCTAGCGAGTGGAACCCCTGTCTTTCAGCCAGGTTTGCTTGCAGAAGCGCATAGAGGTGTTCTCTATGTCGATGAATTGAATTTGTTGGACGATGGGATTGTGAATTTAATGCTCGCAGCTGTAGGGGCCGGTGAAAATCGCGTAGAGCGAGAGGGATTAAGTCTTTCTCACCCATGCAGGCCACTCCTCATGGCAACCTATAACCCTGAAGAAGGAGCGGTAAGGGATCATTTGCTTGATCGATTTGCGATTGCCCTGTCGGCTGATCAAATCATCACCAATGAACAACGAGTTGAGATTACCGAGGCTGTTTTAGCTCATGGTCAGTGCAGTGAAAGTTTTGCTGCGAAATGGTCGGAAGAAACAGAAGCATTGGCAACACAGCTTTTAATAGCTCGACAATGGTTGCCAGATGTCCAAATTGCTACTTCTCAAATTGAATATTTGGTGAATGAGGCTATGAGAGGTGGGGTTGAAGGCCATCGATCAGAGTTGTATGCAGTTCGGGTGGCGAAGGCTCATGCTGCATTAAGTGGTAGGGACGAGGTTGATGCAGAAGACCTAAAGGTTGCTGTTCGACTGGTAATTGCCCCGAGGGCATTGCAGTTACCTCCAGAGCAAGATCAAATGGATCCTCCTCCTCCTGAGGAACAACAACAACCCCCTCCACCAACAGATCAAGAAGAGGAAGATCCGACTGATGAAGATAATGAGAGTGAAGAGGATGAGTCACCCCAAGATCAGAGTCCACCTGTGCCAGAGGAGTTCATGTTGGACCCCGAAGCAGTGATGATTGATTCTGATTTGTTGTTGTTTTCATCTGCAAAGTCAAAAAGTGGGAATAGCGGTAGCCGTTCAGCAGTTCTTAGTGAGAATAGGGGTCGCTATGTCAAGCCAATAATCCCTAGAGGTCCTGTTAAACGTATAGCCGTAGATGCAACTTTGCGGGCAGCTGCGCCATACCAGAAAGCTCGTCGTGCTAGGCAGCCTGAGCGTAAAGTAATTGTTGAGGAAGGAGATCTACGCTCCAAGTTGCTCCAAAGGAAGGCTGGTTCTCTGGTCGTTTTTCTGGTCGACGCAAGTGGATCGATGGCCTTGAACCGCATGCAAGGAGCGAAAGGAGCTGTAATTCGTTTGCTTACTGAAGCTTATGAAAATCGAGATGAGGTTGCTCTTATTCCTTTTAGGGGAGATCAGGCTGAGGTGTTACTTCCTCCAACTAGATCCATAACAGCGGCGAAAAGAAGACTAGAAGTAATGCCTTGTGGCGGTGGTTCCCCACTTGCTCATGGGCTTACACAAGCAGCGAGGGTGGGGGCTAATGCATTGGCCACAGGGGATCTCGCGCAAGTAATTGTGGTTGCAATTACAGATGGGAGAGGGAATGTGCCTTTAGGAACTTCTTTGGGACAGCCGAAAATGGAAGGCGATGAGCCTGTTGATCTCAAGCAGGAGGTTTTAGATGTTGCAAGTCGCTATCGTAGTATTGGTATACAACTTCTGGTAATTGATACTGAGCCAAAATTTATAGCAAGCGGCATGGGGAAAGATGTCGCAGAGGCGGCAGGCGGGAAATATGTTCAATTACCCAAGGCTAGTGATCAAGCAATAGCTGCAATTGCTATGGATGCGATTGGAGAGGTTAAATAATATTTAGACTATGATTTAAATTGATTTAATTTATTTTAAACTAATCGATTAAATTATTATTTCGTTCTTGTTTCATAGGGATATAACTCGTTGAAGAATTCCCCTAAGCCAATCGTTACCTTTCTAACTGAATCTACAAATTGTGGGTCTCCAGTTAAGGTTTCTAGATCACTGCCAAAGGAATCAATTTTTTCAGTAAGAGATTTTGCACTACTTACTGTTGCTTGTAATTCGCTAATTGTTTTTGGATTGTCCAGTGATGAAACAACATTATTTATGTGATTAGTGGCATTGCTTAAGTTTTCTATTATCGGGACAGCTCTTGTAAGCTCTTCTTTTAGGCGTTGAATTAACTCATCAACATCTTCAATAACCTTTTTTTGCTCTGCGTCTTTAAGAATTCTCTCTAATGACTTTGTGACTGTTGCAAGACTCGACGCTGGCTCTCCAGGGATATATTGGCCGTTGCAAAGCATTTTAGTTTTTTGGCAATCACTTGAGAATGGCATTGCTGCAGGTGGACTCTTTAAGGTTCCATTGCTTATTAATGAAACTTGTGAATCACCACCTAGTAATGAGCCTCTTGAGACGGTCGCGAAAACTGGTAAAGGTAGCTGAAGCTCACTATGGTCTATCTCTAAAGTTGCCAAGACTGTTTTATTTGTGACGCGAATCTTACTTACAGTTCCTATTACTATCCCTCTATAAGTTACTGGTGAACGTTCTGAGAGGCCACTAGCGTCTGGGAACTTAGCAATTACATGCCAGCCTTTCGAACCCAGTCTAACTGAATTCATCCATGAATAGATACCTGCGAAGGAAACTATTGCTCCTACTAAAGAGAAGCCAACAAGAGCATCTCGAATACTGCGTTTCATTTGAATTAATGCTCTAGATGTTTCATTGGACCGTTCAGGCTGCCTGTGCGGAACTGTTGGATATAAGGATTACTAGTTGTCCTAAATTCTTGAATGCTACCCCCCCATTGAAACTTCCCGTCATAAAGGATCATTACATTTTCTGCGCAACGCTCAATAGTGCTTTTTACATGGCTGACCACAATTGAACAACCTTTTGCGACTGTTGTTGTCTTTACTATTAGGTCCTCAATGCGTGTGGATGCCACTGGATCTAGTCCAGCAGTTGGTTCGTCATACAGCATCAATGGTTTGATCTTGTCATTTGTATTTGAGGAGTTCAAAAGTGCTCTAGCAAAACTCACTCGTTTTTGCATGCCTCCACTTAGTTGTCCAGGATGTTGATCTGCGACGTCATAAAGCCCTACTGCCTCAAGGCATTCATATACCCTGTCCTTGATCTCGTTAGATTTGAGACGCCCTCCTCTCATCAAAATAAATCCAACATTCTCTTCTACTGTTAGAGAACCTAGGAGAGCAGGATTCTGAAACACGAGGCGCACATCAGGCGGGGCGCTTTGGTCCAGCCTTAGGTACTCCTGCCTTTTGCCAAACAAAGTTAGCTCCCCTTTTGTGGGTAGCAAGAGTCCTGCCAGTAATCGCAAAACAGTAGATTTTCCACTTCCAGATGGCCCAACTATTGCCAATCTTTCTCCAGGTCTTAATTCAAGGTTGACGTCATCAAGTACTGGGGATGGACCCCATTGCATTGATAGGTTTCGCATCTCCACCACAGGGATGGCTTCAGTCACTAGATCAGCTCTATTGGTATATATAGACATCTTGCCTTGAATGTCCAACTCTGTAAGCCTTCTTAGAGTTGTGTTGTCATCTCCGTCTGAGTTGCCCCCTCTAAAAAAAAATTGACCTCGCCGAAAACACCTATCTCAGACTCTCGCGCCGCAAATGCGCAACGCCGCCTTCGAAAGCAGCGTCTTAAAAGACGGCGTGACCAAACCCTTAGGAATTCGCAGAAAAGAGACCTTTTATCTAGATCACGTAGAGCTATTAGTTGGCTGCTGCCTGGCTTGGTTGTAAAGAGATGGATGTTGACTTCTGGTATGGGGCTTTTATTGGCTCTTCTTGGCGCGGCTATTTGGGCAGACCTAAAGCCTATTTATTGGATGATTGAAACTTTGAGCTTGGTTTTAGCCGCAATTACCAAGGTTTTACCAAGGAGTATCACTGGACCAATTGTCCTGATATTCGGGGCAGGCCTTTTGTTATGGGGACAGAGTAGAAGTTTTGGCTCTATTCAGCGGGCGTTAGTGCCAGATAAAAGTACTGTTCTTGTTGATGCACTTCGTGCTAAGAGCAAACTAAACCGAGGGCCAAATATTGTTGCTATTGGAGGGGGCACTGGCCTTTCGACCTTGTTAAAGGGGCTGAAGAGGTTTAGTAGCAACATTACTGCGATAGTTACTGTTGCTGATGACGGGGGGAGTAGTGGTGTCCTTAGGAGGGAACTAGGGGTTCAACCGCCAGGTGACATTAGAAATTGTTTGGCGGCTTTATCTACGGAGGAGCCATTGATGACAAGGCTTTTTCAATATCGATTTTCTTCACGGGGGGTTTTGGATGGACATAGTTTTGGAAATCTTTTTTTATCGGCTTTAACCTCAATTACTGGAAGCTTGGAAACTGCTATTTCAGCTTCTAGCCGATTGCTAGCAGTTCAAGGTCAGGTTGTTCCTGCAACAAATGTGGATGTAAGACTTTGGGCTGAATTAGAAAATGGACAGAGATTAGAAGGGGAAACAGCAATCGGTAATGCGCCAAGTCCAATAGTTCGACTTGGCTGTATACCTGAGAGGCCACCTGCTTTGCCTACCGCAGTAGAAGCTATATCTAATGCAGAACTTATTTTATTGGGACCAGGAAGTTTATATACTTCGCTATTGCCAAATTTGCTTGTTCCAGAATTAGTGCAAGCAATACAACGTAGTAGTGCGCCGAAATTGTATATCTGCAATCTGATGTCACAGCCAGGAGAAACAGATGGTTTAAATGTCGAAGGCCATTTGAGGGCTATTGAGGCTCAGTTAGCAAGTTTGGGAATTACTCAACGTCTTTTTGGCGCAGTTCTTGCTCAAGATGCTTTAGGCCCTTCAGCTTTAGTGGACCATTACCGGGCTAGAGGGGCAGAACCAGTCAAATGTGATAAGGAAAGTCTGCTTCGGCAGGGATATGAAGTTATGGAGGCTTCTCTTCAGGGAGCGAGGCCTACAGCAACCCTGCGCCATGACCCTAAAAGTCTTTCAATTGCAGTAATGCGTTTTTTTAGAAATAACAAAAGAGACTTTTAGTAAGCATCTTGCATTTCGTAGAAATCTGGCTGCACGTAGTCTTTCCTAAGGGGCCATCCTTCCCAGTCTTCTGGCATCAACAATCTCTTTGGATGAGGGTGGCCATCAAAGTTAATGCCAAACATATCGAAAGTTTCTCGTTCTTGCCAATCAGAACCGCGGAAAAGGTTGTATAGGCTAGGTAAAGTAAGGTCTGAGTCTCTAGCTAAGAAAACTTTTAAACGAACTTCACGAAGTTTTTGACCTTTATCTGAAGAGGAGTCTTTATTAATAATTTCACTCATTGCAATTAAATGGTAGAAGCAAACAAGATTCATCCCAGGCCCTTCGTCATAGCCCCCTTGACACTGTAAATAATCAAACCCATTTGCTTTTAATGAGGAGGCAACATCAGACAGAGAGTATGGATTTACTGCTATTACTTCTATTCCAAGATTATCGGGTTCAAGAGGGGTATTTTCAAGACCTTGGCTTGTTAGCCAATTGCTGACTGGACCTGGCTGAGGGCCAACTGGGACATTTTCTTGGTTTGCATTTTCGATTGAATTTTCACTCATGACTTGTTTTATTTGATGGCTTTTTAAGGAGATCCTTAGAAATATCTTCTTCAAACTCCAGTTCTTCTAGAGTGCTGGCATGTAAGGGGGGCTTCTGACTCTCTGCTTTTAAGTATGCACCTGTTATTTGTGATTCTACCGTTTTCATTTTATGACTAACAGTAAAATATCTATGGGTTTGATTCATCCTTTCACGTTCCACAATTGATTCATTCCCAACTTTTTTGCGAAGTTTGATCACGGCATCAAATATGGCTTCTGGTCTTGGGGGACAGCCTGGTAAATAAAGGTCTACCGGGATTAATTTATCTACTCCTCTAACAGCTGTTGTGGAGTCAGCACTGAACATCCCACCAGTAATCGTGCAAGCACCCATTGCAATTACATACTTTGGTTCTGGCATTTGCTCGTAAAGCCTAACTAGTGCAGGCGCCATCTTCATAGTTACAGTCCCTGCAACTATTAGAAGGTCTGCTTGTCTAGGTGAACTTCTTGGGACTAATCCGAAACGATCAAAGTCAAACCTTGAACCAATGAGAGCAGCAAACTCTATGAAGCAGCATGCGGTGCCATATAGCAGTGGCCATAGACTGCTTAGTCGAGCCCAATTGTGTAAATCATCCAAGCTTGTAAGAATGATGTTTTCACTAAGCTCACTAGTTATTTGTGGAGTGCTTAAAGGGCTGCAGGTTGCCGCTCGAAGTTCACGGGCGGTGTTTATTGAAGGAGTGATTTTTGCCATCTGTTAGGTCCATTCGAGAGCGCCTTTGCGCCATGCATATGCAAGTGCCATAACAAGAATGGCAATAAAAATAAGTGCTTCGATAAAGGCTAGTAGGCCTAGTTTGTGAAATGCTACGGCCCAGGGATATAGGAAGACGGTTTCTACATCGAATATCACGAAAACCAAGGCAAACATGTAATACCGAATATTGAACTGGATCCAAGCTCCACCTATTGGTTCCATCCCTGACTCATAAGTCAGTTCTCTTTCTCCTGTTCTGCTTTTTGGTGATAGCAGCTTATTGGTTACTAATGCAAGAATTGGTACAGCTGCTGAAATCAGCAAAAAGCCTAGAAAAGCATCGTAACCGGGTAGAACAAACATAAAGAGGGTTGATACTTTATTAGTCTTGCATTAAATGCAAACGGTTTCCTAGATAGAGTTATAACGTCTATTGGAGGAGAGGTGAGCGATCAGATCAGGACATCAGCAGACAGACCACCTGAAGAGACAGGTGACGCTGCTCTCAACAAAAAATTGATTGAATTTGGCAATTCCAGAGGGTCATTAGATGCTTCAGTTACTCATCGTTTCGAGTGTAGAGACTGTGGTTATATCTATGATCCTGATGAGGGGATTAAAAAGTTTGGCATCGTCAAAGGCACTCCCTTCTTAGATCTTGATCCAAATACCTTTCGATGCCCTGTTTGCAGGTCAAGCACAACTGCTTTTAAAGACATTGGATCACGAGAACAGCCGAGTGGGTTTGCAGAAAATCTCAATTATGGTTTCGGAGCTAATAGTCTTACTTCGGGGCAAAAAAATGTTTTGATTTTTGGCGGCCTTGCTTTGGTGGTCTCTTTTTTCCTTTCCCTTTATTCCTTGCGGTGATTCAATTGAGTTTTATGAAACGCCTTTTATCAAGCCTTATTAATGTCTGTCTAGTTGTTTCACTTGGTTTTGTATTGAGTGGTTGTGTGACTACCAGACTCCCTATAGCAAGTTCCAGTCCCTGGGCTGAGATTCAATTAGAAACTGAGGCAAACCCTCTCGATTTAAGTTTTATTGATGCTGAGCATGGCTTCCTTGTTGGAACTAATCGTCTTATTTTAGAAACAACTGATGCTGGTAAGACCTGGGAAGAACGAAAGCTAGAACTCCCAGAAGGAGAGAACTTTCGCTTGATCAGTATTGACTTTGAAGGAGAGGAAGGATGGATTGCCGGACAGCCTGGTCTTGTTTTACATACAAGTGATTCTGGGAGCAATTGGACTCGATTGTTGCTTGGGGATCAGCTCCCAGGAGATCCATTCCTGATAGCTTCTATTGGCGCAGACTCTGCTGAACTTGCAACTACCGCAGGGGCTGTTTATCGAACAACAGATGCAGGTGCCAATTGGGAAGCCAGGGTTAATGATGCTGAAGGGGGCGTAAGAGATCTGAGGCGAGGTCCCGATGGCAGTTTTGTAAGTGTTAGTAGCTTGGGCAATTTCTTTGCGACTTTGGATCCAGGCGAAAATGCTTGGGCTCCTCATCAACGTGCAAGTAGCAAAAGAGTACAAAGTATGGGCTTCCAACCAGGAGGAGATCTTTGGATGCTTTCACAGGGGGCAGAAATTCGCCTTAATGATCAGCCTGGAGATGTTGAAAGTTGGAGGAAGCCCATTATTCCCATAACCAATGGGTATAACTATCTTGATTTGGCTTGGGATTCACAAGGTTTTATCTGGGCAGCAGGCGGCAATGGAACTCTTTTGGTTAGTAATGATGGAGGTGACACTTGGGAGGTGGACCCTGTGGGAGATATTCAGCCCACAAATTTGCTTCGTGTAATTTTTGATAACCGTACCGAGAATCAGCCAAAAGGCTTTGTGCTAGGGGAACGTGGCCATTTATTGCGCTGGGCTGGGTGATTTTTTTTCGTCTAATCCACAACGCTCTGTAACCATGACGCGTTTCATCTCACAGTCAGAGGGTTTAGCCCTATAGGATCACTAGGCTGATACGCGTGAGTCTATGGCTGCCGGCTCAACCGGGGAACGCCCTTTTTTCGAAATCATCACTAGCGTCCGTTATTGGATCATCCATGCGGTTACGCTCCCTTCAATTTTCCTTGCAGGATTCCTGTTCGTTTCCACAGGTCTTGCTTATGACGTCTTTGGTACACCAAGACCAGATGCCTATTTCCAGGCTTCTGAAAGCAAAGCTCCAGTAGTGAGCCAACGCTTTGAATCCAAGTCCCAACTCGACCTGCGCCTGAAATAAAGCCATGTCCCAATCTTCTACACCTCTTGTTTCACCACGGTCGTACCCGATCTTTACTGTTCGGTGGCTTGCCGTGCATGCCTTAGCAATTCCAACGGTCTTCTTCATTGGGGCCATTGCTGCTATGCAGTTCATTCGTCGCTGATCACTTTTACTCAAGATGCAAGTCAACCCGAATCCAAACAACCTTCCGGTTGAGTTAAACCGCACAAGCCTTTATTTAGGGTTGTTGTTGGTTTTCGTCATGGGGGTGTTGTTCTCCAGCTATTTCTTCAACTGATTTTTCTGAAAAACCATGAGTGCAAAACTGAAGGGACCAGACGGACGCATTCCAGATCGTCTTCCAGATGGACGTCCAGCTGTTTCATGGGAGCGTAGATGGACTGAAGGGGTATTACCTCTTTGGCTAGTTGCTACGGCAGGTGGAGTTGCTGTCTTCTTTGTTCTAGGAATCTTCTTTTATGGTTCCTATACAGGAGTTGGCTCAGCCTAAGCTCTCATTGTTTTACCAAGGCTCGAAATTGCAAAGGATTTAAAGTATTTTCTTTATAGAAAATTCTCTTTAAATATTATTCAATAACCTTATTGATGTTTTGCCTATTTCAATACATAGTCCTAAAAGCATAAAAATCCGCCAAGTTGGGTATTTGATATATCCTCTTGGTGTTTTTTTAATCTACGCTTTTAAAAAGTTAAATATTTTCCCGCTTATTAGTTAGGGTTTAATCTTACCCCCAATAAGGCTTCGTTAATAAATAAAGCTTTTCCTTAGTTTTCTCTGGGACTTTTCCCTTGGTTGTCATTAGGCCATCCTTTAAAGCATTATGTGCAGCACTTTTTGGCCTTAGTTCACCTACTTTCTGCGCGCTGGCCTGAACGATTGCAGTAGCAACTTTTGCATTAGCTTTTAGGTTTTCTATGACTTGTTCTACAGTGACATTGGCTTGTTCTGAATTCCAGCAGTCATAATCTGTTGACATTGCGAGAGATGAGTAAGCGATTTCAGCTTCTCTTGCGAGACGGGCTTCAGTGTGATTAGTCATGCCAATTACCGTGCATCCCCAACTGCGATAAAGGTTTGATTCTGCTCTTGTTGAGAATGCAGGGCCTTCCATTGCTAAATAAGTTCCACCTCTATGCAATTGTCTTCCTTCTGGCATCAATGATTCACCTGCTTCGGCAACAAGTCTTGAGAGGGTATTGCAAAATGGATCTGCCATGGATACATGCGCCACTGCCCCTCCCCCAAAGAAAGTTAGTGGCCTTTGATGAGTTCGATCTATAAATTGGTCTGGGATAACTATATCTAGTGGCCTTACTTGCTCTTGAAGGGATCCAACTGCTGAGGGGGAAATTATCCACCTGACGTTCAAGGATTTCATTGCCCATATGTTTGCCTGATATGGCACTTCTGTTGGTGTGAAACTGTGATTTCTCCCATGCCGTGCAAGGAAAACGACTTCTATCCCCCCTAGGTTGCCTAATCTAATAAGATCAGAGGGTTCTCCAAAGGGGGTTTTTATTTTTATCTCCTTTACATTTTCTAATCCTTCCATGTTGTAGAGGCCACTGCCTCCAAGAACTCCTAAACGAGCTTGGCTGAGATCTGGAATAGATGAGAAGGTCAAATAAGTAATTACAGCTCGTTAGTAATAATAGCTATTTGAGAATAGTCTTAATCAGAGATTTCATTGAATTGAAAACTTATCGATGGTGTCTTATTTCCTGCCCTTAAAATATTAATTTGTATTTTTCTTGCATCCTAAAGGAATAGTTATTTTGACCCATCTCCAACTCGCCAGATATTTAAGCCTGCACATCTTATTGCAGTTTTATCAGCAACTGCTCTTGCATCGAATACCCATGCTGGATGTCTCATTAGCGGAGCAAGACTTTCCCAATTTAGAGACTTAAATTCATTCCACTCAGTTAGGATTATAATCGCATCTGCACCAGAAATTGCAGAAACTACGTCATTTTTGTAACTCCATTTCCCTTCGGAATTCATGGCGTCTTGTGTTTTATAAGCTTGACTTAAATCTTCTTTGTTTTCTGCTAAAGCAAGACATTTTTTGATTTGTTCATTATTCACTTTTGGATCATAGATCGCTATTTCAGCTCCTTCTTCTAAAAGATCTTTGGCTATCATTATTGCAGGAGATTCACGTGTGTCGTTTGTATCAGCTTTAAATGCAAATCCTAGTATGGCTATTTTCTTTGTAGCAACAGTGCCGAAGAGTTTTTGCACTACTAGTTGCGCAATTCTTGCTTGTTGCCAGTTGTTTAATTTCACCACATTTTCCCAGTACTCTGCAACTTCTGGTAACCCAAAATATCGACATAGGTAAGCAAGATTTAGGATATCTTTCTTGAAGCAACTCCCTCCAAAGCCAGGCCCTGAATCGAGAAACTTAGAGCCTATGCGGCTATCTGTGCCGATCGCATTTGCGACCTCTCTGACATCAGCTCCCGTTGCTTCACATAAAGCTGAAACAGAATTTATTGAGCTAATTCTTTGTGCTAAAAAAGCATTCGCAGTCAGTTTTGCAAGTTCACTGCTCCATAGGCTAGTTCGCAATATCTTTTCATTAGGAACCCATTGCAGGTAAATATTTGCCAATGCTTCAACTGCACTTTCACTTTCCCCACCAATTAATATTCTGTCCGGGTTTTCTAAGTCAACTATTGCAGTCCCTTCTGCTAGGAATTCTGGGTTAGATAAAACCTCGAAGGTTTTAAGTTCGCCAGAATTTCTGTTATCTCTTTGAGGAGAACTAAGGATCGATTTTATTACTTCGGCTGTGCGAACGGGCAGTGTACTTTTCTCTACAACTATGGTATTCCCTCTTGAACATTGTGCTACTTGCCTTGCGCAAGCTTCTACCCATCTGAGATCACTGGCTTGTCCAGCCCCAACACCTTTAATTTTTGTTGGTGTATTAACTGAGATAAAGACCATATCGGCATTGGCTATGGACTCTTCAATATTTGTTGTGAAATGAAGATTTCGGCCTCTCGCTCTTGCTACTACATCATCCAAGCCCGGCTCGTATACAGGTAATTTACTTAAATCAGAATCGTTCCAATCCTTTATACGGTTTTCATTGAGGTCGACTACATTGACTTGAATACTGGGACATCTGTCTGCAATGACGGCCATGGTTGGCCCTCCTACATAGCCTGCCCCTATGCAGCAAATGTTTTTAATGTCAGTACTAATCATCTAAGTAGTTTTGTTGTTTTGTAATTCATTTGCAAGCAAGGTGTTCATGATGCTTTCCAGATCATCCAAAGGGTGTAATTGTCCATTTTTTAAAAGCTCTTCTTTTTCTGATGAATTTTGAAGAAGCTTTAGAGGAGCTTTACCAGCTTTCACCTCATCATCTCCTATCACTAACGCCCATTTTGCCCCACTACGGTTCGCCCTTTTAAATTGCTTGCCAAATGCTGCACTAGAGCAGTCCAATTCAACTTTAAATCCTCTTTCTCTTAATTTTTGCGAGATCACTAAAGCTTTTTTTTCAGCATCCTTACCTTTGTTCACCACAAAGATATCAGGAGGGAGTTCTTTTGTGAGTAAGGTCGCTTTGCTTGATGGATTTTCTCGCGAAGATTCTTCAATTAAAAGAATTAGCCTTTCAATTCCAATAGCCCATCCAATAGCTGCAGTGGGTGGGCCACCAAGTTGTTCGACTAATCTGTTGTATCTACCTCCACCACATACAGTGGCCTGCGCCCCTAGTTGATCACTAGTGACTTCAAAAGCTGTGTGGTCGTAGTAATCGAGCCCTCTTACTAGGCGCTCATTCAGTTTGAAGGGGATTCCTAACTCTTGAAGATGTTCTTGAACGCTCTTAAAACGAATCTGACTTTCTTCTGAAAGGGAGTCTTTTAGTTTGGGCGCATTTTTTAGTAATGATTGAGTTTGAGCGTTTTTGCTATCCAGAATTCTCAAAGGGTTTTTAAATAATCTTTTTTGGGAGTCAGGATCTAATTGCGATTGTCGTAAGTGCAGCCATTCAAAAAGTTGATTACGAAAGTTTCTGCGATCTTCTGTGTTGCCAAGACTATTCATTTCCAGTGTTAATTCACTGAGGCCAAGATCTTTTAGAAGATTCCATGCAATAGCAATAACCTCAGCATCGCTTCTAGCTTGGTTGAGGCCAATGTATTCGACTCCTATTTGATGGAATTGTCGCTGTCTTCCTGCTTGTGGACGTTCATATCTAAACATTGGCCCTCCATACCAGAGGCGTTGAATGCCTTGACTAAGTAGTCCATTCTCCAAGACAGCCCTTACTACGGATGCTGTCCCTTCAGGGCGGAGAGTACAAGATCTATCTCCTCTATCTGAGAATGAATACATCTCTTTCCCTACAACGTCTGTTTCTTCTCCAATCCCACGAGAAAATAATTCGGTTGCTTCAAGTAAAGGAGTTCGAATTTCTTTGATACCTGCGCGAATGAAGTGTGCCCGGGCTATGGCTTCTACTTGTTGCCAGATTGAAGTCTGTTTAGGTAACAGATCAACCATTCCTCTGAGTTTTCTGAGCTGGCTCACATCTCTCCTGCGGTTGTGAAAAGTGCCTTAGTAAAGTTCATTAATTGAGAAGAGATCACCAGGCTCTGTAAACAATACGCCCAATCATTTCGCGTAGTGCAATTGTGCTCAAATTTAGAGAGCTTGCATTAGGAATCCACTGAAGTGGGTCTTCCCATCGGCTCCCCGCCCATTTCCCTTTTGTTTTGAAGTCCACTGGGAATGGAAGAACGACTAAGCCTTGTTGTTCAAATAGCCTTTTGGCTCGCTGCATATGGAAGGCGCTTGTTACGAGTAGAACCCTTGTGCTTAAAGGATAGTCTGAATTTTTTATTAGTTCTTTAATAGCCGAAGCTTCTTCAGCGGTATTTCTTACAGGTGGAGTGGTTTGCAATGCCCTAGCGGGTATTCCAATTAGTCGAGCTTCTTGTATATAAATTTGGCCTTCGGGTGATAAAGCTGGGTAAAAGGGATTAACTCCTCCAGTAAATAAAATTCTTGGAGCTTTAGTAGCTTTATAAAGTTGTACTCCAGCTGTGAAACGATCAGGGTCACTCCATTCGACGATTTGATCAGCCCCTGGAGCCGGATGAAGTGACCCACTTAAAACAACAATTGCATCTGCCAAAGGTGCATTGTTTATGCTTCTTCTTTTCCAAGGAGATTCGACAAATTGAAATATAGTTGAGCTAATTATTCCTGTTGAGAAGCTCCAAAGAATTAGCAAAGATGAGATTATCACCTTTCTTTTCCTAGAGAAAACTGCAACAAATAAGAGTGTTAAACTTAAGCCAAGTGGCATTATTAACAATGGGAGAATTTTGCTGAGGATATAGGCCATAAAGTCTGCTTATCTTGGCGAAGGTAAAAACCATTCACTATTTTTTCTCTTAATAGGCTTATTAAGTAGGTATTCATATTGTTCGAGAGTTCTTTCATTTATAATTGAAACTTGAAATTCAGCCATAACTTTTTGTCGTGCTGCTTTTCCAAATTTACGTGCAAGATCAGGGTTCTCGATAAGGAGACGAATGGCTAGGGTTAGTGCACGTGCATCTCTAAGGGGCACTATTAATCCTGAGCGTCCATGGTCTACAACATCTCTACATCCAGGAGTATCAGTAGTGATAATTGGTCGTTCCATTGAAGCTGCCTCGATAAGAGACCTGGATAAGCCTTCCCTCCAAGACGGAAGAACTACCAGATCACATGATGCATAAAGTGTTCGCATGTCGCGAACATGACCAAGACAACGGATTTTGGATTGTGTTTGTAAAACGGCAATTTCTTCTCTAGATAGCGAGCTGTGATTACTTTTATCTAGATCACCCGCAAGGAGTAATTCAAAGTTGCAATTCTCAGACCATAAAGTTTTGCATGCTTCAAGGACTTCTAGAAGCCCTTTTTGTTTTATTAGTCTTGAAGGAAATAGTATTTGTATAGGGTCTTGAAAAAGTCCTGCTGAATCTTTAAGGGGCTTAAATTTTTCAATATCAACTCCTGATCCATGGATTAGCCTTGAATTTTCAGTATTTGTAATTCCTAGTTGAATTAGTTTTTCTTGGTCATCTGCATTTTGGAAGACTACAGTTGATCTTCTGGCTTTGAAAACGCCTCTGTAAATAGGCTCTAAGCTTCGCCGAAGGATTTGATGACGCTTGCGTTTACCTAGGAAAATATGCCCAAGGCCGGTTACAGCATTTATAACTCGATATACTCTTGATAACTTCGCAGATATGGTTCCATACAGACACGCTTTAATAGTAAAGTGATGAACTAAGTCTGGTTTATTACGCCGATATATTTTTATGAGGTTTAAGAGTGCTTTTGCTTCGATAAAGGGGTTCACTGAGCTGCGAGAAACTTCCCAATTGATAACTTTGAAGCCTTCTTTTTCAATTGCATTTGTATATTTGTCATGAGGTGCAACAACAGAAACATTGTACCCTTTTTTACGGAGATCCAGTAACAAGGGGAATCTGAAGTTGTATATATACCAACTGGTATTTGCTACAAGTAGTACTCTAGGCATGTCAATCAAAAATCTCTTTTGAAAAAGTTGAAGAGATGCCTCTTGATGTCTCCTCGAAGGGATGCGGTACTGAGAAAAGAATGAATTTTTTTGCTTTTATTAGTTTCATTCCCATCTTTCTAACCAAGCATGCGCCATTAATACAGGCCATAGGCGGTTTATATGATCATAATTTTCAGAAAGATGCTGTTCCCAAAGGAGATTTATTTCAGAGGGATCAAACCAACCATTTCTTTTGACAATTGTTGGGTTGAGAAGATCATTTGCCCAATCTTTTAAAGGCCCTCGAAGCCAGCTGCCAATAGGCATCGCAAACCCAGCTTTTGGTCTTTCAAAAAGCTCCTTTGGTAGATAGTCTTTGAGAAGTTCTTTTAAAGCCCACTTACCTATCGTCTTTCCATTCTTTTTGTAGATTTTGCATGCTAACGGTAGTCCCCAGGCAGCTTTTGCAACCATAGGGTCTAAAAAGGGTGCTCTTGTCTCAAGACCTACTGCCATCGCGGCTCTGTCTACTTTTACTAGGATGTCGAAGGGTAGGTAATTTATAAGGTCGGCGAGCATTATTTGTTCCTCAGGGCTGCCAGCATTCGGGAGATGAGACATGGTTCCCTTGCTACCTTTTTCACTTGGCATGGAGTCTAGTAAAACGGTATGCAATGCTTCTAAAGAATTTGCTGCACCAATAGCTGCTGATAGTTTCTGGCGCTTTTGTTGAGCTAGCCCATCTGAAGATATTCCAAGTAGTTTAAAAGGGGCATGTTCGATCGCAGTCTGTAAAACTCTTCGAAACGGGGGAGCGAGAAACCCAATTCTGCGATGAATTAATGGAGCCAGGCGATGTCGGTTGTACCCTCCAAATAATTCATCAGCACCATCACCAGTTAAAGCAACCGTTAATCCTGATTGTCTAGCTTCACGGCATAAGAGGTGTGTAGGCACCTGCGAGGAATCTGCGAATGGTTCTGAATATATGTTAGGGAGTGAAGGAATTAATGATTGTGCATCTTTAGAAGTTAAAGGTATTTCGGTATGATTTGTTCCCAGATAGTTGGCAATGGAGTTTGCATAAGAAGCTTCATTAAATTTAGGCTCATCAGGAAAAGAAATAGTTAAACTGCGAACCTTAGTGGAATTGCTTTCTTGCAGTAGAGCTGTGATCAAAGAAGAATCAATTCCACCAGATAAGAAACAGCCAATAGGTACATCTGATATTGATTGTAGTCGAACTGCTTCTTGTAATAATTCTTTCAGAGATTTAATTTTGTGTTCCAAAGGAGAAGAAGCCTTGTTTTTTTTTAAATATATTTGTTGATTAAAAGCTTCTATACTTGTTTCCCACCATGCAATAGGTTTTGGTAAAATTTCAGGAGCATTATCATAAGAGTTAGCCTTGATCTCTACAATATGACCGGGAGGAAGTTGCTTTAGGCCCTTGTAAATACATTGAGGTGCTGGTATATAACCAAGATGCATATAGCTCTTAATTGCATCTTCATCTAATGGGTTTGAAAAAGAATTAACTCTACGAAGTGCCGAGATTTCTGATGAGAACGCAATACCAAGATCATTAAGTAAACCCCAATAAATTGGTTTTTCCCCAAACCTATCTCTAGCTAGTAAAAGGTTTTTATTTTCCCTGTCCCATAAGGCAAAGGCAAACATCCCTTTGCTTAACTTCAATGCTTCTTTGAGACCAAATACTTCTATGCTTGCTAGCAAGGTTTCAGTATCCGAATTCCCTATCCATTGTTTTTTTCCTTCTAATTTGACTTCAATTTGAGAACGTAACTCAATGTGGTTGTAGATCTCTCCATTGAAAACGATTATGAAACGACGGCTTTGACTTGCCATCGGTTGATGCCCAGCATGAGAAAGGTCCATAATTGATAGGCGTCTATGGCCTAATCCAATCCCTAATGATTCATCTACCCAAACACCTGAGTCATCTGGGCCTCGATGGGATAGAGCCTCTGTCATCTTCCTGACCGTTTCTTTTAGGTCAGTGCCTTGATTTTGATTAAAAAGCCAAAGGCCAGTAATGCCACACATTAAAAAACTATATAGGGAGCAGGTATAAAGGGAGTAGAAAGTTTTTGTATGGGACCCAAAACATAGAGTAAGTGCCTAGAGAAATCCACACGGTAAGGATTAATAGCGAAATAAGAGCAAGTATTTTGGTCCATAGAGATGGTGAGAGCCTAAAAGTGCCTTGGAAAGGAAGGTGGCTAGCTACCACCATTTGCAATGGGATGAGATAAAGAGCCATACGATCAACCATTGTGCTAGGTAGACCAACTAGAAGCCCTATTGCAGCAGCCACTGCTCCAAGTGCAAGTATTCTCCAAATGCGAAGAGATAAATTCGATAGTTGATATCTGTTTTGAGTAAGTAGAAATATAAGTGCATAGAATAAACAAATCCCAACTCGAATATATGCACCTTGAGACTCCATTGCTGCGTAATAAAGTAGCCACTTATGGAATATTGGTTCGAATACCTTGACATAAAGTCCGTAAGACGCAAGAACAAGAAGAGCTGTGCGAACTAGCTTGGAAAACTTTAGAGAAGGACTAATAGTAACTGCTGGCAGTAGAAGAATAGCTAGAATTGTTCTGTGGAAAATAGAGCCAAATGAAATCCACCCAAGAAATGTTAATAACTTTTCTTTTTGTAGGGCTAATATTGCAATCATTTCCACGCCAACCGCTAAACCTTGACGGGTATAGCCCATTGCTACAACTATAACTAAGTAGGGGAATGCAGTGAGAAGTGCTAGCCATGGCTTTGGTTGATCATTACAGAAGAGAATAAGACCTAACGAGAAGACAAAAGCACTGATTAGATTTACCAAGTAAATTTCACCGAACCAATTTGCACCTATCCATGAGAGAAGGTAAAATCCTTGTTCGGGTAATTTTATGAATTCACTAAATGTAGGGAAATCTTCTTGCTTTAAATACCCTAATTCGCGCACGTAGTTGAACCAATCCCCTCCTACTTCATGACGACAGCCTATTAAAATTGTAAAAAATATGATTAAACGTAATATGGTATTTTGAGACCAACGTCCTTTTTCAGTAACAGCTTGGGCCCCTAAGTAAGCCCATACCAAGAAGTATGGAAGCATTAGTAATGTAGTTTGATTGTCAGATTGATGTGGACTTTTCTAGCTAACAATTGCATTATTTGTTTCAAAAATACCATGCCTAACATAATCTTTTGTCCCTGATCACAGTGCTATTCATATTCTGCCACCCCATTAGCTATTCTGATTATCTTGTCACAGCCCTTGAGCGTTGATTCTCTATGTGCGATGAGTATTATTGTTAACTCAGAGCTTAAGCTATATAAGGACCTCATCACTTCCTGCTCGGTTTGGGTGTCAAGGGCACTGGTTGCTTCGTCGAATACAATTAGCTTTGCTTCTTTATATATAGCCCTAGCTATACCTATGCGCTGTTTTTGCCCTCCGCTTAGGCGAACCCCTCGCTCTCCTATGTGTGTGTAATACCCATTCGGACATTGACTTATAAAGCGTGATAATTTTGCTTTTTCGGCTGCCTTTTTAACCTTCTTGATATCAATCAAATGCTTAGGTACCCCAAAGGCGATGTTTTCAGCAATAGAACTATCTATCAAATAAATGCTCTGAGGAACATGGGCTATAGATCTTCTCCACGCTGCTAACCTTTCAGGGCTTGATAATTCATGCAAGTCTTGATTGTCTAATAGGATTTGCCCTGAACTAGGTACTAGAAGGCCTATTAAAAGATCTATTGTTGTACTTTTTCCGCTTCCGGTCACTCCAACAAGACCAATACGTTCGCCTTTAAATATTTCCATATTGACGCCTTTTAGAACTTCACCGAAATTATCTCCGTAGCTAAATCTGACATTATTGAACTTAAGGCTTTTTGAAAAACTAAGACTTGTAGGATCTGAGTTTCTGGCTTTGATTGGAAGAGGCTGGTTGAGAAGATTTAGTACATTGGCAAGATTAACTTTGCTGGTTCGAACTTGAGCCCAGCCTTCGTATACTTTTTGGGCCATTGGTAAGATCCTTTGTGCTCCCAATGCAAGTGCGCCTAACAAAGGCAAGGCTTTAGTTACGCCTCCTTGAATGACAAGTATGTATCCAGCCACAGCAATTACCACCATGCCAACTGGCTCCAATGCCAGCCGTGGGTATGCACTTAAGAACCCACTTTTGCAAGCAGCTCTTCGTAGTGGCCTATCAGTTTGCTTGTATAAATTAGTGTATAGATCTTGACTTCCATCTAGTAAAATCTCTCGAATAGCCCCAAGACTTTCTTGTAGTGCCTGTATTAATTGCCTTTGAAGAAAGGCTTCTTCCTTGCCTAATCTTATAAGTTGTTTTTTTGCAATTTGCACTGCAAATAAATATACAAAAACGATTAAAAAGCCTGTCCCAATTGCGATTGCCCAGTTTATGGCTATTAGGGTAATAGCTAGGCCAATAATAATTAGGAGTGAGCTTAATAGCTGAAGCGATGGAATAAATATTTGACCAACAGTTCTATCTATGTCAATTATCATTCCAGAAATCATTGTGCTACTATTTCTTGATAAATGAACAGCATATGGCTGATAAATTGTTCGGTTGTATGCTTCACAGCTGATATCTGAGCCTAATGCTGACGCGAACTGATCTCTAAGCTTTAAGTTTAATAATCTGATTGCTGCTGCAATTATTGCAGCTAAAGCAAAGCTAATTGTGATTGGTAAGAGTAACTCTCTTGGTTCTAAAAAACCAAGGAAAGGAGCTATCTGCTGGACGATTTTTTGCCTCCAAAGTTCTTCTGGATTTGCTAAAACTGCGAGAAAAGGTAATACTGCAGCAAGGCTAATGATTTCAGCTAAGCTGCTGGTCAACATCAGTAAAATTAACAAGCCTACTTGACGACGCCTTCTATTGCTTAGATGAGACCAAAGTGTTTTTAGGAGGATTCTCAGTGGGGTCTTCTCTGAGAAAATTCTAGTTGTTCTTTCACTACTTAAGTTATTATATATCACAGGCGAATTGGGTTCAGTTCTCTAGGCGTAATGCCTTTTAGGTCAATTAAAATACCTTTTTCAAGCAGAAGATTTTTCCATTTATTCTGAGAAAGAGATTTGAATTCTTGATGAGCGACTGCTGCGATTATTGCGTGAAACTTTGTTGATTCCGGGAGACTTTTCTGGACATCAATGCCATAACAGACCTTAGCCTCTTTGATGCTCACCAAAGGATCCACTACTACAGCTTTCATACCATAGTGAAAAAGGGCTTCAATTACATCCACTACACGAGTATTGCGAATGTCAGGACAATTTTCTTTAAAAGATAACCCTAAAACTAATACCTTTGAAGTGCTTAGATTAAACCCTCTTTTAGCCATTTCAAGAACCATTTGCTGAACAACCCAATTCCCCATACTGTCATTAATTCTCCTTCCAGACAGAACTACTTGAGGGGTATAGCCAACTTGCTCAGCTTTGTGAGTTAAATAATACGGGTCGACACTTATACAGTGTCCACCTACAAGCCCAGGCCTAAAAGGTAGGAAATTCCATTTTGTTCCAGCAGCTTCTAGTACGTCGAGTGTATCTATTCCTAATTTTTGAAAGATTATTGCCAGCTCGTTAACCAAAGCGATATTTAGATCTCTTTGGGTATTCTCTATTACCTTTGCAGCTTCTGCCACCTTTATGCTTGGAGCTAGGTGTGTACCAGCTTTAATTATTGAACGATAGAACTTGTCAACCCATTCAGCAGCTTGTGGATTGCTACCACTCGTTACTTTAGTTATTGTGGTCAGCTTGTGGACTGTGTCACCGGGATTAATTCTCTCAGGGCTATAGCCACAAAAAAAGTCTTTATTGAACTTTAGTTTAGATTCTTTTTCAAGAATTGGTACACAGATCTCTTCTGTTGCACCAGGATATACAGTACTCTCGTAGATGATCAATGGATTGAGGTTTTCATCTGATTCTTTTAAATTTTCTGATCTTACTTTTAATGCCTTCCCAACAGTTTTACTTGCCTCTTTTAGCGGGGTGAAGTCAGGTTTTTTTGCGGAGTCTATAGGAGTTGGTACCGTCACTATGAAAACATTCGCGCTTTTTAGTACTTCAGGATCGCTTGTGAATTCTAGAAAAGTTGCTGCGCGAAGATCTAAAATGCTTGTTTCATTTGTAATGTCAATTCCTTTATTTAATTCCACCAGCCTTTTCTGATTTATATCAAAGCCAATTACTCTTCTCTTTAAGGTTTCCCCTGTCTCTAAGCATTTTTTAGCTTTTCCTAGTTCGACAGCTAAAGGGAGACCTACATACCCAAGACCAATTACTGCAATTGTGCAAGAAGATGACTCTGGAAATCTAGCTTTGAAAAATGTGGTTCTTTTAGATGTCATAAAAGTCCCGATACCAAGCAACAAAACGGTCAACCCCTTCTTTGACCGAGGTGTTTGGTTTGAAACCTATCCATTCTTGAAGGGCTCTGGTATCAGATGATGTCGCAGGGACATCGCCAGGTTGGATTGGCAGATAAGTTTTTTTTGCTTTAATTCCCAGAGCCTCCTCAAGAGCATTGATGTACTCCATCAATGGAGTAGGTTTTGAGTTGCCAATATTGAAAATCCGGTGTGGAGCCCAGCTGGAAGAAGGATCTGGGCTTATTGGGTCAAAACTTTTATCGGGTATGGCTGGCTTCTCAATGAGTCTTATAACGCTTTCGATAATGTCGTCTATGAAGGTGAAATCTCTAATCATGTTCCCTTCATTAAAGACTTTTATAGGCTCACCTTTGAGCATTGCATTAGTAAAAAGGAAAAGGGCCATATCTGGTCGCCCCCATGGACCATAGACCGTAAAGAAGCGAAGACCTGTTGCAGGTAACCCATAAAGATGACTATAGGTATGAGCCATTAGCTCATTTGCCTTTTTAGTCGCTGCATAAAGGCTCACTGGATGATCCACACCCTGCTTCTCGGAGAATGGCATATTTGTATTCCCTCCATAAACAGAGCTGCTGCTTGCATAAATAAGATTTTGAACTTTGTGGTGGCGACAGCACTCAAGGACATTTGCAAATCCAACCAGGTTGGATTGGATATAGGCATTAGGATTCTCTATTGAATATCTCACGCCTGCTTGGGCAGCAAGGTTCACGACAATTTTTGGCTTATGAACTTCGAAGGCCTCTCTAAGAACACTATTGTTTTCGATATCTCCTTGAATGATTTGCAAATCTGTTTGGCTACTTGAGGCGGTCAAATCAAGTTGATCCAAGCGAGCTTTCTTAAGAGTGGGATCGTAATAGGGATTGAGATTATCTATCCCCAGGACTGGGGTGCCAATCTCTAGTAGTTTTTTTGCAAGGTGAAAGCCAATAAAGCCTGCTGCACCGGTAACTAGAACAGACATTCAGGATTAAAGTTGATTAGTTGAAAAGTTTTTGAGTTATTTCAAGAGAAGTGGTAAGAAGGTTAGGACTTTAAGTGAGTCGAAAGCCTTAAGTTGTGCATTTTACTTGAGTTTTGAGGCCAGTACTCTGACCGACCACCCTGACTAGATTTTTCGGGCTCTCAGGAATAAGTTCTTCAGCATGAAAAGGGTAAAGACTATTTGCAGGCAGATTTTTGCTGCGAGTGTAACTGCCCTAGTTTGTAGTCCGGTATTTTTAGCAAAAGCAGAAACTTCAGTTAGTTACCCTACATCTGTTGCAGCTCTTGGGAACAAGACAATTTTAAAAGATAAGTCGCAAAGCTCTTATATTGTTGGGCCAGGAGACGTTCTCTTTATAGAGATGATTGATATACCTGAACTGTCTGGGTTTTTCAAAGTAGGTTTAGATGGGTCGATATATCTTCCTAGGCTTAGAGCAGTTAAGGTTGATGGATTAACCATTAATGGCCTTGTACAACTCTTGGTTAGTAATTATAAGAGGTTTGTAAAAGACCCAGAGATGTATATATTCATAGCAGAATATCGACCGATAAGGATATATGTTGGTGGTGAAGTTAATAGACCAGGTTATTACACCCTTAAGGGAAACACCCTAGGGAGTATTAGTGCTGATGGTGGTCAGATAAACAGGACTACAACACTTGGCGATATTAATCCTCAAGCCATGACTGGAAAAGATATATCAGACGCTGTGCAAACATCAATTAGTGTCTTTCCTACTGTTTTTGATGCGATCAGAGTCGGACAGGGAATTACGCCTTATTCAGACTTGTCAAAAGTACAGGTTACGCGTAAGCGTCCTGTTGAAGAAGGTGGCGGGCGCAAGCGTACCCAAGTCGATTTCTTGACTTTGATTACCGATGGGGATGAATCACAAAACCTTAGACTTTTTGATGGTGATTATGTAGAAGTCAAAAAGAGTAATGTGGTGCTAAGAGAACAGCTTTTAAATGCAAGTCAGACTAATTTAAGCCCACAATTTTTCCGTGTATTTGTTAGCGGTCGTGTTGAGTCCCCAGGTGCAATCACACTCCCTCAGGGCTCTAGTCTTAACAAGGCATTATTAGCGGCATCCCCTAAGCTTTTGCGTGGAAAGGTTGAGTTTGTTAGGTTTACTAAGGGTGGTGAAGTGGACAGAAGATTATTTACCTTTAAACCTTCGGCAGCAGTTTCAGATTATAGAAATCCTTTGCTTATGCCGGGGGATATTGTTCGTGTTAAAGACTCTATCTTTACCAGTTCAATGGAGATTATTAAGGAGGTTTCTAGTCCATTTGTTGGTGTGTATTCATTGTATCAACTTATCGACAAAGCATTTTAGAGGCATTAAATGACTGACGTTAACTCCAAAAATGTATACAATCCTAATGTAAGCGAGGAAGGCGGCATTAATTTTGTTGATGTCGTTAACTTTTTCCGTAGAAGAAAGTTTGCAATTGGGTTAATTACTTTAATCTCTAGCTCTATAAGTGTTGTATATGCTTATACTTTGCCTCCACGGTGGGAAGGAAGTTTTCAGATTGTTGTCTCTCGTAAAGGGAGATCTTCCGGTGGGTTTAATAACCCTATGGCTCAAGCACAGATGATGAATAGTCTTGCAAGTATTGCTGGTATTGCTGAACCTGATTTAGGTTCTACTTTGAAAACAGATCTAGTAATTCTAAGAAGTCCTTCAGTTTTGAGACCGGTTTATGAATTTGCTTCTGAACTGAAAGATTCTTTGCCAAGCTCTGGCAAAATGCCGACATTTAAACCATGGCTTTCAAATAATGTGACTGTTAAGCAAATATCTAAAACAAAGGCTCTAACCATCAAGTATAGAGATACTGAAAAAAGATTAATTATACCAGTACTAAATAGAATGAAAGATGCTTATCAGGCTTATTCAAATAAAGATCGCTCAGAGTCATTGTCCAATGGTATTGCATATGCAAGAAGCCAGATTAAAATCTTTAAAGATAAATCAAATGCATCAAACCGTGTGCTTGATAATTTTGAGTTACTTCATGGAATACGTTCATCTGATAAATGGAATGAACAAGAAAGTCAAACCGCACTTTTCCAAGATAGGCAAAATGGTGGACAAGCCATGTTTTCCCTGAAGTCAGGCATAGAGGGCATTTCTGGCGCATCATCTGGAGCAACTTCTTCAATTAAAGCTACAAATAATCCAATAGTTGATCTGGCAAAAATCAATAGGGAACTTCTAAGAAGAAAGAGGATTTTCACAGAAAATGATCCAAGCATTAAAACACTTATTAGAGAAAGGAAAGCAATTAGTGATTACATCGCACTTAGTGCAGGTGGATCGCTCGCTTCGCCAACTTATCAACCTAGAAGTAAAGAGGAAGCACAAACTATTATGCTTGATTATAAAGAACTAAAACGTAGGACAAAACGATATCAAAATACACTTAATTCTTTAGAGAGTATGCTTCACTCTCTCAGCCTTGAGCAAGCTCGCTCCTCTCAACCATGGCAATTAATTTCTGTGCCTACTTTGGTTGATGAGATGCCAATTTCTCCAGTTAAAAAAGATATTGCTCTAATTGGATTCGGTATAGGCTTATTAGTTGGCTCGCTATTGCTTTTTATCAAAGAGGCATTTGAAGGCAAGATCTATCTTATAGGTGATATTGAGAAAAGAATCCCTGGAAAGCTTTTGCAAAGATTGCCTGTATCAGACACTTCTTCATGGAAGGGATCTATTGCGTTGATTTTGCAAGGACTGTTTTCTTCATCTGAAAAAGGAAAGGTTGGTTTGTTATATGTTGGAGATGTGGATTCTGGTTACCTAAAGCTGCTCAGTAAGTGCATTAAGGATGGTCTTGGAGGCAGGGAGTTATTAATCTCTGGAGATATGTTTGACCTGGCTGGCTGTTCAACACAAATTCTTGTAACCAGCCCTGGAGCTATTACCTACGTAAACCTAGAAAGAATAGCAAATCAGATTTTGCTTCAGAAGCCCTTATTAGCTGGCTGGCTGTTAATAGATCCTTATATCTAATTAAACAAATGTACTTTATGCTCTCCAAACAATTAGTTGATTTGTTTTTACTAATTAATTTAATCTTAATAGGTCCCTTTTATATATTTAGAAGAATAGTCGATTGATGCTAAGAATTAGTTCGATGATAAAATTTCTTAGTGGGACTTTATTTATGCAAATAGTCCCAATATCCGCTAGTCATGCTGAGATAGTTTGGGATGGGCTCCAAATAGGTCAAGAGACTTCAGGAACTCTTAAGTCCTTCCAAGAATCTAGTCCTAAAGAAATACAAATTTCACCTCAAGTTGGACCTATTCAAACTTTTAAGAAGAAATCTAATTTAACCTGGGAGACTTTCCCGGCCAGCAAAAATAATAGTTCCAGTCAACCTGTAATTTGGGAAAATATTCCTGAGGATAAATATCCAGGTAACGCCCCTGTGGTTTGGGATGTTATCGAAGATCAAGAACTCCCTGACAAGGAAAAGGAGATTAAAGAGTACTTTGGAGAACTAAAAATCCCTAATAATTATGGAGAAGCGCAAGCTGTTTTTAATCAGCTAGAGCCACGTCCGGAAGATTATCAATTGCCATTAAGAATTGGGAATGCTGTTCCTACTGCAAATCAAGTATTTGAATCTGACATCAGATTAAATGCTTATCAAATATCGCCTTTTATGCCTGGTGAGTCTGGTGGAACCGGTAATCAGAATTATTCAATACAGTTTGACTTTGGGATCACTGATAGGCTTCAACTCTCTGGATTTGCATCACAAGCTGATGACCCACTTTTCGCGAAAATAGAATCACTAAGTTCTCAGCCAGGAAATTTTTGGGAGAGCTTTGGTGCTGAGTTTAAATTTAGGTTGGCTAGCGATCCTTATGGCTTATATCAGGACGCTCCTGGGAAATATTGGAATCTTGCATTAGCTGCATCAATCGAAGGTTGGAATGTTGGAAGTGGTGGATGTGATTCAGCCTTATGTAAGGGTAATAATGATGCTTCTCCAAATATCTTTAATGATTCAGGTCAAAGAGTTTTTACAAGAAATGTCATTGGCTCTATAGCCTTGCCTATCAGTTGGAATACCTCCTCAACTTCCCAACTGACTTTTTCTCCAGGCGTAAGTTTTCTCCCTGAGAAACAGGGCTCAGGCCAGGGAGGTGCTGGTGATTTCTATGGAAATAATTATTGGGTTTCAGGAGGTTTGTTTTGGAAGCCTATTCCAGAGATAGAGCTATTTACTTCTACCTTATTGTCTCTAGGGCCAGGTAATAATAGCTTTGATAAAAACTTGAATTTTGAAAGAGTTCCTATTTTCACAGGTGGATTAACTTGGAATTTAAACCCTCGGATTGCACTTGAGGGCGCTTTAACTAATGGCTGGGGGGCCACACCTGCAACATCTTTACTTGCTCTCCCTTCTTCCAACCAGTTAGGTTATTCGGCTAAGTTTGTATATAACAGTGGTGCACCTGATACTCCTCAGTTGCCTCTGACTAAACGTCAACATTCACTTGCTTCAGGAGGCTTGACTGTTAATACTGCACTAGTTCCGCCCGATGGCACTACTCAATTATGGGGGAACCTGGATAACAGAGGAAATATTTTTGGATCTTTATCTTATTCGATTTCTAATATCTTTCAATTAGATCTATACAAGGCTGGTCTATTTAGTCAGGTTGATAGTGTTGGCGGAGAGCCTTCGTCAAGTTTGGAACGTAATTACACCACTGACGATGGTTTGCATTGGCGAGTTGGTGGAAAGGCAGTGGCATTAAGTCCTTTGAGAGGGGCCCCAATTTGGACCTCTGGACGTATAAGTTTGGGGCGTAATAATGACGCAAAGAGTTATCAAGGATATATTTTTGCAGAATCTATAAATACTTACGAGGTAAATTCTTGGCTAGCAGTGAATGTAAACCCCAAGGCTGTAATCAGTGGAGTCAGTGACCCTTGGGGTGTAGGCCTTAGTGCAAACATGCAACTAGGTAATAGTTTTCAGTTGATTCCTGAAATTAACTTGGTTGGTTCTCACCGAGAAGCGACTAACATGACACTTGCTTTGCGATGGCTTGCTAGGCCAGATACAACATATGTAGATTTTTATATTAGTAATGCAGCGGGGATGCTAGACATTGGACAAATGATTAGATCTGATGATTTAAGACTTGGGACTAAGGTTAGTATCGTCTTTTAATTGTTTAGTTAGACTTTTTGAAGTAATAGTTTTATCCCATTAGATGAACGTAAAGTTAGGCGGCCTGTGAGATTTGGAATGTGTCCCTTGGCAGGTGAAACTTTAAAGTTTCTAACTAGTTCGGCGAGTACTAATACAGCTTCTTGTTGTGCAAAAGCAGCCCCAGGACATTTTCTTGGCCCTATACCAAAAGGGAGGAAAGCTTCTTTGACCCACCTGGATTCTTTCGTTTTTAAGAAACGCTCTGGCTTAAAAACCTGAGGATCTTCCCAATGATTTTCATGACGTTGAATGACCCAAGGTGAGAGTGTAAGAAGTGCCCCTAGAGGACACTTGCTCTTCTCTCCAGAAACAAAGAAGTTAGTATCTGTCTTTATTCTTTCCCGTATAAAGAAACTAACTGGTGGATATAATCTAAGTGTTTCATTAAATATCGCAGAGCAATAATTTAATTTTCTTATTTCGACTTGTTCTAATTGTTCTTGAACGGGCTTACCAGCTGAAACTAAAAGGACTTCTTCTCGTAACTTTTGTTGAATATCCTGGTATAGGGCGAGTAACCATGTTGCGACTCCTAAAGAGCTCGCTGATGTTTCATGACCTGCTAGAAAAAGAAAGCATATTTGATCTACAAGCTGCTTCTCGCTGAATTTTCTTTTAGTTTCCGGATCATTTGCCATTATTAAACAATCTAGAAGATCCATTGAGGTGGAAGAAGTTTCATCTCCTTCAGCATGTTTCTTCAATCTTTCTTTAATCGCTATGTGTATCCAGTCTCTGATTATTTTTGCATCATTCTTTAAGTTAATTTGAATCAAGCTTTTTGGAAGGTTTAAAAACCTTAGTACTAAGGCTCTGCCAGCTTTTCTTTGATATCTGGAAAAAGCAAGAAAAATCTTCTTGGACTCCCCTTCACTCAAAGGCCTGCTAAGAATTGTACGCATAATTACATCAGCAGTCACTAATGTCATTTCGGCATCAATATCTATTGGTTGTTGAGATTTATGCTCATGGAGACGCTTTATAAAGTCTTCTGTTGCACCAGCCATTGATGGGAAGACACGGTTTAACTTTGCGACTTGGAATGCTTGATCTATAAGACGTCTTTGCCATTGCCACTCTTCACCATTTACTGAAAAGATGGCTCTTCCGATCAATGGTTCTAGAATCCATAGTGTGTATGGATGCTTAGGGAAATTTTCCACTTCATCAACAAGAATTCTTCGGACAAGTGGAGGGTCGTTGATAAGAAATACAGGGAGTCCAAGTATATTGATTTCACCAATGGGTATACGAAAATCCCATTCATTTAGTAGTCCAAGCCATGTCTTCCAGCCACGCGCAAGTCTATGCAAAATATTTGCAGTATATGGCAATGGTTTCGGCCAGGGGGGTTCATTCCTTTGTTGTTTAGTGACCTCAGTCATTAGTATTCCCTTGATAAAGGCTTAGTAAGTAATCCAGGTAAATCAACGTCAGGGCAATGATTACGAAGGTAATCAAAATGTATGTCAAACTGATCAAGCAAAATTCTTTTTTGCTTTCGACCTTTTCTTGGAAGACTTAGTGAGATAATTTCCATTTTTGGATATAGGCTGCCTTTTGGTATGGCAATCCCGCAGGTTATAAAAGGGTTCACCCCTGCGAAACATAGTAAGTCTTCTTGGGATGTGACATCCCTCCATGGAAACCTTGGCTGTTCTGCTAAAAATTTGAGGTCATCTCGGAAAGATTTTGCCTCTGGATATATAGATAAATTTGTCAAGTTTTGCCCAAGTGTTAGTAATTCTATTCGAGAAAGTAAGTTAGCCGAATTGTCTTGTCTTTTTAATTCAGCGGCGAGCATTGCAGCAACAAAACTACCGCTACTATGTCCAATAATAATAATACGTTCTGCAGGTTCTTTTTCTTCGAGGTTGATTAATAGAACTGCTAGGTCGCATACCCTTTGGCGTAAATCTTTTTCCTTGGCTTGGCCCAGGCGGTGGGTGAATAGGATTGATCTTGTGAGCCAAATCACACCAAGTGCTTCTGCCAGTTTCCATGCTGCGAAAAGGGTTGAAAACCACAAAGTTAAACTTATTAAGTATTTCCCTGCTGGAATGGAAAATATTTCAAATAGTTCTATTGAGAGGGTTGCTGTAATTGTGGCAAAACACAATGCAATAAGTAAGAAAAGTAATGGGTAGGCTCCACATAAAGCTACACCAGGGCACAATTTGGCTATTCGAAAAACCCATCCTCTGAAGAGGTAAAAAGACGCATATGACATGCACTGCTTAAGGATTTCTAAGGGTTGTTTAGGCCAGTTTGCTCTTGCTATATCGTCCCAGTGGAGGAAACAAAGTTCTGATTGGTGGAGCGTTTCAACTTCTTGGGTTTTCTCGTTTCCTGTTTTTTTCTTTATCGGCCAGCGAGTTATTAGCCCATTGGTTATTCTTTTACCAGTACTAGCCCCTCTAGCTTGTAGCTCCTTTTGAAATAGAGCTAGATAGTGGTTTGCACCTCTTGGGTCAAACCCACTAACGAAATAAGTTCTAGAGCAAGGAAGTGACGCACAGTTTTCCCTTGTGCGCTTTAATTCAACTCTCCTTCCATCATGGTTAGTACTAGATTCCTGCACAAGCAATGTCGAATGGGGAAATCAAGTAGAGCTGTTTTATTAGGTCTGATAGTAGGTGTGTCCGCTCCGATCGGCTTAGTTTTTGCACAAAGTCAAAGTAACCAGCCTGAGTTAACAAGACTCTCAGGAGTGACAACCTCCACAATCACCGTTCCTGTTGAACTTAATAGAGCATGGGAGGTTTTGACAGGTTATGAAAGCACAGCAATACAAATGCCAGATATCAAAAAGGTGAAAATTATTTTTCGGAATGGACACTCCCTTAGATTATCTCAGACTTATCAAGCACCCTACACTTTTGGTTTGGAGATTTCAGCTTTGATTCATGTTAAAGAAACCCCAAAAAAAATGATTGAATATAAATTATTGAAGGGGGATCTTATTCGATCACTGAGAGGTAAATGGAAATTGAAGCCTATTGATGGAGGGACAATGGTGAGCCATAGTATTGATATTGACCCAGAGATTCCAGAAGTTTTTAAACCTGTTTTTCGTGAGCTTAGCGAAACAAACTTGAATCAGTCTATGAAAATTCTATATGAGTTAATGGTTAGTCCTGCAATCTCTCAACCCCTTTAGGGTTTAGGGTTATCTTGTAATTAATTCCACGCCACTCTACTTCTTTTGCAACAAGAGCCATTAAAGTTGACCAGCCATTGATTAATTGTCCCGCTATAAGTGAAAAAGCAAAATTTCTTGTAGATTTAGGCGTTTTATTTCTGGCTATTACTTCAATCCAGCCTAACAATAAAAGGCAAGATAATTCATATACTATCAATGAAAACCATGTCCCGGAAAATAACCCTAAAACAAGTACTAATGTTGTTCCAAGGCCATGAATCATGATAAGTGGCCATGCAGGGTGATGAAGACGTACTGTGAGAACCTGACGAGAAAGCCATTTCGCTAATCCTGGCATAGTTATGTCATAACTACGGTCAATAATTAAAAGTTCGGGGATAAACCTATATTCTAAGTTTAGTTCTTTGAGTGGTTTGTGTAGGCATGTGTCTTCACAGAGAGAGCTTTCAAGAAGGTTTACCCAAAGATCAGAATTGATTAATTCTCTTTTTACAGCAAGTGAGCCTCCCCAGGGGATTTTAAAAATTGTCATCATTACCAGGGCTCCTGCATTCCAAACTTTTCTAGTGCACGCAGAAAGTGTATTTCTAGTCGGCTCGTACCATCTGTTTCCAGATACAGCTCCAATATTTTCCTGGCAGCATTCATAAACTAATGTTTTTAGCCAATCTGACGGTACAACTGCATCTGAATCGACTAATGCAACCACCTTTGAATTAGGGTGAAGTCCTTTAAAAGCTTGCCTAATAGATGCACATTTGAGGGAACCTTTTGTTTCCTTTTCTTCGAGAACTTCAACAATTGCTTCAGCCCATGAAGAAGTTTTTTGGTTGTTTTTACCTTCAGAATCAATCATTTCTTGAACGATTGCCCATGCATGGTCTGATGCAGAGTCCACTACAATTTTTAGGCGCCATAGCCCGGGATAGTTTTGCTTAGAAAGAGAATTGAGCATTCCAGGAAGTGTCTTATCTGCTCCTCGTAAGCACAAAACAACTTCAACTTCTGGCCATAGTTGATAAGGTTCTCCCGCGCGAAAAGTTTTCCCTCTTTGCAGTTGTTTGATTTTGAATTTGAAAAATGCCACTAAAATGACTTGAGTGGCAATAACCACAGCAAAAAGTAGTGGTAGAAGATCCCTGAGTGTCAAGCTGCTACTGAACTTTTCAGAAGTGAGGCAGCCCAAGTATCAATAAGGTCTTCAAAATCTGGGCAGTGGATATTTTTCTTCTCTAAGGCGGAGATGGTTAGTTTGCAACTTGGGCGAGCTCTTACGCCCAATGCATTTAACTCCGGATATGTGAGTTGTTCTGGCCCCCAGCGTTGTTGGAAGAAAGCCTTAAGAGGATTAAGCGGATTGTTCGTATCCTCTGAAATTGCCTGAAGCCATTCCTTCATAGGCACTTGCTGTAAAGGTGCGCCGTCCGATATGAGCTTTGTCAAAAGATCATTGAGCATTAAAGGACGTGGATGTTGTAGGTGAAAACAATTCCCGGCAGTTTCTTTATTCCAAGCAAGAGCACTTATGGAGTCAGCAACGTAATCGACAGGGACAAGATCCAATTCCCAAGCAAGCTGAGGAGCTTGTCCTAATGCTAAGCAACCTTGTAAAAGTCTTTGCAGAAGATCCCCTTCATGCCAGTGACCGGTGATGGAATGTCCCCCTATTAATGGTGGACGGTAAATGCTTATTGGTAATCCAAGTCGACCTGCCTGAGTTACAAGCCTCTCGCTAACCCATTTAGTTTGTGAATAACCAATATGAATGCCCTCGCAGCAGTTAAGGTCGTCACACTCATCTATTTCACGATTTCTATAGGCAGCTCCTTCGAAAACAGAAACACTCGAAACATGCTCTAAGCGAATAGGGTTAGAGATAGTCGCTAGGTTTAATATTTCTCGGGTTCCTCCTACATTGGCAGCTGTCAACTGCGCATAAGGTGCCATTTGACTAAGTTGCGCACCGTTATGAAGGATTCCTCCAATTTTATTTGATAATTTTTTGAAATGTTCTTCTTCAAGCCCAAATCTTGAGAGTGATAAATCACCAAGTATTGGTTTTATTCTCCTCTCCCAACTTGGTTCCCAGAGACCATAAAAATATAAGTTTTTCTTTATTCTCTCAAGAGCAATTTCAACGGTCTTTGCTCTTACCAGACAGCGTACATTGAGATCCTCCCAACGTTTAAGTTGTCCTGCTAATAAGTATGCACCCAGGAAGCCAGATGCCCCTGTTAGGAATATTGAGTTGCCGGGACAAAGACTTGGATTTAGAGAAGGGCAGGACCAGTCTTTATCTAGCTTTGCCTCCTGCTCAAGATTTAAAGATTCATTATGGGATTGACCCTGTTTAGGTGTTAATTGTTTGAGCCCAAGTTCGGCAAGTGCATCAAGGGTGGGGTCATCTGCAAGAGCTTCAAGATCAAGTCGAATCCCAAGTTCTGTTTGAACTACAGCTGCATATTCAACTGCCATTAATGAATCAAGCCCAAGGTTAAAGAGAGATTCACTTGAATCAATAGAAGAGGCCTCTAGTAAATCTTCCGAATCAGATTCTGCTGCCATTACTCTTGCCAATCTTTCTCGTAACTCCTGCATTAGAATCAATTGATGCTGAGATTTTGGCAGTGCTTTCAACTTCTTCCAAAGGCGCTCAGAAGGTGATGGCCCGATCTTTTCAAGCAAGTCATTAAACCAATCTTTTTGCCTTGGTAATGCTTGAGATGCAAGCATTTGCCAGTCATTATCTGCGACAGAGATCACCCCTCCTTCTCCTCTTTTTAGAAGTCTATTTAGTGACTCAAAAGCATCTTCTGGGGCAATCATTTTCATACCTATTTTTTCAAAACGACTTTCTAACCCCTTTGCCATCCCTGTGTTTGACCAAGGTCCCCATTGGATTGCAAGTCTGATTGGAGATGAAGACTCTCTTTTGCAATATCCTTCTATGGCACCATTTGCGGCTGCATATGCTGCTTGCCCTGGGGAACCAAGTAAAGCTGCTATAGAAGAGAACCCAATAATAAAATCTAAATCAGACTCTTTCTTTATTAGGCTTTCAAATAATTTCCATCCTTGAAGTTTTGGATCCATAGTTGATTTAATACAATCCTCATCAATCGTTGATAGAAGACCATCGCGGAGTAGGCCTGCGGTATGAAAAATGCCACGTAAAGGTTTAGTATTAGGGAGGAGATTGATCGTCCTTTTAAGTTCTTGAGAAGTTGTAGAATTTTTTGTTTCTGAAAGGTCATAAGCGATGCAAGTATATTTAACCCCTTTACCCCTCAGCTCTTTTAACACTCTCTGAGCATCTTCTTTAGGGTCTTTAAATGAACGACCAACTAAAATTAATGATTTTGCTCCCTGGGATGTAACCCATTTAAGAAGTTTCAACCCAATGCCGCCTAAAGCACCAGTTATTAAATAGGTTGCATTTTCTTTGATGGAAATTTGTTCAGGTTGTATCGGTTGTTTGATTACAACCTTACCTATATGCCTTGCTTGAGCCATGTGCTTGAAAGCATCTTTGAATTCATTTATATGCCAAGCTTTAGATGGTATATTTTGCAACGAACCAGTAGATATTTCTTTGCTAATTCTGAGAAGAAGACTTCTTATCTTCAATGGTTCAGCGGTAGCAACTTCCAGTAAATCAAAAGGAAGATATTTGGCGTCTGGTCTTTTCTCCTTTGCTTGTGCATCGCTCCAGATATCAATCTTGCCAAGTTCTAAGAACTTTCCTCCCTTTTTTAGGCACTTGAAACTGGCATCAACCCATTCTCCTTTAAGACTATTAAGTACTACATCTACGCCAACACCATTAGTGCAATCCAAAATCTGATCAGCAAAATCTAGAGTTCTTGAATCAAATACTCCTTCTACGCCTTGTTCCTTGATTAGGTTTTGCTTGCCAGCAGAGGCGGTGGCAAAAATTTTTGCTCCGGAACGTTTTGCTATTTGCATTGCTGCTTGACCGACCCCTCCCGCCGCGGAATGTATAAGAACGGTTTGGTTGGGTTCTAATTTTGCAAGCTTTTCTAGGCCATATGCAGCTGTCAGAAAAGCAGTTGAAAAGCTTGCTCCTTCTTCTGCACTCATGCCTGGGGGCATAGGTATGCAAAGCTCTTCTCTTGAAATGACATGACTCGCGAGGCTGCCAATTGTTAGGGCTGCAACAACTCTTTGCCCAATAAGTTCGCTGGATAAATTAGGGCCAATATCCACTATCTTCCCAACAGCTTCCCCTCCAAATGGCAAACGGGTTTGGTCGTCTATTCCAAGCGAAGCTGCATGATCCTTTAGTAATCCTAGGGAATTGAGTACATCTCGAAAGTTAAGGCCAGTCGCTTCAACAGCTATTTCAACTTCACCTGGCAATAGTTCTGTGGGAGGCATTGCCTTGCGATGTAGACCTTCTAAACGCCCAGTCCCATCAGTTCTTATTTGGAACCTCTCATTTTCTACTACTTCTAAATGTGGGCTATTTAGGACGCCATTTAAGTAAGAGATTTCGGAAAATTTTTCGCTTGCTAAGAAGATTTCTCCCCAGTCTTCAGGTTTTGGATGTTGATCTAATTCAGAGGGTAGATGCAAGGTTGTCAATTTCCAGTCTGGGCGTTCAAGCATCACGGAGCGTTGGAAAGCTTTTAGGGAACTTGTTGTTGGGGAATCACCTTCTAAAACAAGTAAAATAGGCTCTTGGTGATCATTTGATAGGGATTTAAAAACTTTTAAGAGTATATTCAGCAAATTCTCTGGATTTTCTTTTGTGATTCTTGGCCATAAGATAAGGGGTGTATGAACCTGTGATAATTCAGCTCTAAGAGGTATTCTATTGAGGGATAGGTCTTCAACATTGGCCCAACAATTTAAATTTTCAATTCGAGACTTATCTGGTCCAATTACAATTATCTGATTATTGTTGAATGTTGGCTTTTTGTCTTTTTGAATGCTTATTGGTGACCATTTAGAGTGTAATAAACTTGGCTTGATTTTTGAGGACTCTTTCTTTGGGAATAGAAGGTCTAGCACTGATCGGGTTAGTCTTCTTAGCTTTAGACCAACTAGTTTGCCGATGCATTTACCTTCTTTCTCTAATTCTAAATCAGCTATTATTGTTGAATTGTGGTCCTGGGGTGGATGCAATAAGATATTGCAATTGAACTTGTCTGGTAAAGGCCATTCTGTGAACTCAAGATTTTTCAGACCAACTGGAAGAAATAATTGACCATTTGTTTCTCTAACATCTAAACAAGCTGCAACTGCTTGAAAACAGCCATCTATTAGGCATCTGTCTGGAGCACTATTTGGCCTTTCTATTTCTACCCATGCTTGATAAGGCCTGGAGCGTAGCGATTTGATTGGCTGATAAAGTTTTCCATAGTTAAGACCAATGGTGGACAAGCTTTCATAGAAAGATTTTGTGGAAATAGATTCAATGTCCGAAAAAGAATTAGCCACCTTGTCTTGCAGAACAATATTATTAAATCTTTGATTCCCTCTATCTTTAAGAATTAGTTCGCCATGTTTTAGCCATGTTTTCTTCCCTAAATCTTTACTGTAAAAGCTCATTTTACCTCCTTCTAATACAGCCTGTAAGGTGCTGGATTTGTCTTGAATTCTAAGGGGAGTATCTAAAACAAAATCAGAAAGAAAAGACTCTTGATTCCTTTCTCGTTTTAGATCAAGTGCCAATGCAATATATCCTGCAGCAGGGAAAACCACCCAATCACGAACTAAATGGTCGCCTAAATCTAAGATCTCGATAGGATTTAATTCTGCATGGAAATGTTCAGATGAGCCAGGGAGTTCAAGTTGTTCAAATTGTAAGATTCGTTCCTTATTTACACTTGATGCCTTTTTATTTGTTTTACCTATATGATCCAGCCAAAGACTTGATTTGCTCTTTTCATTTTCTGGTTTATTCCACCAATAACGTTGTTTTATGAATGGATGACCAGGAACATTCACGCGTTTGTGAGGGAATGGATGGTGAAAGATTTTCCAGTCAAATTTTTCACCTTTTCCAATTTCCAGGGCTAATTTTTTGAGCTTCTTTTTCCCTTCTTCACCAGATAAGCCAAGAGTTATTTTTTCAAGAGGTTCATTGCTTTTGCTTGTACTAGAGCTTACAAGTGACGTTTCTCCATTCCAGGCTGGCTCTTCTTGAAGTTCAAGTTGAGAAACTAACTCATCTCGATTTGTTCCTATTGCGATCAATCTATGAGGGAACATACTTCTCCCAAGATGTGTGCTTGCCGCGACGTCATTGATACTTAATAAAGGGTTATTCTTTAAGAGAAAAACATATTCTTTTCTCAGAATCTCAAGCGCTTTAGTTGTTCTTGCAGAAATGCAGAGGAAATATATTGGGGGCTCTACCTTTTCATCGTGGTTATTTATTAGTAAATTTTTTGTTTTAGGGGATTCACTTAAAACCGCATGAGCATTTGTTCCCCCAAACCCAAAGGAGCTCACTCCTGCGATTAATTTGCTTTTAGGATTCGGAAATGATTCAAGCTTAGTTTGAACTTTTAAACCAAGTTTTTCAAAATCTATAGAGGGGTTTGGTTTGTGAAAATGTAAGCTCGCGGGTATTTTCCTTTCTTTTAAACAAAGTACGGTTTTGATAAGACCTGTTATTCCTGCAGCAGTTTCGCCATGACCAAGGTTTGTTTTGACTGAGCCTATTCGACATGGTTGGTTATTAGGTCTACCTTCCCTTAGAACGCTACCTAAAGCTCTTAGCTCAATAGGGTCGCCTTGACGTGTCCCCGTCCCATGGGCTTCAACATATTGGGTTTGATTTGGTGCTAAACCCGCACTTTCGTAGGCCTTGCGAACACAATTAGATTGAGAACGTTGGCTTGGTGCGGCTAGGCCCTGACTGCGTCCATCTGAGTTGATTGCGGTACCTTCAATCAAAGCATGAATCTGATCACCATCTCTTAAAGCAGTTTTTAGAGGTTTTAAGAGCACTACTCCTGCTCCTTCAGAGCGAACATATCCATTTGCTTCAGAATCAAAGCTTTTGCATCGGCCCTCAGGGGAGAGTAAGCCTGCCTTACAAAAACTCATTTGTATTCCTGGATGGAGAAGTGCTTGGACTCCGCCAGCAATTGCTAGTTCTGATTCGCCTTTTTGGAGACTCTCACAGGCTAGATGCACTGCAACTAAAGAAGAGGAACAAGCAGTATCAACTGTGAAGCTTGGTCCTTTTAGATCTAAAAAATAGGAAAGCCTGTTGGCAGCAATACATCCTGTGTTACCTGGAAGAATAAAGGGTTCATTGTCAGGAGTGAGATAGTCCTCACTGGAAGCCCAAAGTAGGGAGCTGTAGTCAGCACTTGAGATGCCAACAAATACTCCAACAGATTGCCCTCTAATTTTGTCGATTGGGACACCAGCATCCTCAATAGAACGCCAGGACACTTCGAGCAAAAGGCGTTGCTGAGGGTCCATGCATATGGCTTCCCTTGGTGTGATTCCAAAAAAACCTGGGTCAAACAGATCGATATCCTCAATGAAACCACCCTTTCGCACATGCTGGGTAAGAGGTTTTTTGGGGTCTGGGTTGAAGTGAAAGTCAAGATCCCATCTTTCATTAGGGATTTGTCTAATTGCATCCTTCCCATCACGAAGGACTTCCCAGAATTGATCTGGTGATTGGATCCCACCAGGAAGGTTGCATCCAATGCCAATTATTGCGATGGGATCTTGCAAAGGCATCAAGCCATCCCCAGTATCAACTTTTTAATGCCATCAAGGTTTCCTTTTAGTTGGTTGCAGTTGTAGGTTTCTTCAATAAGCCTATGCTGTTTGGGGTCTTCGAGCCATTGACTAAGTATTCCCATTAGATCTTCAGGTTTATTGATGGAAATGTCTATACCTCTAGACGAGAAGTAATACCTTGCAAGTAACTCCTGAGGCATGGTGCTTCCAAACCCGTTGAAGATCAGTACACATCCTGAGGCTATAGCTTCAGTGGCAGTTCTAGCGCCTGGCCTAGCGACCATGACCCAAGCTTTTTTGTAGAGAATTGCCATCTGTTCTGGACTCTGAAAGTCAACAGCTTCAACTGCAATCTCTGGGTGAACAGAATGCCAAGCATCAATTCTTTTTTTGGAACTTTTTCGTTTCCCACATAATGCAACTATGCGAATTCGACCAGAAAGAGGAAGAAGTGCATTTAGTAAATGCAAGTGGTTGTTAGATCCATTTGCTCCGGCCCCGAGAACGATTAGGGGTAGAGGGTTTTCCTTGGCAGATTTATTAGTTGATTGTTCTAATACTGACTCAAAAGCAGGGTCAAATAATGGACCTAATACTTCTACTCGATTGGGCGAGATGCCTCGATGTATCACTTCGCTTTTGACCTCTTGTGTCAATGCCCAGAAGCTGTCGGTTCTTTGGGATACCCAGTTCCTACTGAAACCGAAGCCGCCATCCAGTTCAGTGCAACATGTTATACATCTCAATGACTCTCCAAGAATTCTCTTTGCGAGATCAAAGTGACCTCGATTTATATGTGGATGGGTTGAAATAATGACTTCTGGGCGAAAATGTTTTAGTAAGCGTATGAAATAGCTTCTGCCAAACAAAACGGTGGAAGGTTTTACGAGATCTTCGAATTCCACCAATCGCCAATAAATTTTATGAAGCCATGGCCAGTGTTTTTGAATCCAGTTGTAGAGATTTACGCTTGCTCTCATAACGAGGCTTGCTTTTTCAAGTAAATGCTCCACAGATGCTGAGCCATCAGGGTCCCACTTCAATAACCAATTTTTTATTGAATAGGCTGCCGCGTCATGTGCAGTACCTCCACTTGAAGTAAGAATTAGAACTCGCATAGATGATTGAATGATTTACCTAAAAGTTGAACGCAAGTTCTTTTTTTGGCTGATTCCGGATAGAAATAGTACCCATCCCATTGCCCCAAGCGCTACTGCGATAGCTCTTCCCTCTCCTGTGCCTAAAGATAATTTTATCCAGGGAGGCAAATTAGCCGAAAGTAGGACAGGTTGAATTAATTGATCTACCCCTATCGAGACAGTAATGAAAGCAATTAATCTTGCTGACCATTCAAATGCGTATCTAATGGCAAAAAAACGTGGGAGGTCTTTTGGGAGAGCTATATGACTCCATATTTGCTGGATTGAAGACATAACTATAGGTATGCCACCGCTGAAGATGAAAACACCTGCAAACCAGATGAGAGTTGTTGACTCAAAAATCTGTAATCCTGCCCCCATAAGGATTAAGGCTTGGATGTAAATCATTTTTTGCCATATTCCTTTCCAGTAGTTTCCTATTTGGGTCTGCCAGGCAAGAAGGCCTAGGAGGTATCCCAGAATGGCTGCAAGAATGACTAGAGCCATTCTTTTTGGGCCATAGGTCACAGCAACCCAGGCTGGGAAAAGTATTTCGGTTGCGGCATAGGAGAAAGCTACGCAGGTACTAATGGTCAGAGCAATTTGGCTGAGGGGACTGGCCCTCCACAATTCCTTGATTGTTTCCCAATGATTAATTAGATGAAGACCTCTCCAGGGTTTTGATAAGCCTGATGGATTATTTAGTTGAGTGGACCATGGTGCGGCAAGAACGCATATAAAAGCGAGGATAAAACTGCAAGCATCCAGGCTGAGAACCCCTTCTAAGCCAATTGTTCCGGCTAGCCAGCTTCCAAGGAATGGCGCTATTGCAAGTACAACACTATCTGTGCTTGCGAAAAGGCCGTTAGCTTTGATTAGAGACTGCTTATTGATTATTAGAGCAGGAATAAGACTTGAGAAACTCAGGATTAATGTGGCTTCTGCCATTGCAGCAAGCCCTTGAAGAAGAAGAAGAGGTGCCAAAAGAGGGATGTCTTCACTTTGAAGAAGCACCATTGCAAACCCAAGAGTACATAGAGCTCCAATGCAGTTCGAGATGAGCATTACCTGTCTTCTAGGCCAGGCAGAAATTTGGTTTCCTATTAGAGGTAAAACAATTATTCTTGCTAATTGGACAGCAAAAGCCACTAAGGCGAAGTCAGTTAATTGTTGGGTGTTTGAAAAAAGCCATAGACCTATTCCATAAAGGGTTGTTTGAGTCCCAAGATTAGATATTAACTGCGCTAACCAAAGGTAAAAAAAGGTCTTGTTTGCTTTTGTTTTTGTTAATGGCATTAAGGAATTATTCCTCATTCTCAAGGAATTGAGGTAACAGGATATCCAAAAAGTTATTTGTCAGATTAGCTGTATGTAGGAAAGCTTTTGAGGCTTCTAGGGAATAACTTTGTAAAAGCTCTAGGTGTGATTTCTCAATTCTTTAAGTGCTTTCAGAGGTTCAACCATGAGGAATGAAAAGATTGTTTTAGCTGGTGGGGGACATAGCCATGTCTTGTTGTTAAGGCAATGGGCTATGAATCCCAAGTTGCGTCCTCTCGCTGAGATCACTCTCATCAATAGGGGAAGTACGACTCTTTATTCTGGAATGATCCCTGGCTTGATCTCTGGTCATTATTCGAAAAAACAGCTTGAGATAGATCTCAGGTTCTTAGCGCGAAAAAGTGGCGTCGCTTTAGTCATTGCAGAAATCATTGGATTGGACCTTGTCAGGAAAAAAGTTCTATTAGCTGATAGGCCTCCAAAAGAATTTAATATTCTTAGCCTTGATGTTGGCGCTGAAATAAAGAGACCTGAGGAGGCTGAATTGAAGTCTGGACCTTTTGAGGTCGTACCTATAAAGCCTTTGGAAAATGCATTGGATTGGTTGAGGGAACAGGATCGTTATGTGTCTGCTGATACGCGGACAGGGTTTACTGTTGTCGGAGCTGGTTTGGCTGGGGTTGAGGTTGTGTTGGCTTTGAGACGCCGCTGGCCCTCTCGCAAGCTTTACCTAAGTGCATATCCTTCGAGCCTCTCCAATACTTTTCAAAAAGTCCTTAAAGATTCATCAATAGAGCTTGTCTCTTCTAATCAGCCACTAGAAAGTTCGGCTTTGTTGTGCACAGGAAGCAAGTCTCCAGGCTGGCTTGCGTTGAGTGGCCTTTCTGTTGACCCTTTGGGAAGGGTTTTTACTTCTAAAACTCTTCAGTCGATAACTGAGTCCAGTGTGTTTGCAGTAGGAGATTGTGCTGTAATTAGATCTTCTCCTAGGCCCCCCTCAGGGGTTTGGGCAGTTAGATCTGCGAAGCCTCTTGGGATTAATCTCAAGCTTTTGTTGAGGGGGCGTCAATTAAAAGAATGGGAGCCTCAAAAAGATGCCTTGAAATTGATTGGTTTTCAAAAGGGCCTTAATAGTTCTTCTGCGATAGCTATGTGGGGAGGGTTTGTTGTCGGACCGAGTCGATTTTTGTGGTGGCTAAAAAAAACAATAGATCTTCACTTTATGTCTCTTTTTGATGGTCGGTTGAGAAAGACTTTTGATTCTTCAATGAGTTTTGAGATTATGGAATGTAGAGGTTGTGCTTCAAAACTTGCATCAAGTCCTTTAAAAGCTGCTTTGCATCAGGCGGGCCTTTCTAGCTTGGGAAGTGATCCTGAGGATGCAGTTGAGATAGATCCAGATTCTCAAGGAGGTGAACTTTTTCAGAGTGTCGATGGATTTCCCGCTTTGGTTTCTGATAGTTGGCTAAATGGAAGAATTACAGCTTTGCATGCAAGTTCAGATTTATGGGCGAGTGGTGCAGAAGTCGTGTCTGCACAGGCCTTGATTGGATTGCCTTCAGCCTCAAAGGAAGTTCAGCAGGAATTACTTTCACAGACTCTTCAAGGCATTCAGTCAGCTCTTAAACCCCAGGGAGCTAAATTAATTGGAGGACATACTTATGAGGTACGAAGTATACCTCCAAAAATTATAAGTTTAGGCTTAGAGGTGGCTCTTAGTGTTAATGGGAAATTAACATCTGGAATGGCGAAATTAAAAAAAGGATTGATTCAACATGGAGATGCATTGCTAATAAGCAGGCCATTAGGTACAGGAGTCCTTTTTGCAGCAGAGATGTTTGGTAAAGCAGCTCCAAGCCACCTTGATTTTGCTTCGAAACAGCTTTCATTTAGTCAATATCATTTGTTTATGGAGTTGAGATCTTTTCAAGAACAATATTTAACACCAAACCCAGTTCATGCTTGCACTGATGTCACGGGATTTGGACTGTTAGGGCATTTAGGTGAGATGCTAGATATAACGTCTAGGAAATTAAGACTGTCAGGGGATAATTCATCCATTAGAGTGCATATTAATGCTGAGAAAATACCTTCTCTACCTGGTGCACTTGATCTTCTTCAGGCAGGCTATTGTAGTTCTTTAGCTCCTGCTAACCGCTCTTTTTGGTCATTACTTTCCCCGCGAATTGATCAGTCAGGATTAGTTAGCTTGGTTTTAGGTAAAATCACTCCAGAAAGTTCTATGCATAAGGCTATAAAGGAGCTGATAGTTGACCCCCAGACATGTGGTCCATTAATGATTAGCTGTGAAGAAGATTTTGCTGATGCACTTTTAGTGAAGGGCAATTGGCATAAAATTGGGAACGTCTTCTACGTTTAAACTTTAAAATGCTTTACATAAATGGTTCCTTCAACAACCCTCTCTAGCCTTCCTAGAAGTTTCCTTTTGATTTATTTCCTAGCGTAAATCCTGTCTACTTCCTTAAGTCTGAGACTCCTTAATTCGGCGCCTAGCTTTGGACCTTTCTTTATGCCCTGGTCTTGCAGTTTCTCTGCAGATATCATTGGCTTGACTTTTCGCCAATATCTCAACCAATCTAATAGATAGCTTCTTGCTTGAACCATTAAACAAGCGGTTAAAGCTATCGAGTCAGGAAGGAGATTTCTCTCCTCAACAACTTTGCACCACATAGAAGGTAACCATGAATGAAACTCGTTATAGATCTTTTTTGAACTTAGAAGTTCTTGAAGTTCAACACTTTCTTGTAGGATTCGACATTGTTTGTCTGGTAGAAAAAGACGCTCTGCAATAAATAAGCATTCACCTGATTTTGCTATGAGAATTGTCAGTTCATTAAGCCCTAGGGTATTACCTAATTCAATTTGATCATTTAACTCTTCAAGATCATTTAACTTCTCGTCCAGTAGCTTGAGGGCTCCCCAACTCCTTAATTGGTTTAAACTTTCTTGCCAGGGCTCATTCTTGAACATTAGATTTAGCTCCATTTTGAGTCGTGTTGATAGAGCGGGTGGTGCATTCTTTGGGTTGTCTCCAAGCTCCCAAAGCCATGGCCAATTTTGCAATGTAGAGCGTATTTGATTTAGAGAATCTTCAGATAAGGTGAATCCCAATCTTGCGGCATATCTTGCGGCCCTAATGATTCTTGTAGGGTCTTCTTCTACACTTTTATTATGTAGGAAGCTCAGTTTTTTAGAGCTTAAATCCACCAGGCTTCCTTCCAGCTTAAGTATTTCCTTTTTGCATAGTTCAATGGCTATTGCATTAACACTAAAGTCTCTTCGAAGTAGGTCCTTTTCTAAGCAACAAGGCTTAACGATGGGGTTTTCGCCTGGCGCAGAGTAAGTTTCCTCTCGAGAGCTAGAAATGTCTATAATGGTTTCATCGATTGTGAGCTTAATAGAGTCATATGTGTGGCTTGATTTTATATTTTTTAGTCTACTAGCATCTAATTTTTTTTCTAATGATGCGACGAAAACCTCAGCAGATCCCTCGACAACTATATCTAGATCGGTTTTATTTGAGAAATCAAGCTGAATCTTGTCTTTTAAGAGCCAATCTCTTACTGCGCCACCTACTAATGCAATTCGTTGGATATTTGCTTCCACTGCAGCTTGAATAAATACTTTTCTTATGTCACTTGGCATGTCTGGAAAGTCTTCTTCAGAGTGTGATTGAGCCTTCGTATTTGTCATGAACTTAAAAACCTGTATGTTGCATTCTCAAAGAGCTTTTAGACATTTACTTAAATGTTGCCAGCGGGTTGTATTGGTGCAAGCCTTGGATCGAGGATTTTTGGGCCCATGCCTTTGAATTTGACTGCAATAGATGTTTTTTGACCACTCCCAAAGGTATGAGTTATTTCGCCTAAACCGAAACTCGAATGTATAACTCGATCACCTACTTCCCATGACTTCCCAGGGGATGGTCCTGAATGAACTTTTCGTACAGCATTCAAGGGTGTACTCCCCACCCCATCCGAAAGGGCTTGCAAATTTTCTTTGCGATCAACTCTTGTTAACCTTTCCAATCGATTACCTCTTCGGAGAGAAGCGCCTCCGCTTTGTGGTAAATCACCTTTTAAGAGACTTTCAGGAAGCTCCGATAGAAATAAAGAGGGAACAGCTGGCTCTCTCATCCCTCCCCATAGGCGTCTTTCAGATGCATGAAAAAGGAACAATTTCTCCTTCGCTCTTGTTATTCCCACGTAACAAAGTCTTCTTTCCTCTTCTAGTGATGAGGGGTTGTCCAAAGAGCGATAACTTGGGAAAAGGCCTTGTTCCATGCCCACAATGGATACAACAGGAAATTCCAATCCTTTACTACTATGTAATGTCATTAGGGTGACACGATCACTTGCAATATCTTTGTCATCGGCATCGCTAGAAAGTGCAGCTGAAGCAAGGAAGCTTTCAATTGTTGCTTCGTCATTTTCTTCTTGATGCTGAATAGCAGCGTTGATTAATTCTTGTAGATTTCGTCTTCTTTCTTCAGATTCTTCTGTTGCCTCTGCGATAAGTTCGCTTAAATAACCACTTTGCTCAATTGTATATTGAATCAGCTCATGAGTTTTTAATATATGAATTTGTTGTTTTAGAGAATTAATTAACTCGCAGAACTGTAATAGACTTTTGGCTGACCTTCCTCCTAAAGATCTTACTGCTTCAGGGTCACTTACAATATCCCAAAGTGGTATTGATAGTTGATTCGCAGCATCAGTTAATCTTTGAATAGTTGTTTTGCCAATTCCTCTTCTTGGTGTATTGATCACACGTATCAAGCTAATCGTATCTGAAGGATTTATTAGCAGTTTTAAATATGCAAGGATGTCTTTAATTTCTCTTCTGTCGTAAAAACGCAGCCCTCCGACGACTACATATGGGATGCTCCAGCGAACTAAAGATTCCTCTATGGAGCGTGATTGTGCATTTGTTCGATAAAGGATAGTCATGTCTCTCCAGTTCAACTGGGGGTGATTTGATTGAAGAATTTTTAACCTATGGATTACTGCTTCACCTTCTGCAATCTCATCATCACATCTAGTTATGCTTATCAGGTCTCCTTCTCCGCGCGTTGCTCTTAGTACTTTGTCTATCCGTTCTGTATTATTGCTAATCAATGCATTTGCAGCATCTAAGATTGTTGCAGTTGAGCGATAATTCTCTTCTAATTTAACCATTGTTTTCGTAACTGAATCTGGCTGACTATCGCCAAAGTCTTTCTGAAAGTCCATTAGGATTGTGAAGTCTGCAGCTCGAAAGCTGTAAATGCTTTGGTCAGCATCTCCGACTACAAAGATAGAGCGATTGCTCCAGTTCCTGTAGGTCTCTGGTAAAGTATTGTTTGTACTAAGAAGCCTTATAAGTTCATATTGTGTTCGATTTGTATCTTGGTATTCATCTACTAATAGATGCTTAAATCTTGTATGCCAATAAGTTCTTATCTGATCATTTTGTTGAAGTAACTGTACAGGAAGTAAAAGAAGGTCGTCAAAATCAAGAGCATTATTTGCTGCTAGCGCCTTGCGATAAAGCCTATAGATTTCGGTGACAATTTTCCCTCGATGGCCTTCGCTTTCTGTCTCAAGCCTATCTGGCGACCAACCCTGATTCTTTGCATTACCAATTACCCACTTAATTTTTTTAGGCTCAAACCTTTTTGGGTCTAATTGCAAATCCTGAGTAATAATCTCTTTAATTAGGTTTTGAGAATCCTTGTCGTCATAGATCGAAAACTGTCTGGTCCATTTAAGTCCGTCACTATCTTCTAATTTATCAATGTCAAACCTTAGCAAGCGAGAAAAAAGAGCATGAAAAGTGCCAATCCATAAATCTTTAGTTATTTCACGATAAATTCTTGTCCTTAGGTCTCTTTGTTGCCCCATCTCCAGAGTGCTGAATGGCTGAGCATATTGATCAAAAGCTACCTTTTTGGCTAGCAGTATCTCAAGTCTCTCTTTCATTTCTCGAGCAGCCTTGTTGGTAAAGGTGACTGCCAGGATGTTGCTTGGATCAACACAGTGGTGGCTTATTAGATGTGCAATTCGATGCGTTAGAGCTCTTGTCTTGCCACTACCTGCACCAGCAACAACAAGCAGTGGACCCTCTACGTGATCCACTGCTTGTTGTTGAGCACTGTTTAAGCCATCCATAAAGGTCATCGATGAAGGATATCTCCGCTCGGTAAAAACTTCTTGAATACTTAGCCTTACTCCAAATTTTGTCAGACTAAGTGTTGCGGATTCTTTCTGAAGTCTTCAAGTGTCATTAGCACTTTTTAATGGGAGCTATCTCGGGAGATGCCCTACTGGGATAGGTGTTGTGGCGCGAGATTTAGTTGGAGAACTGGATCCAGAAATGGTTCCCCTTCTCGACCCTCTTGGAGGCTCACGTCCTGGGAGTATCCCTATCAGAAATGATCTAATGCCTGAGCTGGGAATGAGAGCACATATAAGACGTTTGATTTGGACTCAAACCAAATTGCCGGAAATCCTTCGGAAAAATGGTTCGCCAATATTGCTTTCACCATTGCCTGAAGCTCCTTTGTTGAAGGGAACGCGCTCAGTTGTAATAGCGCATGATTTATTACCTCTACGTTATCCGCGAGTAAATCCATTGCTTTTATACACTGCGAGTTATGTTCCGCTTGTGCTTCATTCAGCCAGTAAGGTTTTATGTAATTCCGAAGCTACGGCAAGAGAGATTAATAGGTTTTTAGGTGTACCCATTAGGAAGTTGATAACAATTCCTTTAGGCTTTAATAAGCTAAATCTAAGGCATTTAAAACTAAAAAGAAAACCCTTTTTTTTAGTTTTAGGAAGACATAATCCTCATAAAAATATCTTAAGGGTCCTTAAAGCACTTTCAAGGATTAAAAATAAAGAAATAGAGGTCTGGTTCGTAGGCCCTCATGATAGGCGTTATACCCCTAAGTTGAAAAAATGTTCCGAGGATTTAGGTCTTTCTAGTCGATGTAGGTGGTTGCCTTGGGTTAGTGATGAGGAAAGACTTAGGCTTTTAAATAGTTGTCAAGCTCTTTTGATAGCAAGTTTTTGGGAAGGATTTGGATTGCCAGCACTAGAAGCTATGGCTTGCCACACACCAGTAATAGCTTCTGATGCAGGTGCATTGCCAGAAGTGGTTGGTAATGCAGGATTATTGGTAAATCCTTTTAAGATCGACGAAATTTCTTCTGCTATGCGGGATATTCTTCTAGATTCCTCTTTGAGGAACAAGCTAGTTGCTAATGGTGAAGATAGATTATCTCTTTATAGATGGGATAGATCAGCAAGGATAGTTGAGGATGTTCTTCAATGCTTAGAAGGCTAAAAGGTAACGAATAAACATTCTTATCTTTCTTAGGTATTTAATTGAAATTTTTTTGACCAAAGTTAAGATATTTAGGTTCCTATTACTTCTATATAAGGGGTGATAATGATAGATCGTTTGATTATCCCAATGCTGGTTAATACTTTTTAGAGCTATACTCCAGTTCTTTAGAAGCTCTTCTTCATTATGTGTTTTCATTAACACCTGTAGGTCTTCTTCTCTAGTCACCCAATCATTTGGATTTTTTACTGCTGCGCAAATTCTTTGAACATCCATTCCTAGAGTATTGGAACCTAGCTGATAGCCAACTCTCCCTGGAATAAGAACGTCTGATAACCCATGGTTAAGGCTACTAAAAACAATACAACCACAGGAAATAGCTTCAAGAGGAGTGAGTCCAAAACCTTCAGAAAGTCCAGCTAAATTCCAGTACTCTGAGGAGTCATAAAGTATGACTTTGGAGTTATTATATAAACCAACGATATCTTTTATCCATTCAGATTGAAGGTATACTTTTATTCCTTTTCTTTTAAGAGCGGGAACGAGTTCATTGATTACATAAGCGCTATTTTTCTTCGTCTGAACTAGAACATCGATTCTTCTATCCGATGCGACTCCAGGGTCTGATGCATGGCTATTTATTCGGTTGCCATATTTGAGCCAATGGGGCTCCAGCGAATTCTGGACAAGAAATAATGGGTTGCTAGGTGCTTTGGCTCCCCAGTATCCAAGTGTATTTTTGCTTACGGCTAAAATAGGAATGCTTCGAGGTAAATGGAAGTTGTAGCCGGTACTATGTGCATGATATGCAATTGCCCTGCCGTGTAGCTTCCTTAACAATTCTGGGATGTCATAACCCCAAGAAATAATCCAAAGGGTTGACGTTTTTGAGCCTTCTTTATCTAATTCATCTTCAAAGAAGGGGTACGCTTTTTCACGTTGCCGATAGGTGACTACTTTATTTGGGAACTTTTTTTGGAGTACCCTTGAAGCTTGTAGTTCTACATTGAGTCCACCACCGTGGAATTTTTTTGTAGTACCTGGAACCAGAAAAGAAATTTGTCGCACTGATAGATGAAGCTTTCTTGTTAATAGCTATGATTTAACTATATTGCTTACAATTATTAATGTACATGAGACTGAGCCTCTAGTAAATAAAACCTTTAAATGTGAATGACTTTGCCACTAGAAATGATCTGAATTTCACTTAGGGAGCTTTACTGCATATTTAACACTAGATTTCGAGAGCATTTAGTTGTGCTTTCAGTTGTAAAATCACCCTGCTTATTTGGGTTAACTCGGGATGATCTTTAACGATTTTGTCAATTTTTTTTGGAGGCATTTTTAGCTTCTTAGCGATTCCTGTTATTTCTTCAGCAAGCCTTTGTCTGTATTCTGAAAGCTCTTTGATAGATTCCTTTAACTCGCTGGATGTTGGAGAAGCCATAGTTACTTGATTCTTAAACTTTTTAGGAGTAGTTCCTGAACATTATGAGCCGTAAGGCTTTTAGGTTTTTCAATCTGGGATAGTTGAGCTTAATGCTTGGATTTGCCTGATTTTTCGAATTCTAATTATTGATTGTTCAATTTTCTTTGTTAGCAAGCTCTTATGGCATTTATGAGGCTATGGGTAGGGGGGAGGTGCTGCCGCAAGGCCCCTTGGTTACGAACCATTGCGGTGGCTGGTGATATCCACTTACGGTCTTCCTAGAAGGATTAGGTTTACGAGGTTGGCTATCTATTTATACAGCTAACGATTCCCTCATTGACCCAGCTAATCATCCCTTAAAGAGGCAACTACCTCAGTATTTAGGGCCTGGTGGTGCTTTGTTGAGACTAGTGGAGTCGATGCCGGGGTAATAGCTGACAAAATGATTTCTGCCAACTGTTTGTCTTCCATATAAATGCTTGACGCCTTCTCACGTGCTGTAGTCTCTGCTGACGCAAAAGGAGCAACTATTGGGACTACGGAGCTTGCCTCTCTTCGTAAGTATGTATCTGATGCAAACAAGCGTATTGATGCGACTTTAGCGATTACTCAAAATGTTTCATGTATCGCTGCTGATGCTGTTGCTGGAATGGTTTGTGAAAACACTGGAATGACGCAGCCGGGCGGTAATTGTTATCCAACAAGGCGAATGGCGGCTTGCCTAAGAGATGGAGAAATTATTTTGAGATATGTGAGTTATGCACTTCTCGCTGGCGACCCTTCGATTCTTGATGATCGTTGTTTGAATGGCCTCAAAGAGACCTACCTTGCACTTGGCGTCCCGACAGCAAATGCAGTTCGTGCTGTGGAAATAATGAAGGCAGCAACGGTTGCAATTATGACTGAGACTAATTCTGGGCGTAAAATGTTTGAGGGTATCAACTCTGGCTCAGGAGCTCAGTGTCAAGAAATCGCTTCAGAAGCGGCTTCTTATTTTGACAGAGTTATCAGTTCTATTAGTTGATTAGCTCTATTGAGCTGGGCATCAATCCTCCCACTCCCAAAAATCACTTTTTTCTTAAAAGAGAAGGTAAAGAATGAAATCAGCAGTCACAACCGTAGTAGCAGCCGCTGATGCAGCCGGTCGCTTCCCAAGCATGAGTGATTTTGAGGCCGTAAAAGGTTCTTTTGACCGTGCTTCATCAAGGATGAAGGCTGCAGAAAAGCTTTCTTCAGGAATCGATAAAGTTACTGCTGATGCAGTTGATGCTGTCTATGGGAAAGGTTCCTATGAACAGGCTAATAAAGATAAATGTGCGAGAGACATTCATCATTATTTACGCCTAATTAACTATTGCTTGGTTACAGGTGGTACAGGTCCTCTTGATGAATGGGGTATTGCAGGAATGCGCGAAGTTATCAGAGCACAAGTCTTGCCAACAGCTGCATATATAGAAGCCTTTACTCATATTCGTGACAGGGTTTGTGTCCCTCGCGATATGGATGAGCAGTCTGCTACAGAATTTAAAGGACTTCTTGATTACTTGATTAACGCCCTTTCCTAGGAGCCCTTTGTTTAAGGACTTCTTCTCTTAGCAGCCATCTTGAACAAAACTCTAATGCAGTGAATTCCTGATTCTTGCTTGCAATCAGTCCAGTATGTGCAAAAAAGAAGATTATGAAAAGCCGAGCCTTGAATCTTTATTCAAGGATTTTGATCATCCGAATCCAAATATAAATAAGAATGCATATGTGAATATGCAAAGGTACTGGCCTGAAGAATCTATGGACATATTACTGAAGAGACTAGATGATGATGATTTGCTAATTAGGAGAAAGGTTGTAAAAGCACTAGGCTTTTATGGAAAGGAAGTTTTGCACCCTTTAGTAGTCATTTATCGACAAGCAAAAAACAAGAATGTTTTAGTTAGTTGTATGAAGACCTTTGTAAGGGTGGCTATTAATGCTAAGAACCTACCCTTCCCTAAGGAGGCGATAAAGGTGATTGAATTATCTTTAAATGAAGAAATACCTGAGTTGATATTAACAGTTATTCCTCTATTGAAACTTCTTGGAGAGCAAGGCTTGCCAATCCTTTTGGATTGTGCAAGGGATGAAAATCTTCTTAAGTCTTCTGCTGCAATCATGGCACTTGGTGAGATGGAAGCTCAACTCGTTGAAGAACCTTTGCAAGCACTTTTTTTAGAAAAGAACCTTGACCCAATTGTTAGATCTTGTCTTAATGTATCCCTTGAAAACCTTAAGTGAAACTTTTAAATCTCTAGCTAATATTATAACGATAAATTTAAAGGAATTAGTTTTCTTTTAAATGCTTTATTGCAAGCTCTAACACTTTTAAAACTTGAGGATCCTTTTCAAGCATTTTTCTAAGTTTTATTTCTTCTAGTGAGTTTTTTGATTGCAATTTCATAAGTGAAAGAGCAGAGTTTTTTCGTACTTGAGCACTTTTATCGTTCAGTTTGGCTTTTAGCTTTGATTCAGCCCATTTGGCACTTTCTAAGCCCCCTATGAGGGCTGTTGCTTCTGCTCTTACTTTACTGGATTTGTCATCTATAGCTTGAATGAGGATCTTTTTAGCCTCTTCATCTTCCAAGGATTGGATTTGCCCCCCCAAAGCAGCTATTGCTGCTGCACGAATTGCCTCATGCTTTGACTTCGAAGCATTTTTTATTGCTTCTGGGGCTTCGGCTCCTGCAAATGCTATGCCCCAGGTTGCCAATCCCTTTTGCATAGCACTGCTTTTTGGATCAAGAAGCACTACTTGCAAAAGATCTATAGCTTTTTCTCCGAAGATTGCTATTGCCCCTACAGATGAGCCTTGTACAACAGGGTCTTCGTCAGTTATTAGAGCTTTCAAAAGATCAGGCAATGCGCTCGGATCTGCCACTAATTTCAAGGCTTTTGCGGCTGCCCTTCTGATGGTTACATTTTTGTTGTGAATTAATGCTTCTCTTAGTGCTGGAGTAGCAAATGAACCAGTGACTCCTAGAGCCTCAGCAAAGGTACGTCGAATAAGGCCTCTTGGGTCTCCCAGGCCAGCAACCATTTTGTTGATACTATCAGGATCATTTTTTGGCTTTTCTCCATTTCTTAGAATTACTTTCAACTCTGCTGCTAATTTGTCAGCTTCAGAAGTGCTAAGTAATTCTTTTTCAATGGTCACAGCAAGATAGGTACTTAGGACAAATAATTAGCTTATTGTAAGCTTTTGCTTTGGATCCCTTAAATGTTACTGTTAAGATGGAAAAGAGTTGGTGAATTTGATGTAATTAATAATTTTAAAACCTTTTCATCTGCATTTGTAGATTATCTTTCTGTGTTGGCTTTAGCTAAGCTACTTAGAAATATAAATATTGACCTCTGAATTACATAACCCATTGAGAAACAGTCCTTTTGACAATTTGCCTCCTCTGACTCATCAACAGGCATTGGAAATACTATCTAGACCAGCAAATGAGTTGAAAATGTCTAGCGATTATTATAAAGCAGCATTTCACTTAGCTAGATACCCAGGCCTGAAAACGGAAGAGGCTTTAATTGATTTAGTTGAATCTAAAAGTTTAGAGCAATCTGTTGTGCTTGGGAGGAGGAAGGCAGTTGATACCCTCGCAAAATTGGGTTGTGTACGTGCAATCCCAAGCATAGGGAATTGTCTTAATAGTAGCGACCCTTACCTCGTTGAGACTGCTGCTTGGGCATTGCAGTCACTTAAGTGCAAAGATGTTGACTTGATAAAAAGGTTAATTCTACTTTTGGATGACCCTATCCAGCATAGAAGATCTCTTATTAAGAGTATCTCTGCTTTAGGTGATCAAAGAGTTTTGGACAAGATAAAAGCCTTTATTGAAGATCCTTCCACTCCAATAGGTATTCGTGGCGCTTCAATTTCAGCTATGTCCTCTTTGTTTGGGCAAAGGGAACATATTCTAGAATTACATGACCATTTAAGAGTTGATAATCAAAATGATCGGCACTGCGCTTTTCATGACATTGTTGATTCGAAAGATTTTAATCAACTAGGAATCCTTTTAAGAGCACCTGTTTCGCCATCCTTTCGCCTTCAGGCAATTAATTTGCTATGGCCCAAAGACATTTTAAAAAAAGGCCAAATGGAATTGACTCATGTCTTGGATAAACTCATAACTGACCACCCTAAAGAAATAGATGTTCTCACTAAATACGCAAGCGAACCCAAAAATAGCTTTCTTGTTAAAGAGTTATTTGGCACCGACTTCAACAGATGCTACCTGGCTCTTAAAACTTTACTTAATAGGGAGACAAAGGAGTTAGAGCCATTACTAGATGATGTTTGGGATAAAATTTATAAAGATTATGGTGCCATATATTTCTTTGTGCAGTTATTTAACTTAAAGTCAGGCTGGAGTAGGGATGGTTATCAAAGAATTCAAAATCTATTGCTTTTTTCATTGGGCAATAGTTGGCCTGATTATATGAAGTTCAGGCCGATATCAATTCTGACTCTAACTTTGTATAGGCCTGACATGTTACATGAAAACCTTTCAAGGTGGTTAGATCATGAAAAAACACCTTACTGGGTTTCAAGATATGCTACTTTAATGGCCTTAGAGACAAGCCTTAAAGATCATTCTTTTAGGCAAGCTGGTAAATATTTAAAGTATTGTCTGCAGGACTCTCATAGATTTGTAAGAGTCAAAGCAAAAGCAATAAGTCATAATTATGGCTTCACTTAATTTAAAATATTAATAGAAATAATACTATTCTAATTACGTTTCTTTCTGTTTCGAGCCCCATTTTTGCGGTAGAAGATTCTCCCAGCTGAATATCTTTTTGAAGATTAAGGGACCATGATCTGAACCCCATGATTTTTGTCTTGAAGAGATATCAATCCCCTTATCATAAGTTATTAAAAGATTGCTTAAAACTTTTACGTTGCTGACCAAGCATGTTTTTTGGCCTTCCCTTTCTATTAGGCACTTTTCTCCAGGCTCAACTCTTCCAGTGAAATGTTCTTGCGAAATTTTCTTGAAATGCATATCACAACCTTTTCTATAGAAAAGATCTTGAGCCTTGATTTCTTCTAAGAGTTCAGGATGGTGACCTGCACCGGCAAACCGGATGGAATCTTTTAATCCATAATTCTTTAGGACAATGATGTCTCTTTTGACAGACAAATGATTAATTGATTGTCGATATGGAGACCATGGAGAATAGTCATGGCTTTGCTCTGAATAGAATCCAGGACCATTTAGAATCTCCCAATCAATAGGTAAAAAATAGATGTTGATATGGGCAAAGAGTTTTGAATGCTCATAAGCCTGATCTCTATTAGAGTACTTACCAGCCAATACTTTTCCTAAATCAACTATCGGATTTTTCTTCATTATAATTAGTTTTTATAACAGAAACTGGCTCAATTTAGACGAACTTCAGATGCAAATGATGTTTGGAGTATGCCAGCCCCTTCGGAAGTTTTAATTACGGAGGAACGGCAACGAACATTTCTTGAAAGGAACCAGATCCTTTCCTCAGAAATTGCTTGATCATATTTTGTGTCAAGAAGAAATGTCCCATCTGATGTGAAATGATATTTGGATATTACTTTGGTCTTTTCGGTATAACCTTCACTTCGGATCATTTCACCAGAATGCAATGAAATTGGAATTGGAATTAGATAACATGTGCCACAAACCTCATCCTGATCATTTCCCTTCTCGTAATCACTTGAAATTTCCCATCTCATTTTGACCGGAAATAATAAATCTTTGCAATCCTTATACCCGTTACTTTTCAATAAAGAAATGATTTCCATATCGGCTGGACTTATTCTTTCAATCTTCAGATGGCTAACCGTTTCTTCAAATTGTTGGAATGCAAGTGAGTGTGAGCTCCTCATTGAGCGCCATTTGCCTTCACTTTTTGAGATGAACTCTTCAATTCTCATCTAGGGATGTTGATGATTTAAAACGCTCAATATCTTCTCTAGCTTTTTGGTCAAGGCGCTCTAGGTCTTCTCTAGCTTTTTGGTCAATACGTTCTAGGTCTTCTCTGGCTTTTTGATCAATGCGTTCTAGATCCTCTCTTGCTCTTTGGTCAACAAGCTCTATATCTTCTTTTGCTCTTTGAATCATACGGACCATCGAATCGACCATCATTGACATAGCCATTGGCACCTTTTTCCCTGAGGGAGTCAATGATGACTGCTCATCCGGTCGATCATTGGAGGGTGGCCGAAAATGTGGCATAGATAAAATTAGGTTGATGCGTTTAGAAGCCCTTGTTCGGGCCTGTTTTACGTAGAGGTTAGTTGCAAGAGGTGAAATACACTTGTACTGCTGTTTGTTTCCCCCCTTGGAAATCATTTAGACATTTTAGTACTGAAATAGGTAAACCTTCAGAGAGGGATGTCTCTATTACGAGGTTCACATCTTTTCAGACCTCTTGATCGTTGGCGCTTGTCCTGGCAGGATTCCTCGGATCAGTTGGCTAGACCCTCCTTGAGCATCTGCAAGGGTTGGCCTTTTGTGAATTGCATTGTCACTTGTTGCAAATCCCTTTGTTAATACAGCCTGTTTTATAAAACTTGAAGTCGTTAGTCCACAAGGGGAATTCCAGCACCTTGGGAAAGGCACAGTGTCTGAACCAAAGGCTTCTTGATATTCTGTTGAGTCTACTAATGTATCGATGTGACTCTCAAAACCATTCTCTTTGAGACTTTCAATCTTAGAGATAATTTCTTCTTGGTTTTCTGGAGGTCGACCGAGTATATGCTTGAAACTAAGTTCAATAAAACGTTGTTGACTTACCACTTCAAAGTAGTTTGATCTGTAGAAAGGCGATTTCGCTAAACCTCTAATGAATTCCTGAATTGTGATATCTCCATTCCTTAGTCTTCTCTCAAGATCTATTGATCTTTCACTGTCCATTATCTGAAAATTGCCATATATCTGCCTATAAGATGCTTTTACAGCAAGGACATAAGATGTGTCGTCATATGGAGGATTCTTGTCAAAAGTAAATGCATCTGAAGCTGAACAGCAGTTGGGTTGAGGACCAATTGGCAAGTGACATTTTAGGTAAGATTCTCTTTTGAAAGCATTTATTGAGAGGTTTTCATTGATTGGGGAGCCTAAAGGGATGGGAATCCTGGGATTAGGAGTGAAAATATTAACTTGTCCTGGCATGCAGCCAGCATTGATGCACATTATGTAAGAGAGATTAGTGCTTCCTGAGAATCTTGACTTGCTATATTTAATTTCATCTTCGAATAAATTCAATCCCCCATACTTAACGGCAGCTGATGGTATTGAGTACATTTTAAAGAAAAGAGATTGGGGTTTTAAGGCCTTTGAAGAAGTGGGTGCGGAATTGAGCTCTTTTTACACTATATTATGACATTCAAAAAGCTCAGAATGTGAAAGTGATATAATTGTAAAAGTATTACCTCTCCCCTATTGATATTGCAGAGATTTTTTAGAGCTTAGATATGAATGTAGATAGGAGATCTATATCTCTAGTACATAAGATTGGAGATGCAGTTAGTATATTATGTCGATCTAGGAAAAATGACCAACTCTCATTCTCTCCAAGACCTCCGCAGTTTTCCTTGATTAACTCTGCTACTGCATAATCTACGCCAATTACCTTTAACAACTCGATCGCTTCCTGACAGTTTTTGCTTCTAAAAGGCCTTATAGCTGAGCCAACTACCCATGTTAAATGTGTTTCTCCCAAGTCACAGGAATCGTCTTCGCACGATAAGAGAAGATTGTAAGGATTCTGATATCTTTCAAAAGTTTCTCTCCATAAATGAAGATTTTCAGGTTTAAGGTCAATCTTGAAAAACTTGCCATTTGATTGTAGCTGAATCTCAAGCTCACCTTTTGACTTTTTTAAGACGGTTTCGATATTTGTACTTTTAAAGTTCCTAGGCATTATCTTAATGAGAATAATTAACAAAGAGTTATTTGAAGGCTAATTACTTAAGTCGTCAATTAGCAAGGCTTGGATTTTTGTGGAAGTATCCTTTCGGAATTGATTGACACTTACTTTGTTGAGTACGACTATTGCCATAACCATTAGCAATGCTTCAAGCGAGAAGACAAAAGCGAATGCTGGGAGCTGATTTTCTCCCCCAGTCAAATTTCTACCAATATCTAATAATCCTCCTCCAAAAACTTTTCCCATGGCCCTTGAAAGAGCTTGGGCAAGACCCCATACTCCAACAAATGTACCAGCCACTTCAGGAAGAGTTAAATCAAGCATTAGCGAAAGGGCGCTGTTAGTCCCAATGCCTGCAGATAACCCAAAAATACCCATAACTACAAACAGGGCTTCTTTGCTACGAGAAACCCCACATATAATTAGAAGTATTAAAGAAATCATTATCATCCAACACCCCATTCTTGCTGTCGATAGTTTTCCTAGCCGTGGTGTTATAAGTATTCCTGCGATAAGTAGGCCTGCAAGAGTTCCAATGCCCCAGTAGGCATTTAGTAATGTGGTTTTAGATATTGGCATTGAAAATACTTCCGCACCATAGCTCTCTAATATGGGATCTTGAAGGAAAAGGCCAAGTGTATAGAGAATTAGGAAGCTAAAGAAAATAATTATTTGAGGACTTGATTTAATAAGCCTCCAGGCCTTAACAAGTCCTACAGAGTTTGGGTTTGATTCTCTATTGTTCTTGATTGGTTTGAATTTTGGTTCAATTCCCCAGCATGAAAAGATAGATAAACAGAAAATAATGGCAGATACCTTGATCATGAAGTCTTGTAATGCTGGCTGCAGAACTAAAGGATCAGTTACCCCATCAATAACTTGCATAGTATTTGATATTGCAATTGCTCCTATGACTATTCCGATCGTTAGCATTGCCCAAATAATTCCAACCGCCCTAGGGCGCTCCTCTTCAGTTGTAAGGTCAATTACTAATGCTAAATATGGCGTAGTAGCTAAAGAAACAGCAAGGCCATATAGGGCAAATAAACCGCAAAGAGCTAATGAGCAGCAAGCGATAGCAATAAAGTCTCCTTGTCTAAGGATTGTCTCGGTAAAGAAAATTAGAGGTATTGAAAGCATTGCTATTAGGCAAAAACCTGCTGTTCCTAGCCATATATAGGGTGTTCTTAGCCGGCCGATTATCGGCCGGCTATCAGAAATATTCCCAAATAGTACGCGGGACGGAGCCATTAATTGTTCAAATGCCAGTCCACCGCCTACTAATAAGGCAGGGAAAGCGAGTTCAGAGATCATCACGCGATTCAGCATTCCTGCAAAAATCACTGCAAGGCATCCCATGCAACCTTGAAAGATGCTTAGCCTCGCAAGGCGCAATGGATGTAGGCCCCGAGCAGGATTCTTTACCTCAGGGCCATTAATCCGTTCTGTATTTGTTGAAAAAGTCATTCTTCTATTTTGACTCCTTTTTCGGAGGAGATGGACAGTTTGCTCAGCACCGATACCATCGGCAAGACTCCCCTCGTAGAGGCTCGCTCTTATGGCCAGTTGTGATCAGCCGAATAAATTTCCACACTTGCTGAGTCAGCAGTTGCATGGATTAAGTGAATTGTGCGAGATAGTTACATTAAGGCTTCTAGAGCTTGAAGAAAGGGTGCAAATTCTAGAGGGAAGCAATCATCTTAAAGGTTTCTCTGCCGAAGATGCTGCTGAGGAATTGCTTGCAAAGAGTGAGGAAAGAGTTAGAAATTTACAGGGCTTGCTTGATGTTGATAGAGAGCCTAAAAAGCCTCTAACTCTCCTAGAAGAACAATATGAGGCAGGCGAAGTCCTTGTGGACTCGCAATCAGAATCTGTTCATGCAATGGAGCTAATAGAGGATCACTCCGGGGAATTAAATGATGGTTTCTCGAAGGAAGAGAATCCCCAAAAACAAGATCATTTTGAAGATACTGAATATTTAAATGAAGATGAGATGCCTTTGCTTTCTGCTTGATTCTTAATCAAGCTTTAGAAGTCTGATCCTAAAGTTAGCTATTTCTCGAGCTTGTGATGGTGATTCTTTGAAAAGAGGGTGTTCTTTGATGAGCTTAAACACTTCATCGAGTTTCTGATCAATGGTCTTCTTGTAAGAATCCTTACTAAGACTATAAGTTTTCCATGCATCATCAAAGGCACTTGCAAAGCTGTCAGCATTATTGAAGTGCCTACTAATATCTTTATTAGCCATTTTGATGATTTGAATACGTTTAAGGAGATACTTTTATTTTAATCCAAAGGTGAGTACTTAGTTAGGAGTTTTTATTTAGAGGATGGTTGTATAAAGAGGGAGAGCTCTTATGGCTTCCAGCATTCTCCCCATCTTTTTAGCTATATTGCTTTTGCAAATTGCTTTGTTTTTTTATAATGCTTTTCCTTTTGACCAAATTCTGATCACCGCTACTGACTTAGTGCTTATATAACTTTCCATTGTATTTAAGCCTAGTCCTCAGAAACCCACTCAGCAGGATAGTACATCTGCACTGGGTCCAGTGGCCTTTGGTCCTGCCCCTCTATGATTTAAGATATGTTCATTAGGTTATCAACCATCAGGATAGCGTTCTCTTGATCTGACTTTTAGTATTTGCTTCCTCAATCTCAGCATCTTTATGACCTCAACACTTCCTAAAAAGAATATTGATGAAGGGAAAAACTCTTCTGCACTGATCTCGGAAAAAATCCGTTCACGGATGGATGCTATGGGTGCAAGGTATTTCGCTAATGATAATATTTCAGAATATATTTACAAAGGTGAGCTTGTTGAGTTGGAGAAAGAAGTTGCTCAGAAAGTTCGAGATTTGCTTAAGAGCCTTTTGATAGATGTTGAACATGACCATAACACTCAAGAAACTGCTGAACGAGTTTCCAGGATGTATCTAAGTGAAGTATTTAAAGGGCGATTTCATAATCAGCCTAAGGTTACTAGCTTTCCAAATGAAAAGAACTTGGATGAAATTTATACAGTTGGACCAATAACTGTTCGGTCTGCATGCTCACATCATTTAGTCCCTATTTTGGGAGATTGTTGGATTGGAATTAAACCGGGGTCTCGTGTTATCGGACTATCAAAGTTTGCAAGAGTTGCTGATTGGGTTTTTTCAAGACCACATATTCAAGAGGAGGCTGTGATGATACTTGCTGATGAGATAGAGCGTTTATGTGAACCTCAGGGATTAGGGATTATCGTTAAAGCACAACATTATTGTATGAAATGGCGAGGAGTAAAAGAGCCAAGTACAAGTATGGTTAACTCTGTTGTAAGAGGTGACTTCCGTCACGACCCTAGTCTTAAGCAAGAATTCTTTGAGCTTGTTCGCCAACAAGAATCTTTAAATTCGAGGAGCTATTAGATATATACTTTTAATAGTATTGATTTTAATTATATACATTTAGACCTTTTATAGGCTGTATTAATTAAATCTAAAACCCGAGTTTTTTATCTTAGAGGCAGGCTTTTTGCACAACTTCGAGCCAATCTTTAGAAGTAATCCCCTTCTCCTTTTTGGATGGGACGTAGATCATGTAAAAGTTGTCATTTTCAGGAAAGTTGCTTAAAGCAATTAGATAGACGAACCTACACCTTAGGCATGGCTTTCTAGATAATCTTCCAAATGTGAGAGGTGCCAGGACCCAGATTTGAACTGGGGACACGGCGATTTTCAGTCGCCTGCTCTACCAACTGAGCTATCCCGGCTTGAGCACACTTGATATTAGATCACAGAGAGAAGTTTTTTTTGCATTAATGCCTGCAAAGTGCTTTTAAGAACAAAACTCTCTGTAAGTCAAATCGCTGAGGATGCATTCCAAGAAAAAGATTTTAGCTTCAGTTACGACGGTTTTGTGATTTGCTGAAGCATCTCAACGATAGTTCGATGAGCTTGTCCGCTATCAGTGATTTCGTGCGGAAGGGGGATCTTCAGTTGTTTGCCATCAGCTTCAATGTTGATGGTGTTGGAGCTGATCGAAACCATCGTTGCTGAATTTACGTTTGTTAGCCCTCCGTAGTAATGAGCAAATGCAATAACTGCATCAGAATGATCCTTGTTCATGTGAGAGCAAATTCTTTTGCTGACCTCATTTGTCAGGGGTTCTTGTTTCACGAGATTCACTTTCCGAGTATTGAGATGGTCGGTTTTAATCCTGGTTATTGAGGTCTATGAGAGTTGATTTTAATGGGCGTAGTGCCAATCCTTAGTTATTCAAAAGCAATATGAGAAATTCAATAATGATCGTTTTCAAAGAAGTTTTTAGTTTTCCACCGCTCTTTTTATTGCCTTATAGCAAAGTAGAGCTGTTCCTGCTGCAGGAGGGATTGTGCTTGTCCTGATGGGAATTCCAATAATCTTTTCACGTATTTTTCTCCATTGAGGGTTCCTTGCTCCTCCTCCTATTGTTATTAACCTTTTTGGAGAGATAGCCCCAAGTTTAGTTAGGGTTTCCCATCCCTTGGCTTCAATATTTGCGATACCTTCTAAAAGGCCATGTAAATAGAGTGAATCACTTATTGGTCGAGGCTCCATGATAGGGAGCAGAGAAGGATCGTTGATTGGGAAACGTTCTCCTGGGCGTGATAACGGCCTAAGTGATAAACCACTTTTGACGTTTGGATTTATCTGTCTACTTAGCTCCGCTAGCTCGGAATCATTAAAGAATTGCTTGAGAACAACGCATCCTGTATTTGAGGCCCCTCCACATAGCCATTGATCATCAAGATAGTGATTTGTAAGCCCAGGTCCGTGGATTGGTTCTTTTACAAAGCGCTTGATTACAAGGGTGCTCCCAAGGACCGTTATCCCGTCTTCGGGTCCTGAGTTTGCTGCTATGACAGCTGCATTGGAGTCCGTTGTTCCAGCAACTACCTTAAGGTTTGGAGGTAAAGATAGTCTTTGGGAAACTTCATGGCATATTTTCCCTAGAATTTCTCCGCTTGAAACTATTTCAGGGAGAGCTTTCTTCCAAGTAAGTTTGTCGAAGGAAGAAGGCCATTCTCTAAGGACATTATTCCAACCAAGTTTTATGTTGTTGCCTTCTTCACCCCAGCGCCAATTTCCGAGAAGCCATCCATTAATCCAGTCTGCTTGATGTCTTAGAAGTATTTTCTCACCATGTTTATTAATAAGCCTAAGAGCTCTAGCAATGCTTCCGTTTGACGTACTTGCTGGCCCCTTATTAATAGATAAGTCTTTAATTTTGATCGTTTGTTCGGGACAAGATAGGTTATAAGGTAAAGCCTTACCTAATGGGTAACCATTCTGATCACAAGCCAGTAATGTGCCTGAAGTTCCGTCAATAGCAACGGCTTCAAGCCTTTGACTAATTCCTTTAGGTAAATCTTTTATAAGTCTTTCACAACAGCTCTTCCAATCTTGTGGGCAGATAATACTCGTCTTGTAAGATGTTTTTGATGAATAGACAATCGCTTTTTTTTCATTTATCACCACTAGCCTTACTCCACTAGTTCCTAGATCAATCCCAAGAAATAATAAACCTCTCCCTACCATTTAAACCTGTAGCTGTCTTAGAAAGAAAATGATTTTAATCGCGCTTAAGTTTTTCTGAGATCTCTTCAACATCTTCCCATGGCAGGTTTAGATCTGGCCTGCCAAAGTGACCATATGCTGCAGTATCTCTATAGAAACGACCACCTCTTTCTTTGGGAAGTTGATCTAGTTTGAATTGCTTAATAATTGCACCAGGCCTGAGATCAAAGTATTTTTCAACTAAATCGGTAAGCTCTTCATTCGACTTTTTCCCTGTTCCAAATGATTCGACAAGTATGGAAACAGGATTGGCTACGCCAATTGCATAACTTAATTGAACTTCTGCTCTTTCAGCTAGGCCAGCTGCTACTAGAGATTTGGCAACAAATCTAGCGGCATATGCAGCCGATCTATCTACCTTGGTTGGATCCTTTCCCGAAAAGGCTCCTCCACCATGCCTAGCGTAACCCCCATAGGTGTCGACAATGATCTTTCTTCCAGTTAGCCCAGCATCACCTTGGGGACCTCCTACCACAAACTTTCCTGTTGGATTTACTAAGAAGCGTGTTTCATTTGGATCCGGCTTTATAGAAAGATCTGCGGTAGAAGGTTCAACAACATTGCTCCATAAATCATTTGTGATTATTTCTCTAATTTCCTTTTCATTTGTTACTCCTTCTATTTCTGAGGTGTGTTGAGTAGAGATTAAAATTGTGTTTATAGCAATTGGCTTATTGTTTTCATACAACACGCTTACTTGTGTCTTTCCGTCTGGCAGTAGGTATTCCAAGGTTTTATCATGGCGAACTTTTGAAAGCCTCCTAGATAATCTATGGGCGAGACTAATTGGAAGTGGCATTAGCTCGGGGGTTTCATTGCATGCATACCCAAACATGATTCCTTGGTCACCTGCTCCTACTTTGTCGAGAGGGTCACCCGCCATGTGGTCTTCTGCATCATCAACACCTTGAGCGATATCAGGAGACTGTTGGTCTAGAGCAACAAGAACGGCACAACTATTCGCATCAAACCCCCCTGCTCTAGCCCCTTGATATCCAATATCTGCAATAACTTGTCGCACAACTTGAATGAAATCTACTTGTGCTGATGAGGTGATCTCTCCAGTAATCAGACAAAGACCTGTATTGACTACGGTTTCACAAGCCACACGACTGGTTGGATCTTTTGCAAGTAGGGAGTCGAGCACGGCGTCACTAACTTGATCGCAAATTTTGTCTGGATGGCCTTCAGTGACTGATTCTGATGTAAATACGTAATTACTCATAATGCATTCATTTCGTGAGGAATTTTAGTAGTTGCCTGTATGTTTAAGTCATCCCAGTGGTAAATCAGGTTTTGATGTTGTGAGAGTGTTGGAGACATGCTCCATCCAGAGATATATCCAAGGATAATTGGGAGATCTGCTTTTTTGGCCATTCTTAGGTCGGAATCAGAATCTCCAATCATTGCGCATTGACTTGGGGCTAAACCAAGTAAATTACAGAGACCTTTTGCGGCACCTGGGTCAGGCTTTTTTGGAAAGTTATCCGCACTCCAAAATTTGTCAGAAAATTTTTTGCTTAGGTTGTTTACTGCTAGGAATTTTTCAATACCAGCAGAGCTGTCATTACTAATCAAGGCGCAAATTACGCCGTGATTATTTAGATTTTCCAGGAGTTTCAATGCACCTGGCAGTAAGTTATTCCTTGTGATATTTGAAGATTCTTCTGATAGTTCTATATCAACTCTTGAGAAGACTTCTTCAGCTGTTTGACTTGCTTCTGGCCAAGTTTCACCAACAAGGCAGAAAATATTAGCCATTGCGGCTAAATTATCTTGCCGTGAGGCCACTGCAAGAGTTCCAGATGGGTTTATTCCTTGGGATGTATAACCATAGACTTTTGTCAACAGTTGTTTTAACTGTATTTGCTCATTTCTTGAGGCCTTGCCCCTTTTGAAGAGAGAAAGCGCGTTTTTAATTCTTCTTTCACAGAGATCCTTGAGGTGTGCCTCACTATTTGACAGTGTTCCATCTTTATCGAATAGAACACCTTTTACTTCACCTATTGGGATGCCTCTAAGAAGCAGATTAGGCATTGATAAAAATCACGCTTCAGCTAGAGAAACACCTGCTTGATCATCATCCTCTTCAGCTTGCTCTAGAAGCATTTGCTTATATCGAGCAGCCATTTCTTCAGCCTTGTCAAAAACTTTTTGTGAATCTGTAAGCATGTCTCCTGGTTCTGGCTCAAGAGCTTTGGTCGAAAGTGAGATGCGTCCACGCTCGGCATCAAGATCGATAATCATTACTTTCATTTGATCGTTAACATTCAAGACTGTATGTGGCGTTTCAATGTGCTCGTGACTGATTTCCGAAATGTGAAGTAATCCGCTTACACCTCCAATATCTATAAATGCTCCATATGGCTTGATGCCTCGAACAGTACCAATAACAACTTCCCCTACTTCAAGACGGTTCATTTTCTTCTCTACTAAGGCTCGTCTATGGCTAAGGACAAGACGATTTCTTTCTTCATCAACCTCTAAAAATTTGAGAGGTAAGAAGTCCGCAACTAGCTCTTCTTTTGCTTTACGAGTACTTATGTGTGAACCAGGAATGAAGCCCCTTAATCCTTCAACACGTACAAGTGCACCACCACGGTTTGTTGCAAAGACCTCTGAAAAAATAGTTGCATCTTCTTTTTGTAATTGCCTTACTCTTTCCCAAGCGCGTTGATATTCAATTCTCCGGATTGAAAGTGAAAGTTGCCCATCTTCATTTTCTTCACTCATAATGAAGAATTCACGCACTTCAGAGGGCTGAAGAACTTCGCTAAGACCTTCTACACGGTTAATCGAAACTTCCTGAAGAGGCATATAGGCTGCAGTTTTAGCGCCTATATCAATCATTGCTCCTTTTTGTTCAAGAGCAAAAACCGTCCCATTAACAATATCTCCTGGCTTGAAGTTGTAGTCGTATTTGCTTAGTAAAGAAGCAAATTCGTCGATGGTGAATCCTGCCCCATTGAAATCTCTTTTGGTGACTCTGCTGGATGGATCATCTGCTGTAGGAACTTCCTCAGGAATATCAAAATCCTGGTCCTTTTGCTCTTCTTTTGAAGAGTTTGATTCATCGGCTGAATTGTTCACCGCAGTGGTTTTGTCATCAGTCGATGGAGTCTGTTCTTGGGCTTGATCAGAGGAAGTCACAGAGGTTGTAGATGGCGGTCTGCTATTTAGCAGTATGAAAGAAATCCTTTAGGCCCGCCGACCCTGAGGATTTAGTAAATTACTCTACAGAGGCACTTATTTGATTAGCTTACAGAGGCCAGTCGCTCTTCTCTTGTGTTAATACTTTCGAGAGCATTTACAAAATCACTTATTCCTCGAAATTGCTTATGAACTGAAGCGAATCTTACAAAAGCTACTTCGCTTAAAGATCTAAGCTCTTCAAGAACCATTCTCCCTATTTCGGAACTTGAAATCTCGCGATTACTACGTTGTTGGATTTTGACTTCAAGTTCCTCAACCAATATCTGAAGTTTATTTGTATTGATAGTTGTTTTCTCACAAGCTCTTGTAAGTCCTTCCATGAGCTTGTTGCGATTGAATATTTCTCTGTTTCCATTCTTTTTGATTACTGAAATAGGTACGGTCTCTACACGCTCATAGGTTGTAAATCGGAAATCACAATTTAAGCACTCGCGCCTTCTTCTAACACTTCTGCCAGCATCGGCAGCACGTGATTCGAGGACGCGACTATCTGTGTTTTGGCAGGAGGGGCACTGCATGCCCTTTGAATCTCAAGGTTCTTGATCTAACTGTATACATTGATTAGGGAATTGAGAAGGGCTTTACATCTGAAATCTTAAGTATTTTCCTTTTTCAAGTCTTTATTGAGGATTGCACAACATAAAAAAACCCCGCTAATTGCGGGGTTTTTTTATGTTTGCACTTTATTTGTACTTAGGCGGATCGCGAAATGCAATTGCAAAGAACAATGTGCCTAGCGCCAGTGCGAGGATTAGAACGTAAGAGAAGGCTTCCATCGGTAAGGGCTTTCAGCTAAAGGGATTAGGGGATTTGGATTGGAATTAAGCGCTTCCAGCAACTCCGCGTCCTGGGACACGACGTGTGGAGGGGTCTCCAAGTTTCTGGAATAGGCCAAATTCAACTTGATCGCCCATGTCTGGATCAATACCAGCAAATACATCGCGGTAAAGGGCACGAGAAGCATGCCACCAGTGGCCAAAGATGTATAGCAATCCAAAGCAGGCATGCGCAAAGGCAAACCATGTCCTGGGACCACTTCTGAATACACCGTCAGACTTGTAGCGATCTCTATCGAACTTAAAGGCTTCACCGAGTTGAGCTTTACGTGCAAGACGCTTAACAACAACTGGGTCGGTGAAACTCTTGCCATTTAACTCACCGCCATAGACGGTAGCAGTAACACCAACTTGTTCAAAAGAGTACTTCGCCTCAGCCCTCCTGAAGGGGATGTCAGCTTTAACGTTTCCATTTTGATCTTCAAGAATTACTGGGAAGTTCTCAAAGAAGTTTGGAATTCTGCGTACTTCAAGATCATTACCTTCATTGTCTGTGAAAGCAATGTGACCTTGCCAACCAGTTGGAAGGCCATCGCCATTGACCATCGCACCGCTGCGGAATAAACCACCTTTTGCAGGACTGTTACCTACATAGTCGTAGAAGGCCAGTTTCTCAGGAATTGTGGAATAAGCTTCGGCTTTGCTTGAGCCTTTATCCATAGCGGATTGGACACGGCGGTTGATTTCGGTCTTGAAGTAGCTGTTATCCCATTGATAACGAGTTGGACCGAAGAGCTCAATAGGAGTGCTGGCTGTGCCATACCACATGGTGCCTGCAACAACCATTCCAGCGAAGTGAACGGCTGCTAGTGCGCTGGCAAGGGCACCTTCGAGGCTGCCCATCCTTAAATTCCTATAAAGCCTTTCTCCAGGACGGTTGGTGATATGAAAAACCCCTCCAATGATTCCAAGAAGTCCAGCACCAATATGATTGGCGACTATTCCTCCTGCATTGAATGGATTGAATCCATCAGCACCCCAAACCGGAGCAACTTTTTCAACGTGGCCATTCAGACCATATGGGTCAGATACCCAAAGGCCTACTGAAGAGCAGTGGAATGCTCCAAAACCAAAACAGACTAAGCCTGCTAGGAGGAGATGAATACCGAAGATCCTTGGGAGGTCTAAAGCGGCCTCGCCAGTTCTGGTGTCTTCCCAGAGTTCAAGATCCCAGTAAGTCCAGTGCCAGATGGCTGCCAACATCAGCAAGCCACTGAAGACGATATGTGCTACTGCAACTCCTTCAAATGTTGAGTACGGAAGCGCCTTGCCCCAGAAACCCAAAGAATCAAAGTCGAATGAGCCAACACCACCAGTAATATCCCATCCACTCCAGCTACTAGTTACGCCTAGGCGGGCTGTCATGGGCATTACATACATGCCCTGACGCCACATTGGGTTCAGGACAGGATCAGTTGGGTCAAAAATTGCTAATTCATAAAGGAGCATGGAGCCGGCCCAGCCGGCTAAAAGTGCTGTGTGCATGAGGTGCACGGCCAGAAGACGGCCAGGGTCGTTTAGGACGACTGTGTGCACCCGATACCAGGGCAATCCCATGGGTCAGGTTTCGTGTAACGAAGCTGCTCGAAGCAGCTAGACCGACTGATCGTAAAGGGTCCCCATGATTAGAGGAGCATTATTTTTGTTAGCTGCAACGTCTAGTGATACTCGAACAATTTCTCAATGCTCTGTATTGGTGGGAAGAGGGCGGGGTTTTAGGGGCTCCAAAAAATTGTTGGCCCGGTCACAAATCGCAATGCCAAGAATGAAAAAATGTCATTGTTGTCGTGTTTGAGTGATTGTTTTTCATGCCGACCATCCGTTTTGTAAGAGAAGAGAGGGACGTTAATTGTCCTGTCGGAGCCAATCTTCGTGAGGTTGCATTAAAGGAGGGGATTGAGATCTATGGATTAAAGGGGAGCTTGGGGAATTGCAATGGATGTGGCCAATGCATCACTTGTTTTGTAGAGGTTCTTGAAGAGATGGATGATTGCGCCCTGTCCCCACTGACTGAGGTGGAGAAGTTGAAGCTCAAACGGAGGTCTAAGAGCTGGCGTCTTTCCTGCCAGACTTTGGTTATGGAATCTGTGATAGTTCTGACAAAGCCACAGTCTTCCTTTAAGAATTCACACGCAATTATTAAAGAAGCAAAAGAGAGAGATTTACCTGTTTAGGCCATTGAAACGTGTTTTTTTTCAGTGATCGCAAGCCTATTCGCCTTCTCCTGAAAAATTACTTTTGCTGATATCCACGATGACGAGCCCTGACATTAATGAGCTTATAGCGCCTGTCGGTGATACCTTCTCGGGATAGCAATTTGCGGTTATGGAAACCACCAACTTCGGCTTTGTTGCCAGTCTTCTGTTCGTTGGGGTTCCGACGATCTTCCTTATTGGTCTCTACATTGCTACCAATAACGGGGACAAGTCGAGTTTCTCTTCCGACATTGTCAAGGGCAAGCTTGGCCGAAAGTAGTCGCTTATCTGCCAAGCCTAGGTAAGCCATTTCGTTCAAGGTTTAATTTCTCCTGAAATTGCCTCCTGGATATTTTTTGAGGAGGTTTTATTTTCATGTGATTTTTTATTTCCTTTTTACTCACAAAAATCCAGCATGGATTTTTGTGAGTAAAAAGGAAATTATCAAAACCATAGAGAAAGTGTTTATTTGTTCTGTTTAAGTTATTATTTGTTCTGAATTTAATTGATAATTTAGGAGGGATTTTTGACCTTCAATAATGTACCTGACAATCCATGGAGACTAGTGAAAAAAGTTCTCCCTCAGCATACAGACCATGCTGGAGTCATGTGGCATGGTGCGTATATTGCATGGTTGGAAGAGGCACGTGTTCAAGCGTTGGAAATGGCTGGCCTGCCATATGAGGAATTGACGTCACAAGGCTTTGAAATGCCTGTTGTGAGGTTGAATATAAAATACTTAAAGGCTGCAATTCATGGTGATGAAGTTGTAATGGAGAGTGTTCATTTATCTAGAAATCGCTTACGCTTACCATGGAAAACAGTTTTTTTTAAAGAAGGGGGAGAAGTTATTGCAATAGCAGAGGTGGAATTAGTTCTTGTTAAACAGGAGGTAGGTAATACTAAGCTTGTTAAGAACGTTCCATTGCAAGTTGAAGAGGCATTAACCAACCTGCGAAAGGGACCTTAGTAAATAGCTTTTAAGGTCAACCTGATGTTTTTAATTGATTCTAAATGACATCACCTAACCAATTGGATTCAAAGGAACTTTTCTCTTGGCGGAAGAATCAATTGTCGAAAGGGGGAGCTTGCGCGGATTTAGATTGGTTGCTGGAGTTTGGAGGTGGAATTAGTTGGGCCTCTTTACAGAGAATACATATTGAACCCAGGGCTTCTATCCAAACAAAAAGGCCTTTGGATGAATTAGACAGAATATGGACTGAACATATTCAGAAGCATGTTCCCTTGCAATATCTTGTTGGCCTTTGCCCTTGGAGAGATTTCGAGCTTCAGGTGACCCCAGCTGTTCTTATCCCCCGTCAAGAAACTGAATTGTTGGTGGATTTTGCTTTGGATCGCATAAACCCAGACCTTTCAGGCCATTGGGCAGATCTTGGGACTGGTTCAGGAGCTATTGCTGTTGCATTGGCCAGGGCCTTGCCGGAATGGTATGGGCATGCCGTCGACGTAAGTAATGATGCATTGATTCTTGCAAGAACCAATTTGCAGAGATTGTCCCCATCATCAGTTAAGTGGTCTGTTCATTGGGGGAGTTGGTGGGAACCCCTAAGACCTTGGTGGGGGTCAGTTTCACTGGCAGTGGTTAATCCTCCTTATATCCCTAATGGATTAATTGCTGAGCTTGATCCGGTGGTACGCGATAACGAGCCTCATTTGGCCCTTTCGGGTGGTGAAGATGGTCTGGAAGAGGTCAAGAAGGTCATTGATGGAGTTTCTAATGCCCTCAATGATGGTGGAGTGCTATGCATTGAGCATCACTATGACCAGAGCGAACTTGTATTGGAATTGATGTTAAAGGCTGGCTTGGATAATGTTGAATTTGAAATGGATCTAGAGGGAGTTCGTCGTTTCGCTATGGCCAGAAAACCTTGTTGAATTCAATCTAGAGGTAAGCATTTGCAACCATCCTGTGTCTTAGATCAAAAATCTTTAGCTTTAAAGATTGCTGAAGGTGTTCCTGCTTTGCTGCCTACCGACACCCTACCTGCTTTGGCTGTTTCTCCAAATAAGGCATCAAAGTTATGGGAAATAAAGCGGAGACCACTTGATAAGCCTTTGATATTGATGGGGGCAACACCTCAGGATTTGTTTGAGTATGTATATGAATGTGCGTTAAATGATGCGTTAAAAATGGCTGAAATTTATTGGCCTGGTCCATTAACCTTAGTATTGCCAGCTTCAGGAGAGATCGTAGAGGCTCTGAACCCAGGATCTTTATCGATTGGACTAAGGGTTCCAGCTTGTCTTCTTACAACATCACTTTTAGCTAGAACTGGTCCACTTGCAACAACAAGTGCAAATTTGGCGGGCAATAAACCCACTAAGAATTCGGAGGAGGCTTCAGCGGTTTTTCCTGATTTACCTTTGTTAGGTCCCATTCCATGGCCATCTTCATCTGGGTTAGCTAGTACCGTTCTTAAATGGGAACAAGACAGTTCCTGGAAGGTTTTAAGGCGTGGTCAGGTAAATCCTGATTTGAGTAAAAAAGAATAAAGTTAAAATTGGCGTTTCTATAGCCTTTAGCTAGAAAGAAATGAATTCTTGCAACCTGAGAGATTATTAGATTTTTATTTATTGATCTTTAAGCCATGAAAATCAACCTTAGAGGAGTTTCAAACTATGTTTTGGCTTTTATTTCTAGTCGGCATTCTTCAATTTTGCTTTCATTGGATTCTCAAGCCAGCAATTAATTGGACCACACCGTTGTTTGAAGTTCATTCGATTTGGTTTGGGATTTGCCTTTTATTGATTTGGCTTTTTAGTGGGAGGAGACAGATAGGTTAGTTGCTTAAGGCTTGGCATAAAGAAAGTTTTGTTTGAATAGTTAAGCCGGCTAACGGATTTGAACCGATGGCCTTCGCTTTACAAAAGCGCTGCTCTACCACTGAGCTAAGCCGGCAATTGAGAGTGTTTGACGTTGCTTTTAACTAACTTTATTACCTAGCTGTTGGTGGTTCGACTTTTTGTTTCTTTAAGAGGCTTTTTGTTTGGTTTCATCTGGGTTTAGTAGGGAACGTTTGATAGGAAGATTTGCTACTAAGGCTGTCATGCGATCTTCTGTCTCAAGGCTTACGGCGCCCTCTTCCATATCTATTTCAACGTATTTGGCAACTACTTCAAGGATTTCCTTACGCATTTGATCTAACAGCTCAGGGCTGAGATCGCTTCGATCATGAGCTAATACGAGTTGAAGGCGTTCCCGTGCAGTTGATGCACTCGATTGTTGCCGCCCAAGCAATTTGTTGATGAGGTCGCGCAATGTCATTTATTTAAAGGATCTTGGTTTGCATCAAACGGAGGAATTTGTCACGAAGTCCTCCTCCCTCCTTAGAAGGGTCAATTAGTGGAATGTTTTCGCCTTGCAGCCTCTTTGCAATATTTGAATAGCATCGAGCTGCTGGTGAATTCTTCCCTGAAAGAGTAAGAGGTTCCCCTCTGTTAGTACTAATGATGACTTGTTCATCTTCAAGAACTAATCCAAGTAATGGAAGGGCGAGAATGTCTGTTACATCATCAACCGAAATCATTTCTTGGCTTTCCATCATTTTTGGACGCACCCTATTCAGGACTAATTGAACAGGCTGAACTCCATGGGTGTTTAGAAGTCCTATTACACGATCAGCGTCCCTTACAGCCGAGACTTCAGGAGTTGTAATTACAATTGCTTCTTTTGATGCTGATACGGCATTTTTAAAACCGTCTTCGACACCGGCAGGGCAATCAATTAGTACATAGTCAAAATGCTCTTTGAGCATTTTGACTATGCGTTGCATGTCGTCAGGCTTTAGCCACTCGAGCATCCTGGGATTCCCTGCCGGAAGGAGCGAGAGATTTGGTTGCTGTTTATGCTTTACAAGCGCCTGGTCAAGTCTGCAGGCCTCCTCAAGTACTTCTTGAGCGGTGTAAACAATTCGGTTTTCTAAGCCAAGAAGAAGATCCAGGTTGCGAAGCCCAAAGTCGGCATCGAGCACAACAGTTTTAACTCCTTGCATGGCAAGTGCAATTCCCAGGTTCGCAGTAAGAGTCGTTTTGCCGACTCCTCCTTTGCCTGAGCAGATAAGTATGATTCTTGTATTTGGCGCCACGGGGCACATTAGAGTGTTGAAAGGTTAGCTGGCCTTTGTCAAAAGCCCAATAGAAAATAAATAAGGTTTGCATTCCCACGTATCTCTAAATTCATGCGATAGGGCTTTAGCAACTCTCTCTTGTTGTTTCGGGAAAGGGCTATTCATTAATAAACCTGGTTTTAGCAGGCTCAATGATGATCTTCCCCTCGACTAACCTTGCTTGTTCAGCTAAACCTTGAAGAGGCTTTTCCTCAGGGCCTCTTGCAATTACTTCTGCAATCCTTAACTGCAGAGGCCTTAATTGTAATGCAGAGATTTTCGATGTTTCGTTTCCGTTTTTACCTGCATGGGCAATACCTCTAAGTTTTCCCCAAATCATCACATCGCCTCCTGCAGAAATCCTTGCTCCAGGATTTACATCTCCGTAAACAAGAAGATCTCCTTCGGTTGTCAAATGGTCTCCTGAACGCAATGTGCCCTCATGAAAGAGGAGCTTTTTAGGGGAATTTTTTTTAGTGTTAGATCTCTCATTAAAGGTATGTTTGTAATTAGATTTGTATGGCTCTTTTGAGACAAGATGTGTTTGATGGCCTATTGCGGCGGCGCTGACAATTGTCAATGGAACACTTGAGGAGACTCTTGTTAGATTTAAACCTGCTTTACGAATGGAATTGATTATTTGCTGTAGTTCTGTAATTCCAAGCTCCCAGTCATTACAGTTCAACTCAGTATTTCCTGGCTTTAATTCACTTATTAATTTGGGGAGAATTCTTCTCCACTCTACTTCTCTAGTCGGAGGGAGAGTAATCGTCTGAGTTTTAACGTTCACGGACATTTTTAAGGTGTTTCTGTAGGTTGGCTGAGGTTATCTTTGGGATTCGAATGACTTGAGCTCATTTTCAAGTGCTTTATTTACCTCCTTAGGGTGAATTAACCAAGCGGAGGAGGTTGGAGTAATTAGGCTTTCAATTAAGGCTGAGTTTTTTTCAAGAGCACTGAGATTCTTTCCATCCCAAATGCGAAGCCCTCCTTTGTAGGGCAAATAGCCATGCCAATTTTGACGGCGTAGACCGCAGCAAAAATCAGGATCTTGACCTTGTTTTTGAGTTAATTGTCTCGATATGGATAGGATTTCTAGCTGTTGGCTATTCTCAAGATGATCAACAGGCAGTGCTTTTAATAAATCTCTTTGTAAAAATCTTCTGCATAACTCAGAAAGATAATTTGGGGCCTCATCTTGCCAACGTAAAAGATGATATCCCGCTCGGAGGTCATCATTTGCGAGGAAATTTTTCAAATCAACTCCTGCTGGATTCCATAACCATTTAGACATCGCAGTGTCGGCCCAAACTTTCTTTGCCCCCATTTGTCGTGCTGTCCGAACTACTTGTTCAAGAATCCAATTGCAAACTTCATTTTTTCTATGGTTGTAGACAGTTCTGTACATCAGATCTCTAACAACTAGATAGTGCTCAACTGCCATTAGACCCTTTGGGTTGATAGCGATGTCACCGTCGGGGGCAATTGTGAGGGCATTAATGATGCGATCCAGATCTAGTTGGCCGTATCTTGCACCAGTGCTGTGGCTATCTCTCATCAAATAATCCAAGCGATCACAATCCAATTGACTACTGACTAAAGATTTGATGACTTTTTGAGGGGCTATTCCTTTGCTTAAAAGACAAGCCACAGATTCAGCTGTGCCTGAGGAGAAGCTTTCTAGAGCGGAATAAACAGAAGGGTGTTCTCTAACAATTCGAGCTGACCATTGCTCATGATCGATATCAAAAATCTCTTCACCAGTGTGGCTTAGTGGTGCATGACCAATGTCATGTAATAGGGCCGAACCAAACAAAACCCCCCTATATTGAGAGAGGGAAGGTGCATGCTTCTCAAGTTTTTGTAATGCTCTTCGAGCAAGTTGGAAAACGCCTAATGAATGTGTAAAACGACTGGATTCTGCACCATGAAAAGTCAGATAAGCTGGACCTAATTGACGAATTCTTCTGAGCCTTTGGAAGGGTTCAGTATCAATTAAAGCCATTACCATGGCTTCCTCAGGCTTATTACTGTCTAGATTGATACCTCGATGGAGTGGATCGTGATATGTGCGGAGGCTCATGCTTCCGAGTTTTGCAGTGGATCAATTTGATTTATTTTTTCATCCGAATATTCCTCGTTTCTTATTAGTTCTTTCGATGTGTTTTCAAGGCTTTGGAGGTCAAGATTTGCTCCCAGTATTGATTCAGCATCATTTAACCACCTGTCTTCTGCACCTCCAGGGTTTAGTGGTTCTGGTTCATCAAGGATGCGATCTGGTTCAATGCCAAGGTTTTGGATATATCTGCCGCTAGGCGTTTGATAGCCGGCAACTGTGACTGCAAGGCCACTTCCATCAGTAAGTGTGGAAAGAGATTGAATTAGGCCTTTACCAAAAGTTTTACTGCCTATTAGCAATGAACGATCATTGTCCTGTAATGCTCCTGCAAGGATTTCACTCGCACTCGCAGTGCCGCCATTTACAAGTGTGACCATAGGGCCGTTGAAAAGGGTTTCTTTTCCTGAACGTATTTCATCTTTTAAGCCCTCTCGGTTTCTTGTTTCAACAATTGGTGCATTACTCAGAAATGCATCTGCTACAGCGAGGCCAGAGCTTACTAGGCCTCCTGAATTGTTTCTTAGATCTAAGACGATTCCTTCTACATCTTTTTCAGATAGTTCCTGAAGAGCTTCTTCTACTTGTTGCGGCACTCCCTCACTGAATTGGGTGATTCGGAGATATCCCAGAGTGTGAGTTTCGTTTCTAAGACGTTTTGTCCTTACGGGCCTTAAATCAACGCTTCTGCGCTCAAGAGTTAATTCTTCGATTTCTGCATTAGGAGGTTGAACTTCTACTACAACTTGTGAACCTATTTCTCCTCTGAGTTTTGCTGCTGTTGCTTCTAAACCAAGTAATCTTGGTGATTCACCGTTTACTTTTACTACGATTGTTCCGCTAATAACGCCTGCTTCTGCTGCTGGCGACCCCTCAAGTGGGGCTATTACAACGATTTGACCATCGTTTTGTCTTGCTCCAAGTTGAAGCCCTACGCCATTAATTTCGCTGCCAATATTTCCCGCTTTCATTGCAGCGTAGTCATTGGGCCTTAAAAGTCTGGTGTAAGGATCTCCAAGAGGAAGAAGCATTTTCTCAATGGCGGCATAAGCATCCTCAGAATTTGAGATAGGACTTTCTAGGGCCTTTTGTCGAAGTTTTCGCCATTGGACCTCATTGAATTTTTCTGGGTTTATATATCCTTGATTAACTAGGCTCCAACTTTCTAAAACAAGTTGCTGACCATCATTTAGCGCATTTGCACTAGTCCCAAAAAGGAATAAACAAAGCACTAAGCTCATTAGCGAAAAAAGGGTTCGCTGCAGAGTTCGTGAAAATTGACTCTTTTTTGAAGACATTGGCTTCATCTCATAGACATTACTAGGGGCACGTTCAGTAGAATCGTTTTATATAAAGCCCAACTGTGCATGGCGAACTCCTCACCTGTCTACGACTGGTTTCAGGAACGTCTTGAAATTCAAGACATAGCTGACGATGTCACTTCAAAATACGTCCCCCCCCATGTCAACATCTTTTATTGCTTGGGTGGCATCACTTTGGTTTGTTTTTTGATTCAATTTGCGACTGGCTTCGCAATGACTTTCTATTACAAGCCCACAGTCGCCGAAGCATATAGCTCGGTTAGTTATCTGATGACTGATGTCAGCTTTGGATGGCTTATCAGATCAGTGCATCGATGGAGTGCATCCATGATGGTCTTGATGCTTATTCTCCATGTGTTTCGTGTTTATTTGACAGGTGGATTTAAGCGGCCTCGTGAGCTCACCTGGGTAACCGGAGTGGTCATGGCAGTTATTACTGTTTCCTTTGGTGTGACTGGTTATTCACTTCCTTGGGATCAAGTGGGTTATTGGGCTGTCAAAATTGTTTCAGGAGTCCCCGCTGCAATTCCTGTAGTGGGAGATTTCATGGTTGTTCTTTTACGAGGGGGTGAGAGTGTTGGTCAAGCAACTCTTACTCGTTTTTACAGCTTGCATACATTTGTTTTACCTTGGCTTCTTGCAGTATTTATGTTGATGCACTTCCTCATGATCAGGAAACAAGGGATTTCTGGCCCTTTGTAGGTCGATGACCTACTTTTAATCGATCCACTCAACATCTTCAAACGACCTTTAGATTCCACTTAAACAGCTTTAATCCAATGCATATTCTCAAGAAGCCAGACCTAAGTGACCCCAAGCTTAGAGAGAAACTTTCTAAAGGAATGGGTCACAATTATTACGGTGAGCCTGCATGGCCAAATGATCTTTTATATATCTTTCCTGTCGTTATTCTTGGAACAATTGCTTGTGTAGTTGGACTTGCTGTCTTAGACCCTGCAATGTTAGGGGACAAAGCTAACCCCTTTGCGACACCATTAGAGATCTTGCCCGAATGGTATTTGTATCCAGTCTTTCAGATTCTTAGAGTAGTACCTAATAAATTGCTTGGAATAGCATTACAAACTCTTGTCCCTCTAGGATTAATGCTCATTCCTTTTATAGAAAATGTAAATAAATTCCAGAATCCCTTCAGGCGACCAGTTGCTATGGTTGTATTTCTGTTTGGAACGGCCGTTACTATTTATCTGGGTATAGGAGCTACATTGCCAATTGATAAGTCTTTAACACTTGGACTTTTTTGATTAATTAAATTTCTTACTTACTGAGGTTAATGCTTTTTGCTTAATAATTTACTCTTGAATTAGATCTTGTATATCAAGCATTAAAACGTCTTCAGGGCTTACTCTTAATAGATGGTGGAGCATTAGGAACCCAACAATTGTCCAGGTTTGATATGTCCTTGATTGTTGACCTACCCATGTTCCAGTTGGCCCGTCAAAGTATTCAGCCCATTTTTGCCTTGGTAATTGGTTGAGTTGGCTCCAATAGCATTCCTCTAATAGTGCGCGCATTTGCCCCATTAGAAGCACGTCAGCATCTGGATAACGTTTTTCATGAAGGAGGATTGAGGCACCAAAAAACCATAGGAGACTTGGCCAGTGTCCTCCATTGTGGTAACTCCAAGGCCAATTCTTTGGGTCTGAACCAGTTTTGTTCTCCCATTCAGCCCCTTCCATTGGAGGGTGGCAAATCCTCATTGGCATCTGGGCCATCAGATGTTGTCTGTTGTGGAGAACTAGTCGAAAAAGAGCTCTTTGTTGGGGCGCAGTTAGAACTCCAAACATGCATGCAAGAGAATTTCCCAAGCTGTAGAAACGAAAGTCTGGCCTTCCTGTTCTGATGTTTCCAATTAAATATCCACCTCTATTCTCAAGCCAATCTTGTAGCCATGATGGAACTACTTGGGGCTGAACATTGAATTCGTTTTGATGTTGATCTTCTCCATATTGCTCGGTTGGTCTTCTTCTAAGCACCTGCATTGTTTTACTGGTTACCCAATAGTGTTTGAGCAGGAATTGGCGGAGATCATGAACCCATTGCCTTGTTAATACAAGTCTTTGATCTAATAAACGACTTATTTGCTCCTTTCTGCTTAATTCCATTAGTTCAATGCAGCTTTTTAGACATGCATAAAGCAGTACTTCAATCTCCAGAGGGGCTCCCCATACATCCATTGGTCGATCAATCATGAAGGCACAATCTGGGACGAAGAGAACAGGCGTGCCTTCAAATGTTGGATGGAGAACTAAGTCAAGGAGAAGCTGAACCCCCCTTTGGACTTTTTGACTTGTACCAAAGTTGTTATCTCCGCTTCGTCTCACATACAACCAACATAATATTGGCCACCAGAGGCTTGCGTCTGCTGATGTAATTCGACCTATAGATCTTTGTCCGTAGTCAGCGATCAGTTCACCTTTTTCTTCTACAAAACTTGTAGGGAAGACTCCTCTGGTTTGATATGAAGTACTTTGCAGATCAAGGCAAACACTCAAAAATTGCTTGACGATGCTGTATCGCTTTTGAGTAAGCAAGTAGATCATCACAGGGACATTGTCTCGTAGGAAAATTTCCCCATAATTCAGAGCCTCATTGTTGGCTGGGTGTTCAAGTGCTGCCACGCTGCCCGCCAGACTTCCTCCAATTTCAATAAGAGTTCGTTCGAAATGCTCTTTGGCCCTTTTAATGACTTGATTTTCATTTGAGTTGGGGCGAACTCGTTTGTGCTTTTGGCTGAAGCGTTCTGCCATTTAATAAACCCCTATGTCATTGCCAAATGCTGTTTCATTGTTAGCAGGATGTACAAGTACTGCAACGACGCCCACCAGATTTGGTTTTGTGTAAATTCTCATTTTGCTTGAAATGTTCTTTAGCCCTCATGATTACTTGGGTTTCATTTGAGTGAGCACGAACCGGTTTGTTCTTTTGACCGAAGTCCTTTGCTATTTAATCAAAGCTATGTCCGCCCTGATTATTGTTATAACTCCCGATTCGCCCACTTAAAGGAAGTCTTCAGATGATTCAAGATTTATTTTGTTGCCTTTGAGTCCCTTAATGGTCTATGTTGTAGAGATGTGCAAGGAGCTGAGCTCTGAAGTGCATCCCATCAGGCAGTTTGGGCAACAGCCCAGGCTATGCGGGTGGGTTCTTACAAGACCAGGATGTTAATTCCTTTGGTGTTGTAAGTTTTATAAGCGGCTTTTTTGAGTCGCGGCTTCTAAAGCTCCTGTCAAGGAGTTGAAGAGCAGAACCTGGACAATCGAAAAGTTTAGGAACTGACGCTTTTGTCGCGTTTAGGCCTTAGGAGTTGAGCTGTATAGCTTCAACTTTATTTGGTTTGAATTGATAAGTGATAAAGGTGTGAGGTCCCGTCAAAAGAAATTTTGTTGAACAACCCTAGTTACAGGAAGAATAATTCGCTCTCACGGCAAATTATTCTTCTGAAATTACGTAACTGGTTTTTCAACTACCGGATCCAAGATCCTGGAAAGTCACGAATGAAGAGATTCTGAAGTGCACTCTTAATAGAACCCTTCTGTCAGAAGAAGGAGGCGACAACTTTTCCAACTGGCGTCAGCGCTTTGGATTGGGTGGAGCAAATCAAGTTGAACGAGTTGATCTTTGGTCAACAACTAAAAGGGCTTGATCTACTACGGAGAGTTTGATCCTGGCTCAGGATGAACGCTGGCGGCGTGCTTAACACATGCAAGTCGAACGAACCTTCGGGTTAGTGGCGGACGGGTGAGTAACGCGTGGGAATCTGCCCTCAGGAGGGGGATAACGGCTGGAAACGGCCGCTAATACCCCATATGCCGAAAGGTGAAACGAATTTCGCCTGAGGATGAGCCCGCGTCTGATTAGCTAGTTGGTGTGGTAATGGCTCACCAAGGCTTCGATCAGTAGCTGGTCTGAGAGGATGATCAGCCACACTGGGACTGAGACACGGCCCAGACTCCTACGGGAGGCAGCAGTGGGGAATTTTCCGCAATGGGCGAAAGCCTGACGGAGCAACGCCGCGTGAGGGATGAAGGCCTCTGGGCTGTAAACCTCTTTTCTCAAGGAAGAAGATCTGACGGTACTTGAGGAATAAGCCACGGCTAATTCCGTGCCAGCAGCCGCGGTAATACGGGAGTGGCAAGCGTTATCCGGAATTATTGGGCGTAAAGCGTCCGCAGGCGGCCTTTCAAGTCTGCTGTTAAAGCGTGGAGCTTAACTCCATCAAGGCAGTGGAAACTGTTGGGCTCGAGTGTGGTAGGGGCAGAGGGAATTCCCGGTGTAGCGGTGAAATGCGTAGATATCGGGAAGAACACCAGTGGCGAAGGCGCTCTGCTGGGCCATAACTGACGCTCATGGACGAAAGCCAGGGGAGCGAAAGGGATTAGATACCCCTGTAGTCCTGGCCGTAAACGATGAACACTAGGTGTCGGGGGAATCGACCCCCTCGGTGTCGTAGCTAACGCGTTAAGTGTTCCGCCTGGGGAGTACGCACGCAAGTGTGAAACTCAAAGGAATTGACGGGGGCCCGCACAAGCGGTGGAGTATGTGGTTTAATTCGATGCAACGCGAAGAACCTTACCAGGGTTTGACATCCTGCGAACCTCTAAGAAATTGGAGGGTGCCTTCGGGAACGCAGTGACAGGTGGTGCATGGCTGTCGTCAGCTCGTGTCGTGAGATGTTGGGTTAAGTCCCGCAACGAGCGCAACCCACGTTTTTAGTTGCCAGCATTCAGTTGGGCACTCTAGAGAGACCGCCGGTGATAAACCGGAGGAAGGTGTGGATGACGTCAAGTCATCATGCCCCTTACATCCTGGGCTACACACGTACTACAATGCTACGGACAAAGGGCAGCAAACTCGCGAGAGCTAGCAAATCCCATAAACCGTGGCTCAGTTCAGATCGTAGGCTGCAACTCGCCTACGTGAAGGAGGAATCGCTAGTAATCGCAGGTCAGCATACTGCGGTGAATACGTTCCCGGGCCTTGTACACACCGCCCGTCACACCATGGAAGTTGGCCACGCCCGAAGTCGTTACTCCAACCCTTGTGGAGGAGGACGCCGAAGGTGGGGCTGATGACTGGGGTGAAGTCGTAACAAGGTAGCCGTACCGGAAGGTGCGGCTGGATCACCTCCTAACAGGGAGACAAATAACTGATCTTGATGTTTGATTTAACTATTATTAGACCAAGATCCTGTCACCTTAGGTCGATCGGTACCTCAGATTAATTAACTAGACCGTTATTCATTAAATGAATAATTTAAAGTATTAATTTCAGTTCCTAAACTTGTCTAGGTCACACCCCATAAGGGTTACTCCTGGGCCATTAGCTCAGGTGGTTAGAGCGCACCCCTGATAAGGGTGAGGTCCCTGGTTCAAGTCCAGGATGGCCCATTCGGTGTTGGGGGTATAGCTCAGCTGGTAGAGCGCCTGCTTTGCAAGCAGGATGTCAGCGGTTCGAGTCCGCTTACCTCCACTGGCCGACCCCTTTCCACGATTTAGTTAGAGGACCTTTATGAGACGTGATTTAGATGATTAGCTGATTGGAACCTAGCTTCCTCTCATACCATGCCATTTTGGCAAGGTTGAAAGGACGCTGGGCTCATTTCATTCCTAAAAAAGGAAAGAGAGATGTTCAGCAGAACCTTGACAACTGCATAGTGAGTCTGGAAAAAATAAAGCATCTCATGGATGCATTGTTTTACCGTTTAAATCTTTATTTTTTAAATTAAAGACTTAAACTAAAATAGTGTTATTTCTGAGCAAGAGCAGAGACTCTATAGCTTTTCTTTTTATGTAATATCATCATAAAGAGTTCGATCTTTGATTCTTTTTCTTTGCTTTTAGTCAGATTTTCTGTCTTGGGTTTTAAGAAAATATGAATCAACGAGAAATACGCCTTCAACTGCGTAGACAGCTATAGAGGTTAATTTGGTCAAGCTACAAAGGGCTCACGGTGGATACCTTGGCACACAGAGG